>NZ_CP073104.1:671666-1343333 GCF_018138145.1 Pseudomonas sp. SCA2728.1_7 | reverse complement strand
GACACCTTCGCCATTCCGAAAAGCGCGAAGAACGTCACCGAGGCGCATGAATTCCTCAACAACCTGCTCGACCCGAAGGTGATCGCGCCGATCAGCGACTTCCTCGGCTACCCGAATGCGAACAAAGATTCGATGCCGCTGATCAACAAGGAAATCACCGACAACCCGAACCTGACGCCGACCCCGGAAGCGCTGAAAAACCTCTACGTCGTGCAACCGTTGCCGCAGAAACTTGAGCGCGTGCGTACTCGCGTATGGACCAGTATCAAATCTGACAAATAACACCGCTCCCCCTGTAGGAGTGAGCCTGCTCGCGATAGCGCCAGATCAGTCAACATCGCGTCGTTTGACACACCGCTATCGCGAGCAGGCTCGCTCCCACAGTGTTTTGTGGTGTGTCATTCGGTGCTGCGTTCAGCATTTCGGGTGATGACAAGGCTCAGCAAAACCGAGCCGAGGATCACCCCACCCACCACCGCCAACGACCACTCCACCGGCATGTGCAGCCACGGCATCAACACCATCTTTCCACCGATAAACACCAGCACAATCGCCAGCCCATACTTGAGCAAGTGAAAGCGGTCAGCCATGTCCGCCAGCAGAAAATACAGCGCGCGTAATCCCATGATCGCGAAGATATTCGACGTGAAGACAATGAACGGGTCAGTCGTCACGGCGAAGATCGCCGGGATGCTGTCGACCGCGAACATCAGGTCACTGGCCTCGATCAGCACCAGCACCAGAAACATCGGCGTGGCCCAGCGCACGCCGTTTTGCAGGACGAAAAACCGTTCGCCATGAAACCCGCTGGTGATGCGCATATGCCCGCGCACCCAGCGCAGCAACGGATTCTTGTCCAGGTCCGGCTGGTGGTCGGCAAACACCAGCATCTTGATCCCGGTGAAGATCAGGAACACGCCGAACGCATACAGCAGCCATTCAAACTGCGACACCAGCCACACCCCGGCAAAAATCATCACCGCGCGCATTACGATCGCCCCGAGCACGCCGTACAGCAGCACTCGCCGCTGCAATTCGGGCGGTACGGCGAAGTAGCTGAAGATCATCACGAAGACGAACATGTTGTCGATCGACAGCGATTGCTCGATCAGATAACCGGTGAGGAATTCGAGGGTTTTTTCCCGGGCGATCTCGGCACCGAACGCACCGTGCAGATACCACCAGAGCAGGGCGGCGAAACTCAGCGCCAACAGGCACCAGGCGATGACCCAGGACAAGGCTTCGCGCACTGACACCCGATGCGCCTTGCGTCCACCGAAGACGAACAGGTCCAATGCCAGCATGGCAAGCACGAAGACGATGAAGGCGCCCCACATCCACGGTTCGCCGATATTGATGTTTGTGGCTGGCATGTCACGCTCCCTGTCTATTCTTGGATTGGGGTCAGACGAGGCCATGCTAGCGACGACTTTGCGGCAAAGAAAAATCGTTTATTTCTGCGCAACAGTTCGATAAAAACGAACTATCCGCCCTCGTTGACAGCTCGGGCACTTTTTACGGAGCAATGTTTTCAACGATGAATACCGACATTCTCGAACCTCAAGCGGTGTGCAGTCCGATCACCAGCAGCGCGATTTTCATCGTCGCGACGCTGAATGCGGGGGCTGAAGCGGCGCAAACCGTGAAAGACTGGTGCGGCGATGTCGCCGGGCTGGTGCGTTCGGTCGGCAAGCGCGTACCGACCGGCAATCTGACCTGCATCTGCGGCTTTTCCTCGAACGCCTGGGATCGCCTGTTCGGCCATCCACGACCAGCGTCACTGCATGGTTTCCGTGAGTTTGGCGGGGAAGGGCGGCACGCTCCGGCAACCCCGGGTGACCTCTTGCTACACATTCGCGCCGATCAAATGGACCTGTGTTTTGAACTGGCCACGCAAATCATGGCGGTTCTCGGCGATGCGGTGACGGTGGTCGACGAAGTGCAAGGTTTCCGCTATTTCGACATGCGCAGCATCATCGGTTTTGTCGACGGCACGGAAAACCCGGTCGGGCGCAAAGCGCTCAACTTCACCATCGTCGGTGACGAAGATCCGGGTTTCAGCGGCGGCAGTTACGTGTTGGTGCAGAAATACCTGCACAACATGACCGCGTGGAACGGTTTGAGCGTTGAAGCTCAGGAACGCGTGATTGGTCGCACCAAGCTGTCCGATATTGAACTGGATGACGCGGTCAAACCGAGCAACTCGCACAGTGCGCTGACCACCATCACCAACGCTGCCGGCGAGGAAGTGAAAATCCTCCGTGACAACATGCCGTTCGGCCGGCCAGGAGCAGGGGAGTTCGGCACCTTCTTCATCGGCTACGCACGCTCGCCGGAGCCGATGGAGCAGATGCTGGAAAACATGTTCGTCGGCAAGCCACCGGGTAATTACGACAAGTTGCTGGATTTCAGCACGGCCGTGACTGGTAGCCTGTATTTCGTGCCGTCAGCGGACTTGCTGGAAGAACTGGCGGATCGCTGATCAGCGAAAAAACTCTCCCGGCGTTTCACCAAACTGCTGACGAAACGCCGCGATAAACGCCGACGTCGAGTCGTAACCACAGGCCAGCGCAACATCGGTGACGCGTTCACCTTTCTCCAACGGTGTCAGCGCACCGAGCAGGCGCAAGCGCTGGCGCCAGGCGCGGAAGGTCAGGCCGGTGTCGCGCAGAAACAGGCGGGTGAGGGTCTTTTCGGTGACGCCGAACTTTTCGCTCCAGTGGCTCAGCGTGGTTTGCTGTTCCGGATGGTGTTCCAGGCTCTGGTAGATCTGCTTTAAGCGCACGTCTTGCGGCAACGGCAGCATCAAGTCGATCTGCGGCGCTTCGGCCAGTTGATCGAGGATGACCTGGGCGAGGCGGCCATGCGGGCCGCTCTGGTCGTATTCCACCGGAACCTGACTGAACGCGCGGATCAGTTCCCTGAGCAGATCGCTGACGCCGAGCACATGACAACGCTCAAGCGCCCATCCGGCGACGCTGCAATCGATGTACAGGCTGCGCATTTCCGTGTGTGGGGAGCTGAATACCCTATGCGGCACACCGGCCGGGATCCACACGGCGCGCTCCGGCGGGGCGACGAAACGGCCGACGCTGGTCTGGATTTCCAGCACACCCTGAATCGCGTAGGACAACTGCACCCACGGGTGACTATGGCGCCGGGTCAGGGCGCGATTGGGCAGCGATTCGGTGCGCCCGTAGAGTGGGCGCGGCAGGCTGGGCAGCCCGGGAATGCTGCGCCGCACGCTTTTGTCATGTCCTTTAGGCGGCATCTTGTGGCCCTTCGGCGTTAGTCGGTAATTGGCAGTCACGTTAGAGTCGTCGGCACGCACTGGCAACCCCCGGATGAACCGACCATGACTCGCCCCCGCTTTTTGCCCGACAACTTTACCCTGACGCTGATCGGCGTCGTGCTGCTGGCCAGTTTCCTGCCGGCCAGCGGCCAGGTCGCGGTCGGCTTCGGCTGGCTGACCAACATCGCCATCGCGCTGCTGTTTTTCCTGCATGGCGCCAAACTGTCTCGTGAGTCGATCATCGCCGGCGCCGGCCACTGGCGCCTGCATTTGCTGGTGTTCGGCCTGACGTTTGTCCTTTTCCCGTTACTGGGCCTGGCGCTGAAACCGCTGCTGTCACCGCTGATCGGCGACAAGCTGTACATGGGCATGCTCTACCTGTGCGCACTGCCGGCCACGGTGCAGTCGGCGATTGCTTTCACCTCGCTGGCGCGCGGCAATATCCCGGCGGCGATCTGCAGCGCGGCGGCATCGAGCCTGTTCGGGATTTTCCTCACGCCGCTGTTGGTGACGCTGCTGCTCAACGTCCACGGTGATGGTGGTTCGACGCTGGATGCGATCCTGAAAATCAGCGTGCAATTGCTCCTGCCATTCATTGCCGGGCAGATCGCTCGGCGCTGGATCGGCGCGTGGGTCGGGCGCAACAAGAACTGGCTGAAGTTCGTTGATCAGGGGTCGATTTTGCTGGTGGTCTACGGCGCATTCAGCGAGGCCGTCAACGAAGGTATCTGGCATCAGATTCCGGTCGTTGATCTGCTGGGATTGGTGGTGGTCTGCTGCATTCTGCTGGCGCTGGTGCTGTTGGCGTCGACGTTGCTCGGCAAGGCCTTTGGCTTCAGCCAGGAAGACCGCATCACCATTTTGTTCTGCGGTTCGAAAAAGAGCCTGGCCACCGGCGTGCCGATGGCGCAGGTGTTGTTTGCCGGCAGCACCATCGGCGTGCTGATTCTGCCGCTGATGCTGTTCCATCAGATTCAGTTGATGGTCTGTGCGGTGCTCGCTCAGCGCTATGCCAAGCGCCCGGAATCGGTGCCAGAGCTGATGGCGCAAGTCGATCCGTGATTGCCGCAGATCAAACGATATCGTCGATGAGAATATGCTGCAGCCCCCGGCTGCACTGCTCGATCCGCGCCTCGACCTTGTAGACATCGCGCAGCATCTGTTCGGTGATCACTTCACTGCTCGGGCCGCTGCCCTGACTGGTGCCATCAGCAATCACCAGCACCTGATCGGCGAAGCGCAACGCCTGATTCAGATCATGGATGGCAATGAACACAATCACCTCGCGTTTGCGCGCGAGGCTGCGCATGAAGTTCAGCACTTGCACTTGTCGATGCATGTCGAGGGCGCTGGTCGGTTCGTCCATCAGCAGGATTTCCGGTTCGCGCACCAGCGTCTGGGCGATGGAGACCAACTGCTGCTGACCGCCGCTGAGTTCACCAAGGTTACGAAACGACAGCCCGGTGATGCCCAGCGCGGCGAGAATTTCGTCGACCAGTTTCAGCTCATCATCATGGACCACCCAGCCCGGCGTCAGTTGCTTGCGTGCCAGCAGCACCGATTCGTACACCGTCAAACGCGCACTGGCGTTCAGGCCCTGCGGCATGTAGCTGATACCCGTCGGGCCTTTTTTCGAGTCCTGCAAAATCACCTGACCGGGGCCTTCGATCAGCCCGGCCATGCGTTTGAACAACGTCGATTTGCCGGCCGCATTGGGCCCGACCACGGCAACCACCTGACCGCCAGAAAACGTTGCCGTCGAGACACCACGAATGATCTCGCGCTGGCCGTAGCGGGCGCCGAGATTGTCCAGTTGCAGCGTCACCATGAGTTTTTCTTCCCGCCGAGAATCAGTGAAATGAAGAACGGCACGCCGATCAGCGAGGTGACCACGCCGATGGGGAAAATCGCGCCGGGGATCAGGGTTTTGCTGACCACCGAACTGGCCGAGAGAATCAACGAACCGGTGAGCAAGGAGGCCGGCAAAAAGAAGCGCTGATCTTCACCGATCAGCATGCGCGCGATGTGCGGGCCGACCAGTCCGATAAAGCCGATGGTGCCGACGAAGGCCACGGGGAACGAGGCGAGCAGGCTGACCATGATCAGCGTCTGAAAGCGCAAGCTGCGCACGTTGATGCCGAAACTGGCAGCCTTGTCGTCGCCCAGACGCAGGGCGGTCAAGGCCCAGGCGCGTTTGGCGAAAATCGGCAGGGTGATCAGGATCACCAGGCAGATCACCCCGAGTTTCGGCCAGGTGGCTTTGGTCAGGCTGCCCATGGTCCAGAACACCACGGCAGCGACGGCTTGTTCGGTGGCGAAGAACTGCACCAGCGCCAGCAGCGCATTGAAGGTGAACACCAATGCGATGCCGAGTAGCACGATGGTTTCGGCAGTGACGCCACGGCGCATGCTCAGGAAGTGAATCAACAGCGCCGAGAGCATGGCCATGATGAAGGCGTTGAGCGGCACCATGAACTGCGCGGCCAGCGGGAACAACGCCACACCGAAGGCCAGGCCCAGCGCCGCGCCGAAACTGGCGGCGGCGGAAATGCCCAAGGTGAACGGACTGGCCAGCGGGTTGTTGAGGATGGTCTGCATCTGCGCGCCGGCCAGCGATAACGCCGCGCCAACGGCCACCGCCATCAGTGCCACCGGCAGACGAATGTCCCACATCACCACGCGCACTTGTGGCGAAGCACTGTCCGGCGAAAACAGGGCGCCGAGCACTTCGCTGAAACTGTAACTCGCCGGGCCCAGTGCCAGATCGAGCAGCACACTGCACAGCAACAGAACCACCAGCCCGGCGAGGATCAGGCGTTTACGCAGCACCAGTCGACGGTAGGTTTCGCGCTGCACCTCGACGGTGTCGGTCAACGAACTCATGGTTTGACCTCAGTATTGCGCAGGCTGACGAAGTAGCCCGACTCATACGGCACGGGCAGAAAACGCTCGTGCAGTTCGCGGAAGGAGGCGTCCGGGTCGAGATCGGCGAACAGCTCCGGGTGAAACCATTTGGCCAATTGCTGAATGGCCACGAACTGGTAGGGGCTGTTGTAGAACTGATGCCAGATGGCGTGGAAGGCTTGTGTCTCCTGAGCCTTGATCCCGGCGTAGGCCGGACGCTGCGTATACCACGCGAGTTTTTTTCGCGCCTGGTTCATGTCGGCGCCTGGCCCGACACCGACCCAATGACCGCCGGGTGCAAAGGCTTCCCAGTTGGCCGTGGTGACCACCACGTGCGCCGGATTGGCGACGATGACCTGCTCGGGATTCAACTGGCCGAACGTGGTCGGGATGATCCCCCGGGCGATGTTGTTGCCGCCGGCCATGTCGACAAACAGGCCAAAATTCTCGTTGCCGAAACTCAGGCAGCAATCATCGGTGTAGCCGCCGATGCGCTCGATGAACACGCTTGGACGCGGTGGGTGCTGTTTCTCGATCACGTCGGTGACGCGGTGAATCTGCTGGTTGCGAAAATCAATGAAGGCTTCGGCGCGTTGCTCTTTACCGAACAGTTTGCCGAACAGGCGCATGGTCGGTTCGGTGTTCTGCATCGGGTTGTTGCGAAAGTCGACGTACACCACCGGGATGCCCAAAGCGTCGAGCTTCTCGATGTAGCGCGCATCTTCGGTGGCGTGCTGCGCTTCGATATTGAGGATGATCACATCCGGGCGCTGCGAGATCGCTTGTTCGATATCAAAGGTGCCGTCTTCAAAGCCGCCGAAGGTGGGGATTTTGGCAATGCCGGGGAATTTGCGCAGGTAGGCATTGTAGGTGTCCGGGTCGGACTGGATCAGGTCCTTGCGCCAGCCGACGATGCGTTCGATCGGATTCTGTGTGTCCAGCGCGGCGAGCAGATACAACTGCCGGCCTTCACCGAGGATGACCCGTCTGACCGGCAGATGCACCTTGACCTTGCGCCCGAGCAGATCGGTCACTTCGGTGCGCGCCGTATCCGCTTCGCTGGCGTTTGCGTTGCGCGGCGCCAGCGCAGACAGGCTCAGCAGTCCTGCCAGTAACAGCGCAGCCATCGCGAGGCTGCGTCGATCGAAAATCACCATGGTCAAAGCCTTTGCAAAGGTCAGTTCGGCCAACGGCTCACACCGCTGGCCGGCTGAACGTTTCAGAAATCGACAGTCGCCGACAGTAATAAGGTGCGCGGTGAGCCTTGGGAGAACGCGCCGTAGGAAGCGACGCCCGACCAGTACTCGTGATCGAACACGTTCTGCACGGTGGCGCGAAACGTGGTCGGTCGATCATCGATGCGCGTGCTGTAGCGGGCGCCGACATCGAAGCGCGTCCAGTCATCGAGTTTTTGTGTGTTGGCCTGGTTTACGTACTGGCTGCCGGTGTGGATCGCGCCACCGGTCAGCGTCAGGCCATCGAGCCATGAGGTGTCCCATTCGGCCCAGAGGTTGGCCTGAACCTCGGGCACGCCGACCGGTTTGTTGCCGCGGTTGGCGGCCACGCCGGTTTTCGTCAGTTCGGCATTGAGCAGGGTCACGCCGCCGAGCAGGCGAGTGCCCGGCGTGACTTCGCCGAACACGTTCAGCTCCAGCCCGCGATTGCGTTGTTCGCCCTGCACCGAGAACACTCCGGAGGCCAGTTCGCCGCTGGGTTTGGTGATCTGAAACAGGCTGATGGTGGAGGTGAACGTGCCGTAGTCGGCTTTGACTCCGAGTTCATGCTGGCGGGAAACATAAGGGGCAAAGATCTCGCCGGCGTTGGACGCGGTGGAAGGCGCGATGTCGCCCTTGCTCAGCCCTTCGAGGTAGTTGTAGTAGAACGAAACGTGATCCCAAGGCTTGATCACCGCGCCGAACAACGGGGTCGTCCGGCCGTCGTCGTAGGACGTGGTCACCACGCCGGCGGCGTTGTAGTTGTCGGATTTGATGTTCTGTTTGCGCAAGCCGAGGGTTACCTGCGCGCGGTCATCGAGAATCGACAGCGTGTCGGCAAGCGCCACGCCAGTCAGTTCGCTCTGCGAGACCTTCGGCGTATCCGGCTTGGGAATGTAAGGTTGCGGGCGATCCACCGGGTGATAAATGTTCGACAGAATCGGTGCGCCGGAAATGATCCCGCGCGACAACACATCGCGATAGCGACTGACCTGCACGGTGGTGCGGTGACTGATCGGCCCGGTATCGAAGCGCAGCCGCGCACCGGCATCAACGGTGTAACGCTCGACTTCGAACTTGTAGTAACCGGGGATCGACGAGGTGTCGCCAGCGGCATTGATAATGGTCGGCGTCTGGTCGGACATTCGTGCCACATCGGATTTGCCGCCGCCGGCATGGGCGAACACCGTCAATGCGTCGCTGAGGTCATATTCGCCGCTGAGCAGCGCCGATTTGTCACGGGTTTTCGACCAGCCCCAATCCTGACTGACGTTGCTGCGACCGTTGGCGGCGGAAGGAATGTCCACGCCCGGAGCAATCAGGAACGGCCGCGAAGCGGCGTCGAAGCTTTCTTTCTGGTTGAGCCAGTCGAAGGTCGTGCGCAGGCGTTCGCCCTGATAGTCGAGGGAAATCGCGCCGATGTCGACGTGGCGCGATTGATCGTCGATCGCCGTGTTGCCCAGTTGCGTACTGCCGTTGAAGCGCACGCCAAAACGGCGCTCTTCACCGAAGCGCCGACTGACATCGAGATGGCCACCGGCCTGAGCATCCATGGCGTAACTGGCGGTGAAACGGGTCAGGTCTTCATCGAGGGAGCGTTTCGGCACCACGTTGATCACGCCACCCACCGCGTTGTTGGGTGACATGCCATAGAGCAGGGCGCCGGGGCCTTTGACCAGTTCGATGCGCTCGGCGTATTCGGTGAAAACCCGATAGTTGGGCGCCACACCGTAAACGCCGTCGAAGGCCAGTTCACCGAGGTTGCCTTCGCCGACGGGAAAGCCACGGATGAAGAACGAGTCGACAATCCCTCCGGTCTGCCCGGTGGAGCGCACCGAAGAATCACGTTCCAGCACATCGCCGACGGTGACGGCCTGTTGATCCTTGATCAGCGCCGAGGTGTAGGTGCTGATACTGAAGGGGGCGTCCATGACATCCGTATTGCCAAGAATGCCCAGGCGCCCGCCGTTGGCCACCTGGCCACCTACATACACTTCTGGCAGGGAATCGGCGCGCTTTTCGGTGCCGATGATCGATGTTTCATCCAGCGTCACCCGGCGCGGCACCAGCGTGTAGCTGCCGTCACTGCGCAAGACCATGTCCAGGCCACTGCCAGCCAGCAAGCGATTGACCGCCTCCTGCGTCGAGTAATTACCGATCAGCGCAGGGCTGGTCAGGCCTTCGGCCAGCGAGGGCTCGAACGACAGGGCAATGTTGGCGTCCACGGCGAAGCTCGACAGGGTCGCACCCAGCGGCCCGGCGGGAATGTTGTAGGCACGAACCGCGACAGCGTCCAGTTGCACCGGCACGGCGGCCAAGGCAAACGGGCAAACGGCACCGATCAGGACAAGGCTTAGCAACGCACTGCGAACAACGGGTTTGAGCTGACGTTCCGGGCGCAGGTGGCGTGCGGCAAGCATGGATGAATGAGCCTATGAACAGGACGAAAAGGTGCTTCTCCCCAATAGCCAGTCGAGATCGAAAAAAGTATCACCGCAGCGGCAATTATTTTTTCACTCAGGCCGGGGAAAGCATGACCCAGTAGCCATTCAAATGGCCGCTGACGAGGATCGGGTAGGTTTGCGCCAGCATGTTCAGGGTGCGCTGGCTGTCGCTGATCGGGTAGGCGCCGGAAATGCGCAGATCGGCAAGCGCCGGATCGAGGCGTACGAAACCGCGGCGATAGCGTGTCAGTTCCTCGACGAAGTCGGCCAGGCGCATCTTGTCGGCCATCAGCATGCCTTGCGTCCAGGCACCGACATAACGGTCGGCAACGCTGAGCTGGCCAAAGGTGTGGGACGAGAAGTCGGTGCGTTGACCGGCGTTGACGATCAGCGGCGTGGTCTGGCGATTGTCCGCGAGCTCGACTTTGACCGCGCCTTCCAGCACGGCGAGGTGGGTGCGCGGTTGCAGTTCGCGCACGGTGAAACGCGTGCCCAGCGCCTGCATCCGACCTTGACGGGTGCTGACCAGAAACGGTCGCGCCAACGGTGAAATGTCCGGCGCGGTCTGCACCAGTATTTCGCCTTCACGCAGGTGAATGAGGCGTTGATTGGCGTCGAACAGCACGTCGATGGCGGTGTCGGTGTTCAGGGTGATTTTCGAGCCGTCGGCCAGGGTCAGCTCGCGTTGCTGGCCGATCGCAGTGCGGTAGTCGGCTGACCATTGCTGCGACTCTGCCAGCTTCCAGCTGCCCCAACCGGCCGGCAGGATGGCCAGAATCATCGCCAGTTTGCCCAGCGCCGCACGGCGCTCCGGGCTGCTCGGGCGATCGAGTGCGGACATCGCCAAGGATGGTGGCAGGCCGCCGAGTTTGCTCTGCAACAACTGCGCCCGCGCCCAGGCACGACCGCGCTCGGGGGTGCTGGCTTTCCAGTATTCCCATTCGCCGCGCTCGCTGTCGCTGAGTTCGCCTTCACTCATGCGGATCAACCAGTCGGCGGCTTCTTCCAGGGCCTGGTGATCGAGGTGCGGCTCATGGCGGCGGCTGAGCATTCACTCCACCAGCAACAGGCACTGCACGAAGGCTTGCTTCATGTAGCGTTTGACGGTGATCAGCGACACGCCCAGCTGCTCGGCAATGTCGTCGTATTTCAGCCCGCTGATCTGCGACAACAGAAAGGCGCGTTTGACCAGCGGCGGCAGGGCATCGAGCATTGCGTCGATTTCGTGCAGGGTTTCCAGCACCATGAAACGCAATTCCGGCGAAGGCACTTCCGGCGCCGGCACATGGGCGAGGGCGTCCAGGTAGGCACGTTCCAGCGCCTTGCGTTGATACCAGTTGACCAGAATGCCTTTGGCCACGCAGCTCAGATACGCGCGCGGCTGCTCAATGACGGTGACCTGGGAGGCAAGGATGCGCGTGAAGGTGTCCTGCGCCAGATCCGCCGCATCCATGGCGTTTCCCAGTTTTTTTCTCAGCGTCGCGTACAGCCAGCCGTGATGGCCGCTGTACAGGGCTTCGATCGCGCGCAGGTGATTGGCATTATTCGCGGGAAGGGTTTCGCTCATGGCTGCAGATTTTCATGCAATTGAGAAGTATTCCCAATGCTAGTTTACAAAGCCGCTGCGACGCAAGCGCCGATTGTTTTCCGCTTCAGACTCTCGGCAGACGGCTCAGCGCAGCAATCATCGTGTCGATTTCCGCCTCGGTGTTGTACGCATGCAACGAGGCACGGCTGACTTCCGGCAAGTCCCTGTGCTGCATGTCGAGCAAAGTCGAGTGCAAGGTCGATGTGCTGACGTTGATGCGCTTTTCCTGGCCGGCCAGCCACTGCTGAACGTGTGCGGCGCTGCTGTCGCGATGCGTAAACGTGACGATGCCGGACTTCTGCACTCCGAGGTCTCGCGGCGTGATACCAGGAATATCTGCCAGTTGTCGGCGCAGGTAATCTGCCAGTTGCTGAATCCGCAGCCACATCGGTTCGATGCCTTGCGCCAGCGCGTATTCCACTGCCGCACCGAGACCGAGTTTGGCGGCGACGTTGCATTCCCAGTTCTCGAAGCGTCGGGCATCGGCGCGGATTTCGAACGTCTCGGCGTCCTGCAATGAGGCAGCATGCAAGTCGAGAAACGCCGGCTCAAGGTTCTGGCACAGAGACTTTTCGACATACAAAAAACCCATCCCGCGCGGTCCACGCAGGTATTTGCGGCTGGTGGCAGCGAGCATGTGGCAGCCGATTTTCTGCACGTCGATCGGCATCTGCCCGACACCCTGACAGGCATCGAGCAGAAACAGCACGCCAGCCGCACGGGCGAGAGCGCCAATCTGCTCGATGGGCTGCACCGGGCCGCCATTGGTGGCTATCACCGGCAGCGAGATCAGCGCGACCCGATCATCCTCGAGCATGGTCGTTAGTGCCGACAGGGAAACCTGGCCGTGTTCATCGTTAGGAATGACCCGAATCTCGATACCGCGCCGCTGCTTCATTTGCAGATAAGGAATGTAGTTGCCGGCGTATTCGGTGGTCGATGTCAGCACCACATCGCCGGGTTGCAGCGGTAACGAATAGAACGCCATGTCCCAAGCGCGGGTCGCGTTCTCGATCACCGCAATTTCGTCAGGCTGAGCGTTGATCAATTGCCCGATAGCGGCGTAGACATTTTCCACTTCAGCCGATTGTTGCCCGGCGGCTTCGTAGCCGCCCAAAGTCGCTTCAAGCTGAATATGACGGGTCATCGTTTCGATCACCGGCGCGGGCATCAGCGCCGCGCCGGCATTGTTGAAGTGGATCAGTTGCGCGACGGCAGGAGTGTCGGCGCGCAGTTGTTCAATGTTCAAAAGCAGACTCCTTGATCATTCCCCGTCCGGGGCAGGGCTTGCTTGCATCGCCGCCGGCCAGTAGCGCAACGCGACGATCGGGATCAGTGCGACGACGTAAGCGAGGCAAACAAACAGATAGGTGTACTGCAAACCGTAGACCTGACTGAGCAGGCCGCCGGCGGAAATCCCCGCAATCGAAGCGAATTGCGCAGTGCCCTGAGCGATGCCCAGTACATGACCCTGTTGCGAGCTATCGGCGGTCTTCGAGATCAGCGCCATCAACACCGGTGTGGTTGCACCCAGCAGTACGCCCCAGATGAAGTAGGCAATGACGAACACCACCGGGTTGTGGGTGACGCCTGCCACCGCAGTGAGGACGATGCAGCCGATGACCACGTAAGTCATGCGCTGCAAGGTGTCCTGCTGACCACGCTGTTCGAAATAACGCGACCACGCCGTTGCCGACAGAATGAAGCCCAGCGCCAGCAAGCCGTAGCAGAGGCCGACCACCGAATTGCTGACCTCGAACACCGAGCTGACATACAGCGAAAACGAGGTCTGCGGCAGCATCCGCGCCAGCAACAGAATGCCCATCACACCGAGCAGCGACAGCAATGGCGAGCCTTGCCAGAGGCTGCCGGAACGCGCCGGCGCAGTTTTGTCGACGACCACGGCTTTCTTCACCGGCGGCACGTCCGGCAAGGTCACGGCGGCGATCACGGTACACACCGCACACAGCGCCGAAGCGATGATGTTGATCCAGAAGAACGTCGCGTAATCGAGGATCAAGCCGCCGACCACCGCACCCAGCAGCGAGCCGACATTGGTCGAGATTTGCAGAATGGCGAACAGCCGTGCGCGCCGCGACGGCGCTTCAATGCTGACGCCATAGGCCTGTGCCGGCGCGATATAGCCGGCAAACGCGCCTTGCAGAAAACGCAGGATCAGAATGATCCAGATATCACTGAACAGGGCCAGCCCAAGCTGGGTCAACGACAAGCCGGCGAGGGCGCGGATCATCATCAACTTGTGGCCGTAGCGATCGCCGATCCGGCCCCAGAATGCACTGGTGAGAATAATGCCCAGCATCGGCCCGACGTACACGGCGATGCTGGCGAAGCTGAAAAGCGACTCGGAGGTCGTCAGCCCACGCAGGTGGACAGGCCAGAACGGCCCGCTCATTTCCATCGCGCCCATCGATACCAACTGGATCGCAAATAGAAGATAAATCAGGATTCTTACTCTCGAACCCTGGATGGCACCTGCTTGGGACATGAGTCAGCCTCGGTTAAACGCTAGCGAGCGGGTTGGTCAGGGTGTGTTGCAAACGATAGTTGCTGTATTGCATCAAGTGCATGCGCAACAGCGAACGGGTTGGCCATGGCTCTTCGACGAACGCCTTGTGCTCGGTTTCCCACACGTCTGCCGCGACGCGGTCACGCACCGCTTCGAAGGCGAGGTCGGTTTCTTCGCGCAAGATTTGCCATAGCCGTGTGTTGTTGAAAGCGTATTCCTTGGTCAGCCACAGGGCCATTTCATGCAGGTGCGTGAGGAACGCCGCGTCGAGCACAAACATGCGCACCGGCTCGATATCACCGGAGAACACTGTCGGCAGAATACCCGGCTGCACGTGTGGTTGCAGGCTGTAACCACGGCCCTCGAGCAACGGCGCGTAAGTGCGGCCATCACCGAAATCGCGGATCAGCAGACTACGTGCTTTGCCGTCCGGGGAGAACAGCACCATGGTGTTTTGCTGGTGCGCCTCAAGGCCGATGCCGTACATCAAGTAGATCGCCACCACCGGGTGAGTCACCACCTTCGCGTACTCGCGGAACCAGTTCTCGACCTGCGCAGCATTGGCGCGCACACCGTCACGTTCAATCAGATCGGTGAACAGCGGACGACCGCTGCCGGGCAAACGGGTGAACAGTGAAGCCACGGTTATCGGCAGGCACTCATCGTTGCGTTCGAATGCAGGCGCACTGGCGCGATACACCACGGACAGATGACGGCCCGGGTGATCGTCCTGCGTCACCGCGTTTTTGTAACGCACGCCGATTTCTTCCGGGAAGATTTCCAGGCGCTGATCGAAGCCGTTTTCCGTCTCGAGAATCTTGCTGATCACCGTGCTGATGCGCGGGCCCATGTGAATCGACTTGGCTTGCAGGCTGCGCAGTTCGCTGGTCATCCACACAGCGATGGGCAGTTTGATCAGCGGTGCGGATTCGTCCAGTACCGGCATCATTGTGCGATAGGACATGGTCGGCAGGGTTGGCAGGTCCGGGCCATCGGTGATCAGAATGCCGTCGGCGATTTCCTGCGCGAAGGTTTCCAGCACGTAGGCTTGTAAATGCCAGCTGTGGATCGGCAAGGGCAGCCATTGGTTTTCGTCCAGCCCCTTGCTGTTGAGCGAGGCTTTCCATTGCGCCCATTGCGTCGGGAAATGCTCGGCGAACCAGGCGCGGTAATCGATCACGTGCGGCATGCTTTCGCTTTTCGCGTTGTCGGCGCGCAGTGCGGCGATGCGCAGGGGCACCTGTGCGTTGAACTCGGGCGACAGTTGCTCGACCTCTTCATCGGTCAGGCCCGGGCGGGCTTTCCAGGTCGGGTAATACGGGTGACCTTCCAGTGAACCCCACTGGTCGAGCAGGATCGCGGCGTCCTTGGTTTTGGCGTGCTGGCGCAAGTAATCAGTGAAGCTGTGCAGTCCTTGATCCTTGGCGGCTTGTGCCAGTCGGGCGTTCCAATGCTGGCGATGCTGACGGGCGTGGGCGTCGTTGCTCAGGCTGTTTTCCATGTCGGACTTGAGCCCGGCCACGCCTTCGTCGGTCGGGGCGAAGTCGAAACTGTCGCGCAGCACATCGAGCATGTCCTGGTGGCTGGTGATCACCTGGCGCACGCCTTCATCGGTGACCAACACCACGTCGCCGTCGTTGACCACGGTATCGGCCGGGCCTTTGGCGATGTCGGAAAAAGCCAGGT
Organism: Pseudomonas sp. SCA2728.1_7; assembly: GCF_018138145.1. Taxonomy (NCBI): domain Bacteria; kingdom Pseudomonadati; phylum Pseudomonadota; class Gammaproteobacteria; order Pseudomonadales; family Pseudomonadaceae; genus Pseudomonas; species Pseudomonas sp. SCA2728.1_7. The sequence continues at coordinate 1,327,678 of NZ_CP073104.1, read as the reverse complement.
GGGCGCGGCCGCCCTTGAGCGGATACGTGGCCTGGTTGCCCTCGACGGAAAAGCTCAGGGCCGAACGGTCGAGGATGTTTTCCGCAAACAGGCAGCGCACCAGACGGCGCATGGCGTTTTTGCGGGAGTAGGCGATCAGTGTCTTGAGGTCATCCATATCAGCGGTCTGCTCGTCGAAAATTGAGTAAGAAGATCAAGCGGCGGCGCTTGTCGTGTGCGGCCATTGGCGCGGGAAATAGTCGAGTGCCGAGCCGCGCAGGCCTTTCATGTAGGCCACGCTCCACTGCAGGACTTCCTCGATGTAAGGCACCTTGAGGTCGAAGCGTTTGGCCATTTCCACCAGCAGCACCAGGCCGTAGGCGACGTCTTCGTTGAAGGCGCGGCTCTCGCGCTCGATCACGTAACCGGCGCGGTTGTCGGCAGCCGGCACCATCGGCGCAAGGATGTCGTTGTAGGCCTGATTGGTGCGCAGGATCGACAGCATGCTGCTCGGGTCGCGAATCTGCTCGCCGTAGGCCTCGACGATTTCCTGTTTCAGCGATTTCACCGAAGACAGGTCGATGCCCAGGCGCTGGCTGATCACCGCGCACAGTTGCTGGCTTTCCTGATCCATGCGTTCAAGGAAATAGGCGCCGAGTTCCGGGCATTCGGTCCACCAGCACATGCGCTGCGGGAAGATCTTGCGGTGCCACTGGCCGTAGGGGCCGATGAGGCCGTAGATCACCGAGCTGTGCATGATCGGGTTGCCCGGCGTCAGGGTGATTTCCAGAAAGTGCTCGAGCATCGTCACGCACGGGCCGTACAGCCGCGTGAGTATTTTTTCCAATTGGCGGCGCGCGGTTTGTGGCTCCCGGGCGTGGGTCGCGACGTACAACTGGCTTTTGCCGCCGCCCATTTTGATCGAGCGTCCCGGGGTCAATTCGAACGCCGTGTGCGGCACATCTTTCATGCCCCAGATCACCACATTCGGCCGGTCGGGCAGGGTGGCTTCGGCCAGCCAGTCGAAACCGCAGAAGCCTGGAATAGCGCCGATGAACACCGGTTTGCTGGTGGTCAGATGCGGCGCGATATCTTTCAATGTTTGCGGGCGCGCATGGGCCGGCACAGTGATGATGACGATGTCGGCATCTTCCACCGCGGCTTTCGCGTCGCTGGTCACCCGATCGAGTCGGGCGCTCAGCGACGAGCCGTCCGGCAACAAGGCCTGCATCGGCGTCTGGCGAGCGTGTTGTTCGATGACCTCCTGATTATGGGTGTGCATCGAAACCTGAACATTGGGTAGCTGCTTGAACAGGATGGCGTTGAGATGGCCGGTCCTGCCGCCACCACAGATGGCGACTTTCAACAGATTCATCGAGAGGCGTTCCTGTGTGAAGGGTGGGTCATGCGACGCTCAGTTGCAGCGGCGCGGAAACAGAGTCCAGCCAGTGGGTCTTGCCCAGCCAGGCATCCAGTTGCGGGGCGATGCTCGGGTCGATCAGATCGCGCTCCTGCAGCCATTGGTCGTCGAACACGGTGTGCAGGTATTTCTCGCCGCCGTCGGCGATCGGCACCACGACGTTGCCGGTCAGCACGCCTTTGTGGATCAGCTCCAGTGCCTTGAAAATCGCACCACCGGTCGAGCCGCCGACCAGCAGGGCGAAGTTGCGCGCGATGTAGCGGGCGGTTTCGAATGCCTGCGAATCGGTGACTTGCACGCCCAGATCGATGCAGCTGTAGTCGAGCACCAGACCCACGGTGTCGCCGGCCGGCGTACCGGTGCCGGATTGGTAGTACGGGTAGCCGGGGTGGCCGAAGACAATCGAACCGGCCGGTTCCACCGCGACGGTGACGGTGTCCGGGTTGTGCACTTTCAAGCCGCGTGCGATGCCGGTCATCGAACCGCCGGTGCCGACGCAACCGACGTAAGCGCCGACCACGCCTTCAGCCTGCGCGATGGTTTCGCGGACGAAATCGCTGTAGCCGCCGGCATTGGCCGCATTGTCGGACTGGTTCATGAACACCGCGCCGGGAATCTCGCTCGCCAGTTCGGCGGCCATCTGTTGCCGCTCGACCACCGCGACTTCATCTTCGCGATAAGTGCCTTTGACGAAACGAATGTCGGCACCGAGGGCCTTCATCACGGCGATCTTGTCTTGCGCGGCGTGGTGATCGACCACGGCGATGAAATGCAGACCAAACTCGACCGCCGCCATGGCCAGGCCAATCCCGGTATTGCCCGACGATGACTCAACCACCACGCCGCCGGGTTTCAAGCGACCGGACTTGAGCGCGGCCAGCACCATGTTGCGCGCCATGCGGTCTTTGATGCTGCCGCCGGGATTGTTCTTTTCAATCTTCAACAACAAACGCGCGTTGGTATCCGGAACATCGATGCCCAACATCGGTGTATTACCGATAAGGTCAGAGACTTTATTCAAGATCATTGCAATTGTTCCCTTTAGTAGTCAGGTGAAAACGCATAGTTACCTTCCGTACAACAGGTCGCCATCAGCCGCCGGGGCAGGGGATGGCGATGAAACTCGTTTTCCAGCAAGTCCATCTGGTAACCGGCGGTGTTGATATAAATCAATAAGTCACCGGCTTGCGGTGCCGTTGCAAAGTTGATCAGGCGATGGGTGATGACGTCATCGTCCAGGCAACTATGGCCGGCGATATAAGCCTGAGTCGGGGTGTTTGGCTGTTGTTTGGTGCTGACAAGTATTGGATCTAGCAGATATTCCGAGGCAAACCAGGTTTCGCAAGCGCTGAAACTGCTGCCCTCAACGAAGATTACAGTTTTATTGTCAGCCAATTGTTTGCTGCGCGTGACGCGAAAGATTGAAATGGCGGCTTGATCGACCAGGCTTCGGCCCGGCTCGAGTGCCAGTGTTATTTGCTGGGTCTTCAAGTAATTGGCAATCGACAAGCCGTGAGAATGCTCGGCTTCGAGTAATAACGTCAGCCATTGTGTCGCGGTCAGTTCACTGCCGTAAGGATAATAAGTGGCGGGAACTTTCTGGTTGTCATAGTGGCTCGGGTTATTGTCATTTTGCAGGAACTGAGCGTAGGTCTCAGGTTCGACATAGCGAATCGGCAAGCCGCCACCGATGTCGATCATCTGCGGATTCAAGCCCATTTCCCTGGCCGCCTCGATAAATCCGCTGACCTCACGAAAGGCCTGTGCGCGGGATTCGAATCCATAGCCGCCGAGGTGAAAATGGAAACCTTCAAAATGAAAAAGTTCAGGTTTTTCTGCCAACCGTTGCAGGCATTGCAGCAGGTCTTTCGAACCCATTCCGAATCGGCTGTTCTGACTGCTTTTTGGTCTGTAACGCAGTAAAACTCTGGTTTTCGTCGGACCTGGTTGTGGTGGGAGCACGCAATGCAGGTGATCGAATTCCTCCAGCGAATCCACACAAATCAATGAACCGGCGCTGATCAGCGCTTGATGGAAAACGGCTGTTTTGGCCGGTCCTGTGGCGCAGATTCTGGTGCCCGGCACACCTGCGCGCAGGGCAGCATTCAACTCGTGGATGCTCGACACATCGACGCCGATCCCCGAATTCGCTGCAGCGCCGAGCATACTTTGCGACTTGTTGGCCTTGGCCCCGTAGAAAATGGCATGGGGAACCTGGTATTGCTTCAACACGTTCAGCAGCGCTTGCGTGTTTAATTCAAACGCATGGGGCCAGACCAGATTTAACGGCGAGCCCTGTTGTTCCACCAAGTCTGCAAGTTTGTTCGGGAACTTGTTGATAAACGTGGCAATAACCGGGTCGATCAGCGGCGTTAACATTTCCGGGTGATGAACTTTATACGGCTGTTCAACAGCAGATTTATTTGTTGTAGGCATAGTTAACCCATAGCGTCGAAAGTTGCGTCGCCATTGATAGTCCGATCATCGATCGTTATCGATGCGGGTCGTCTTTTTTTGCTCGTCAGCGTCGAGGCTTTAAACAACCGGGAGGCGGGTGCCAAGTGAAATCCGCTATTGGATCTGTAGCAATGATCGTAATAAATGGTTCACAAAATAATTGCATGAGAACCCCATTCCATAAGGTTTGTGCGGATGTATTGAATGGCCATTAGTTGCTGGCCATTGCCCTGTAGCAGCCTGTAGCTGATGTTTAAGTGATATCACTGACAGGTACTTTTGCAGATACCGATGACTTGCTTTGAAACGAGAATAGTTCCTCTTGGCGGCGTGAACAATATTGCGAACAGGAACGATTATCAAGTAAGGTTTTCAAATATTTTTCAATAAAGACCTGTTTCAGGCGAATCCATGAACGTGCATTTACACGCTCAAGGACTCGTTCGTCCCGAGATTAAAAAGTCTCTTAATTGCTTGATCAATAAGGCGTTAAGGGCTGTTGCGATAAGCCCCGGCACGGCAGGCAAATCTGCCGTTGAACGGGCCTGAAAATTTTCAAAAACCACGACGGGTTCACGTCAAAGGAGCAACGCCATGCAATCCGATCGACTCAGCCGCAAAGCGCCACTCGCGATCAGCTACCTGTTCGTGCCGGGCAACCGTCCCGAGCGTTTTTCCAAAGCCTGCGAAGCGGGCCCGGACGCGATCATTCTCGACCTCGAAGACGCCGTACATCCGGACAGCAAAGTCGCCGCCCGTGACGCCATCCAGGCGTGGCAGGAGAAAACGCCGAGCGTTGCTTGTGAGCGTTACATCCGCCTCAACAGCGTCAGCAGTTCGCTGTTTCGCCAGGACCTGAGCTGGCTCAGCGACCTGCGTTACCCCGAGCGTTGCAGCGGGATTTTCCTGCCCAAGGCCGAATGTCCCGAGACGCTGGCGCGGGCGGTCGAGCGCTTGCTGGAGTGGCAACCGAGGCTGGCGATCGTCGCGATCATCGAGACCGCCAAAGGCCTGCAGCAGGTCGAGTCGATCGCTGCGATTGCGGGCGTGGCGCGGCTGGCGTTTGGCTCGCTGGATTTCTCGCTCGATATCAACTGCAGCCAGGTGCCCGAGGCGTTTCTGTTTGCCCGCAACCGCATCGTGCTGGCGTCGCGCACGGCGGATCTGCCGTCGCCGATCGATGGCGTGACGCCGGCGATCAGCGACTTGGCGGTGGTTGCCCAAGACGCGCAATACGCGCGTTCGCTGGGCTTCGGCGCCAAGCTGTGCATCCATCCCGGGCAACTCGCCACGGTGCAGCGCGCCTTCCTGCCGGATTCGCGCCAACTGGCGTGGGCCGACCGCGTGATGCGAGCGGTGGCCACGGGCAGCCATGCGGTGCAAGTGGACGGCGAGATGGTCGACTTGCCGCTGATCGAACACGCCCAGCGCCTGCTCGATGTGGCCAGTCAGCATGCGCCGGTTGCCCGCGCCGATGCCTGCTGAAATCCCCGGCGAATCAGGAGATCACCATGGACCACGGTTATCAGATTGCGCTGCGACCACTGTGCGAAGTGTTGCAGTCGGAGCAGGTTGATCCGGCCAACGTGACGCTGCTGCGCGAGTCGATTGTCCGCGCCGGGCATTGGCTGGAACCGATCATCGTCGAGCGTTCGCGCGGCATCGTGATGGACGGCAATCACCGTTTCACCGCGGCGTTGCAGTTGGGCTTGAGACGGGTGCCGTGCATCCAGCTCGACTACTCCGATCCGCGCGTCTGTGTGCGGCATTGGCAGACCGGGCAGGCGTTCGAGGTGGCGCGGATTTTCACCACCATCGCCTGCGGCGAGATTTTTCCGTACAAGACCACCCGGCACGCGTTTGACCCCGCGCTGCCGGTGGTCGCGATTCCGCTGGAGCGCCTCTACGCCTGACCCTGATCAGGCGACGGAAAAAAACTTTACTGCGGGTGATACTTTTTCGCAGATCGACTGGCAATAGGAGTGATTACCATTTTCCCTCGATGAAAAGGATCCTCACGTCATGCCTGTTGTCAGTCGTCCTTGCGGTGAGCGGGTGTTAACACTCGCCGTGCGTACCGCCATGCTGAATTTCGTTTTGGTCGCAGGAAGCGCCAACGCTTGGGCCGCCAGCCCCGAGCAAACAGGCGTTGCCGCCGACCCGACTGCGAACGCCGCGCCGGACGCGCTGACCCTCGACACCACCAACGTCAACGCCCGTTACAACGGCGCGACCGCGTTGCCGGAAACCCTCGCCGGTGGTCAGGTGGCGCGCGGCGCACGGCTGGGCATGCTGGGCAACAAAGACGTGATGGACACGCCGTTCAGCGTCACCAGTTACACCGCCAAAACCCTCGCCGATCTGCAAACCGTGACCGTCGCCGATGCGCTGGAACGTGATCCCTCAGTACGCTCGACCGGGCAGACTGGTGGTATCGTCGACTCGTTTTTCATCCGTGGCTTCCCGATTGGCGAAGGCAACCTTGGTGAGCTGGCGTTCGACGGCGTCTACGGTGTCGCGCCGAATTATCGGGTGTTCACCGACTACGCCGAGCGCGTTGAAGTGCTCAAGGGGCCGGGCGCGCTGATGTACGGCATCTCGCCGAACAGCGGCGTCGGCGGCGTGATCAACATCGTGCCCAAGCGTCCGCTGGATGAAGACCTGACCCGGTTCACCGGCACCTATGCCTCGGACTCGCAGGTGGGCGGGCATCTGGACCTGAGCCGGCGCTTCGGTTCGGAGAACCAGTTCGGCGTGCGTTTCAACGGCAACCTGCAGGGTGGCGATACCGCCGTCGATGATCAGCATCGCGACCTCGGTGTCGGCGCGATCGCCCTGGATTATCGCGGCGAGCGTCTGCGCCTGAACCTCGATTACATCAGCCAGAAAGAAAGCTGGGAGGGCGCTTCGCGGCCCTTCACCATCGCGCCGGGCGTTGATGTGCCGTCTGCGCCGAACGGCCGCACCAATCACTCGCAGGACTGGGGCTGGTCGGACACCAAAGAGCAGTCGGCGTTGCTCGGTGGCGAATATGACCTGACCGACAACGTCACCGTGTTCGCTCATGCCGGTGGTGGCAAGTCCGACGTCAAGCGCCTGTCCGACCAGGTGCCGAGAATCCTCAACGACGCCGGTGATACCAGCAACATTCCCGGCTACTACAAATTCAACGTTGATCGCTCGACGGCTGACGTCGGTATGCGTGGTGTGTTTGCCACTGGCCCGATCACTCACACCACCACGGTCATGGCGACCCGTTATCAGGATGAGCTGTCACGCGGCATCAACAACGGCACGGCCATCCTGTCGAATATCTACCACCCGATCGACAGGCCGCAGCAGTACATCAACTCGCCAAAGGTGTTGCGCGTTTCCGAATCGGAGCTGTCCGGCGTGGCGTTGACCGACACAATGTCGATGCTCGATGACCGCTTCCAGTTGACCCTCGGCGTGCGTCGTCAGGACATCGAATCGCGTAACTACAACGCGGCCGGTGCGGTCAGTTCGAAATACAAGGACAACGCCACGAGCCCGCTGGTTGGCGTGGTGGTCAAGCCTTGGCAAGACGTTTCGCTCTACTACAATTATGTCGAAGGCTTGAGCAAGGGCGACATCGCCCCGGGCACGGCGGCCAACGCCGGCGAAACCTTTGCCCCGTACGAATCCAAGCAGCATGAGATTGGCGTCAAGTACGAGCACGGTACGTTCATGACCACTCTGGCGTTGTTCCAGATCGAGAAGCCGAGCGGTGAAGTCGGTGCCGACAACGTGTTCTCAGTGCAGGCCGAACAACGCAACCGTGGTGTCGAGTTGAGCATGTTCGGCGAAGTGGCCCCGGGCACTCGCCTGATGGGTGGCGTGACCGTGCTCGACGGCGAGCTGACCGATTCGGCGACCAAGGCCAACCGTGGCAACAAACCGGTTGGCGTGCCGGACGTGCAAGCCAACGTATGGGCCGAATGGGACACGCCATGGCTTGAAGGCTTCACCCTCACCGGCGGGGCGATCTACACCGACAGCCAGTACGTCAACCAGGCCAACACTCAGGAGCTGGATGCCTGGACCCGCGTCGACGCTGGCGCGCGTTATGCGACCAAAATCGAAGGCCGGCCAACGACGTTCCGCGCCACCGTGCAGAACGTCTTCGATCGTGAGTACTGGTCGGGCGTGGCGTCCTACGGCGCGTTCTCTCCGGGTTATCCACGGACCTTGCAGCTGTCGGCCACGGTCGATTTCTGACGGGGCGGGAAGGGCGGCGCTGTCGTCACCTTCTATATAGAAAGTCACGATCACGTTGCCTGTCCGACATGTGGTCGGCAGGCGGGAAGCAGCTGCAACCCGCCTGAACATTTCAGAAAGGGAGTATTCGCCATGTTTAACCACCCAGGCGTTGGCGCTGTAAACGCACCTTCAGCGTTTCGGGCAGCGAACAACCCATTGGCCTTTGAGTTTGATCGCAGCGCCAATACGCATATTCGCGAACTGCTGCGCCACTTCGGACTGCGCACCAGCCTGATCCGCTTCAAAGTCATCAATGCACTGGTGGTGGCCGGTCGCGACGGACATGGGATCGGGGTCAATGGTGTGCATGCGTTTGTCGAGTCTTCATCGCCCGAGCTTTCATTCGTCAGTGTGCGTGAAGTGCTCAAGCGTCTGGGGGAAGAGGGGCTGATCGTGCTCGGGAGTGACAAGACCTACCGATTTTCCTCTGCGGCCATGGAATTGCTGCAGCAACACACAGATCATCTGTAGGTGCTGCCGAGCGCCTACAGAGTCCCCGTGTATTTCACGGCGGCGGCCGCTCGCGAGGGCACGTTCAGCGTACGCAATAAAGAAGACACATGAATGCGCACCGTGAACGGTGATATCTCCAGTTCGCGGGCGATTTCCTTGTTGGTCTTGCCTTGGGCGATCAAGCGCAGTACGTCTTGCTGACGAGGCGTGAGAGCGGCGCCGGTTTCCAGCGGCAGCAGGCCTGACGGCGCGAACTTCACCAGTACTTCACCTTCGCGAATTGCCAGAATTGCCTGACCGATTTCGTCCGGAGCGATGTTTTTGCCGATAAAACCGTCGATACCGGCGGCCATGACTTCGCTGATCAGCGACTCATCATCGACCATCGACACCACAATCAGCGTGGTACGCGGCAGGCGCCGACGCAGTTCGGCGAGCTGGCTGATACAGGTGAGCCCGGGGAAACGCAGGTCGAGAATCAATGTGTCCGGCTCATCACCTAACGGCAGCAGCGCCAGCACGGCGTCGAGATCGCCGGCTTCGTTGATAACGGCTTCGGGCAGCAAACGCTGTACCGTGCGCAGCATCGCTTCGCGAAACAGCGGGTGATCGTCGGCTATGATAATTCGGCAGGTCATGGCATGACCCTCCCTGGGTCAGGCGTTGCTCAAGGCTTGCACCTTAGCACCGGGCGCGAAGGTTGCCTGTAGGCTGATTCGGAATCTGACGATTGCCGCACAAGGACGTTTACCATGAAGTTCGAGAAAAACACTGAACTCGATCAGGCCAATCTGCGCATTATCATCGCCAGCATTGCCGTGGTTTACATGCTCATACTGGGTTTTTTGCCAGGCCAGCGCCTCGATACCTATCTGCCCGTTGTCACCTACATCATCCTGTTTTTGCTGGCCTCGATCGGCTTGCGTCAGGCGATTGCACGCTGGCCGGGGCATTACCCGGCGCGGCGGATTTTTTCCATGGTCCACGATTACACCGGCACCTGTTTTGGCCTGGTGGTCGGTGGCGAGGCAGCGTTGCCGCTGTATGCGGTGATCATCTGGGTCAACCTTGGTAACGGCATGCGCTATGGCTCGCGTTATCTGGCGATTGCCACGGTGCTGGCCTTGCTGGCGTTGCTGTGTGTTTATCGCCTGACCCCGGTGTGGCAGGCACAACCGTTTATGGTGTTGATGCTGATGCTCACCAGCACGGTGATCCCGTTCTATGCGCATCTGCTGTTGGAGCGCACACGTAAAGCCTCCGAAGAAGCAGTCGCAGCGAATCAGGAAAAGTCGCGGTTTCTCGCCCAGGCCAGTCATGATCTGCGCCAGCCGATTCACTCCATCGGTCTGTTTACCGCGTGCCTGCGGGAATCGCGGTTGGGCGATGAGGAGCGGCGTCTGGTCGATAACATCGACCGATCGCTGCTCAACGTTTCGCAACTGTTCCGCTCGATTCTCGATCTGTACACCCTCGATAACGGCCGGGTTCTGCCCAAACTGCAAACCTTCAATTTAGGTGAATGGCTCACAGATCTGATTCGCCAGAACGCCGAAGCGGCACGTTGGGCTGGAGTGGAGTTGCGTTTTCGCCCCTGTGAGTATTGGGTGCAAACCGATCCGGCGTTGCTGGCGACCATGGTGCAGAACGTGCTTTCCAACTGCTTCAAATATGGTGCGCATCGGCCGGTGCTGATCGGTGTGCGCCGGCACGGGGCAGGGCTGGCCATCGTGATTTATGACCGCGGCAACGGTATCGCCGAAGAACATCTGGCCAAGGTGTTCGAGGAGTTTTATCGGGTGCGCCAAGTACGCGACAAGGATGTCGAAGGCGTCGGGTTGGGGCTGTCGATCGTCAAGCGACTGGGCGAGTTGATCGGTGTCGGCGTTGCCCTGCGTTCGCAGCTTGGACGGGGCACGGCGGTGACTTTGTACGGCTTGCCGATCACCGCGCCGCCGCAAGTAACGGTCAATCGTGATGAAGCACGTCAGGTCGGTTTGCTGACCGGGTTGAAGGTGTGTCTGGTGGAGGATGATCGCAACGTATTGCTCGCGACTTCGGCGTTATTGGAGCGTTGGGGCTGTGTGGTTCAGGCCGAGTTGACGGCTCAGGACCTGGTCACCGATTGCGACATCATCGTCGCCGACTATGACCTCGGCACCCACGCCACTGGCATCGAATGCATCGACGATGTGCGTCAACAGCGGGGCTGGGCAGTGCCGGCAATGATCATCACTGGACATGACGTCGAAAAAATCCAGGCCGCCCTGCATGACCGCCACATCGCGATCTTGTCCAAGCCGGTGCGCCCGGCCGAACTGCGCGCGACGTTGCGAACCTTGCGCGACCGCCGACCGCAAATCCAACCCCTGTAGGAACTGCGGCACGCTGCGATCTTTTGATCTTCATTTTCAGGATCAGGATCAAAAGATCGCAGCCTCGTTGCACTCGACAGCTCCTACAAGTTAATGCGTGCTCAGCGCTTGCACAGGTAATCCTGAGTGATGGTGGTTTGCAGGCAGTTGTACTGGCCCATGGTGCGGCAGATGTTTTTCTCGGAACCAGTGACTTCGGCGTTTTTGTAGCCCCAGGTCTTGCAGCGTTGCGCGGCGACGGTCAGGCCTTGTTCGGCGCTGGTCTGGCCGCTTTCGAACTGGCCCAGTTCATAGGAAACCTGGACGACGCCATCGTTTTTGCTGCCGCCGGTGGCTTCCCATTGTTTCGGCGTGGCGCAGCCAGTGAGGAACAGGGCGCTGAGGGTGAGTGTTGCGATCAGGGATTTCATGGTGTTTCTTCCTTGGTGTTGTTCTGATTTCCAGGCACAACGATCCCGCACGCTGCGAACAGGCAACGTTGAGGAACATCGAGGGGTGCGGGGGAATATAGCGCCAGCGGACAGGGCGGTCGATTAGCACAAATGTGCTAGTGCAGTGGGGGGGGGGACGGCCGTTAGGCGCTTCTCTTCCTGCCCGATTCGGGCAAAGCTCGAATCAGTCTAAAAACACTGAACCGCGTCGGCGAGCCTTTGCTAGGCTCAAAGATGTAGGCGAAGACGCAGACTGATGCGCAATCGGATAGCAAGGGGGCGTGGGGCGCGCTCCGAAAGGTACACGGTTAGAAAGATCTCCGCGCTGAGATCCAGCCCTTATGCCGTGTGAAGCAGCCGAGGCCGTACCTTTTCAATTTGGCCCGGTACTGTGGGAAGCCCGATAAACCTTGTAAGCCAGAGACCAGCACTGGCCGCCTGCTCGAACATCAAAGCCCGCTTTATGCGGGCTTTGTCGTTCCTGCAAGGTCAGATCGATTGCAGCGCCTGCGCCAGATCGGCGCGCAGGTCTTCGACGTCTTCAACGCCAACCGACAGGCGCACCAGACCATCGCCAATGCCCAGTTTCGCCCGGGTATCAGCCGGAATGGTCGCGTGGGTCATGATCGCCGGATGCTCGATCAGGCTTTCCACGCCGCCGAGACTTTCCGCCAATGCGAAGATCTTCACGTTCTCAAGGAAGCGCCGCGCGCCCGCCAGATCACTGTTCAGATCGACGGAAATCATCCCGCCGAAACCGCGCATCTGGCGCTTGGCCAACTCATGCTGCGGATGCGAAGCCAGCCCCGGATAGTAGACGCGTTTGACCTGCGGCTGCTGCTCCAGCCACTGCGCCAGATCCAGTGCGTTGCTGCAATGACGCTCCATGCGCAGCGCCAAAGTCTTCACCCCGCGCAGGGTGAGAAACGCATCGAACGGCCCGGCAATCGCACCGACGGCGTTCTGCAAGAAGCCCAGCTTCTCGGCCAGTTCTTCGTTCTGGCCGACCACGGCGATGCCGCCGATCACGTCGGAGTGACCGTTGAGATATTTGGTGGTCGAGTGCAGCACGATGTCGAAACCCAACTCCAGCGGCCGCTGGATATACGGACTGGCAAAGGTGTTGTCGGCCACGCTGATGATCCCGCGAGCGCGGCAGATACGGGCGATAGCGGCGAGGTCCGACAGGCTCAACAGCGGGTTGGTCGGTGACTCGACAATCACCAGGCGTGTATCGTCCTGCAGCGCCGCTTCGAACGCCGCCAGGTCAGTCAAATCGACGTAGCTGAAACGGTGTCCGGCACTGCGCTGACGAACCTTGTCGAACAGGCGGAACGTGCCGCCGTACAAGTCATTGCCGGAGATCACGTGCGAACCGGCATCGATCAGTTCGAGCACCGTGGAAATCGTCGCCAGCCCGGAAGCGAACGCGAATGCGCGGGTGCCACCTTCCAGATCCGCCACGCAGCGCTCCAAGGCAAAACGCGTCGGGTTGTGCGAGCGCCCGTAATCAAAACCCTTGTGCACGCCGGGGCTGTCTTGCAGGTACGTGGAGTTGGCGTAGATCGGCGGCATCAGCGCGCCGGTGGTCGGGTCTGGCGTCTGCCCGGCGTGGATCACCCGGGTCGCGAAGCCTTGGGATTTATCGTCGTGCTGACTCATGCGAGGGATCTCCGTAATTGGTTGAGCATGTCGGTGCGGGTGATCAGGCCATGGAAGCCCGATGCATCGGCGATGATGGCGACGAGGCCACGGCTGAGCACCGCTTCCAGCTCAGCAAGGCTGGCGCCGGGTGCAAGCGTTTGCAGCTTGTCGGTCATCACGCTGGACACCGATTGGCTGAAGCGCGCGGCGTCTTCGTGCACCGGCAGGAGGATGTCGGATTCGTCGATCACGCCGACCAGTTGCTTGCCTTCCACCAGCACCGGCAATTGCGAAACATCCGCAAGGCGCATGCGCTGGAACGCGGTCAGCAGGGTGTCGTCAGGGCCGACGCTGATCACGCGGCCGTCCTCGAAGCGCCGGGCGATCAGGTCGCGCAGGTCACCGTAACCCTTGCGCTGCAACAGGCCTTGATCGGTCATCCATTGGTCGTTGTAAACCTTCGACAAGTAGCGCGTGCCGGTGTCGCAAACGAAGCTGACCACGCGTTTCGGTTCGGTCTGTTCACGGCAATAGCGCAACGCGGCAGCGAGCAGGGTGCCGGTCGATGAGCCGCCGAGAATGCCTTCGGCCTTGAGCAACTGACGCGCGTGATCGAAGCTTTCTTCGTCACTGATCGAGTAGGCGTGGCGCACGCTGGAGAGGTCGGTAATCGATGGAATAAAGTCTTCACCAATGCCTTCCACCGCCCATGAACCGGGCGTCGGCATCGTGCCGTCACGGCTGTATTGCGCCATCACCGAACCGATCGGATCGGCGAGGACCATTTCCAGATCCGGTTGTACACGCTTGAAGAAGCGACTCAGGCCGGTCAGCGTACCGGCCGAACCGACACCGACGACGATGGCATCCAGATCATGTTCGGTCTGCGCCCAGATTTCCGGCGCGGTGCTGCATTCGTGGGCCAGTGGGTTGGCCGGGTTGTTGAACTGGTCGGCGAAAAATGCGCCGGGAATGTCTTTCGCCAAACGGGCGGCGACGTCCTGGTAATACTCGGGATGGCCCTTGCCGACGTCGGAGCGGGTGATGTGCACCTCGGCGCCCATGGCCTTCAAGTGCAGGACTTTCTCGGTGGACATTTTGTCCGGTACCACCAGCACCACGCGATAACCTTTGGCGCGGCCAACCAGTGCCAGGCCCAGGCCGGTGTTGCCGGCGGTGGCCTCAACGATGGTGCCACCGGGTTGCAGACGACCATCACGCTCGGCGGCGTCGATCATCGCCAGACCGATGCGGTCCTTGATCGAACCACCGGGGTTCTGCGATTCAAGTTTGAGAAACAGCGTGCAAGGCCCAGTGTCGAAGCGGGTGACTTGCACCAGTGGAGTATTGCCGATCAGCCCAAGTACGGCAGGGCGTGATTCCTTTGACATTTCTTCACCTCTTAGTGGTGTTGATCGCGTTCCAATCGCGGGGAAAAGACTCGCGTGCAACATAGGCTCAGACATCAGCTGTCGCAACCTTTAGTCGGTCGCAAATACAGCCATTTCGATCTAACGATAGATCGAAATCAAAGACCTGCCGGGGTGCTTTCGGGGGCGTTTATACGGAGGCGTCATCGAGTTTTCAAAGGGCGTCTTCATGGCGACGAACAGCTTGAATTACCAAGAAATTTACTGCCGCAAAAACCGCTCAGCTGTCGCCCGCGCTCTCAACTCTGCAATATCTTCAGGTGACAGGCTGCGATGATTCGATCATGAGGGAAACTCGTGTTGATCAAGATTAAATTGAGTTTGTCTCACTAGCGACCGATGCCGACAATGGCCGCCATCAACAGAACATTGGAGTTGTTTGTTATGGCACTGGCCCATTCCCTTGGATTTCCGCGCATCGGTCGCGACCGCGAACTGAAGAAAGCGCAAGAGGCGTTCTGGAAAGGAGAACTGAACGAGGCCGGCCTGCGTGATGTTGGCCGTGAGCTGCGCAAGGCCCACTGGGACCTGCAGAAAAACGCCGGCATCGAATTGCTCCCGGTCGGCGATTTCGCCTGGTATGACCAGGTGCTGACGCACTCGCTGATGTTCGGCGTTATCCCCGAGCGCTTCCGCCCGCATGACGGCAAAGCCAATCTGCAGACCCTGTTCGGCATGGCTCGTGGCGTCAGCGACAGTTGCTGCGGCGGTGCGCACGCCCAGGAAATGACCAAGTGGTTCGACACCAACTATCACTACCTGGTCCCTGAATTCAGTGCTGATCAGCAGTTCCAGTTGGGCTGGGATCAACTCTTCGAAGAAGTCGAAGAAGCCCGTGCGCTGGGCCACAACGTCAAACCGGTGATCATCGGTCCGCTGACGTATCTGTGGCTGGGCAAGGCCAAAGGTGCCGAATTCGACAAGCTGGAATTGCTTGATCGTTTGCTGCCGCTGTACGGGCAGATCTTCGCGCGTCTCGCCGCCCAAGGCGTCGAGTGGGTGCAGATCGACGAGCCGATTCTGGTGCTCGACCTGCCGCAGGAGTGGAAGAACGCTTTCGAGCGTGCCTACAACCAGATCCAGCGCGATCCGCTGAAAAAACTGCTCGCTACTTACTTTGGTGGTCTGGAAGAAAATCTTGGTCTGGCGGCGAACCTGCCGGTCGACGGTTTGCACATTGATCTGGTGCGCGCGCCGGAGCAGTACCCGACCATTCTTGATCGTCTGCCGGCCTATAAAGTGTTGTCCTTGGGCGTGGTCAATGGCCGTAACGTCTGGCGCTGCGATCTGGAAAATGCCTTGGCGACGTTGCAGCATGCCCATGAGCGTCTGGGTGATCGCTTGTGGGTGGCGCCGTCCTGTTCGCTGCTGCACAGCCCGGTGGATCTGGGTCGTGAAGACAAGCTCGATGCCGAGTTGAAAAGCTGGTTGGCCTTCGCTGTGCAAAAGTGCGAAGAAGTCGCGGTTCTGGCGCATGCCGTCAATGAGCCTGAGGCGCCGAAAGTGCTACGTGCATTGACTGAAAGTCGCTCGGTGCAGGCTGCACGTGCCGCTTCCCCGCGTATTCACAAACCGGCCGTTCAGGCCCGTGTCGCCGCGGTTACGGCCAAGGACAGCCAGCGTCAATCGCTGTTCGCCCAGCGTATTGCCAAGCAACGCGCCGGACTCGATCTGCCGTTGTTCCCGACCACGACGATCGGCTCGTTTCCGCAAACCGCGTCGATCCGTCTCGCTCGGCAGTCGTTCAAACAAGGCAAGTTGAGCGAAGCCGAATACACCGAGGCCATGCACAGCGAGATCCGCCACGCCGTGGAAATCCAGGAGCGTCTGGGCCTCGATGTGCTGGTGCACGGTGAAGCCGAGCGCAACGACATGGTCGAATATTTCGCCGAACAACTGGACGGCTATGTGTTCAGCCGTTTCGGCTGGGTACAAAGTTACGGTTCGCGTTGCGTGAAACCGGCAGTGATCTTCGGCGACCTCAGCCGCCCGAAAGCCATGACTGTCGAGTGGATCCGCTACGCCCAGGGCCTCACCGACAAGGTCATGAAAGGCATGCTGACCGGCCCGGTGACCATGCTGATGTGGTCGTTCCCCCGTGAGGACGTCAGCCGTGAAGTGCAGGCGCGGCAACTGGCGCTGGCGATTCGCGACGAAGTGGTGGATCTGGAAGCCGCCGGCATCAAGATCGTGCAGATCGACGAAGCGGCGTTCCGTGAAGGTCTGCCGTTGCGTCAGGCGCAGTGGCAGCATTATCTGGACTGGGCGACGGAAGTGTTCCGTCTGTGCGCCTCGGGCGTGCGCGACGAAACGCAGATCCACACGCACATGTGCTACAGCGAATTCAACGATGTGATCGAGTCGATTGCGGCGATGGATGCCGATGTGATCACCATCGAAACCTCGCGTTCGGACATGGAATTGCTGGATGCCTTCGAAGCCTTCGCTTACCCGAACGACATCGGCCCGGGCGTCTACGATATCCACTCGCCACGCATCCCGGATGCTTCGGAAATGGCTAATCTGCTGCGCAAGGCTGCCAAGCGGATTCCGGCAGAACGGCTGTGGGTCAACCCGGATTGCGGTTTGAAAACCCGTGGCTGGCCGGAGACGGAAGCGGCACTGGTGCACATGGTCACCGCCGCCCGCCAACTGCGCAAAGAGCTGGCCTGACACCTACAGCTGGAATACACACAATCCCCTGTAGGAGTGAGCCTGCTCGCGATGGCGTCGCATCAGTCACTAATGAGTTGACTGACACACCGCTATCGCGAGCAGGCTCACTCCTACAAGGGTTGTGTATGAAGTTCAGAGTCGGGGATTTCCTTGGCATCGCCGGGAGGCTGTTGCTACTGTAGTCAGCCGCAGTTCAGGTGTTTGCCGCTACATGAGTGATCAACCCGTTATCCAGACCGTGTCCGACGCCGACATTCCTGAAGTTCTGAATTTTGTCTTAAAGGCCCGCGCCGAGCTTTTCCCCAAGCTCAGCGCGACCGGCATGCCCGACGATCTGGCGCGTTTTGCCGAGGTTTATCTGCGTGGGGCAGGGCGCTTTCTGATTGCTCGCCATGAAGGACAAATCGTCGCGTCCATCGGCTATCTCCCTTACGATCGGCGCTTCCCGCACTTGCCCTATCCGGACCTTGAAGTAGTGGAAATCGTCCGTCTGTTTGTCCTGCCATCGCAGCGCCGCTCAGGGTTGGCCGCGGCGATATATCGATCACTCAAAGACTTGGCACTCGCCGACGGAGTCGAGGTGATCTACCTGCACACCCATCCGTTTCTGCCGGGGGCCATCGCGTTCTGGCAACGCCAAGGCTTCGACATTATCGATGTCGACGCTGACCCGGTCTGGCAGACCACTCACATGCACAACGTCATGAGTGGAATCTGAGAATCTGCGCCCCATCGAACGGGTCCGTCAGATAGTGCGCCCTGACCCCGAACGTCTCCTGTAAGCGCTGCGGTGTCAGCACCGCCAGCGGTTCGCCCAACGCCACCAGCCGCCCGCGCTCCAGCACCGCCAGACGATCGCATTTCAACGCCTGATTAAGATCATGCAGCGCAATCAACGTGGTCACCGGCAACGCCTGCACCACGTTGAGGATGGTCAGTTGATGCTGAATGTCGAGGTGGTTGGCCGGTTCGTCCAGCAACAGGATTTGCGGTCGCTGCGCCAGGGCCCGAGCAATGTGTACCCGTTGTCGCTCACCACCGGACAGGCTGCGCCACAGGCGTGTGCGCAGGTGCATCGCGTCAACGTCAGTCAACGCCTGCTCGACGATGGCGTCGTCCACCTGCGACCACGGCTGCAGCGCCGACAGCCAAGGCGTGCGCCCCAACGCCACCGCATCGAACACGCGAATGCCGTCGTCGGTGTCGGCCTGTTGTTCGACCACCGCCAGCTTTTGCGCAATGCTGCGCCGGGCCATTTTGCCCAGGCGCTGACCTTCGAGCAGGACCTCGCCAGCGCTCGGTTCACGTAGCCCGGCCAGCAACTTCAACAGGGTGGATTTTCCCGATCCATTCGGTCCGACGATGCCCAGCGTCTCGCCGCGCTGCACCTCAAGGCTGACACCATTGAGCAACTCGGCGCCGCGCACCTTGAAGGTCAACCCGGAGCAACTCAGAACACTGCTCATCGCGCCGATCTCCGACCCACCAGAATCAGGGCAAACACCGGTGCACCGACCAATGCTGTAATCACCCCGACGGGAATCACCTGGCCCTTGATCAAGGTGCGCGACAACACATCGGCAGCAATCAGAAACACCGCGCCGCCCAACGCACTGGCCGGCAGCAGGCGTGCATGACCGGTGCCGAGCAACAGCCGCGCGGCGTGGGGAATCACCAGCCCGACAAAACCGATCGAACCGACAATAGACACCATCACCGCCGTCACCAGCGCCGCGCAGCCAATCAATAGAATCTGCACACGTCGCACCGGAATACCGAGAGACGCCGCCGAGTCCGCACCAAAGGTGAACGCATCCAGCGCGCGCCGATGCCACAGACATACAACCAACCCCAACACGGCCACCGGCACCGCCAGCCACACCGACGGCCAACGCACACCACCCAGATTGCCCAGCAGCCAGAACATGATCCCGCGTGCCTGCTCGGAGCTGGCCGAGCGGGTGATCAAAAAAGCCGTCAGCGCATTGAACAGCTGCGAGCCGGCGATCCCGGCAAGAATGATTTGCCCGGTGCCGCTGGCCGAACCGCTGACCCGCGCCAGCAGAATCACCAGCACGAACGCCGTGACCGCGCCGGCGAAGGCACCGACTGACAGCGAGATCATCCCGGCGCCAACACCGAGCAGCGCCACCATCACCGCTCCGGTCGAGGCGCCGGCAGAAATCCCCAGCAGATACGGATCGGCCAACGGGTTGCGCAACAGCGACTGCAAAATCACCCCGCACGTCGCCAACCCGGCACCGCACGCCGCCGCGACCAGTGCGCGGGTCAGGCGGTAGTTCCAGACGATGCCTTCATCGATAGGGTCGAGCGCGTACCCGGCGGCCCACAATTTGTTCGCCAGCACTTGCATCACCACGCTCGGTTCAATCGAGGTCTCACCAATGGCCACGCCAGCAACCACTGCAATCAACAGCGTCGCCAGGGCCAGCAACGTACGGATCAGGCTGGCACTCATTGCGACAGGTCATAGCCGTTGATGGCCGTGGCCAGTTGCTCGATGCCGTCGAACATGCGCAGGCTCGCCTGCATGGCCATGGCGTCGAGAATGATGATGCGGTTGTGTTTCACCGCGTCCATGTTGCGCGTCACCGGGTCGCTGCGCAGAAAGGCGAGTTTCTTTTCATAGTCGTCAGCGGGGAAGCGGCGACGGTCCATGCGCGCGATGACGAGGAAGGTCGGATTGGCTTTGGCGATGGTTTCCCAGCCGACCGTTGGCCACTCTTCATCGGACTCCACCACGTTGCGCACGCCGAGGGTGTCGAGCATGAAATCGGGAATGCCTTTATGTCCGGCCACGAACGGCTCGATGTCCATTTCGGCGCTGGAAAACCAGACCAGCGCGCTGGCATCCTTCAGCCGTTTGCCCTGGGCGGTGGCAATCGATTTGGCGAGGCTGGCCTTGAGTTCGTCGTTGAGCTGCTGGCCACGCTCCTGCACATCGAAGATTTGCGCCAGTTGGCTCACGCTTTTGTAAATCGTCTCGATGCGAAACGGCGCCAGTCGCGTGCCGTCGGCGCCGACGAGGTTGTCCTTGGCTTCGCAATCGGAAGGCAGCAGGTAGGTCGGAATCTTCAGTTCATGAAACTGCTCGCGGGTGCCGACCGCGCCTTGCGGGCCGACCATCCATTCCAGCTCCACGGCGACCAGTTCCGGGCGCTTGCCGATCACCGATTCGAAACTCGGTTCGTTGTCAGCCAGACGCTCGATCTTGTCGTTCTGCGCCTTGTACTTGTCCAGCACGTTGTTGAACCACAGCGACGTGCCGACGACTTTGTCGCCCAGGCCCATGGCGTAGAGCATTTCCGTGCCGGCCTGGCCGATGGTCACGGTGCGCGTCGGGGCGTGCTGGAAGCTCAGGCTGCTGCCGCAGTTTTCGACGGTCAGTGGATAGACAGTCGAGGCCGCCTGCGCCATGGCGCCAAGGGTCAGGCCGGTGATGAGGGTGGCGATGCGGGGCAGCAGCATGGGGCAGTCTCCGAGGGAACCGTACGGGGAGCGGGAGAGTACGGTCTGGAAACACACCATCGAACGCGGTCAGGAAAACAGCGCAAGGCCGGGCAGCCAACGAAGACGCGCACGGCACGATGTCCTTCCCGGACACCCCGCCGGTTAGTAATCACTGTGCCGGCAGGTCTCCTGACTGATGCGTCATCGCCTGGCTCCGGCCTTCCCGGGATTCACCCAGTGGCAGTCGTGGAGCAGGCTCGGCACCTACAGTTGCGGGGGCAGTTCCGGTCAGTGCTGAGCAAGCACCTCGGATTCCCTGTTAGTCCCGTTCGGGAACCGACGGCGGCATGGTAGTCGATCGAGCCGCTGAAGGGGAGACGAATCTGTCGTGGTGAGGATTAGTGTTGGCTCATCAAACCGTGCAACACGCCCAGACGCAGGCCCGGTTCGGAGGGCAGCATTTGTGCAATGCCGAACACTTTGAATGCCGCCAGCATCAATACCAAACCGCCGGGCAGAATACTCTGGCGGTGTGGTTGCAGACCGGCCAGCTTGAGCTGTTGCACGTTGTTCACTTTCAGCAAAAGCAGCGACAGGCGCAGCAGCCCGCCATAGGTGATGCCGTCCTGACCGAAGTCGTTGAGGCGATTGGCCTTGAGCACTTTGGCGAGCATGCGCGCAGTGCCGGAAGAGCCGATGGTCTGCTGCCAGCCCTGAGCACGGTAGCGCCGGGCAACCTTTTCAAACTGCAGGATGGCGAAGCGTTCGGCCTCCTGTAGCGCGCCGGCAGACACGTCACCGCCACGAAAGAAGCGCGTGCTCAAGGTGCCACTGCCGATGGCGATGCTTTCGGTTAACAAGGGTTGTGAGCCCTGGCCGAGGATCAGCTCGGTGGAGCCGCCGCCGATGTCGACCACCAGACGCATGTCTGCGGCGCTCGGCAAGGCGTGGGTCACGCCGGCGTAGACCAGCCGCGCCTCTTCATGGCCGCAAATGACGTCGATGGGAAAGCCCAGATGCCGCTCGGCGCTGGCGAGAAACAGTTGCGCATTGTCAGCCTCGCGCACCGCGCTGGTTGCCACCGCACGAACCCGGCCGGCTTCGAAACCGCGCAGTTTCTTGCCGAACCGCGCCAATGCCTGCCAGCCGCGATCCAGTGCCAACGCATCCAGCGCGCCACCGTCAAAACCTTCAGCGAGGCGCACCGGCTCACGCAGGGTTTTCACTTCCTGAATCTGCAAGCCTTTGCGGCTGCGCACCGACTGGCCGATCATCAGGCGAAAGGCATTCGAACCCAGGTCGATGGCGGCAAACAGCGAGGCGTCGTCTTTCATGGGAATCCTTGCAGAGCGTCCGTCGCGAGGCTCAAGACGGTTTGCGAGGATTCTGCCGTAATCTTGATGACATCCTGATGACGGGGCAGGGGCGGTTCAATGAATTTGCGGCTGTCATGACACTGTCATTATCCGGCGTCTATGCTGAGGCCAATACATCGCGTGTTCTTAAAGTTTTTGCTGCCGGTTTTGGCAGCTTTTTTTTGCCCGCGATTTGGCAATGCCGCGAACTGATCGTTCCCACGCTCCGCGTGGTAATGCCTCTAGGGACGCTCCGCGTCCAGTGACGCGGAGCGTCACGGGCTGCATTCCCACGCAGAGCGTGGGAACGATCAGGGGTAGGGGCTACTCAGCAGGCTTGTGGGGTTTCGCCCCGGGCCAGACGCGCATTGATGTCTTCGATCACTTCAGGCAAATCGGCAATGGTGTCGATCAGATAATGCGGGCGCGAAGGCGCGAACATCTTGCCAATTCGCTCACGTTCCTCTGCCAGACGATCCGATGGCAGCGCTTTGAACTGCTCATAGGTCAGCCCCAACGCATTCCCCGAGCAGGTCAACGCCACCGTCCACATCCCCGCGCTACGCCCTTCAAGAATTCCGGGCCAGGTGTCATCGACCTTGACGCACGCCGCCACGTCACTGATGCCCAAGGCAATCACGTTGGCCAACGCCTGCGCCGGATAGGGCCGGCCATTCGGCACCTCATCGGTGGCGACGACATGGTCAGCGACGTAGCCATTTTCCCGCGCCAGTTCGACAACCTTGGCCATCACCACCGCTGGATAACCCGAGCACGAACCGATTTTCAACCCCTTGTCGCGCAACGCCGCAATCGCATCGAGCGCACCCGGGATCAACGCCGAATGCAGGGCGATTTTCTCGATCTGCAGCGGCATGAAACGTTCGTAGATCGCCGTTACATCGTCATCGCTCGGCACGCGGTCGAACGCCGCACGATAACGCTCGGCAATCTGCGGCAGGTTGCACAGCGTGCGAATGTGATCCCACTTGCCCATGCCCATCGGACCGCGCGCTTCTTCCAGCGACACCGCGACGCCAAACTCGGCAAAGGCCTCGACGAAAATCTGCGTCGGCGCAAACGAGCCGAAATCGACAACGGTGCCGGCCCAGTCAAGGATCGCGGCTTGCAGGTGAGTCGGTTGTTGGTACTGCATGGTCAATCTCCGTTTTCAGGTAAGCGTGGGCCGTCCCTCGGCAATGAGGTAGGCGGTCAAGGGTCAGTGCTGATCAGGTCAGCGGTGGGTTCGCATCAAACAGTTCGGCAATTACTGGCCGGTTCCTGCGGATGCCGAGGCAGCACAGGTGGTATTCGATAAAGAACGGGTGATCGACAAAGGTGATCGGCGTGGTGCCGGGTGTTTCGGCGTACTCGACGGCCGAGACAAAACCGATGCCGATGCCTTTGACGATCGCGTGGACGATGGCTTCGCGGCTGTTGAGTTGCATGACGCAATCGAGCTCGATATCGAGACGCTTGCAGCTTTCTTCCACCAGTTGCCGGGTGCGCGCGCTGGATTCGCGCATCACCCATTTTTCGCCGCTGATTTCACCGATGTGAACCTGCGCCTGGCGGGCCCAAGGATGGTCATCGCGGACCACGGCGATGATCGGATAACGGTGATACAGCCGCGTGTGGAAGCGCTCATCGAATTCCGACAAGGCCAGGATCGCCACATCGATATCGAAGTTGAACAACCGCGCCAGGGTGTCCTTTTCCGAGGAAAACGAAGTTTCCAGTTCGATATCCGGGTGGCGCTGCATCAGCTCATAGGTCAGGTTCATGGCAATCGGCGGTGACACCGCGCCGAGGCGCAACATGCCGGTCTTGCGCTGCTTGAAGCTCTGCAACAGTTGCACGGCTTCATCCTCCTGACCGAACAGGCCCTGAGTGATCGCATAGAGCTTGTGCCCGGCGGCGCTCATTTCGATGTAGCGGCCGCGCCGGTGGAACAGCTCCACCGAGAAGGTGTTTTCCAGCGCGTTGACCTGCTCGCTGACGGTCGGCTGGCCGACGCTGAGGTACTCCGCAGCGAGGGTAAAGCTGCCGGTTTTGGCCACCGCATGAAACGAACGCAACCACTTGTGATACTGGTACATGCAAGCCCCGTCAGCGTCGAATGAACAATGCCACTGCCGCACTGCACAGGCAGGCGCTGGTGACCACTATGAAGATCAGAGACGTATTTGCCGTGGTGTCAAGCAGACGCCCGATCAGTGGCTCGGCCAATCCGGCGAACAGGTACGAGGAAAAGTTCATGATCCCGGTCGCCGTACCGGCGCGTTTGGCCCCCACCAGATCCGGGCACAGCGCCCAGAAACTCGAGGCCGGGCCGTAGACGAAGAAGCCGCAAAGGAACAGGGCGATCAGGCCTATGACGCTGTGCGGCGGCAGGCTCCACATCCACAGGCTGGTGGCGGCGCCGAGGAACATATAGAGCATGATCGCCAGATACCGCTTGGAGCCGAACAGTTTGTCCGACACCCAGCCGTTGCTCAGTGCACCGACCGCCATGCCGACGGGGAGGGCGACAGTGATCCATTTCGGATCGATCATGCCGTCACCGCTTTTCCAGTCAGCGCCGAGAAAGTGCACCGGCACCCAGACGATCAAGCCGTAGCGTGCAGCGTTCTGAAAGCCCAGTGACAGCGCGGCGATCAGCAGGCGAGGGTTCTTCAACACGGCTTTGTAGCGTTGGGCCGAGGACTCGACTTCGCCCTGTGCGGCTTCCTGATGCTTGTCGTCAGCGTTGGCCACACCGGTATCGCCCACCGGCTCGAAGCCCAGATCCTGCGGGCGTTCGCGGGCAACCAGATAGAAAATGATCCCGCCGGCGAGCATCAGCAGCACCGGCAAACGGAAGATCCAGCGCCATTCCAGTTGCAGCACTTCGAGCACGACGATAGAGGTGACGTACGACAGAATCGACGCGCAACCGGCGGCGAAGGTGTAGAAGCCATAGACCTTGCCGCGTTCACCCGCCGCCCACCAATTGGCAATCAACCGACCGCCCGGCGCCCAGCCCAAGGCCTGAAAGTAGCCGTTGACGCCCCACGGCAGAATCAGGCTGGTGAAACCGCTGGCAAAACTGGTCACCCAGTTGGCACCGCAGGACAACACCGCACCCAGTGTCATGATCCGCCGACCACCGAATTTATCGGCGAGGTTGCCGTTGATGGCTTGGCCAATGGCGTAGGCCCAGAGCATCGCCGCAGAAGCCCAGCCGAGGGTTTCCTTGCTCAGGCCGAACTCGGCCTGAATCCCCGGGATGGCAAAACCGAAGGTCTGCCGCCCGGTGTAGAAAAACAGGTAACAGAACATCGCCGCCAGCAGCATGCGCCACTGGGCGACCCGGAACGAGGCAGAACGTACGGCGAGACCAGGCATGGTTTGGGCACGATTCATGATCTTTTCCTTATTGTTGTCGGTTCCCGTCGGTTGTCGTCGGCGGGTGCACTCTTTTTCGGTGCGGCAGGAAATCACCGCGGCTGTATGCCGCTGGCGGTGCTTGGGTTACTCGGGTGTTATCAGGCGTCAGGCGGCTTGCGAACCGATGAAGTTCTTGCCGCGCGCGCCCTGCATCGCGAGCTGGATGATGGCTTCGGCGTCCTTGGCCGAGACGCCGTAATCGGCAAACTCGGTCTTCACCCCGAGGCTGTGCAGGAACTCGCGCAGTTGCTGTTGGGCTTTGCCCAGGTCCGTGCCGAACACCCGTTGCAAGGTACGGTCGCGAGTGGCGTCATGACCCCAGGCCAAACCCAATACCAACGGCAAGGTGAAGGAGCAGGCGATGCCGTGGGGCAAGCCGTGACGCAAGGTCATCTCATAGGAGATCGAATGCGCCAGCGCGGTTTTGGTGTTGGAAAACGCTAGCCCGGCCTTGAGCGCAGCGAGTGCCATGCGGCTGCGCAAGTCGTGACTGGAGAGGTCTTTGTGCAGGCGCGGCAGGCATTCGAGAATGTCTTCAATCGCGGAAATCGCGAAGGTGTCGGATACCGGGTTGGCGTTGACATTCCAGATCGCTTCCAGCGCATGCGACAGCGCATCGAGACCGGTGGAAACGGTGACACTGGCCGGTACGGTGAGCATCAGTTGCGGGTCGATGATCGCCACGCGAGGCCAGGTGCAATCCAGATGCAGCGAATATTTTTTCTGGCTGGCGCTGTCCCAGATCGTCGCCCACGGCGTGACTTCGCTGCCGGTGCCGGCGGTGGTTGGCGCGGCGATCAGTTGTTTGCAACGGGCCGGGGTGAACGGTTTGCCGCTGGACAGCAGGCTCAGCAGTTCATCGAACCGGCCGGATTCGGTGCCGACGATCAACGCTTTGGCGGTGTCGATGGCGCTGCCGCCGCCCACGGCGAGGACCACGTCACAGTCGCCGGCGTGCTGCCAGAAGTGCTCGTACGTGCTGCGCAGATGGGCGACGTCGGGGTTGGGCTGGACGTCTTCGACAATGTAGATCAAACGCTCGCCGAGCAAGGCTTGCAGGCGATCGACCAGCCCCAGCCCACGCGCTTCGGGAAAGGTAACGAGGGCGACGCGCTGCTGCTCGGTGATGGCGGCAAGGTCTTGCAGGCTGCCCCAGCCGAAGCGGGTATCGACGGGGTTCTGAAAACGGGCAGTCATGGTGGATCCTTATTGTTGTTGTCGTGTGGCCACATACTCGATGGCGGCCGACAACGGTACAAATCGATAATTCGCAGGTTTGAATCGGTTCAGCCGATAGCAGCTTTACGCTAGTGCGCCGAACCGCTCTGGATCGCCGCGCGCAGGCGGCTGGAGATGGCGTCGGCGACAATCACCATGAAGGTGATGACGATGATGCAGGTCGCGGTTTCCTGGTATTTGAACAACTTCAGGCTGCTCACCAGTTCGAATCCCAGGCCGCCGGCGCCGACCATGCCAAGCACGGTGGCCGAGCGCAGGTTGACTTCGAAGCGGTACAGAATCACAGCGATCCATGCGGTGATGACCTGCGGCAGCACGCCAAACACGATCACTTGTAGCGGCCGCGCACCGGTCGCTTGTAGCGCTTCAATCGGGCCCTGGTCGATCTCTTCGATGCTCTCGGCGAAGAACTTGCCGAGCATGCCCAGGCCATGCAGCGCCAGCGCCAATACACCGGGGAACGGCCCGAGCCCGACCGCCGAGACAAAGATCAGCGCGAGGATCAGTTCGTTGATGCTGCGGGTGAAATTCAATGCCTGACGAGTGGCGTGAAACAGCCAGCGGTTGCGGCTCAGATTGCGTGCCGCGAGAAACGACAGCGGAATCGCCAACAACACGCCAAGCAAGGTGCCCCAAATGGCGATCTGCAAGGTTTCCACCGCTGGCGCGAGCAGACGCGGAAGAATGCTCAGATCCGGTGGGAAGGTGCGCGAAAGGAAATCACCGATCTGCGGCAATCCCGCTGCCAGTTCACCAAGGCTGAGCTGCGCACCTTGCGCGCTCCAGTTCAGCGTCCACAGCACAATCAGGACGACGGCGCCGGTGGTCAGCCAACTGCGCGGGCCACGCGGACGATCGCCGACCCACTGGTAGTTTTGCGATTGCATGTTCAGGCCCTCGAGGCAGCGCGGTAGGACAGGGTGGGCGTCGGGATGTCAGCGGAGAATTCTGTGGATTGCCCCGGGTAGATTCGCGCCAGATCGGCGTCGGTCATGCTCGACGCTTGGCCATCGAACACCAGGTTGCCGTGCGCGAGGCCAACCACGCGGTCGCCAAACTCGCGGGCGTATTCGACCTGATGCAAGTTGCACAGCACGGTGATGCCCAGCTCGCGGGTGGCATCGCGCAGATACTGCAACACCAGGCGCGCGGTCTTCGGGTCGAGGCTGGCGATCGGTTCATCGGCCAGAATTACCTGCGGTCGTTGTGCCAATGCGCGGGCGATGCCGACGCGCTGCTTCTGCCCGCCGGACAATGAGTCGGTGCGCTCGCCGGCCTTGTGCGCCAGCTCGACGCGCTCCAGGCATTGCATCGCCAGTGCCACATCGTCACGGCGGAACAGCTGCAGAATCGAGGCGAGGGTGCCGACGGAGCCGAGGCGACCGGTCAGTACATTCTTCAACACACTCAGGCGTGGGACGACGTTGTGGTGCTGAAAAATCATCGCGACTTCACGGCGCAGAACGCTGGTGTCAGGGCAGGTGAGGGCATCGATACCGGCGACATTCAGCGTGCCGCTGTCGGCCTGCGCCAAACGATTAATACAGCGCAGCAAGGTCGATTTGCCAGCGCCGGACTGACCGAGCACCACGACGAACTCGCCGGCCGCGACCTCCAGGTCGATGCCGCGCAACACCGGGTTGCTGCCGTAGTGTTTGGTCAGTTGGCGGATGCTGATCATTTCATGCTCCGCAAATCGAGATCGAGCACCTTGGCGGTGTCGCGCACCACGTCATACGACGCGTCGGTGGTGGGCTGGAAGCCATTGAGCACGCCCTGATCACCCCACGGCACATCCTTGATCGAGGCCAGCGCGTCGGCGACTTTCTTCTTCAGTTCCGGATCGAGCGCCTTGCGCCAGACCATTGGCGACTCGGGGATCGGCTTGGAACTCCAGACGATTTCGAAGTCATCCTGCTTCACCACACCTTTGGCCACGGCACTGGCGAAGATGCGGTCAGCCACGGCTGCCGCGTCGACTTTCTTGTTCTCGACTGCAAGGATGCTGGCGTCGTGGGAGCCCGAAAAGATCACTCGTTTGAACAATGTATCCGGCGCAAATCCTGCCTGCTCCAGCCCTGCTTTCGGGAACAGATGGCCGGACGCCGAACTCGGGTCAACGAACGCGAATGTATGACCCTTGAGGTCGGCCAGCGAGTGAATGCCGCTGTCCTTGCGCGCCAGAATCACGCTTTTGTAAGCGCTCTGGCCGGTCTTCTTGGTCACCGCCACCGAGAACGCCTCGACGTCGGCCACCGAGGTCGCCAGCACGTAAGAGAACGGCCCGAGGTAGGCGACGTCGAGCTTGCCCGAGCGCAGCGCTTCGATGATGCCGTTGTAATCGGTAGCCACGAACGGCACCACCGGCATGCCGATTTTGGCTTGCAGATCGTCGAGCACTTGTTTGCTCGATTCGATCATCGCTTGGGAGTCTTCCGAAGGGATCAGGCCAATGGTCAGTTTGTCCTTGGCCCAGACTTGGCTGGCGCCGAAGGCAAGTGCGGTGAAGCTGACGACACGCAGAAACTGTTTGATTGTTTTCATGGCATTCCACGGTGTGGTTGGGAGTTGCCACAGGCTAGGTCTGTCACGTGACAGTCATTCAATCAATTCAATATGCGAAACCGCAGCTAACTATTGATGGAGTCTATGGATGTCGAGCGCCAAACTTCGGGCCTTTCTCGCCGTTGCCCGTCACGGCAGTTTCAGTGCCGGGGCGCGGGCGTCAGGCTTGAGCCAGCCGACGCTGACCACGCAAGTGCAGGCTCTGGAACGTCAGCACAATGTTGAGCTGTTCCATCGGCGTGGGCGGCGCATCGAGTTGTCGGATGTGGGTCGGCAACTGCTGCCTATCGCTCAGCGCATCGCCCTGCTGGAACTGGAAGCGCATAACCTGATGCGTGATTCCGGGCGCCTCGACAGCGGCCAGCTCAAGGTCGGTGCGGTGGGGCCGTTTCATGTGATCGAAATGGTCGACAGCTACTTGCAACAACATCCGAATATCGATGTGTCGATTCGCGTCGGCAACTCGGCGCAAGTGCTGTCGGATCTGGAAAATTACGTCACCGACATCGCCGTGCTGGCCGGGCGTCAGGATGATCCGGCGTTGTGTTCGGTGCGTTATGCGCGGCACGCGATCATCTTGTTTGCGCACCATGAGCATCCGCTGGCCAATCGCGGCAGCGTGCGCTTGGAAGAGCTACAAGGGCAGCGGCTGTTGCAACGTGAGCCCGGTTCGACCACGCGGCTGGTGCTGGAACAGGCGCTGAATGCGGCGCAGGTCAAACCGCGTATCGCCATGGAAATCGGCAGTCGCGAGGCGTTGCGGGAAGCGGTGGTGCGTGGGCTGGGTTTGGGCGTGGTGTCGGAAGCGGAGTTCATTGCCGATCCAAAAATCCGCACGATCAGAATCGATGGCGAAGAACTCTTTACCGAGACTTATCTGTACTGCCTGGCCGAACGGCGTTCCAGTCGGCTTATCTCATCGTTTTTCGATGCGGCGCTAAGTTGATTTGCAATTTCGCTTAAGGCTTGGCTAATATACGATCCATATACACATCGTATCGGATTCATATATGGGCATCGTAAAGATTTCAGAGGACATGCACGAGAACCTGCGGATCTCCAGCAACGCCCTCAGCCGCTCGATCAACGCGCAGGCCGAGCACTGGATGCGCATCGGCATGCTCGCCGAACTGCACCCCAACCTCGACCACAGCGCCATTTGCCGCTTGCTGATCCGCGCCGAACAGAACGGCGGGCTGGATCTGCAACAACTGACTCAGGAAGCCGTCAGCGCATGAGAAACCAGATCAAGATCAACACCCCGGCCGACATCGCGCAATCTCGCGCTGCCGGCAAACTCGCCGCTGAAGTGCTGGCGATGCTAGTGCCACACGTCAAGGCCGGCGTTACCACTGATCAGCTCGATCAACTGTGCAACGACTACATCGTCAATGTGCAAAAAGCAGTGCCGGCCAACGTCGGTTATCACGGCTTTCCGAAAACCGTCTGCGCCTCGGTCAATGATGTGGTCTGTCACGGCATTCCGTCGGGCACGCCGTTGAAGGATGGCGACATCGTCAACCTCGACATCGCGGTGATCAAGGACGGTTGGTTCGGCGACACCAGCCGCATGTACGTGGTCGGTGAGGCGACGCCTGAAGCGCAGCATCTGATCAAGACCACCTATGACGCCATGTGCGCGGGGATTCGCGTGGTGAAACCGGGCGCGACGCTGGGCGACATCGGCCACGCGATCCAGACGTTGGCGGAGAAGGAAGGCTTCAGCGTCGTGCGCGAGTATTGCGGGCACGGGATCGGCAAGGTCTATCACGATGAGCCGCAGATTCTGCATTACGGCTTTCCCAATCAAGGCATGAAGCTCAAGGCCGGGATGATTTTTACCGTTGAACCGATGCTCAATGCCGGCAAGCGTCATGTGAAAAACATGCCGGATGGCTGGACCGTGCTGACCAAGGACGGCTCGTTGTCGGCGCAGTGGGAGCATATGGTTGCGGTGACGGAAACCGGATTTGAAATCCTCACCGCGTGGCCGGATGAGATAGAAGGCTACCGCGCCATCGTCTGATACCGCGTCGACTGTTTCCCTCACCCTAGCCCTCTCCCGGAGGGAGAGGGGACTGACCGAGGTGTTTGGACAAGTTACACCGACCTGAAAATGCAGCGTCGAACTCAGGTTTTGTACAACAGGGAGATCGCCTCCCTCACCCTAGCCCTCTCCCGGAGGGAGAGGGGACTGACCGGGTTGTTTGGACAAGTTACATCGACCTGAAAATGCAGCGTCGAACTCAGGTTTTGAACAACATGGAGATTGGCTCCCACCCAAGCCCTCCCGAAACGTCGGACCGCCCAGAGGGAGAGGGGACTGATTGAGGTGTTCTTTCGAGGTACGCCGACTTGGGATACCGAGTCGAACTCAAGTTTTGAACAACATGAAGATCGGCTCCCTTTCCCCCTCGCCCCCCTGGGGGAGAGGGCTGGGGTGAGGGGGTAAATCTCACAGGCAACACGATTTCAGTGGGAACCGGCAGCCTTGTTCAGGTCGCTTTCGGTCCATTCGGTGTAGACGCAGGCATCAGCGGTGGCCCAGCGCACTTGCACCGGGTCGCCAGCCTTCAGCGGCATGCCAGCAGCCGACAACGCTTTCACCGTCATCGAAGTCCCGCCCGAGGTGACCACGCTGCACGTCTGGCTCTCACCGAGAAACAGCACTTCCACAACCTTCGCTGAAACCTCATTCCAACCCGACGGCAACGGTTCGCTGATCGCCTGTGCCACGCTCAACGCAAGTGCCTTTTCCGGCCGCACCATCAGCAACACATCCTGATCGGTGTGCAAACCAGCGGTCAGGCGAATCGACAATGACTGACCTTCAAACGAAGCCGCCGCATTACCTTGCGCCTTGAGCTTGAGGAAATTCGAATTCCCCAGAAACGACGCGACAAACGCATTCGGCGGATTCTGATACAGGTCATAACCGCTGCCCAGACCGACAATCTTGCCGTGACTGAAAATCGCGATGCGTTGCGACAAACGCATGGCTTCTTCCTGGTCGTGGGTCACGTAAACGATGGTGATGCCCAGACGGCGATGCAGTTGGCGCAATTCATCCTGCAAGTCCTCACGCAGTTTTTTATCCAACGCCCCCAGCGGTTCATCCATCAGCAAAATGCGCGGCTCGTAAACCAGCGCCCGGGCAATGGCGACACGTTGTTGCTGACCACCCGATAGTTGCGAAGGGCGACGATGAGCGAACTGCTCAAGCTGAACCAGTTTCAACATCGCATCGACGCGCTTGTCACGTTCAGCCGCCGCCAGTTTGCGAATCGCCAAAGGAAACGCAATGTTGTCGCGCACCGACAGATGCGGGAACAACGAATAACGCTGGAACACCATGCCAATGTCACGCTTGTGCGGAGGCACATTCACTAGCGACTGACCATTGACGAGAATCTCGCCACTGCTCGGCGTTTCAAACCCGGCGAGCATCGACAGCGTGGTGCTTTTGCCTGAGCCGCTGGAGCCGAGGAAGGTGAGGAATTCACCGTCCTTGATGTCCAGCGAGATGTTGTCGACCGCAGCAAAATCACCGTAGTGCTTGTTCAGGTTGCGCAGGCTGACCAGGGGTTTGTCGTTCTGCTGGGAAGCGTCTTTGATCACGGCACTCATGTCGTACTCCTGGCGCTCAGGCGCTGATTTCGTTGCGCCGGCGCAGCGCGGCGGCGATGACCATGACCAAGACCGACAAGCCGATCAGCAGCGTCGAAGCGACGGCGATCACTGGCGTCAGGTCCTGGCGCAAGGTGGTCCACATTTTCACGGGAAGGGTTTGCAGGGTCGGGCTGGCCATCATCACGCTGAGCACCACTTCGTCCCACGAAACGAGGAAAGCGAAGAGGGCGCCGGCGACCATGCCCGGACGAATCGCCGGGAACGTCACTTTGAACACCGCTTGCAGGCGTGAAGCGCCGCAAATCACCGCGGCGTCTTCAATCGACTGATCGAACAGCTTCAGCGAGTTGATGATCGAGATGATGGTGAACGGCAGCGCGACGATCACATGGCTGACGACAAACGCGAACATCGTCCCGGTGTAACCGAGCTTGAGGAACAGCGCGTACACCGCCACGGCGATGATCACCAGCGGCACGATCATCGGCAGGGTGAACAGGCCGTAGAGCATTTCCCGGCCGGGAAAACGTCCGCGCACCAGCGCAAACGCAGTCGGCAAACCGAGGGCCACGGCGCAGATCGTCGTCAGTACTGCAACTTTGAGGCTGGCCGCAGCGGCGTTCATCCAGTCGGGGTTGGAGAAGAACTGGCCGTACCATTTCAGCGTCCAGCCCGGTGGTGGAAACACCAGCCACTGCGACGAACCGAATGACAGCAGCACGATAAACACGATCGGCAACAGCAGGAACAGACCGATCAGCCCGGTGGTTGCATACAAGCCGAAGCGCATGCGCCGGCTCATCGCATTGGGAGTCAGGAGCATGTCGGCTTACCTCGCGTTACTGGCGCCAACCGGGGATTCCGGCTGAAGCTTCAGGTAGAAGTAGAACAGCACCAAAGTGATCGCGATCAGCAACGCGGCGCCGGCACTGGCCAGGCCCCAGTTGAGGAACGATTGCACCTGCTGAATGATGAACTCCGGCAGCATCATGTTCTGCGCCCCGCCGAGCAGCGCCGGGGTCACGTAGTAACCGAGCGACATGACGAACACCATCAAGCCACCGGAGGCCAGACCCGGCCGGCACAGCGGCAGGAACACCCGGAAGAAGTTGGTCCACGGACTGGCGCCGCAAATCGAGCCGGCCTGCAGGATCATCGGGTCGATGGCCTGCATGGTCGCCTGCAACGGCAGGACGATGAACGGGATCATGATGTAGCTCATGCCGATCACCACGCCGGTGAGGTTGTGGACCATTTCCAGCGGCTGATCGATGATGCCCATCGCCATCAAGGCCTTGTTGATCACACCAGACGCTTGCAGCAACACCAGCCACGAATAGGTGCGGGCGAGCAGGCTGGTCCACATCGACAGCAGCACGATGTTGAGAATCCAGCGCCCCCAGCCGCGCGGCACCAAGGTGATCGCCCAAGCCAGCGGAAAGCCCAGCAGCAAGCTGAACAGCGTCACCAGCCCGGCCACCGAAAAGGTGTTGAGCAGGACGCGGGCATACGCCGAGTTGGCGAACAGTTGTTCATAGTTGCCAAGGCCTGGCGTTGGTTCAAGCACGCCGCGCAACAGCAGGCCAATCAACGGCGCGAGAAAGAACAGGCCGATGAACAGCAGCGCCGGTACGAGGTTGCCGGCGCCGCGCCAGCGTTGTTTGAGGGA
The DNA here is from genome assembly GCF_018138145.1 of Pseudomonas sp. SCA2728.1_7. Classification (NCBI taxonomy): domain Bacteria; kingdom Pseudomonadati; phylum Pseudomonadota; class Gammaproteobacteria; order Pseudomonadales; family Pseudomonadaceae; genus Pseudomonas; species Pseudomonas sp. SCA2728.1_7. The sequence goes on along the minus strand of NZ_CP073104.1, from coordinate 1,293,174 downwards.
CGGGGCTTGCTGCATCGCAACCGCCTGTGTTCCGTGGGCCGAGCCGGAAGCGCTGGTCGCGCTCCCGGTGGCAGTGGAGGGACGGGACGCGGTGGCCGCCATTTTCATTTGACCAGCCATTCGTTCCACCGTGTCGCGATGGCCTGGCCGTTTTTGGCCCAGTACGCGAAATCAAGAGTGATCTGATCCTTAGCGTAGGCAGTCGGCAGGTTGGGGGCCAGCGTCGAATCCAGACGCTCCACACTGTCGAGGTTGACCGGGGCGTAGGCGGTCAGGTTGGAGAAGTCGGCCTGGCCCTTGGCGCTGCTGGCGCTGGCCAGAAACTTCATCGCCGCGTCCTTGTTTTTCGAGCCTTTTGGAATCACCAGAATGTCGGCCATGACCAGGTTCTGTTTCCAGCTCACGCCGACCGGTGCGCCGTCTTCTTGCAGGGCGTGAATACGACCGTTCCAGAACTGGCCCATGCTCGCTTCACCGGACGCCAGCAGTTGCTGCGACTGCGCGCCGCCGCCCCACCAGACGATGTCTTTCTTGATGGTGTCGAGTTTCTTGAAGGCGCGATCGAGATCCAGCGGGTAGAGCTTGTCGGCGGCTACGCCATCGGCCAGCAGCGCCAGTTCGAGCACGCCGGGGCTTGGCCATTTATACAGGGCGCGTTTGCCGGGGTAGGTTTTGGTGTCGAACAGGGCGCTCCAGTCCTGCGGCTTGTTGGCGCCGAGTTTGCCCTCGTTGTAGCCGAGGACGAAGGAGAAGAAGAACGAGCCGACGCCGTGATCGCTGACAAAACGCGGGTCGATCTTGTCGCGCTGGATGACTTTGAAATCGAGGGGTTCGAGCAGGCCTTCAGCGGCGGCGCGCAGAGCGAAATCGGCTTCGACATCGACCACGTCCCACTGCACGTTGCCGCTCTCGACCATGGCTTTGAGTTTGCCGTAGTCGGTCGGGCCATCCTGCACGACGGTGATGCCGCTGGCCTTGCTGAACGGATCGGCCCAGGCCTGTTTCTGCGCATCCTGGGTGCTTCCGCCCCAGCTGACGAAGTTCACGCTTTCGGCAGCCATTGCAGCCTGGCCGGTGACGCTGAGCAGTCCCGCAAAAAAGATCGCGGTTGCAGCTTTGTTCAACACCATGTTCACGCCCTCATTGTTGTGTTTTTGAGCGGGCTTGCGTTGTTGCCCGCCTATCGGGAGCAGTAGATGGACGTTCGTTGGAGTGTCCGGTCTATGGAATATCATATTATGGTATTCCAAACTTTGTGCAAGCACTTTGCCTTACCGGTTATCTGGCGGCTGGTGTTTTTTCACTTGAAAGATGTGTAGAGATTTTAGATCCAGCCCCTCACCCCAGCCCTCTCCCAAGGGGAGAGGGGGAAAGGGAGCAGATTTTCATGCTGTTCAAAACCGAGTCCGACCCGGTATTGGAAAGGGAGCCGATCTTTATGCTGTTCAAGGCCTGAGTTCGACTCGGTATTTCAGGTCGGCGTATAGCGACTAAACACCTCGGTCAGCTCCCTCTCCCTCCGGGAGAGGGCTGGGGTGAGGGCAGCTTTATTCAGTGAACGGAATACTCTCGACCACTTCGAGGTCATACCCGGTCAACCCGGCATATTTGAGCGGCGGGCCGAGATGGCGGAGTTTGCCAACCCCCAGATTCTGCAGAATCTGCGCCCCAGTCCCCACCTCGGAATAAATCCGCGATTGCGAACGACTGAACTGCCGCGGCGGCTGGGTCAGTTGCGGCACACGCTCCAGCAACGCCTGCGAAGACTCATGATTAGCCAACACCACAACAACCCCATGCCCCTCAGCCGCGACCCGTTGTAACGCCGCCCACAACGTCCAGTTGCTCGGCCCGCTGTATTCGGCACCGACCAGATCCCGCAGTGGATCGATCACATGCACACGCACCAGCGTCGGCTCTTCACGGCGCAACTCGCCCATGACCATCGCCATGTGCACGCCGCCCTCGATGCGATCCTCAAACGTGATCAAGCGGAAGGTGCCATGCACCGTCGGCAATTCACGTTCGCCAATCCGTTCGATGGTGTGCTCGGTGCTCAGGCGATAGTGAATCAGGTCGGCGATGGTGCCGATCTTGATCCCGTGCTTGCGCGCAAACACCTCCAGATCCGGGCGCCGGGCCATGGTGCCGTCGTCGTTCATCACCTCGACGATCACGGAGGCGGGGGTGAAACCGGCCAAACGCGCCAGATCGCAACCCGCTTCTGTGTGACCCGCGCGAGTCAGCACGCCACCTTCCTTGGCGCGCAGCGGGAAGATATGGCCCGGCTGCACCAGGTCTTCGGCACGCGCATTCGGCGCGACGGCGGCAGCAACGGTGCAGGCGCGATCAGCTGCGGAGATGCCGGTGGTCACGCCAACCGCCGCCTCAATCGACACGGTAAACGCGGTGCTGAACACGCTGCCATTGGCCGGTACCATTTGCTCCAGGCCTAAACGCTGGCAATGTTCGTCGGTCAGGGTCAGGCAGATCAGCCCGCGCGCTTCACGGGCCATGAAGCTGATCGCCTCCGGCGTGCAACGGTCGGCGGCCAGCAGCAGGTCGCCTTCGTTTTCGCGGTCTTCGTCATCGACCAGCAAAACCATTTTGCCGAGACGATAATCTTCGATGATTTCTTCGATGCTGTTGAAGGCCATGCTGGACTCTCAGGGTTCGTTGGAAATATATTGGTATACCATAATACAAAATCAACAAAGAGGTCACTATGAAGGCGTACTGGATTGCTCATGTGGATATAGCCGATGTCGATCACTACAGCCAATACACCCAGCGCGCGCCGGCAGCCTTCGCTGAGTTTGGCGCGAAGTTTCTGGCCAGAGGCGGGCGCAGCGAGGCGATGGAAGGGCGTGAGACGCCGCAGCGCAGCGTGGTGATCGAGTTTGAAAGCTACGAGAAAGCTGTGGCGTGCTACCACTCGGCGGCGTACCAGGAGGCGAAAAGTTACCGCGAGGAATGGGCGAGGGCGGAAATAATCATTGTCGAAGGCATCGCCCCTATCTAACGGACACCGCAGAACCCCTGTAGGAGTGAGCCTGCTCGCGATAGCGGTGTATCAGTCAACATCATCACCGACTGATACACCGCTATCGCGAGCAGGCTCACTCCTACAAAAAGCGGGTTGCGTGATCAGCGGATGAAGTGAATCTTGCCGCTGTCGTCATTGCCCATATAGATCCCATACACCCCAGCCTGACGCTCTTCGATATAGCGCTCGAGAATTTGCCGGATCGCCGGGTAATAGATCTGCTCCCACGGAATGTCTTCCGGCGCGAAGAATTTGTAATCCATAGTCTCGGGCCCGTACTGCCCGGTGATCTCCAGCGCTATCGCACGGAAGATGATGTACACCTCGCTGATCTTCGGCACGCTGAAAATCGAGTAAGGCGAGACGATTTCCGCACGTACGCCGCTTTCTTCCCAGACTTCACGGATGGCCGCTTGCTCGGTGGTTTCGCCGCTTTCCATGAAACCTGCGGGCAGCGTCCAGGTGCCCGGGCGCGGTGGGATCGCCCGTTGGCACAACAGGTATTTGCCGTCCTGCTCGATGATGCAGCCGGCGATGATCTTCGGATTGACGTAGTGGATGTAGCCGCAGCCACGGCACATCAGGCGCTCGTGCGTATCGCCCACCGGTATCTGCTGACCGAGGTCAGGGCCACCGCATTTCGGGCAATAGCTCGGGCTGAACATATCAGTGACCTATACGCGGTTCTTTCAGCGCGATCGGCAGGGTCATGGCCGGGGTTGCACCGGTCTCTTCCTGCTTGCGCTTGAGATAGTCGAGCGCTACCGCAGCGGCAGCGCGAACGTGATCAACACAGGCCTGGTGCGCCACCAGCGGATCACCGCTTTTGATCGCTTCGACCATTTTCTCCATTTCCTGGTTACTCGCACCGCGACGGTTTTCCTGCGACACCGAAGTCGCGCGCAGGTAGCTGATGCGCGCCTGCAACTGACGCAACTGAGTGGCCGCCACATGGTTACCCGAGCCTTCGAGCAGCACGTCGTAGAAGCCTTGCACCGAGTCGATCACCTGTTGCAGTTCGCCGTCCTTCAACGCCTTGCGGTTGTCGTCGAGGGCTTTTTCCAAGGCTTTGATGTCCTTGGCCTTGGCGCGCAGGGTGAACAGCTGAACGATCAGGCCTTCCAGTACGCAACGCAACTCATAGATATCGACGGCATCGGCGAGGGTGATGATCGCTACGCGCGGGCCTTTGGCATCGGCGAACTCGACCAGGCCTTCGGATTCCAGGTGACGCAAGGCCTCGCGCACGGAGGTGCGGCTGACGCCAAGGCGATCACACAGATCGCGCTCGACCAGACGATCGCCGGGCATGAGCTGGAAATTCATGATCGCGCTACGCAGTTTATCCAGCACGATTTCGCGCAGGGTAACGGGGTTGCGATTGACCTTGAAGCTGTCGTCGAGTGGCTGGCGTTTCATGGGGTCCGCTCTTTAAGTTGGCTGTCCATGCCAGACGGGCATCTAAACAGCCGAGGGGTTAACTGAGGCTTCGGCGTCGGCTTCGGCAAAGGCTTCACGGGCCAGCCGGAAACTGTCCACGGCTGCCGGAACGCCGCAATAAATGCCGACCTGAAGCAGAATTTCGCGTATTTGCTCACGACTCAGGCCGTTACGCAAGGCGCCACGCACATGCAGCTTGAGTTCGTGCGGACGGTTGAGCGCCGAGATCATCGCCAGGTTGATCATGCTGCGCTCCTTGAGCGACAAACCTTCGCGACCCCAGACATGGCCCCAGCAGTATTCGGTGACCATTTCCTGCAGCGGGCGGGTGAAGTCGTCGGCGTTGTCGATTGAACGCTGCACGTAGGCTTCGCCCAATACCTGAGTGCGGATTTTCAGGCCTTTTTCGTACTTTTCGTTACTCATCATTCCTCCAGTCACCACAGATCCCTTGTAGGAGTGAGCCTGCTCGCGATAGCGGTGGATCAGTCGACATCAATGTTGAATGTCAGTCCGCTATCGCGAGCAGGCTCACTCCTACAGGGATTTGTGTGAATCCGTCAGGCCAGGGTTGGCAGGGGGCCGAGCTTGCCTTTGTGGTAAATCATCGGCGTCACCGGTTGCTCGGGCAGGATCAGGTTCTTCACCGCGCCAACAATGATCGCGTGATCACCACCATCGTATTCCCGCCACAACTCGCACTCGATGATCGCGGTCGCCTTGGCCAGAATCGGATTACCGAGTTCGCTCAGGTGCCATTCGATGTCCTTGGCCTTGTCCTTGCCCTTTCCGGCAAATGCATAGGCCTCAGCCGTCTGGTCAGCCGACAGCAAATGGATCGCGAACTTCTTGCTGTCGCGCAACACCGGGTAGGTGTCGGAAGCATAGTTGGGGCAGAACAGCACCAGCGCCGGGTCAATCGACAGCGCACTGAAGGCGCTGGCGGTGATGCCGACGATCCCGCCTTCGGGGTCAACGGTGGTGACCACCGTGACGCCGGACGGGAACGAGCTCATGACGTCTTTGTAAATGCCGGGTTCGATCATTTCGCAGGACTCCTAACGCATCACAAACGGATCAGGCATTGGCGCCTGGGAAAGGTTGATCCACACCGTTTTCAGTTCGGTGTAGGCCAGCACCGAATCGATGCCGCTTTCGCGTCCATAGCCACTGTTCTTGAAGCCGCCGATCGGCGCCATCGCTGACACCGCGCGGTAAGTGTTGACCCAGATGATCCCCGAACGAACATCGCGAGCGAGGCGATGGGCACGGCCCAGATCGCGGGTCCAGATGCCGGCGGCGAGGCCAAACTGCGAGTCGTTGGCGATGGCCAGCGCTTCGGCCTCATCTTTGAAGCGGATCACCGACGCCACCGGGCCGAAGACTTCTTCCTGCATGATCTTCATCGAATTGCGGTCGCATTCGAACAACGTCGGCTCGTAGAACCAGCCTTCGCCGAGATCGGTTGGGCGCTTGCCGCCAGTGCGCAAGCGCGCGCCTTCAGCGATGGCATCAGCCACCAGGCCTTCGACCACCGCCAGTTGCTGTGCAGTGGCCATCGGGCCCATTTCGCTGTTGTCTTCCTGCGGGTTACCGATGCGGATGCGCTGGGCGCGTTCGACCAGTCGATTGACGAACTCGTCGTAGATTTCGTCCTGCACCAACAGCCGTGAACCCGACACGCAGCTTTGCCCGGACGCGGCATAGATCCCGGCAATCGCGCCGTTGATCGCGCTGTCCAGATCGGCGTCGGCGAAGATGATGTTCGGCGACTTGCCGCCCAGCTCCAGCGACAGCTTGGCGAAGTTCTCGGCGCTGCTGCGCACCACATGCCGTGCCGTGGCCGCGCCGCCAGTGAAGGCGATCTTACGGATCAGCGGATGGCGGGTGAGGGCGGCGCCAGTGCTTGGGCCGTAACCGGTGACGACGTTGACCACGCCCGGCGGAATCCCCGCTTCGAGGGCCAGACGCGCCAGTTCAAGAATGGTCGCCGAAGCGTGCTCGGACGGCTTGATCACAATCGTGTTGCCAGCGGCGAGGGCCGGGGCGAGTTTGATTGCGGTCAAGTACAGCGGGCTGTTCCACGGAATGATCGCCGCGACTACGCCCATGGCTTCGTGCACGGTGTAGGCGAACAGGTCGGGCTTGTCCAGCGGCAGCGTGCCGCCTTCGAGCTTGTCGGCAAGGCCGGCGGTGTAGTGGAAGAACTCCGGCAGATAGCTGACCTGGCCACGGGTTTCGCGGATCAGCTTGCCGTTGTCGCGGCTTTCCAGCTGCGCCAGTTGTTCCTTGTTTTCCGCGATCAAGTCACCGAGACGACGCAGCAATTTGCCGCGCGCGGTGGCAGTCAGACCACGCCATGCCGGGCTGTCGAATGCAGCCTGTGCCGATTGCACGGCGCGTTCGACGTCCGCTTCATCGGCGTCAGGCAGTTGCGCCCAGGCTTGTGCGGTGGCCGGGTTGAGGCTTTCGAAGGTCTTGCCGGAGAGGGCGTCGACCCATTCTCCGCCGATGCACATCTGGAAGCGTGCGAGTGTCATGCAACGATCCCCTTTATATGGTTTTGTCGGGAGTGTGCGAATTGGAGAAATTCCAGCAGCGTCTGATTGACCAGACGCGGCGACTCTACGGGCATCATATGCCGTTGCTCGGGTAGCACGGCAACCTTCGCACCGGGGATGCGTCGGGCCAGTTGCTCGGCCATTTCCGGGGTCGAACCCGGATCGAGTTCACCGGTGGCGATCAGCGTCGGCGCCTGAATGCTGCTCAGGTCGTCGGCGCGGTACATGTCTTGGGTGGCGAACAATTCATAAGTGGTCAGGTAACCCTGCGGATCATTATTGGCGAGGGTCTGGCGCAATGCGGCGATCTGCGCCGGATTGGCCGCCTGATACTCGCGGCTGAACCAGCGTGACAACGCGGCTTCAGCATTGGCGTCCGGGCCATGTTCCGCCGCTTGTGCGGTGCGCGCGATGACGCCGGCACGCTGTTCTTCGCTGCGATTGAACACACTGTTCAAGACCACCAGGCTTTGCAGGCGCTCCGGGTAATGCAGGGCAAAGGCCCGCGCGACCAGGCCGCCCATGGAGAAACCGATCACCGCTGCCTGCGGCAGATTGAGGTGGTCGAGCAACTCCAGCAGCTGATCGGCGTAACCGAGCAGGGCGGTGCCGCTGGCCGGTCGCGGGCTGGCGCCATGACCGAGCATGTCGTAGGCGATCACCCGGTATTGGCTGGACAGACCGACGATCTGGCCGCCCCACATTTCTTTGTTCAGGCCCACGCCGTGGATCAAAACCACGGGCTGGCCTTGGCCGGTCGCCAGGTAACTGGTGCCAGCCGGGGTGAGTTCAGCGGTGAGCCGAATCATGGAGCGCTCCTGCAGTGCCTTTTTATTGTGATTACTGGGCTTTTTCGGCGGCCAGTTCTTCCAAATCGATGTAGCGGTTGCCGATGCGCGGATGCAGGCGACCACCGTCGGCGCAACCCAGCACGACAACGATTTCGTCGGCACGCGGCGCGTCTTCGATCTGCATTTCCAGAGTGATGTAGTGCGAACGCTGACCTTCGTCGTCCTTGTGCATCATCGGGATCTGAATCGAAGTGCCCGGGCCGCCGCGCTTGTTGGTGAAGCTCAGGTAGCTCTTGGCGTTGACGGCTTCGCGGTAGTGGTTGCCGAAGCGCAGGGTGTGGATCACGGCGGAGGCGTGTTCGATCTCGCCATCGGCACCGACCACAGCGGCTTTGCCGTAGGCCTCGATCTTCTCGGCACCGCCGATGATGCCGACCAGACGCTCGACCATCAGTGCACCGAGGTCGGAGCAGTTGGCGCGGATCTGCGGCTTGAGGTCTTCGACGAAACCGTTGCCCACCCAAGGGTTTTTCATCACCACGGCGAGGCCGACCATGGTCACCGGCTTGTCAGTGGCTTTGCCGCCTTCGATGAAGGTTTCTTCGACATAGCTGACGATCTTGCGAATTTCGAAACTCATGAGCTGCTCCGTTGAGGGATTGAGAGTGTCTGTGCGTCTGATGGTATACCATAATACCGATCGTGCAAGTCCCCTCGGTAACTTTTGCCGTATCACCCCGGCGAATGGTCATGTATTCAAATCCCAAAGCCCCCACCAACCTCCTGTAGGAGTGAGCCTGCTCGCGATAGCGGTGTGTCAGTCAATGAATTCTTACCTGATACACCGCTATCGCGAGCAGGCTCACTCCTACAGGGGGAATCCGTCGGCAATGTGGTTAACAAAAGATAACGTGGCGCCGATTGTCAGACGTTTCGAAAGCCCGATAGGATGAGCCAGCTTCCGAAGTGGCTCTGGATTGCGGGTTTCAGGACTATGCTCCTGAGCAGCCATCAGCGGAGCACACTTGCGGCGCCCTTGAAGGCCAGATGGCCTAACAATAATAAATAGGGGAAGGTCTATGAGTCGTTGCCGCCCGCCGGCGTTACGCAACACCGCGTTGCTGGCCACAGCACTCTCTCTGCTGGGCTTTGCCACGTTATCGGCTCCGGTGATAGCCGCCGAGGCGCCAGCCGACGTGGTCTACGCCACCGCATCCGCCAAAGCCACGAAAAGCCTGATACTTGATGTCGTCCACGCTGGCACGCGTCTGGTCGCGGTCGGGGATCGCGGGCACATTCTCTATTCCGATGACCAGGGCAAAACCTGGACCCAGGCCAAGGTGCCGACCCGGCAACTGCTGACGGCGGTGTACTTTGTCGACGACAAGCACGGCTGGGCGGTCGGCCACGACGCGCAAATCCTCGCCAGCGCAGACGGCGGTCTGACCTGGAGCAAACAATTCGAAGACCTCAAACGTGAATCGCCGCTGCTCGATGTCTGGTTCAAGGACGTCAACAGCGGCCTCGCCGTGGGCGCGTACGGCGCGCTGCTGGAAACCACCGACGGCGGTAAAAACTGGGAAGACGTCAGCGACCGCCTCGACAACGAAGACCAGTTCCACCTCAACGCCATCGCGGCGGTGAAGGACGCCGGGCTGTTTATCGTCGGCGAGTCGGGCAGCATGTTCCGCTCCGCCGATGACGGCCAGACCTGGGAAAAACTCGAAGGCCCGTACGAAGGCTCGCTGTTCGGCGTGATCGGCACGGCACAACCGCAAACCCTGCTGGCTTACGGCTTGCGCGGCAATCTTTATCGCTCCACTGATTTCGGCAGCAACTGGGAACAGGTCGAGCTGAAAGCCGCGCGCGGGGCGCTGGAGTTCGGCCTGTCTGGCGCAACCTTGCTGCCGGACGGCTCAATCGTGATCGTTGGGAACGGCGGTTCGGTGATCAGCAGCAGCGACAACGGCGAGACCTTCAGCGTGTTCAACCGTCCGGACCGCATCTCGCTGTCATCGGTCACCGCTGCCGGCGACGGCAACCTGATTCTGAGCGGGCAGGGTGGTCTTCACACCACACAGCCGAACGGTGCCGAGATCAATAATAAGAAGGCGGGGCTATGACTTCCTTGATCACTCCTCAGCAGGACAAGGCGACGTTTCTTGAACGCCTGATTTTCAACAACCGCCCGGCAGTGATCCTGATCTGTCTGGTGGTGAGCATTTTCCTGTTCTGGCAGGCCACGCTGATCCGGCCTTCCACCAGTTTCGAAAAAATGATCCCGCTCCAGCATCCGTTCATCGAGAAGATGATGGAGCACCGCAACGATCTGGCGAACCTGGGCAACACCGTGCGTATTTCGGTGGAAGCCAAGGACGGCGACATCTTCTCCAAGGAGTACATGGAGACCCTGCGCCAGATCAACGACGAGGTGTTCTACATCTCCGGGGTCGATCGTTCCGGCCTGAAGTCGCTGTGGAGTCCGAGCGTGCGCTGGACCGAAGTGACCGAAGAGGGTTTTGCCGGCGGTGAAGTGATCCCGCAAAGCTACAACGGCTCGCAGGACAGCCTCGATCTGCTGCGTAACAACGTGCTCAAGTCCGGTCAGGTCGGGCGGCTGGTGGCCAACGACTTCAAGTCGAGCATCGTCGACATCCCGCTGCTGGAGTCCTACCCGGACCCGGAAGACCAGGGCAAGTTGCTCGCGCTGGACTATCGCAAGTTCTCCCATGAACTCGAAGACAAGATCCGCAACAAGTTCGAAGCACAGAACCCCAACGTCAAGATCCACATCGTCGGTTTCGCCAAAAAGGTCGGCGATTTGATCGACGGTCTGGTGATGGTCGTGCTGTTCTTCGGCATCGCTTTCGTCATCACCCTGATCCTGCTGCTGTGGTTCACCAACTGCGTACGCAGCACGATTGCGGTGTTGAGTACGACGCTGGTGGCGGTGGTCTGGCAGCTCGGCTTGATGCACTTCTTCGGTTTCGGGCTTGATCCGTATTCGATGCTGGTGCCGTTTCTGATTTTCGCCATTGGCATTTCCCACGGCGTGCAGAAGATCAACGGTATCGCCCTGCAATCCAGCGAGGCCGACAACGCATTGACCGCTGCGCGGCGCACCTTCCGACAACTGTTCCTGCCGGGGATGATCGCGATTCTCGCGGATGCAGTGGGTTTCATCACCCTGCTGATCATCGACATCGGCGTGATCCGTGAACTGGCCATCGGCGCGTCGATAGGCGTGGCGGTGATCGTGTTCACCAACCTGATCCTATTGCCGGTGGCGATTTCCTATGTCGGCATCAGCAAACGGGCGATTGCCCGGAGCAAGAAAGACGCGAACCGCGAGCATCCGTTCTGGCGCCTGCTGTCGAACTTCGCCAACCCGAAAGTCGCACGCATATCGGTGCTGCTGGCGCTGATCGCCTTCGGTGGCGGCCTTTGGTACAGCCAGAACCTGAAAATCGGCGACCTCGACCAGGGCGCACCGGAACTGCGTCCGGATTCGCGCTACAACAAGGACAACAACTTCATCATCAACAACTACTCGACCAGTTCCGATGTGCTGGTGGTGATGGTCAAGACCAAGTCGGAAGGCTGCTCACGCTACGAAGCCATGGCGCCGATCGACGAACTGATGTGGAAGATGCAGAACACCGAGGGCGTGCAGTCGGCGATCTCACTGGTGACCGTGTCCAAGCAGATGATCAAGGGCATGAACGAGGGCAACCTGAAATGGGAAACCCTGTCGCGCAACCCGGACGTGCTGAACAACTCGATTGCCCGCGCCGACGGTCTATACAACAACAGTTGCTCGCTGGCGCCGGTGCTGGTGTTCCTCAACGATCACAAGGCCGAAACCCTCGATCGGGCGGTGCATGCGGTGCAGGAGTTCGCCAAGGACAATAACAAGGACGGTCTGGAGTTCATCCTCGCCGCTGGTAACGCCGGGATCGAAGCGGCCACCAACGAAGTCATCAAACAGGCCGAGCTGACCATCCTGATTCTGGTGTACATCTGCGTGGCAGTGATGTGCATGATCACCTTCCGTTCGTGGGCGGCGACCTTGTGCATCGTCCTGCCGCTGGTGCTGACCTCGGTACTCGGCAACGCGCTGATGGCGTTCATGGGCATCGGCGTGAAGGTTGCGACCTTGCCGGTGGTGGCGCTGGGTGTGGGGATTGGTGTCGACTACGGCATCTACATCTACAGCCGACTGGAAAGTTTCCTGCGTGCTGGGCTGCCGTTGCAGGAAGCTTATTACCAGACGCTGAAATCTACCGGTAAGGCCGTGTTGTTCACTGGTCTGTGCCTGGCGATTGGTGTATGCACGTGGATCTTCTCGGCGATCAAGTTCCAGGCTGACATGGGCCTGATGCTGACCTTCATGCTGCTGTGGAACATGTTCGGTGCACTGTGGCTGCTGCCGGCACTGGCGAAGTTCCTGATCAAGCCGGAGAAACTCGCGGGGCAGAAGGGCAATTCGCTGTTTGCCCATTGATCTGAAGGGCTGAAACGACGAAGCCGCAACCTTAGGGTTGCGGCTTTTTTTGTGGCTCAAGATCAGATCAAGAGCCCCTCACCCTAGCCCTCTCCCGGAGGGAGAGGGGACTGACCGAGGTGTGCGGCTTGATTCATCGACCTGAGATACCGAGTCGATTATGGATTCACAGCAGATCGTTCGACTTGAGATACCGAGTCGATTGTGGATTCACTACAAATCTTTCGATCGAGATAACAAGTTGATTATGGATTCACAGCAATTCGTTCGACGTGAGTTGCCAGTCGATTGTGGATTCACTACAAATCGTTCAAGTCGGCGTAGTTGTTAAATATCCCCCGGTCGGTCCCCTCTACCTCTGGGAGAGGGCTAGGGTGAGGGCAGGCGATCTCAAGCCCTATGACAATTCAGTACCCAGCACAACACTCAAAGCACTACGCGCATCATCCAGCTGCACCAACGTCGCATGCCGAGCCCCCAAGGCATCACGATTCTCGATCGCCGTCAAAATCGCCTTATGCCGCGGCAACGCCAGCTCATGCAAATTCGGCCGCTGATTCGAATGCTTCAACGCCTCGGCAATCGCCACCGACAACATGTTGCACAGGTTCGCCAGCAAATCATTGTGCGTCGCATCGGCAATCCGGCTATGGAAGTCCAGATCCGGCTGCAACAACGCTTCCGGCGTCGGCGCTGCTTCCATGCGCTGGTACGCCTCACCAATCGCCGCAATATCAGCCTCGGTCGCATGTTGAGCGGCGAGGGCAGCGGCGGCCGGTTCGATAATGCTGCGCACACTGGTCAGCACATTGAAAAACTCATTCTGCGGACTGCTTTGCATCAGCCAGTGCAGCACGTCCGGGTCGAGCATGTGCCATTCGCGGCGGGCCTTGACCACCGTGCCGACGCGTGGCTTCGAATACACCAACCCCTTGGCGACCAACACCCGCGTCGCTTCACGCAACACCGGCCGGCTGACCGCGTACTCCTCGCAGAGCAAGGCTTCGGCGGGCAGTTTGTCGTCGGGCTTGAAGCGTCCGGAGACGATCTGCATGCCCAGTTCCTGGACGATGCGCGAGTGCATGCTTTTGCGGTCGGAGGGTTTGCGGTAATCCATGGGGAGCGGCGCGATCCTGAGCGATGGAGATGCCGCGCATCATAGCAGGCACCAGACAATCTTGAGGGAGTACACAAAGCCAAATGTAGGAGTGAGCCTGCTCGCGATAGCGGTGTGCCAGATGAACAATTGCTAACTGACACACCGCTATCGCGAGCAGGCTCACTCCTACAGGGGGGCGGTAGGGTTAGTGAGAGTGGCGCGGCACTTCAGCCCCTCGGCAACCAACCAGGAAGTCAAAGTCACAGCCCTGATCCGCCTGCAGCACATGGTCGATGTACAGCTGACGATATCCGCCCACCAATAACTGCTGCGGCGGCTGCAGATCCGCCATCCGCGCCGCCAGTTCGGCGTCCGAAATATCCAGGTGCAAACGCCCGGTGGCGCAATCCAGCTCGATCCAGTCACCTTCCTTCACCGTCGCCAAAGGCCCGCCGGCCGCCGCTTCCGGCGCTACGTGCAAAACCACCGTGCCATAAGCGGTGCCGCTCATCCGCGCATCAGAAATGCGCACCATGTCCGTCACACCCTGCGCCAACAGCTTGGCCGGCAAACCCATGTTGCCGACTTCGGCCATGCCCGGGTAACCCTTCGGCCCGCAGTTCTTCATCACCAGAATCGAATCTTTATCGACATCCAGCTCCGGATCGTTGATCCGCGCCTTGTACATGTCGAAGTTCTCGAACACCACCGCACGGCCGCGATGCTGCATCAGTTCCGGCGTCGCAGCGGATGGCTTGAGCACAGCGCCGAGCGGCGCCAGATTGCCTCGCAACACACAAATGCCGCCGTCGGCGCGAATCGGATTGTCGAGGGTGCGGATCACTTCGTCTTCGCCATAGATCGGCGCGTCCTTGGTGTTCTCGCCGATGGACTTGCCGTTGACGGTCAACGCATTCGGGTTGGGAATCAGATTGGCCTCACCGAGACGACGCAACACCGCCGGCAAACCACCGGCGTAATAGAACTCTTCCATCAGGAAACGCCCCGACGGTTGCAGGTCAACGATGGTCGGCATGCCGCGACCAATGCGCGTCCAGTCGTCCAGATCCAGTTCGACACCGATGCGCCCGGCAATGGCCTTCAAGTGAATCACCGCGTTGGTCGAACCACCGATAGCAGCGTTCACGCGGATAGCGTTTTCGAAGGCTTCCTTGGTCAGAATCTTCGACAGTTTCAGATCTTCGCGAACCATCTCCACCGCCCGCATGCCGGACATGTGCGCCAACACATAACGTCGCGCATCCACCGCCGGAATCGCCGCGTTGTGCGGCAGCGAAGTGCCGAGTGCTTCAGCCATGCAGGCCATGGTCGACGCGGTGCCCATGGTGTTGCAGGTACCCGCCGAACGCGACATGCCGCCCTCGGCTGCGAGGAAGTCATCGATGGTAATAGTGCCAGCCTTGACCTGCTCGCTGAGCTGCCAGACCACGGTGCCGGAGCCGATGTCCTTGCCCTTGTGCTTGCCGTTCAACATCGGCCCGCCGGTGACAACAATCGCCGGCACGTCGCAACTGGCCGCGCCCATCAGCAGCGCCGGGGTGGTTTTGTCGCAGCCGGTCAGCAGCACCACGCCGTCGATCGGGTTGCCGCGAATCGCTTCCTCAACGTCCATGCTCGCCAGGTTGCGGGTGAGCATGGCGGTCGGGCGCAGGTTCGATTCGCCGTTGGAGAACACCGGGAATTCTACTGGAAAGCCACCGGCCTCGATCACCCCGCGTTTGACGTGCTCCGCGATCTGGCGGAAGTGCGCGTTGCACGGGGTCAGTTCCGACCAGGTATTGCAGATGCCGATGATCGGCTTGCCATGGAACTGGTGGTCGGCGATGCCCTGATTCTTCATCCAGCTGCGGTACATGAAGCCGTTCTTGTCGGCCGTGCCAAACCATTGGGCGGAGCGCAGGGTGGGTTTCTTATCAGACATGATCGATTCTCTTATTGTATGACTATAGTGTTCCAGCTACGGCTTAATCTAAGCGCAAAATCCTAGGTTTGGAAGTGTTGTTGGTGAATTAGTATTACTATATAGTCGTTTTCGACGGAGGGATGGCCCTGACGGTTTTCCGTGAGAGGCGTCCCCCGAGGTTCTATAAAAACAACAATCGGAGACCGATCTCATGAGCCAGGAACTGCGGCTGATACGGCGCATTACGCTGAAACTGATTCCCTTCCTGATCCTGCTGTACCTGATCGCCTATGTGGATCGCTCCGCCGTCGGCTTCGCCAAGCTGCACATGGGCGCCGACATCGGCATCGGCGATGCGGCTTACGGCCTCGGCGCCGGGCTGTTCTTCATTGGTTACTTCCTCCTCGAAATTCCCAGCAACCTGATGCTCGAACGCTTCGGTGCGCGGCGCTGGTTTGCGCGAATCATGATTACCTGGGGCGCGATCACCATCGGCATGGCGTTCGTCCAGGGCCCGCACAGTTTCTACGTGATGCGCTTTCTGCTCGGCGCGGCCGAGGCGGGGTTCTTTCCCGGCGTTCTCTACTACATCACCCAATGGTTCCCGGTGCGCCATCGCGGCAAGATCCTCGGGTTGTTCATTCTTTCCCAGCCGATCGCGATGATGATCACCGGCCCCGTGTCCGGCGGTTTGCTCGGCATGGACGGCGTCCTTGGCCTGCACGGCTGGCAGTGGCTGTTCATCGTCATCGGCACCCCGGCGATCCTGCTGACCTGGCCGGTGCTGCGCTGGTTGCCGGACGGCCCGCAGCAAGTGAAATGGATGGATCAGGCAGAGAAAGACTGGCTGACCGGCGAGTTGAAAAAGGATCTGCAGGAGTACGGCCAGACCCGTCACGGCAACCCGCTGCATGCGCTGAAAGACAAACGCGTGTTGCTGCTGGCGCTGTTCTATCTGCCGGTGACGTTGAGCATTTACGGCCTCGGTCTATGGTTACCGACGCTGATCAAACAGTTTGGCGGCAGTGATTTGGTCACCGGTTTCGTGTCGTCGGTGCCGTACATCTTCGGGATCATCGGCCTGCTGATCATCCCGCGCAGTTCCGACCGGTTGAATGATCGTTACGGGCATCTGGCTGTTCTGTATGTGCTGGGCGCGATTGGCCTGTTCCTGAGCGCATGGCTGTCGTTGCCGGTGGCACAACTGGCGGCGCTGTGTCTGGTGGCGTTTGCGCTGTTTTCCTGCACGGCGGTGTTCTGGACGTTGCCGGGACGGTTCTTTGCTGGCGCAAGTGCGGCGGCGGGGATTGCCTTGATCAATTCGGTGGGGAATCTGGGCGGGTACATCGGGCCGTTTGTGATTGGGGCGTTGAAGGAGTACACCGGGAATCTTGCGTCCGGCCTGTATTTCCTGTCGGGCGTGATGGTGTTCGGTTTGATCCTGACCGGCGTTGTCTACCGCGTGCTGGAACGTAAACACGTCCTGCCGGTTGACCAATTTGCCGCCAGCGCCCGTGGCGCTACCCGCACCTGACAGACCCACACCGGTCCCCTGTAGGAGTGAGCCTGCTCGCGATAGCGGTCTATCAGTTGACAACTTTTTGGCTGACACACCGCTATCGCGAGCAGGCTCACTCCTACAAGGATCTGCGGTGTTTCGAATAACACAGGAGAAAATCATGCATCTGGTTCAATTCGAATTAAGCAACGGCGAGCGCCGCGTCGGCGTGGTCGACAACGGTCTGGTGCGCGAGGTGCAAGACGCGCGCAGCGTGCGCGATCTGGCCCTGGCCGCCATCGAGGCCGGCCACTCCCTTGAGCAGCAAGTGCAAAACCTCGGCCTCGGCATCAGCCACGACTACGCCGAACTGCTTGCGCAACTGCGCATCCTGCCGCCACTCGACCATCCGGACCCGGCCCACATGCTGGTCAGCGGTACCGGTCTGACTCACCTGGGCAGCGCCTCGGCGCGGGACAAAATGCACCAGCAGGCTGGCGACGAAGCGGCGATGACCGACACCATGCGCATTTTCAAATGGGGCGTGGAGGGCGGCAAACCGGCGGCGGGGCAGGCCGGTGTGCAACCGGAATGGTTCTACAAGGGCGACGGCAGCATCGTCGTGCGTCCGGGCCAACCTTTCCCGGTGCCACCGTTTGCCGAAGATGCCGGCGAAGAACCGGAGATGGCCGGCCTCTACGTGATCGGCCACGACGGCAAGCCTTATCGCCTCGGGTTCGCGGTGGGCAACGAGTTCTCCGACCACGTCATGGAGCGCAAGAATTACCTGTACCTCGCGCATTCGAAATTGCGCAGCTGCAGCTATGGTCCGGAACTTCGTACCGGTGAACTGCCTCAACACCTTGCCGGCACCAGTCGAATTCTGCGTGACGGCGAAGTGCTCTGGCAGAACGAGTTTCTCAGCGGTGAGGCGAACATGTGCCACAGCCTCGCCAACCTCGAATACCACCACTTCAAATACCGTCAGTTCTTGCGTCCGGGCGACGTGCACATTCACTTCTTCGGCACCGCGACCCTGTCGTTCGCCGATGGCATTCGCACGCAACCGGGCGACCTGTTCGAAATCAGCCAGGCCGAATTCGGCGCACCGCTGGTCAACGGCATCGTGCCGATCGCGGCCGCTTTTGAGCCGGACAGCATCGGCACCCTTTAAGGA
This sequence comes from Pseudomonas sp. SCA2728.1_7, assembly GCF_018138145.1. NCBI lineage: Bacteria > Pseudomonadati > Pseudomonadota > Gammaproteobacteria > Pseudomonadales > Pseudomonadaceae > Pseudomonas > Pseudomonas sp. SCA2728.1_7. Next base: position 1,275,134 of record NZ_CP073104.1, on the reverse strand, counting down.
GATCCCATGACTCAGATTCTCGGTCACAACTACATTGGCGGTCAGCGCAGCGCTGCCGGCGACGTCAAACTGCAATCGGTCGACGCCACGACGGGCGAACAATTGCCGCACGATTTCATTCAGGCCACGGTTGAAGAGGTCGACGCCGCCGCTAAAGCCGCCGCTGCCGCGTACCCGGCGTACCGCAGCCTCAGCGCCGAACGCCGCGCGCAGTTTCTCGATGCGATCGCCGATGAGCTGGATGCCCTTGGTGATGACTTTGTCGCCGTGGTCTGCCGTGAAACGGCGTTGCCGGCCGGACGCATTCAAGGCGAGCGCGGACGCACCAGCGGGCAGATGCGCCTGTTCGCCAAGGTGCTGCGACGTGGTGATTTCTACGGTGCGCGGATTGATCTGCCGCTGCCGGATCGTCAACCGCTGCCGCGTCCGGATCTGCGTCAGTACCGCATCGGCCTCGGCCCTGTCGCGGTGTTCGGCGCAAGCAACTTTCCACTGGCATTTTCCACCGCTGGCGGCGACACCGCATCTGCGCTGGCTGCCGGTTGCCCGGTGGTGTTCAAGGCCCACAGCGGCCACATGGCCACGGCGGAACGGGTCGCCGATGCGTTGATTCGCGCCGCCGAAAAAACCGCCATGCCCGCTGGTGTGTTCAACATGATCTACGGCGGTGGCGTCGGCGAATGGCTGGTCAAGCATCCGGCGATCCAGGCAGTGGGTTTCACCGGTTCGCTCAAGGGCGGACGTGCACTGTGCGACATGGCCGCGGCACGCCCGCAACCGATCCCGGTGTTCGCCGAGATGTCGAGCATCAACCCGGTGATCGTCCTGCCTCAGGCCCTGGCCGAGCGTTCGGAAACGGTTGCCCGCGACCTGACTGCTTCGGTGGTGCAGGGCTGCGGTCAGTTCTGTACCAATCCGGGCCTGGTCATCGGCATCCGCTCGCCAGAGTTCAGCGCGTTCGTGCAGCAGGTTGCGGGTTTGATCGGCGATCAACCGGCGCAAACCATGCTCAACGCCGGCACCCTCGGCAGCTACGGCAAAGGTTTGCAGAAGCTGTTGGCACATCCAGGCATCGAGCATTTGGCTGGCAATTCGCAGCAGGGTAATCAGGCGCAGCCGCAGTTGTTCAAGGCCGATGCGAGTCTGCTGATCGATGGCGATGAAGTGCTGCAGGAAGAAGTGTTCGGCCCGACCACGGTGATCGTTGAAGTGGCGGACAAGGCGCAACTCAGCGCTGCGCTGTATGGCCTGCACGGGCAACTGACCGCGACGATCATTGGCGAGCAGGCGGACTTCGAACGTTTCCCTGAGCTGACGCCGTTGTTGGAGCAGAAAGTCGGGCGGATCTTGCTCAACGGTTATCCGACCGGTGTCGAGGTGTGCGATTCGATGGTGCACGGCGGGCCATACCCGGCGACGTCGGATGCTCGTGGCACTTCGGTAGGCACGCTGGCCATCGACCGTTTCCTGCGCCCGGTGTGCTTCCAGAATTACCCGGACAGCTTGCTGCCGGAACCGCTGAAAAACGCCAACCCGCTGCGCATCCAGCGCCTCGTCGACGGCAAGCCCTCGCGCGACGCCCTCTGACATCACACCAATCCCGTGTAGGAGTGAGCCTGCTCGCGATAGCGGTTTCACATTCAACATATCTGTTGGATGACACAACGCGATCGCGAGCAGGCTCACTCCTACAAGGGCCGCGTACGACAATGAGCTATCATTGGCCCTTTCCCCCCTAGAAAGACTGTTTGCCATGACTGCCCAAACCCTTCTCGACCTCCTCGAACAATCCGATATGGTCGAAATCGACGGCTTGCACGCCTTTGAATTTTTCCTCGATGAAGACGACAACCTGCACATCGAATGCATCGACGGCCGAACGGTCAAGTATTGGGAATTCACCCCGGCTCAGGTTGCCGCTGCAACCTTCGACGACTCTTTGCAGAGCTGGTTGATCGTCGGCTATTTCAATGAGACCAAAGCGATCGGCGAACACCGCTTGGTTTGTCATGGCGACGTAGTCAGCAGCAGCGATGACGAGGATGACAATCAATGAAAATGCGTAAATTGTGGCCGCTGCTGATGGCCGGCAGCGTCGGTGCCATGGGGCTTTCCAGCGCATCCGCCGAGAGCTTCCAGCTACTGGTCGGTTCCTACACCGCCAACACCAGCCAGGGTCTCTATCGAATGAACTTCGACAGTGCCACCGGCCAGATCGCTGCCAAACCGCTACAGGTGGTCAAGAGCGAAAACCCGTCATGGCTGACGCTGTCCAAAGACCAGCGTCGGCTGTTCGTGGTCAATGAAAACGGCCCGGGCCAGAAAGACCCGGTCGGCCGTGTCAGCAGCTACTCGATCGATCCGAAAACCCACGCGCTGACCCTGATCAATCAAGTGCAGAGCCTGGGCAACGAGCCGACCCATTCAAGCCTCAGCGCTGACGCCAGCCATCTGTTCGTCAGCAACTATTCGGTGATGGAAGATCCGGGGGGAACTCTGGCGGTATTGCCGGTCGGTGCCGATGGCAAGCTCAAACCCGTCGTGCAGATGAGCGCGCACCCGGCGAGCCGGATCAATCCTGAGCGCCAGGCCTCCAACCACGTGCACTCGACGGTTTCTTCGCCTGACGGCCGCTACGTGTTCTCCAATGATCTGGGCGCGGACAAGGTCTTCGTCTACCTGTTCGATCCAAAGGCCAACCCGGACTTGCCGCTGACGCCGGCGATGACCGCCGCAGTGCCCTTGCCGGCCGGCAGCGGCCCGCGTCATCTGCTGTTCAGCGCTGACGGCAAACACGCCTGGCTGACCATGGAAATGAGCGCGCAGGTCGCGGTGTTCGACTACCACGACGGCGTGCTGACCCAGACGCAACTGGTCGATCTGGCCGCTGGTCAGCCAACGTCGGATAAGGCCGGTGCGGCGCTGCATGCCTCGGCCGATGGCAAGTTCCTCTACGTCAGCAACCGTGGTACCGCCAATCAGTTGGTGGTGTTTGCAATTGATCCGGCTACCGGTCAGCTCAAAGAGTTGCAAAAGCGTTCGGTGGACGGCGATCACCCGCGCGAGTTCAGCCTCGACCCGAGTGGCAAATTCCTGCTGATCGCCAACCAGAAGAGCAACGAAATTGTCGTCGTCGAGCGCGATGGCAAGACCGGTCTGCTCGGCAAAACCGTGCAGAAACTGCCGATGGACGCGCCGAGCGACCTCAAGTTTCTAGTGCGACAATAAGCCACAGGCCCCGGTTTACGGGGCCTGTCTCTTTGTATTAATCGCGCTGATATCCGGTAATGCTACAAAGCATTTCAAGCGATCAACCCTCGAGCGTTAAGTTTGCTTCACAGCCCAACCGGGCAAGCAAGCCAACCGAACACGAGGGTTACCGCCATGAACTTCAATCTCTTCTCCGTTATCGCCGCTTCCGCCATCTCCGCCACCGTTGTGCTGCCAGCCAGTGCCAACGTTGAAATCAACAGCAAAAAATCCCACACCCAGAGCTATACCCAGAAATACCTGCAACAGAGCGCCAACTTCTACGCCGCCCTGGATCACAAAGCCCAACACTGAAGTGCCCATTGCGCACAACTCCCTGTAGGAGCTGCCGAAGGCTGCGATCTTTTGATCTTGTTTTTTAAAAGCAAAATCAAAAGATCGCAGCCTTCGGCGGCTCCTACCCGTGTGTTTTTCGCAGCACGATAGGTTTCTTAAAACACGCAAATAGACTGGCTAAATAATCAACGAAGCTGATGTTTACTATGGAAAACCCTGAGTGGTTACCACGGCTTTTTTGATCGATTCTGTGGGCATCGAAACATGCCCACGGGAGAACACCATGGCCAGCGCAATCCTTCATTCAGCCAAACGCGGCGCCTACCTGGCCATCGGTCTGTACCTGGCCGTGGTGTTGTTCGTCAGCATCGCTTCGCAGATGGAACACAGCTTCGACGCACCGATTCAAGTCGACCACCCCGGCATCCAGTTCGAAGTCCGCTCGCAAAGCGTGATGGTCGACCGGGCCGAACTCGCGGGAGTCGGCGGCGCATGAAAGGCTACAGACTTTGGGTGGTCGCCGGTTTGGCGTTTTTCACCAACGGCGCTTCATTATTGGGTATCGGCCAAGGCTCGGTGGGGGCACTTGCACGGGCCATAGAGGCCAATCACAGCATTGCGCACAACATCGAACGGGCGAATACGCTGGGGTTGATGGCCGGCAATCCACCGGTCAAAGTCTCGGCGGATTTTCTCGGGCCGTTCGAAGTCGATTGCATGGCACTCGGCATGTGCCAAGCGCTGGCTTGACCCTGTAGGAGTTGCCGAAGGCTGCGATCTTTTAAAGGCAAGATCAAAAGATCGCAGCCTTCGGCAGCTCCTACATGAGTTACTTCTTCATGATCGAGGTGAACAGGTCGGATTCGAGGAAACGCTGTAACCAGGCCTGTAAACGAACATAAGGCGTCTGCGCAAACCACTCACGATCAACATGGGCAAACTGCCGCACGAACGGCAGCAGGGCGATATCTGCCAGGCTGGGATGATCGGTCAGCAAATAATCGCGATCGGTCAGCAACTCATCCAGCCTCTGCAAGAACAACGCCCCCTCAGCCCGATAAACTTCCATCGGCTGCTCCGGGTAGCGCTCGGCGTATTTATAGCGATTCAAGTGCACCTTGAACCCCTGATCATTCGCCTCGATCAATTCAGCAATCCGCGCATCATCCTCAAACAGCCAGCTATCCGGATCATGCTGCGCCAACGCCCAGCGCATGATCTCCAGACTCTCATCAATCACCCGCCCACCGGCATCCAGCACCGGCACCGTGCCCTTGGGCGAGATCGCCAGCATCTCTGCCGGTTTCGCCTTGAGGCTGACCTCAACGATGTCCACCGGTACACCCGAATAACGCAATGCCATCCGCGCCCGCATCGCGTAAGGGCAGCGGCGGAAGGAATACAGCGTGTTCATTTCACCTCCAGCGTGCTCAAACCATTGCCTTGGCGCTGCACCTGAATCTGCACCGGAATCCGTTCGTGCATTTCCTGCACATGGGAAATCACCGCGACCTTGCGGCCCTGCGCCTGCAAACCATCGAGCGCATCCATGGCCAGTTGCAGCGATTCCGGATCGAGGCTGCCGAAACCTTCATCGATAAACAGCGATTCGATTTTCAGCGTGCTCGAGGCCATCGATGCCAAGCCCAAGGCCAACGCCAGCGACACCAGAAAGGTTTCGCCGCCAGACAACGAATGCACCGAGCGCAGTTCGTCACCCATTTCGGTGTCCATTACCAGCAGGCCAAGCATGCTGCCGCCGCGCTTGAGGCGATAGCGTTTGACCAGTTGGCGCAGTTGCACGTTGGCGTGATGCACCAGCAAATCGAGGTTGTAGGCCTGGGCGATCTTGCGGAAGGTGTCGCCGGTGGCCGAGCCGATCAAGGCACTCAGGCGCGCCCAGCGTTGATACTCGGCGTAGGCCGAGGCGATCTGCTGCGCCAGCGCCTGATTGGCGTTCTGTCGGCGCTGATCTTCGGCCTGTTCGGCACGCAATTCGGCGCACTGCTGTTCGCTGACGATGAACTGGTTTTGCACATCTGTGAGGGCGCTGGCCAGTTGTTCGGCATCCAGATTGCCGTTGTGCTGCGCCTGATGATCAATCAGACGCTGGTCACGTTCCTGCAACAACACCTTGGCCTGTTCGATGGCTTTTTCGTTGTGCTGCAAGCGCTGACGCAGCTCGGCGACTTGCCCGTCATCGACTCGCAACAGATCTTCGAGGCCACCGTCATCCAGTTCAGGATGGCGGGCGCGCCAGTCGGCAATCTTGCCGGCCAGATCCTGGTCTTCGCTTTGCAGCGCTTGCAAACGTTCCTGCTGCGCCTTGAGTTCGGCGGCAATCTGCACGAGTTGCGTGCGCACGCTTTGCAGTTCCTGCGCGGTGCCGGTTTCGGCATTGCGCGCCTGCTCAACCGCTTGCTCGAGTTGCTGCTGCCAGTGCTCCGCGCTGCTGTGCTCGCCAAGCAACTGTGCGAGTTTTTGCTGGCAGGCTTGCTGTTGCTCGGTCAGCGCAGTGAATTGCTGTTCGGCGCTGAGCAACTGCTGTGCGCGGGTCTGCTGGCGATCCTGCTCTTTCTCCAGCGTTTGTTGCCGCTGTTGCTGCTCGGCCTGTTCTTCCTTCTGCTGATCGACTTGCGCCAGGCGCTCGGCGATCTGCCGGTCGAGCTGCATGAAGGTTGCCGCTGGTTCCTGGCGCAGGGCTTCGAGGGTGTCGGCCGGCAGCAGATTGCCGAACGCCGTCAGTTCTTCGTCGAGACGCTGACGGTCGCTGCTCAGCTCGCGCTGCTGATTGCTCAGGTGCTGCGCCGCTTGCTGGTGCGCGGTTTCCGCCTGACGCAATTGCTGGGTCAGACGCGCGGCATCCTGTTGCAGGGTGAGCAGGGCGCTTTGGCGTTGCTCGTCCTGAGTAATGCTCTGGTTCAGTTGTTCGTTTTGCCGGGCGAGCCAGGCATCGCGCTTGTCGGCGTCCTGATTGAACAACTGCGCGGACAGCGGATGCGCATCGAGGCTAGGCGCCAACGCTTGCTGCTGGGTTGCCAGTTGTTCTTGCTGTTGCAGCAGTTCTTTCTGTTGCGCAATCACGCCACCGACTTCGGCGCGCAGTTCGATGAGTTTTTCCTTGAGCTGATCGACCACCTGCTGGGCGTTGGCCTGCTCGCTTTCATCGTGGCGACCAAGGCTTTGCAGCAACGCTTCGGGTTGATGATACGGATGCTCATTGCTGCCGCAGACCGGGCATGGCTGATCGTCCTGCAACTGCGCGCGCAACTCTTCGACGCTGGCACTGCGCGCCAGCCGCTGACGTTCAAGCAGCTCGCGGGTGACGTTGAGGGTTTGCTCGGCGACGGTCAATTCGGCCTTGGTTTTTACCCCTTCCTGAGTCAACCGCTCGCGTTCCTGCTGGGCGCTGAGTTGGCGCTGTTGCAACTCGGCGCTGCGCTTGTCCAGATCCTGTTGCGTGGCCCACAGGCGCGACAGGTCTTCGAAGGCGCGCAGTTGTTTGCGGTTGTCCTGCAGCAGCGTGCCGAGGATGCCGATCTGCTCGGCGACCGCATCAGGTTCGGCGCCGGCCTCCTTGAATAGCACTTCCAGTTGCTGCTTTTGCGTGGTCAGCTCTGCGGCGCTGCGCGTGGCGTTTTCTTCGAGGCTCGCCAGTTCCGCCTGACCCTTGTTCAGGCGATTGCCGATCAACATCAACTGTTGCAGGCGATCGCGGTAGGCATTCCACGCATCACTCAGCGGTGCCAGATGGGTACTTTGCTCCAGCTCAGCGGCGATGCGTTGCAGGCGTTCGGCGACTTGGGTCTGTTTATCCAGCAAGGCTTGAATGGCATTCTGGCCCTCGGTGCAAGCCTGCTGCGCATTGAGCCTGGCTTCGGTACTTTGCGCGACATCCTTGGCCAGACGGGCGAGGGTGCTTTGCTCTTCGAAGGCCTGACGCAATAACGGCGCGTTTTCACTTTGCCGTTGTTGCGCTTCGCTCAGAGCGACTTTCGCTGCTTCGAGATTCTGCTCCAGTTGCGTCTGACGCTCAGTCAGTTCGGCATGTTGCCGGGTGTGCGCGGCAATTTGCGCGGCCAGTGGCGTCAGCAAGGCATCGAGTTCGCTTTTGCGCGCGAACTGATGCCGCTGCGGGCCGAGCTGCTCCAGTCGCGTCAGTTTCACCCGCTCGCCGGCCAGACTTTCCGAATGCTGTTGCGCGCTGTGCAGTTGCTCGGCGGCCGCTTGCTGCGCGTCCTGCAACACACGCAAATCCTTGAGCCAGCCGTGCTGTTGCTCAAGCTGTTTGAGCTGCGCCTGCTGCAACTTCATTTGCTGTTGCGCAGCATTGAAGCGCTCGTCCAGCTCGGCCCGGGCTTCAGGTGCCAACGGGGTGACGCCGGTGGCCTGATCCTGCAACAGCTTGTGCGCTTCGCGGGCCTCTTTGGTCTTGTCGAAGGCGCGGCGGCCGAGGCGGGTGTACAGCGCGGTGTCGGTGAGCTTTTCCAGCAGCTCGCTGCGGTCGTTGTCGTCAGCCTTGAGGAACGCGCTGAACTCGCTCTGTGCCAACAGCACGGCGCGAGTGAACTGTTCGAAGTTCAGGCCGAGCGCAGCTTCCAGTTGAGTTTTGTATTCGCCTTTCTGGCTGGCGAGCAGTTGATCCTGATCGATGTCGCGCAGGCTCTGACGACTCGCCTGCAACTTGCCGCCGGCCTTCTCGCGGGCGCGGTTGGCTTCCCAGCGCGCCCGATAACGACGGCCATCGACACCGACGAAATCCACTTCCGCATAGCCTTCGCCGGTGCCACGACGCAGCAAGGTGCGCGGGTCGCCAGTGGCGATTTCTCCGTCGGCATCCGGGACTTTCGCGTCGCGGCCGGTGTTGTTCAGACGCGGCACCGCGCCGAACAGCGCCAGGCACAGCGCGTCGAGCAGGGTGCTTTTACCGGCACCGGTCGGGCCGGTGATCGCGAACAGGCCAGCGCTGGCCAGCGGTTCAGCGGTGAAATCGATTTCGAACGGGCCGGCCAGCGAGGCAAGGTTTTTCAAGCGAATGGCGAGAATCTTCATGGCTGCTCGCCCTCCAGTTGCACGTCTTGCAGCAATTCGGCGAAGTCCTTCAGCGTCTGCTCGTCGACCTCGCTGCCATAGTTGTCGAGCCAGGCGCGGCTGAACAATTCCTGCGGAGTGAGTTGGTCGAGTTCGATCAGCGCGCTGCCGTCCTCCGATCCGTCAGCGCCACGGTTGCCGGCGTATTCAGCGGCGATACGCACCAGGCGCACAGCTTTGCCTTGCAGAGCGCTTTCGACTTGATGGCGCAGATCCGGCTGCGGTTCGTCGAGGGTTACGCGCACTTCCAGCCACGGTTGCCGCTGGGTTTCCGCGAGCAGGTCGATGTTCGGCAGATCGGCCAGTTGCAGCAGGATCTCGGCCAGCGGTGCCGGGCCGATGCGTTGCAGGTTGACCGAGCGCGGGATCAGTTTCGGCTCAACGCTGACCAGGGTTTCACCGTCGAGGGTGACGTCGAGAATCTGGTGCTGATAACCGATTTCCGAGAACGACAACGGGATCGGCGAGCCGCTGTAGCGAATGCGTTCTTCACCGTTGACCTTCTGCGGCTTGTGCAAATGGCCGAGGGCGACGTAACTGATGCTCGGCCCGAACAGACTGGCGGGCAGGGCTTCGGCGTTGCCGATGATCAGGCTGCGCTCGGAATCCTCTGAAACCGAGCCGCCAGCCATGTGCGCGTGGCTGATGGCGATCAATGCCTGACCGGGCTTGCGCTTGGCATTGGCCGCTTCGATCAGCCATTCATGCACCTGACCGATGCCACGCAAATAGTTGTCGCCCAGATGCGCGCCGGTGACTTCCGCCGGACGCAGAAACGGCAGCGCCAGGCACCACGCGGCGACTTCGCCGGTTTTATCCGGCAAAGGCAGCAGCAGGCGTTCGGCATCCAGTTGTCCGTCATCCAGCCACAACACCCGGCCCAGCGCATGGGTGCGCAAACGGCGCATCAGCGGCGCGGGCAGTTCGATCCGCGAGCCGGAATCGTGGTTGCCGGCAATCATCACGATAGTCAGCAACGGCTGCTGCTCGTGGGCGCTGACGATGAAATCGTAAAGGCGTTCCTGGGCTTTGACCGGCGGATTGACCGTGTCAAAGATGTCCCCGGCGATCAACAGCACATCCGGGTGCGCCAGTTGCAGTTGGCGCAGCAGCCATTCGAGGAAGCACGCATGCTCGAAATCGCGCTCCTGGCCGTGCAGGTTTTGCCCAAGGTGCCAGTCGGAGGTGTGGAACAGACGCAAGGTGGACTCCGCAACAATTAAAGAGGTGATGGCCGCAGGTGAAATGATGGCGGCGAAAGAGGGGAGAGTTTACAGATTATTGCGGTGGTGGGGCTTGTCCGGACGGGACGTAACCGGGCATTTCGACGAATCCCTTCGTTGACGCCCAAACAGCAGCTATCTAGTATCTGGCCATCATATTGATATCGCCTCGGCTGCATGGAGCAAACGCAGTGCAACTGATCAACGCTATACCCCCTGTCATCGACACTGAACAATATGACGCCTGGAAGAAACAGTGGGCGAGTCAGGAAGGCCTGGATATCCATTCTTACATCAATGATCAATGCCACCCGGAACAGATGCTGTTGTTCTCGACGTTGTTCTTCCCGACGTTCGTCGTGTCTCAAGGGGGCGTTTTTCTAGAGCGAAATTTTTCAGTAGAAACGTTCGCGCGCTGCTTGAGCCTGGCCTCTCACGACATGGCAGAGGCTGAGCGGCTGTTGAATTATGTGAAGCTCTATGATGTTTTTGGTCAATACGGAGATGGCGTATCACATAGCATATTTCTGCAGTTGTGCGAGGTCATCGGGTTTGCCTGGCGCATGGTGCTGAAGGAAAAATTCCCGGACAAGTTATTCAGTGTCGAGGTGTCGAACTCCGATGAGAATTACGGCCCGGTGGTTACGTTTTATCAGGTGAAGTGCGAAAAAAGAGAACGTTGAGATGAACGATTTCGAGTCGGTGAAAAACCTGATCATCCAATTGGTGAAAGAAAAGACGGGTAGCTTTGATGGCAATAGTTTGGAGGCCGATTACAAGCTGGACTGGGAGGCTGAGCTTTCTGAAAGGATGGGAAACGCTTTCTATAATATGTCCAGAGCGGCATCCGCCAAGGACAATGCAGACGATGTCATGTTGAAAGTTGCGCTGATGAATTCACGTGTGGACTTCATGGATCTGGCTAATTTTTTTCGCGATATTTATGACGATCTCGATGCGTTGGTAAAAAAACCTTTTTGGCCGGAAATCCCCAAAGGTTTTGATTACGAAAAAGTCTCGGATTAAGAGGCCGCTGGCTGGATCTCGGGCGGGGTAAATCCCTCCCCGTTTTACACCATCAAATTCCGGAGGTTATTTAGTGATCACTGAAGATATAAAAATTTTCGAAGAGATTTTCCAATTGGTCGAAGCAGGCATCGTCCATGGCTATGACGCGTTCCGATACGGTGTTGAGCTGGGTGAGGGCTATATAGAAACGGAATTAGCCGTCGAGAAAGACGGAATTGAGGACTGGAACGCGGAAACCGATATAAACGGGGCGATAATTCTTCGTCTGGTCGATCAATTGCAGGCAAACGCAGTCAAACGCGGTGAACCCTGGAAGGCGTTTGTTCTCTCTTATCGCGAAGGCGAACAAGTGAAAACGAAATTCAAGTATTGATCGGGGACGCCGCATTTCCGCGTTCCGGGTAACGAACGGGTGGCTCTGGCCACCTGTCGTTTGTCTGAGCGGCGCAGCAAGACAGGCCCAGAGTGATGCCTGTCTATCCAGCCCGAGGGGGGGAGTTTCTTCCTACCCTTCGGCAGGCGAACGTCAAGCTCGTTACAAGCCCTTCCTGCCAATACATCCCTCAGTGTTCGTTGAGGGATCGTGCGTTCACTTCGGATAAAGCGGCGGCAACCCACTATCACCCACCGGATCCTGTACCCGTTCCGCCGCTGGAATCGTGCGGATCGCCCGCCACAGATCCTCACCCTGCCAATGCTGCCCCGTCTCGCTGTACAGCGCACCATTCAACCCATCCAGCGCATCCGACAACGGCACAAACCGCGCCGCCATATCCGCCAATGTCTCAGGTTGCTGCCGCGCCCACGCATCCAGCGCCTGCCGCGTCGCCTGCGGATCATTCGCCTGGCTCGCACGCTTGATGTCATCCATCAACGTGCGTGGGCTCGGGCCAGTTTGGGCGGCGCGGTGCACTGCCGGTTGCCAGCGTGCGCGCCACCACAGGCCGAAGCCGAGCAGGGTGGTGCAGGCGAGGATCAGGGTGCTGAGTTTCCACCACCACAACACATCGTTATCGACGGCGCTCACCTGCAGAGTGCCGGCCGGGGTGTCGACTTGCAGGCTCGGGTTGTTGGCCACTTGCAGGGTGCGCGCGGGCAGGCTGCTGTGTTCCAGATGGTCTTCGAAGGTGTTCCACCAAACCACGTCCACCGTCGACAATTCGATGGCGCCGCTACGGCTTGGCACCAGCGCTTCGCGTTCTTCACGGCTGCCGACAATGCCGCGGTCGGTGCTCTGGTTGCTCAGCACTGGTTGATCGGGGTAGCGGCGCAGGCCGTTGACGTCGGTGGCGGGCAGCGCCGGCAGTTGCGAGGCAGCCAGACCTTCGACTTTCAACGTCAGGCTGCGGGTCAGGGAATCGCCAACCTGAGTGTGTTCCGGTTCCGGGTTCCAGCTTTCGCTGAGGCTCAGGCTGCGCGCGGGTAGCCATGGCGCGTCGACCGGATAGGTCAGTGGCTTGGGTTTGACGGTCAGGGGGATTTCGGCGGAACTGACGCGCATCAGTTTGCCCGGTTTCGGCCCCTGTGCATTTGCGTCCTGAGATGGCTGCGTGTCGACCAGTGTGGCGCTGAAGGTCTGCGGCGCAATGGTCAGCAAACCGCTGTGTTGCGGGTAGATCGCATAGCGCATTTCGATCACGCCATGGCGCACACCGTTGAGGTCTTTTTCGTAGGTGCGCGTGTCGCCGAGTTGCTCGATGCGTGCATCGACGATTTGCAGCGGCGTCAGGCTGCTGTCGTCGTACAGCGACACCGAATGGTAGATGCGCAAAGTCAGGATCGCCTGCGCCTGCACATAGACGCTGGACTGATCGAGGCTGGCTTCGATGAACACCGGATCAAGGCTGTTCTTGTTCTCGCGGGTGTCGCTTTCGACCACTTGCACGGTGATCGGCTGGCTCTGCGCATCGCCCAGTTGCAGCGGCGGAATCACCACGCTGCCGTTCTCTTTCGGCAGCAGGGTGATGATCCAGCGCGTGGTCGCGCGGTTGTCACCGTTGAGGGTATTGAGCTGGTTGACCTGGCGCGTGCCGCGCACTTCGAACAACGCTTCCAGCGCGGTCAGATCGGGTTTGCCAAACTGGGTGACGTCGCTGGTTTCGAGGGTGAGCTCGACCGTCTCGCCGGAGTTCAGGCGACTGCGATCCACACTGGCCGTCAGCTCGGCCGCCTGGGCGGTGGCCGTGCAGAGCAGCAGGGGCAGCAAGAGAGCGGTGAAGCGGGTCATTGAGTGTTTTCCTGATCCTGATGTTGTTGCTGTTCGTACCAGAATTTGCGTCGCAGCAGTTCGCCCGGATCATCCGGGATCTTGCCCAGCCATTGTTCCAGTGCCTGACGCTGCTCGCCTTGGAGGTTGTCTTCACTCGGGCGCTGCGTCGGCACGGTGTCCGTTTGTTCTTCCTCGGCGCTGCCCGGCACTTCGTTGGGGCCTGGCTGCGGCGGTGTAGTCGGTGGCGGTTCGCTGGCCGATTCGCTCGGTTGCGCTTCGCTCTGGGTTTCACTTTTTACCGCCGGCGGCGGCGTGGTCGCGGGCGCTGGTTCGTCGCCCGGCAGACTTTGCTGTCCGCTGGGCTGGGTGTCCGGCTCGGCGGGCGGCGGTGTGTTTTTCTGCTTGAGCAGGTTTTCTACCAGGGCCTTGTTGGTCTGCGCCGGACGCAAATCCGGCTGCAGTTCCAGGGCCTGTTCATAGGCGTCGATTGCCGCTTCCAGCTCACCGCTTTTCGCCAAAGCGTTGCCACGATTGTAGTGGGCGCGGGCATCGCTGCCTTCGGCGAAACGCTGAGCGGCGCCACTGTAGTCGCCGGCCTCGTACAACGCCACCCCTTGCCATTGGTGATCGTCAAAATGCTGCGCGGCTTCGGCCGGGCGCTTCTGTTTGAGCAAATGCAGGCCCTGTTGATCGGGGCGCAGCCACAAATCCTCAAAGTCAAAAGCGTAGCTCGGCTGTGGCAAGCAAAACAGCAACGGCAGGCAGAACAACCAGCCGCGCCGCCCGGCGCACGCCGCGAGCAGCAACAGCGGCAACAGCAGCCAGTAACCTTGATCGGCCCAGGTATCGAGGCGCACGGTCTGGCCATCGTCGCGCAGACTGCGCGGGCCGTTGAGCAGACCGAGCGCGCCAAGATCCGCTTCGTCGAGGCGAGCAGGGTGGTATTCGCCACCGACGCTGTTGAGGAACGCGCTCAGGCCCGGACTGTCGAGTTGCGGCACGCGAATTGCGCCTTGCTCGTCCTTGAGGAAACTGCCGTCCTCCTGAGCAATCGGCGCACCTTCGGCGGTGCCGACGCCGAGCATCAACAATTGTGCCGACTCACCGTTGAGGGCACGACGAATGCCTTGGCGTTCTTCTTCATCGAGCGATGAGCCGATCAGCAGAATCCGACCTTGGCCGAGCGCACCCTGTTTCAGCAGGGCCAGCGCTTTACTCACGGCCAGGTCGGCACGATGGCCGCTTTCCGGCATCAGCGACGGTTTGAGCGCGTCGAGCAAATTGCGACTGGTCGCGAGGTCATCCGACAGCGGCACCAGCGTGTGCGCGCTACCGGCGTAGACGACGATCGCAGTCTGCGCATCGCTGCGTGCCTGCAACAGGTCGAACAGCTTGCGCCGCGCCTGTTCCAGTCGTGTCGGCGGCGAGTCGGTGGCGAGCATTTCCGGGGTCAGCTCCAGTACCACCACCAACGGGTCGGCGGGTTTCTGGCTGGTCTGTTCAACGCGCTCCCAGCTCGGCCCGAGCAGCGCCAGAACCGTCAGCAGCCATGCCACGCCGAGGGCAATCCACGGCAGTTTGCTGTCGCGACCATTGCCGCCACTGAGCAGGGTGGCATGAAACGCCGGCGGCAAAATCATTTGCCAGCGCCCGGCGCGTTTCTGCCGGTGCCAGAGTTGCCAGATCAGCCAGCCCAGCAGCGGTAGCAACAGCAACCACCACGGACGGAACCAGTGCGGCCAGAGCGCGATCATCGGCGCCTCCGCAGACGCAGGCGCTTGAGGCGTTCGCGCCAGTCAGGCAGCGGACTTTGCAGATACAGCTCCTTGGTGAACAGGCGTTGCAACGGGTTGTCCGGCCACAATTCACGGGCGACCAGCAATAGGCTCAACCACAACGCCAGCGCCAGAGGCCAGTGATACAAGGCTTGCGCCGGGCGCGCCTGGGTCGGTTGCTGGGTCACCGGTTCGAGTTGGTCGAGGGTGTCTTTGATCGCTTGCAGCTCTTTGCCGTCGTGGGCACGGAAATACTGGCCACCGGTGACTTCGGCGATGGCTTTGAGCGCAGGTTCGTCGAGGTCCAGGCTCGGATTGACGCCGAGCAGGCCGGTGGAACCGCTGTCCTCAGGATTGGCGCCGATGCCGATCGGGTAGATCTTCACGCCTTCGCTGGCGGCCAGTTTTGCCGCCGTCAGCGGATCGATTTCGCCGCCGTTGTTGGCGCCGTCAGTCACCAGAATCAGCACGCGGCTTTGCGCCGGGCGCATGCGCAGGCGTTTCAGCGCCAGACCGATGGCGTCGCCGATCGCAGTGTTCTTGCCGGCAATGCCGATGCGCGCTTCGTCGAGCCAGACGCGCACGGTGTGGCGATCAAACGTCAGCGGCGCTTGCAGATAAGCCTGACTGCCAAACAGGATCAAGCCGACACGGTCGCCATCGCGGCTTTCGAGGAAATCTCCGAGCAGATGCTGCACCAGCGTCAGGCGACTGACTTCTTCGTCCTGCCACTGCATGTCGGGGAAATCCATCGAGCCGGACACATCCACCGCCACCAATAGGTCTCGCCCACTGGCAGCGATCGGCAGTGGTTCGCCGAGCCATTGCGGACGGGCGGCGGCGGTCAGCAGCAACAGCCACAGCAGCATGAACGGCGCCTGTTGACGCCACGCGGGCAGGTTGGCGCGAGCGCGACGGCGGGCGAGGCCTTCCAGATCGGCGAGGAAGCTGACTTTCAGGGCTGGCTCGCCGCTGTCGGCCACCGGCAAGACCAGACGCATCAGCCACGGCAGCGGCACCAGCACGAAGATCCACGGCCAGGCGAACTCAAACATGTTTGCGAATCCACGTGTCGACGGCTTGGGTCAGGCCGGCGATGGCTTTGTCGTCGAGTTTGCATTCTGGTTTGTACGCGCCTTCGACCAGCACCATCCAGCGCGTCAGGCCCGCCGCCGGGCAACGATTATCGAGAAAGGCCAGCCATTTACGCCCGTTGAGGGTGTGGCTCTGGCTGTAGGGATAGTGGTTGCGGCACAGGCGTTTGAGCAGGCCGTTGAGTTGCTGCAGCCAGGCACCGGCCGGGGCGCCGTCGTAGGGTTTGGGCATTTGCGCGAGTTCAGCGAGGGCGGCGATGCGCACCGGGTCGAGTGGCTGTTCGGCACGCACGATCGGACGTTTCTTGATGGGAATGAAGCGGCGCAGCTTCCACGCGGCAAAACCGAGCAGCGGCAATAACAACAGCAGCAACCACCAGCCCGGTGCCGGCGGCCAGAAGGCGATCGGTGGCGGTGAGATCAGTGGTTGCAGTTGTTCGAGGCCGTTCATCGACCTTTCCCCGGACGCTGCGGATTGAGGAATTCGCGCATCTGCTCGACCATTTCACTCTGCGTGCTCAGCGGCATCAGCAAAACTCGCAGCTTTTGCGCGAGCAATTCCCAGCGCGCGATGCGTGCTTCGGCCTGGGCGCGATAGGTCTGGCGCAGATCGAAGTTCAGCGTGTCGAGTTCGAGTTGCGCGCCGCGTTCGGCGAATCTGAGCAGGCCGGCAGCGGGCAGGGCGTGATCCAGCGGATCGGAAATCGGCAACATCAACAGGTCGCAATGACGCGATAAAAGGCTGAGCTGTTGTTCGGCGCTGTCGGACAGTGCACGTTCGTCGCAGATCACGATGGCCAGACTGCCGGGGCGCAACACTTCGCGGGCGCGGCGCAGGGCCACGCCAAAGGCATCGCGATCCGGTTCACGCTCGCTGTGCAGCGATTGATTGACCTTGACCAGACGGTTGAGCAATTGCAGCAGGCTCTGTTTGCTACGCCGCGGTTTGATTTCATAGTGCTCATTGTCGCCAAACACCAGCCCGCCAACCCGGTCGTTATGGCCGAGCGCGGCCCAACCGATCAACGCCGCGACTTGCGCCGCGAGCACCGATTTGAACATCAGCCCGGAGCCGAAAAACAGCCGCGTGCTTTGCTCGACCATTATGAAAATCGGCCGTTCGCGCTCTTCATGGAACAGCTTGGTGTGCGGCTCTTGGGTGCGTGCGGTCACGCGCCAGTCGATGGTGCGCACGTCGTCGCCGGCCTGATAGACCCGCACCTGATCGAAGTCGACGCCGCGACCACGGAATTTCGAATGGTGCAGGCCGATCAGCGGGCTGCGCTGACTCGGCGTGGAAAACAGCTGCACTTCGCGCACGCGGTGACGCATCTCGATCAGCTCGGCGAGGCTGACGCGGATACCCGGTTCGGACGGCAGGGGGGCGTTCATGGGGGTCAAGCGACGGCTACGACGTCGAGAATCCGCTGTACCACCCGATCCTGATCGATGCCGGCGGCTTCGGCTTCAAACGACAGAATGATGCGGTGACGCAACACATCGAACAGCACCGCCTGAATGTCTTCCGGGCTGACGAAGTCACGACCGGCCAGCCAGGCGTGGGCGCGGGCACAGCGGTCGAGGGCGATGGAACCGCGAGGGCTGGCGCCGTAGGCGATCCACTCGGCCATTTCCGGGTCGAACTTGGCCGGGTTGCGCGTGGCCATGACCAGTTGCACCAGGTATTCCTCCACAGCGTCGGCCATGTACAGGCCGAGGATTTCCTTGCGCGCGGCGAAGATCGCCTGTTGGCTGACGCGGCGCTCGGGCTTGGTTTCACCGTTCAACGCTTCGCCACGAGCCTGCTGCAAGATACGGCGTTCGACGGCGGCGTCCGGGAAACCGATTTTCACGTGCATCAGGAAACGGTCGAGCTGGGCTTCCGGCAGCGGATAGGTGCCTTCCTGCTCGATCGGGTTTTGCGTGGCCATTACCAGAAACAGCGGCGACAGCTCATACGTGCTGCGACCGACACTGACCTGACGCTCGGCCATGGCTTCGAGCAGCGCCGATTGCACCTTGGCCGGGGCACGGTTGATTTCGTCCGCCAGCACCAGGTTGTGGAAGATCGGCCCCTGCTGGAACACGAAACTGCCGGTTTCCGGACGATAGATCTCGGTGCCGGTGATGTCGGCCGGCAACAGGTCAGGGGTGAACTGGATGCGATGGAACTGGGCTTCGATGCCCTCGGCGAGTTCTTTGATCGCTTTGGTCTTGGCCAGACCCGGCGCGCCCTCGACCAGCATGTGGCCGTCGGCGAGCAGGGCGATGAGCAAACGCTCGATAAGTTTTTCCTGGCCGAGAATCTGCGTTGAAAGAAAGGTTCGCAGCGCCAGCAGCGCTTCACGATGTTCCATCGGTGACTGTTCCTGGAAAGGGGTGGCCACAGGCGTTCGGATAACGCCGGGGCTGGGGGCGTTACTTTAATCCATCGCGGGGGGTGGCGACTAACGGCATTTTGCGCAAAGTGCGGGAAATGACTGGGGGATTTGTTGAATTTTTGTAGCAGGGGAGTGATTGGTTGCCTGTGCCGGCCCTATCGCGAGCAGGCTCACTCCTACAATGGATCGTCGTACACGGACCTGTAGGAGTGAGCCTGCTCGCGATGGGGCCAGTTCGAGCGCAATCAAACTTCGTTAATGAAGGTACCCGTCCCATCAAGGATGTTCGTCAAGGTCTCAACAACCTCATCCAGATCAACCATATCCGGGTTAAAGCTGATCTCCAGCACATCATCCCCATTCAGCGCATCGGCATCCGCCGCCGCAATCTCGATCTTCAGCAGCGTCGAGGTCAAAGTCACTTTCACGCCGTCGAGCGTCGAAGGCTCGCCATCCAGCGTGATCTCCAGCTCGTCCTCGTCCGGGTAGCGGCTCATCAGGAACATGTCGCCCTTGTCGCTGTGGCAGCAGAGCATGGCCATGTTGTCTTCTTCGTCATCGCACGGGTTGACGATGAGTAGGGCGGTGGTCATTTGCATGGGGAGTTCCTGGTTGGGCGGGCGCGTCTGACGGTGCGCAAAAAAGCCGATTTTGCCAGCCTGAGGAAAATTCTGCTGAACATCGTTGCGCCGGGGCGTGCTCTTAAGGATGTTTCGTCTAAGCGGGTACGAAATATCCGACGGCCTCGTAGGGTTTTTGAAAAGCCGATAGATGGCGTGAGTTAGAGGTGTTTTCGCTTGTTTTGAAGGCTTTTTACCGTCAGATTTTGCTGCTCGAGCGCAAGGGAGTGCGATGGACGACATGAAAAAAAGGATCTCTTTTGATGAAGCAGTATTTCGAATGGGCGCAAGAAATCCGGCATCTGTCCGAGGAACAGGTTGAAGCGCTTTACCAGCGCTATCTCAACGGCGAGAAAACCGCAGACTTGATCGCCGAATACAAGCTCGCGGACACGGTACGCAGTGTGCTGAAAGTACTGCCGCCGATTGTCAGCGCCGACCTGAGATGCCCGTATTGCGATTTGCCGATGTGGATGCGCCGGCCCGCCCGGGGGGCGCCGGTTTCCCTGCGCAGCGCTTACAAATGTGTGAATTGCGAGCATCAATACTTCACCGCCGGTTTTGGCTCGCGACGCAACGTGTGTGGTTGTGATGCCTGTGTCCGACTGCGCAAACAGCAAATCGCCGATCAGGCCGAACGTGACCGCAGTGATTTAGCCATGCGTTACGGCACACCACGCCCACCGGTGCCCTTTACCAGTCTTGGATTCCAGCAAAAACTTGCTCTGCTGGCATTACTGGATGACGGCGGCCAAGGCGCAGGCGAACGCATTGCCGCGCTTGATGCTGAACTCAGAGGAGAAAAGCTCACGTCCACTGACACTTTCAGTGAAGAGCTGGTGAAAGGCCTGCACGAGGCGGGCGCCTTGCAGGTCGATACGGCATCGGACATTCGAGCGTTCAATCGGGCCGACGATTTCAGCATCAGCACTTATTCGACCATTTACTGGCGAGCCAACGTCGCGCTGGACGAAGGCGTGCGCTGCACGCGCGATACGCTCTATCTGGCGCTGTACGAAGAGTTGTCCGGGCCTGTGCTGCCAGGGTGGAAGCGTGAGTTGTACGCATTGATCTTCAGGCTCGCGCGGGAGGAGTCGATTCAATACGTTCACCTGTTGGCCAATCAGGTCGGTATGGCGTTCACCGCCGAAGCCCGCGCCGACTCGGTGATCGGCACTTTGCTGCAGAATTTCTCGGTCAGCCAGATCTACTACTTCGCCAGAGTGGCGGTGAAAAGTGCCGCGCACTTCTATGCTACCGGCAACTCCAAGGGCCGCACCCACGCCTCCAACACGATTCCGCGCAACATGCAGAGCACTGCGCAACTCGCCTTGGCGGAGAACTGGCGCAAGGACAGCTACCGCGATTCGCGCGTGCCGCAGCCGGCCATGACCCGCCTGCTTTACGACGTCGTGCTCAAGGACAGTGGTGGCGGCTTTTCCAAGTCGCCGGGGCTGTTCTGGCGAGACGAGTTTGTGCCTCGGTTTCTCACGGGCTCGCCGATCGCCGCGCCGCAATTCGACCATCCGCAGCTGTTCTGCCGCGAGTGCGACTCCAGCAACATCGACGCCAGCATGGATAAATTGACTCTGCAGATGCAGTGCTACGACTGCGCCACCGTGAGCAAATTTCGCGCTTACGAAGAGTTGCCCGACTGATCCGCGTCAACCGCTGGCGCTGAACCCGATGCCACGCTCAAGGTCGATAGAACGGCCTTGGGCGTTTTCGTTTCTGGATATGTAGAGGAAAAAGGTCTGCATCTGGCACGAATGTCCCGTAAATACGGGCATGCAACCCGGCGTTTTGCGCCACGACTGCTAGTGTTTACCGTTGCCAAAGCCCTTGTTTACGTGCCAATGACCGAATATGTCGCAGCACCGCAAGCAGACACATTGTCGCACCCTTTAAGCTGCGCAACGGATGAGCACCCGTAAAGGCATTGTCGGCACCGCTGGCAGTCGCTTTTGCAGATGCTCATTCAATGGAAGGTGAATGTGACCTGAGTGTCCCGTCCAGCTTCACCCACCTGTCCCCCTGTTTCCTCTGCCCGAGAATCAGGAACAGGGCGACACAAGCCCCGAAAGGGGTGTTGCACGCGACGCTTTCCATCAATAACAAGCTTAAGCGGAGTACCACAGATGGCGTTCTTCACCGCAGCCAGCAAAGCCGACTTCCAGCACCAACTGCAAGCGGCACTGGCGCAGCACATCAGTGAACAGGCACTGCCACAAGTGGCGCTGTTCGCTGAACAATTCTTCGGCATCATTTCTCTGGACGAGCTGACTCAACGTCGCCTCTCCGACCTCGCTGGCTGTACTCTTTCCGCGTGGCGCCTGCTTGAGCGCTTCGATCACGCGCAACCGCAAGTGCGCGTCTACAACCCCGATTACGAGCGTCATGGCTGGCAGTCGACCCACACCGCGGTCGAAGTCCTGCACCACGACCTGCCATTTCTGGTCGACTCGGTTCGTACCGAACTGAACCGTCGCGGCTACAGCATCCACACCCTGCAAACCACCGTGCTCAGCGTGCGTCGTGGCAGCAAGGGCGAGTTGCTGGAAATCCTGCCGAAAGGCACCCAGGGCGACGACATTCTGCAAGAGTCGTTGATGTACCTGGAAATCGACCGCTGCGCCAACGCGGCCGAACTGAATGTGCTGAGCAAAGAGCTGGAACAGGTTCTCGGTGAAGTCCGCGTCGCGGTCGCCGATTTCGAGCCGATGAAAGCCAAGGTGCAGGAAATCCTCACCAAACTCGACAACAGCGCGTTTGCCGTTGATGCCGACGAAAAGAACGAAATCAAAAGCTTCCTGGAATGGCTGGTGGGCAACCACTTCACCTTCCTCGGCTACGAAGAATTCGTGGTCACCGATCAGGCCGATGGCGGCCATATCGAGTACGACCAGAACTCCTTCCTCGGCCTGACCAAACTGCTGCGCACCGGCCTGACCTACGAAGACCTGCGCATCGAAGACTACGCCGTTGCTTACCTGCGCGAACCGACCCTGCTGTCGTTCGCCAAGGCTGCGCATCCAAGCCGCGTGCACCGTCCGGCGTATCCGGATTACGTGTCGATCCGTGAAATCGACGCCGACGGCAAAGTCATCAAGGAACACCGCTTCATGGGCCTGTACACCTCCTCGGTGTATGGCGAGAGCGTGCGGGTCATCCCGTTCATCCGCCGCAAGGTCGAAGAAATCGAAACGCGCTCCGGCTTCCAGTCCAAGGCTCACCTGGGCAAGGAACTGGCGCAGGTGCTCGAAGTACTGCCGCGTGATGATCTGTTCCAGACCCCGGTCGACGAACTGTTCACCACGGTGATGTCGATCGTGCAGATCCAGGAACGCAACAAGATCCGCGTGTTCCTGCGCAAAGACCCGTACGGTCGTTTCTGCTACTGCCTGGCCTACGTGCCGCGCGACATCTATTCCACCGAAGTCCGCCAGAAGATCCAGCAAGTGTTGATGGAGCGCCTCAAGGCTTCCGATTGCGAATTCTGGACGTTCTTCTCTGAGTCGGTGCTGGCCCGCGTGCAGTTGATCCTGCGTGTCGACCCGAAAAACCGTCTCGACATCGACCCGGTGCTGCTGGAAAAAGAAGTGGTTCAGGCCTGCCGCAGCTGGCAGGACGACTACGCCGCACTGACCGTCGAAAGCTTCGGCGAAGCCCACGGCACCAACGTGCTGGCCGACTTCCCGAAAGGCTTCCCGGCCGGCTACCGCGAGCGTTTCGCAGCGCATTCGGCCGTAGTCGACATGCAGCACCTGCTGAGCCTCAACGAAAAAAATCCGTTGGTGATGAGCTTCTATCAGCCGCTCGGTCAGGTCTCCGGCCAGCGCGAGCTGCATTGCAAGCTGTACCACGCCGACACGCCGCTGGCGCTGTCCGACGTCTTGCCGATTCTGGAAAACCTCGGCCTGCGCGTGCTGGGTGAATTCCCGTACCGTCTGCGTCACACCAATGGCCGCGAGTTCTGGATTCACGATTTCGCGTTCACTGCCGCTGAAGGCCTCGACCTCGACATCCAGCAACTCAACGACACCCTGCAGGACGCCTTCGTCCACATCGTTCGCGGCGACGCCGAAAACGATGCGTTCAACCGTCTGGTACTGACCGCCGGTCTGCCGTGGCGCGACGTTGCGCTGCTGCGTGCTTACGCGCGTTACCTGAAGCAGATTCGTCTGGGCTTCGACCTGGGTTACATCGCCAGCACCCTGAACAACCACACCGACATCGCTCGCGAGCTGACCCGGTTGTTCAAGACCCGCTTCTATCTGGCGCGCAAACTCAGCGACGACGATCTGGAAGACAAGCAACTGCGTCTGGAACAAGCGATTCTGACCGCACTGGACGACGTTCAGGTGCTCAACGAAGACCGCATCCTGCGTCGTTACCTCGACCTGATCAAAGCCACCCTGCGGACCAACTTCTATCAGACTGACGCCAACGGCCAGAACAAGTCGTACTTCAGCTTCAAGTTCAACCCGCACGCGATCCCTGAACTGCCGAAGCCAGTGCCGAAGTTCGAAATCTTCGTCTACTCGCCACGCGTTGAAGGCGTGCACCTGCGCTTCGGTAACGTCGCTCGTGGTGGTCTGCGCTGGTCCGACCGTGAAGAAGACTTCCGTACCGAAGTCCTCGGCTTGGTTAAAGCTCAACAAGTGAAGAACTCGGTCATCGTGCCAGTGGGTGCGAAGGGCGGCTTCCTGCCGCGTCGTCTGCCACTGGGCGGCAGCCGTGACGAGATCGCGGCCGAGGGCATCGCCTGCTACCGCATCTTCATTTCCGGTCTGTTGGACATCACCGACAACCTGAAAGACGGCGCGCTGGTACCGCCATTGAACGTGGTTCGCCACGACGATGACGACCCGTACCTGGTAGTAGCAGCGGACAAGGGCACTGCGACCTTCTCCGACATCGCCAACGGCATCGCCATCGACTACGGCTTCTGGCTGGGTGACGCGTTTGCGTCCGGTGGTTCGGCCGGTTACGACCACAAGAAAATGGGCATCACCGCCAAAGGCGCGTGGGTTGGCGTACAACGTCACTTCCGCGAGCGCGGCATCAATGTTCAGGAAGACAGCATCACTGTTGTCGGCGTCGGCGACATGGCCGGTGACGTGTTCGGTAACGGCCTGTTGATGTCCGACAAGCTGCAACTGGTCGCGGCCTTCAACCACCTGCACATCTTCATCGACCCGAACCCGAACCCGGCGACCAGCTTCGTCGAGCGTCAGCGCATGTTCGACCTGCCGCGTTCGGCCTGGACCGACTACGACACCAGTATCATGTCCGAAGGTGGCGGTATCTTCTCGCGCAGCGCGAAGAGCATCGCGATCTCCCCGCAGATGCAGGAACGCTTCGACATCAAGGCTGACAAACTGACCCCGACCGAACTGCTGAACGCCTTGCTCAAAGCACCGGTGGATCTGCTGTGGAACGGCGGCATCGGTACTTACGTCAAGGCCAGCACTGAAAGCCACGCCGATGTCGGCGACAAGGCCAACGATGCACTGCGCGTCAACGGCAACGAGCTGCGCTGCAAAGTCGTGGGCGAGGGCGGTAACCTCGGCATGACCCAACTGGGTCGTGTGGAATTCGGTCTGAATGGCGGCGGTTCCAACACCGACTTCATCGACAACGCCGGTGGCGTGGACTGCTCCGACCACGAAGTAAACATCAAGATCCTGCTGAACGAAGTGGTTCAGGCCGGTGACATGACCGACAAGCAACGCAACCAGTTGCTGGCGAGCATGACCGACGAAGTCGGCAATCTGGTGCTGGGCAACAACTACAAGCAGACTCAGGCCCTGTCCCTGGCAGCGCGTCGTGCTTATGCGCGCATCGCTGAGTACAAGCGTCTGATGGGTGATCTGGAAGGCCGTGGCAAGCTGGACCGTGCCATCGAGTTCCTGCCGACTGAAGAACAGATCAACGAGCGTATTGCTGAAGGCCACGGTTTGACCCGTCCTGAGCTGTCGGTACTGATCTCCTACAGCAAAATCGACCTCAAAGAGCAGCTGTTGGGCTCCTTGGTGCCGGACGACGATTACCTGACCCGCGACATGGAAACGGCGTTCCCGCCGACCCTGGTCAGCAAGTTCTCCGAAGCCATGCGTCGTCACCGTCTGAAGCGCGAGATCGTCAGCACCCAGATCGCCAACGATCTGGTCAACCACATGGGCATCACCTTCGTTCAACGACTCAAAGAGTCGACCGGCATGAGCCCGGCGAACGTCGCTGGCGCTTATGTGATTGTGCGCGACATCTTCCACCTCCCGCACTGGTTCCGTCAGATCGAAGCGCTGGACTACCAGGTCAGCGCTGACGTGCAGCTGGAGCTGATGGACGAACTGATGCGTTTGGGTCGCCGTGCCACGCGCTGGTTCCTGCGTGCCCGTCGCAACGAGCAAAACGCTGCCCGTGACGTCGCGCATTTCGGTCCGCACCTGAAAGAGCTGGGCCTGAAACTCGACGAACTGCTGAGCGGCGAAATCCGTGAAAACTGGCAGGCGCGTTATCAGGCGTACGTCGAAGCCGGTGTACCGGAATTGCTGGCGCGTATGGTTGCGGGCACCTCGCACCTGTACACGCTGCTGCCGATCATCGAAGCGTCCGACGTGACTGGCCAAAACCCTGCCGAAGTAGCCAAGGCTTACTTCGCCGTGGGCAGTGCGCTGGACATCACCTGGTACCTGCAACAGATCAGCGCGCTGCCGGTTGAAAACAACTGGCAGGCCCTGGCCCGTGAAGCGTTCCGTGACGATGTCGACTGGCAGCAACGTGCGATCACCATCTCCGTCCTGCAACAGGGCGACGGCACGCTGGACGTGGAAGCACGTCTGGCGCTGTGGATGGAACAGCACGAAAGCATGATCTCGCGCTGGCGCGCCATGCTGGTGGAAATCCGTGCTGCGAGCGGCACGGACTACGCCATGTATGCCGTGGCCAACCGTGAGCTGCTGGATCTGGCGTTGAGCGGGCAAGCGGTAGTGCCTGCTGTTGCTGCGAATGCCGAGCTTGAACTGGCGTAAGTAGTGGTGGAATGAGAAAGCCCCGGTGTCGTGAGATGCCGGGGCTTTTTTATGTCTGAGGTTTTTTTGGTGCCTGATGCGGCGCCATCGCGAGCAGGCTCACTCCTACAAGGGGTACGCATTCCAACTGTAGGAGTGAGCCTGCTCGCGATGGCGCCCTTTATATCAATACAACTTCTGACCTTGTTTGCTATCCAGCATCGACACTTTGTCCGCCGGTCTGGCCACTAAATTGTTGAGCGACTGGTCAAACTTCTGCAGCGCCCTAACTTGCACATCCTGCTGCTGGTTAATATCCGCCACAATCTCTTCCGAACCCTTGAAGTCCGCCCACACCGGTGTCAGTTCTCTCGCCTCTGAACCTTTCGCCGTACCGATATAGTTCAACTGCGCATCATAAAAGTCGGCACTGACGTCCGCTTTGATGTCGGAACTACGCGAAGTGATCAACTGACTGTGGGTATCGACAATCGCCACCACATCAGGCCTGGCCGCACGCAGGCTTTGCATGTCCGGATACACCGTCACTGAATCGAACTGACGTTGCAGCGAGGCGTTAACCCATTCCACCGCCATGTCCGGTTTCGAGCTGGCGACGTAGGCGTCATGGATCGGCTGTACCAGCAGGCTCTGGCCGAAACCGGTGCCGGCGTTGGCTTGATAGTCGCGCAGGTATTCGCGGTTGGTCTGGGTGCTTGGGCTGTAGATCACACCGAGCGACACGCCGGGACCGCTTTTTACCTGGGTGATGCTGCTGCGGCCGGTGGGATGGGGGAGCAGGGTGTCCAGTGAGGAAACGGCTTGGGGCGCGGTGGGTACCGAACAGGCTGACAGAGCTAAAACCGATATCGCCAGTACACTGGTGAACGCAAGTTTCATGGTGTTTCTCCCGTGAAACAACATCAGTCGGAAAGTTTGAAATGCCGTCGGCGACGACAGTTAATTCAGACTAAACCCGCCAAGCTGACAATTTGCTGTAATAAAAGCTGAGCAATAGTCTGATTCGCTTTAACCCTTAATCACTAATTGCCCCGGGAAATAAAAAGGCGCCAATTGTCGATTTGCGCCCGTTTATTTATGGCTGGTTAAATAGCCATCAGTTTTTCAACGGGATCAACACTTGTTCATCCGGGGCCAGCACCATGAACACCAGCAACTTCGCAGGTTTGCTTTGGCTGGCATTTTTCGACACCAGATGCTCGGAGCCGGCTGGTTCGTACCAGAACTGGCCCTTCTTGTAGGTAATCGGTTGTTCACCTTTGACCTGGGAAATCACTTCGCCTTCGAGCACATAGGCCATCGCGGTGCCGTCGTGTTTATGGGCGATGGAGGACTGGCCGGGTTTGTAGTCGACTTCGATCATCATGGCTTTTTTGCCGGGGGCGTTTTTCAGCATCTGGTCTTGCAGGACGGTGACTTTTTCCGAGGGATCGTGGGCGAAGGCGGCCGAGGTGCAAAGGCTCAAGGCTAGGGCGGCGGCGAAGAAGGGCAGGGTTTTCATGGCGGGTTACCTGTGATGATTGGGGGTGCAATCACAGTAGTCCGCAGGGGTAAGCATTCAAACGGCCAATATTCGGGAAGATTGGGTGACCAATTGGCGGTGTTTCAGAAAGGTTGTCGGTGCGGCTGAATACGCCTTCGCGAGCAGGCTCGCTCCCACAGGTTCTGCGGTTGCTCACCTATTTTGTGAACAACAAATAACCCTGTGGGAGCGAGCTTGCTCGCGAAGGGGCCAGATCAGACGATAGGGAAACTATTGAAATCAACGCTATTGGCCAACCGACTATCGATCAGGTCAATAAACCCCTGCGCTTCGGGCCGGTTGAAATGCGCCTGCATCGCCGCTTCCGACTGCCAGCGGGCACTGACCGTCCAGCGGTGGCTGTTCTCGGGGCAGCGGTCGACCAGGTAGGAATCGCAGCCCGGCGTTTCGCGCAGGGTTTCGACGATCTTCTGCAGTTGCCTGCCCAGTTCATCCGAGCGGCCGGCCGCAGCCTGCACCTCGACCGTATTGATCACTTCGTTGGACATTGCTCACACTCCTGAATCAGGCCGGACGAATCCTGCTCATTGAGGGATAACGCCTGTGCAGGATAGGCCTGCACCCCCGGAACACCAATAACCAATCGGCGGTTAAATCTTCAGGCCAATCGCTCAGGCGACCTGCTGGAGGATGTCGCGCAGGCGATCCAGCGCAATGTCGATGTCGAGGGTTTCGATGGCGCCGAAGCCGAAGTACAGGCCGTTTTTCGTGGGCTGTTGATGATAGAAACCATTGATCGAGTACAGCCCGACTTCGACTTTTTTTGCCAGTTCGATCACCAGCGGCAAGTCGATCGGCACCTTGCAGAACACCGCCATATGAAACCCGGCACTGGCCGGCACAGCCTCAAGCCATGGCGACAAATCATCCGCCATGCGCGCCAGAATCCGCTCGCGGCGTTGGGCGTAGATCGCATGACATCGGCGGATATGTTTGAGCAGGCAACCCTCGGCGATGAACTTGGCCAACGCCCATTGCGGCAGGGTCGAAGCGTGCAGATCGGTCAGTTGCTTGGCGCGGATCACCGCTTCGAGAATGGCCGGCGGCAGAATTGCATAACCCAGACGCAGCTCCGGCAGCAGGGTTTTCGAGAACGTCCCGACGTAGGCGACGATGCCGCGCTGGTCGAGGTTGTACAGCGAATCGGTCGGCCGACCTTCGTAGCGAAACTCACTGTCATAGTCGTCCTCGATGATGATCGCGCCCAGTTCATGAGCGCGGGCCAGTAGGGCTTCGCGGCGCGCCTGACTCATCGGCATGCCCAGCGGGAACTGGTGCGAAGGCGTGACATAGATGAGGCGCGTCCCATCGGGAATGTGCTCAACCTGAATGCCCTCGGCATCCACCGGAATCCCGACCACCTCGGCCCCATGGGTGCCGAACAGCAGACGCGCCGGCGGATAACCGGGATCTTCCATCGCCACCAGACTGCCCGGGCGGATCAGCACGCGGGCGATCAGGTCCAGCGCCTGTTGCGCGCCGTTGCATACGACGATGTCTTCGTCCTGACAATTCACCCCACGGGAAAACGCGATGTGCCGGGCAATCGCATTGCGCAGCGCCGGCAGGCCTTCGGCGACACTGTAGAAACCCTTGGACTGGCTCATCTGGCGCATCGCATGGGCGACGCAGCGGCGCCAGTCATCCTGCGGAAACTGGCCCTTGCTGGTGGCGCCACCGATAAAGTCATAACGCAGCGAGCCTTCCAGCGTCGGGTGGCGCAGAAACACCGGCAGATTGCGCCAGCTCTCGATCACTTCGGCACTGGCCAGTTCGCTGTGGCTTTGCTTGCGCTGGATCTGCGCCGGACGCGCGTTGACGTAGGTGCCTTTGCCGATCACTCCGGTGAGGAAGTTTTCGTAGGTCAGCTGCGCGTAGGTGTCGGAAATGGTCTTGCGCGAGATGCCCAGTTGCTCGGCGAGCAGGCGGCTGGGTGGCAGTTGCGTGCCGGCGGCCAGGCGCCCGGATTCAATGGCGCCGCGCAGTTGCTGATACAACTGACCGGCAAGATCCTTGCGGCCGTTGATCACGACGTGAAGTTCCATACCGACGAGGCTCCCAGGGCTATTTGCGTGCCCGCCAGATTACCGCTGAAGCGTGATCCACAATAGTTGCCTACCCGAAAAACCCGAAATTGGCCCCAATCCCCTGTAGGAGTGAGCCTGCTCGCGAATGCGGTGTGTCATTCAAAAATTGGCTGACTGACCTGACGCCTTCGCGAGCAGGCTCGCTCCCACAGGGGATCTGCGCAGGGCAGGAGGCAGTGGTGTAGCGATTTTCCGTGCAATTGGGGCTGTAATGCGCCGCTGTCGGCGTTTACGGTGAAGTCATTATTCCGTCCACCGAGAACCGCTATGTCCCCGCGCCTGGATTACTACAACGCTTCGCCCAAGGCGATGAAAGCGATGATTGCCATGGAGGCGCTGACCGCCAACCTCAGCATCGAACAGCCGCTGCTGCAATTGATCCGGATCCGCGCCTCGCAGCTCAATGGCTGCGCGTTCTGCACCGACATGCATTCGGTCGATGCGCGGAGGGCGGGGGAGAGTGATCGGCGCTTGTATGCGATCGCGGTGTGGCGTGACAGCAACTTCTTCAACCCGCGTGAGCGTGCGGCGCTGGCTTGGGCCGAGGCGGTGACACTGTTAGCTGACAGCCGCGTGCCCGATGAGGTTTATCAGCAGGCCCGCGAGCAATTCAGCGAAGGCGAACTGGTCGATCTGACCATGGCCGTGACCACCATCAACAGTTGGAATCGCCTCGCAGTAAGCTTCCGCCAAACCCCAAGCGATTGAGCCCCCGATGATCGTTGATCGTTCCCACGCTCCGCGTGGGAATGCAGCCCGGGACGCTCCGCGTCCCCTCCAGAGCCGAACGCAGAGCGTCCGTTGAGGCATTCCCACGCGGAGCGTGGGAACGATCAAGATCAAAATCATTGCGGTGGGCGTTGTGGTTTCACCGAGGTGCCAAAGGTATTGCCCATCCGCGTGCTGGTCGCCGCCGGTGTCGCGAGGCCGACCTGATTCGGCGGCCGCTTATTCACCGGCACATTCAGCGCCTCCTGATTCTTCTCCGCCGCCGCAGCACCTTCCGGGTTGTTACCCATCTGCTGGCTCAAACAGTCGTAATTCGGCGCCTTGTAACCGCCGACCGTCACCTCGACACAGCCCAACGGTTCCTCGGCATAAGCGCTCGACAGCGCCATCAACAACAGCCCGCCAAGGCTCAATCGCCACAGTGTGTTCATGCTCGCCTCCTGGCCGGCCCGACGGGGCCGCGCTTTGGCTTGAGTCTAGTGCAAGCCGTGCGCAATTCCCGTGATGGTTTTTTTGCACCGCCCGTCACACCAGATTCATAAACAGCCCTCAGGATGACGATTTCCAAGGATTCGTCAGCCGTGCAGCGAGGCAATTCCACGGACGGTTTTCAGCGTTCAACGAGGCTTGTGCGCCGGATGTGTCTGGGGTGGCTGCTTGGCTGTGCGGCGGGCCACGCCATGGCCGACGCGGTGCCGGCGGACTTGCGCATGACGCTGCACATTCCGGCACAGGATCTGGCGCACGCGCTGGATCAGTACAGCCACGCCACTGGCGTTGCGGTGCTGGTCGACAGTCAGTTGAGTCGCGGCCGACGTTCGCTCGCGGTGGACGGCGAATACACCGCCGCCGATGCCCTGCGTCGATTGCTCGGCGGCAGCGGTTTGATGGCGCGGTATGCCCGCGACGATGCGTTTACCTTGCAAGTGGCGCAGGTCGAACACGTACCGGCGCCGCCACAAAAACAGACGCCGGAAAGCGTCGCGGTCAACCGCAGTTACGCCACGGCGGTGCAGGCGGCGATCGAACGCAACCTGTGCCGCTCGCCGCTGACGCGGCCGGGCAGTTATCGCGCGGTGTTGCAGGTCTGGGTTGGCCGCGACGGCTTGGTGCAGCACAACCGGTTGGTCACTTCGACCGGAGATGTACGGCGCGACAACGCGCTGGTGGAAAGCTTTCGCAATCTCAAGATCGACCGGCCGACGCCCAGCGCCTTGCGTCAGCCGGTCACGTTGCTGTTGTTACCGGAGTCGTCAGGGAAACGCATGGAATGCACCAAATGGGAAGGAGTTTCCGGGGGATGAAAGACACCGGACAAGGTTCGATGGTCCAACTGTTCCTGACGTCCTACGAGGACTTTCGGGTGCGCCTGCGCCGGCGTCTCGGTTCGGAAGATCTGGCCAACGATGTGCTGCACGAAACCTACCTGCGGGTCGACCGCATGGAGACGCCGCCGAACGTCCTGCGGCCGAATGCCTACCTCTATCGCATGGCCCTGAACATCGCCGCCGACCGCCGTCAGGCCGATGCGCGCCTGCTCACCGGCGAGGAAGTCGAGGAGCTGCTGCAAATCGGCGACGAAGCCCTCGATCCCGCGCGAGTAGTGGGCGGGCAAAAGGAAATCCAGACACTGCTCAGTGCGTTGTACGAGCTGCCCGCACGGCGCCGGAAGATCTTCATCGCGGCGCGTCTGGAGGAGGCGCCGCACCTGGAAATCTCGCAGCGTTTCGGCATTTCCACGCGCATGGTCGAGAAGGAAATCAAAGCTGCGTTGGGCTTTTGTGCCGCGAAACTGGAAAGAAAAGTGTTTCAGCGGTTCGGTCGCGGGGCCGGAAAACCGTCTTCTGAATAGTGCCCGATCAATTCGTTGAGAATCTGCGCGTTTGAACATCTTTCGACTGACACCTGCCGAGCCATCGGCGGCCGATATTCTGCACAGCGAAGCCCGCGACTGGCTGGTCCTGCTGACCTCCGGCCGCGCCACCGTGGCCGACGCCCGCGCCCTGCGCGAATGGTGCGCGCAGAGTGCCGAACATGCCCGCGCGTTCGAAGATGCCAAGCGGTTGTGGCAACAACTGCAACCGGCCATGGAGCAAATGCAGGCGCCGCGTGGGTTTGGCCGTCGTGCCTTTCTCGGTGGGGCGATTGCTGCGTCGGCGGCGTTTTTGCTGGTGCGCGGGACGATTCCTGGTGGTTTTGAAGGGCTGGGTGCTGACTACATAACTGAGGTTGGCCAGCAGCGCCGATTTGAACCGGCGCAGGGTGTGAGCCTGGAGCTGAATACTCAGACGCGGATTAATCAGCGTGCAGTGTCTGAGGGTGTGCAGGGGTTTGAGCTGGTCAGTGGCGAAGTCGAAGTGCAGACCGCGCGGTTGCCGTTGGCGATGCAGGCTGGAGGAGGGTGGTTGCGCGCCAGTCAGGGGCGTTTCAACCTGCGTAATACCGATCAACAAGTCTGTGTGACTTGTCTCGATGGTGCGGTTGAAGTGGATGTTGAAGGTCGCAGCGTGCGCCTCGAACCGGGCCAGCAAGTCACCTACGACGCACGGCAAGTCGGCAGCGTACAAAGCGTCGACACAGCCGCCGTGATGAACTGGCGCCAACAAGTGCTGGTGTTCAACGGCGCAACCCTCAGCCAGATGATCGACGAGATCAACCGGTATCGGCCGGGGATGTTGTTGCTGCTTAATCGTGAGCTTGGGCAGCGGCGGGTGCAGGCGCGCTTTAGCCTTGATCAACTTGCTGGCGTTGCATTGCTGATTCGCGATGCTTATGGCGTCAAATGCACCGAGCTGCCTGGTGGTGTCGTTGTTTTGAGCTAGTGGGTTTTATTGGGTACATATCCGTTGCTGCGGTAACGGCGGCTTAGGGTTCCGCCCTTACGGCGGGTCACTTTTGACAAACGCCTCAAAAGTAACCAAAAACGCTTGCTCCTACGTCCGGCCCGCTCGCTGGGGCTCGGGGTTCCTTCGCTCCGGGATCCATCCGGGCGCATCGCCTACGGTTTGCTTCGCTGCACCTCCTCTCGATGCATTTGGCTGCGCCAAACGGTCGCTGCGCTCCCACCCCCGGATGAATCCCTCCACTCAGCCTTCCGACGTCGCCCGTGGATCAAGATCAAAAGCTGCAGCCGAGCTAACGCTCATCCTGTTGAGTGGGGCGGCTTTGCCGCTTGGGTTGTACGCAGATTAAAAACTGTGGGAGCGAGCCTGCTCGCGAAGACGGCCTCACATCCAACCAATCCCCAACTGACCTCACCCAATCCCACTGTAGGAGTGAGCCTGCTCGCGATGACGGCCTCACAGCCAACCAACCCCCAACTGACTACCCCCCAATCCAATTGTAGGAGTGAGCCTGCTCGCGATGACGACCTCACAGCCAACCAACCTCAAACTGACTACCCCCAATCCAATTGTGGGAGCGAGCTTGCTCGCGATGACGGCCCAACAGCCAACCACCCCCCAACTGACTACCCCCAATCCAATTGTAGGAGTGAGCCTGCTCGCGATGACGACCTCACAGCCAACCAACCTCCAACTGACTACCCCCAATCCAATTGTGGGAGCGAGCCTGCTCGCGAAAGCGATCCATCAGTAACAACCATGTTGACTGACCCACCACGCCCGCGAGCAATCCCCTCCCACATTTGATTCCTGGCCGGCGATCTACTGCAACGGCCCAATCACCTGCCGATACTTCTCCACCCCCTGCGCCGTCCCCCGACTCAAGCGAATCTCCAACCCCAACGGATCCTCCCGCCGATTCCCACTCAACTGCCGCCACCCCTTATCCACCTCCCAAACCCGCACCTGCACATCACTGACATCACTCAAAACAGCAACCCCATTCCCAGGCGCCGGCAACGGATACCGACTCCGCGCCTCAGCCACCGCCCGATACAACGTGTCGCCCTTGACCCACCACCGCACCCGCTGCAAAGCCCCCGGCTGATCCGCCGCCGTGCGAATAATGTCCAGACGAAAACCCTTACTGTCGCTACTGCGCACAGTCAGAGCCGGCGGGGCGCTCGGCGGCTCATCATCCACGCCAACCTTCTTCGGCTCGGTCAACTCAATCCCCGCCCGCATATCCACATCCCGCTGCAACTGATTCAGCGCCCGCAACAAACCGTCACTCTGCTCACTGCTGGCCTGCAAATGACTGTCCGCCCGCGTCACACTGTCCAGCCCCCGCCAGGCAATCAAACTCACCACCGCCATCAGCAAAATCGCGACCATCACCTCAATCAACGTAAACCCTTGCTGGCGCTTCATTGCAGGCTGATCCTTCCACTGCCATCACGCAGCACACTCAAGCGATTCAAGCCATCCGACAACGTCAATTGCAGCGGCGGATTGATCCACTCAGCGTTCAGCACAACCCTCTGTTTCGGCTCCACCCGCACCTCCATCTTCGGACTCTGCCAGGCACGCGGCCGCAACTGCGGATCCTGCGCGAAATGATCAAACCCCTTGCCACTGTCACTGCGCCGACTAAACCGAAACCCCTTGGCATCACTCACCCACACAATCGGCCGGCCATCGGCGCGCGCCTCAGCCTGCGCCACCTGAAGCAACTGCGCCACCCGCTCGGCATCCTTGCGCAGCAACTGCAAAGGATCGGGCTTGATACTCAAGCTGATCGCCGCACTGGCGATGCCAATGATCACCAGCACCACCATCAACTCGATCAGCGTAAAACCCTGTTGCCTGTTCATCGCGCGCGCGCTCCTTTGCGTCCTGCGCCATCGTGCACGGCCAACATGTAAGGCGTGTGAAATAAAACGGAGAGAATTGCCGCGTAGGCTGACAGCAGGGATAAAAAGGAGATTCAACCCATGACCTTCACCGCACGCGTTTCCCCACCCCAAATGGCCCAGGCCCTCGCGCTGCTCGCCGCGCTGGTCGGCGTGGCGACATGGTCGTCGCTGCTACTGACCTCCGCCGAATCACACACCCCGGCAGCCGCCCCGCAGTTGCTGGCGGCGCGCAGTGATAGCCCGGCATTGCAGTGGTTTTCCAATCAAACGGCGCCGATGGACATCAAGGTGAGCGGGGTGATGGCGGGGAGTCGGGGGGCGGTGGCGATACTGAGTTTGAACGATGGGCCGCCGAGGAGTTTTTTGCAGGGGGAGAAGGTGGGGCCTGGGGTGAGGTTGGTGGCGGTGGAGGGGGATGGGGTGGTGATTGAGCAGGGTGGGGAGAGGGTGCGGTTGGGGGTTGAGAGGTTGGTGGAGGGGGTGGTGTTGCCGAGGTTGGTGAGGCCGTGATTTGCGGGGTTGAAGGCACCTATTTGTTGTCTCAGCTGTGGTGGTGCGGTCTGGATTGCCGGGAGTGTGCTTGGTTGCCTTTGGCTAGAGGATGTCTGTCGTGAATGCCCTCTTTCGGCCGAGGGTGAAGGTATAAACCTGTAGTGTAAGCAGGAAGTGCCGCACCCCAAGAAGTACACGCACTTCGGCGGAAGCTGCCTTTCACTACAGGTAGCTCTTGTCCGATATCTGCAGAAAATCAGAATGCCGCAGGAGCATCGTTGGAAACGGAATGTCAGTAGACTTACCATCGACAAACTTATCCTTATCTGACAATCTGAATAAAATATGTAGCAGCAAGATTTCATCGACGTCTGGGGCGCGGGGGCGCGTGGCTAAGACCCCCAGACGTATTGGCAGCATTTTTATATTGATCTCAATAGACTGAGTCAATTCGCCGTTTTGCCTTTCATCTTGAGGCACTTGGATGTTATTCAGGAGCATGGATGCAGTCCTCTACGTTCAAATCTTCAATCCGCCTTTATGGCTTGACCAGACGAAATACACATGGTCAGTACCATGACGTGAGCTGTACAACTACCACCACCGGTGTCTCTGTAGTTCGGGTATTTGTCTCGCGACTTGACGCAGAGATCGCGGCGCAAAACTCCGATCTCGAAGCACATCCTCTCTCCGATTTTTTCTATCCTGGCCTTCTGGCTGAACAGCAAGGCGGGTTGAACCTTCATATCTGCTTGGGTTTTGCCGCCAACAATGGTCACCTCTCGATTCAAAACAAACAACTCGTTCCCATGGGATGGTTTACCTACATCGATGTGCGCAGTTGGAGCGATGAGCATTATGTGCATTGGGGCGATGAGCTTCCCGGTTTACTGGGCAGAACTTATAGCCTCTTGAAACTCGCCGACTACAACACGTTCCTCAACAGCCTGGATGGCGCCCCCACAAAAGAAATGCATTGGCACGCGAGTGAAGCCATACGCGTGATGCCAACCAATGACGTCGAAACAAGCAGTTGGGATCAAATTTCACTATTCGATCCAGACGATTGCCGGTGGTGCTTTGGAAGCACGGCCAGCTCTTATCAAACCCACCTCAATTAAGGAGGTTCATATGAGTGGTAAACCTGCAGCCCGTGTTACTGACGCTACAGATTGCCCGATGCCGGGTCATGGCACGAACCCTATAACCAGCGGCTCTCCAGACGTTTTTTTTGACGGCTTGAGCGCAGCCAGGCAAACGGACACAACAGCCTGTGGAAGCCAGATTTCGGACAACGTCATTACCAGCGTGCTGATCAATGGCAAGCCGGCGGTCGTTACTGGAAGTTTAGGGAGCCATGGGAACGTAGTCGTGGGTGGATCTGGCACCATCATCATTGGTAACACCGGAGGCGGAGCGTCCTTTACTCCGATTATTCCGATATCGTTCGGCTTCGATGAGCAATTCACCCTGCTCGATACGGAAGGTGAGCCCGTAGCAGATTTTGCCTACAAGGTGACCACCGCATCTGGAAAGATTTTCAGAGGCGTAACGAACGAATTGGGGAAAACCCAGCGGATACCGACCTCGGTTGTTGAAGATTTGCATCTGGAACCTGACGACATCGCTTAACGCTTAGCTTCTAAATGGACACTGAAGAATGCCAGTACTTACGAACAATCGAACAAGCTCAAATAATCAGCCAAACAGCAGCCATGCAGTTACTGTTGCTACCAAATACTCGAGACGCCCTAATGACAGCGGCTGGTTAAAAATACGTCAGGAGCCGAGCGGCAAAGATGCTTTTCTTTGTGAATACACAAAAGTCACTATGCTGAAAGAAAAAAATGGCCGCACCTATTTCAAAGTTGCTGACGGCAATAGCTCATGGGTGGGAATAGAGGCCAGCATGGCCACTGAAAATGCGGAAAAATATCTTTCGGATGTTGCTCCAAAAGCGCCCGCCACGATGAATGTCAAATACCACGGCAATCCAGTGTCTACCCGCTCCGAAATCCGAGGCGATACGAACAAACAACAATGGGCAATCGCGAGCTTCGATGGCAAAACCGCCAAAGTGACCTTAAACAGTGTTTGGGGTGGTGAATATACACCGCTTCCGCCGGGTACCCATCGGATTATGGCTCCAGATCAGTCTCATGCCAATATTTCTACAGCCGGTTACAAGGCCGCACACCCAGGAAGAGTACGCTGCAATGACGTCTGGTTCCCGATTGAGGTTGAAGGCACAACAGGGAATAGCAGTCGGTATATTCACATCGGTCATTTGTCAGAAGGCTGCGTGACCTTTTACGAATTACTGAAGTGGAATGATATTTACGACTACTTAATTGATAAGCGCATGAAAGAAGGTAAAGGGAAATACATTGGCAAACTTATCGTGGAGAAATAAATGAACAGACTAATCTCCTTACTTTTTTTGATAAGTTTATCAATGCTTGCCAGCTGCGCGATGGCTAAGCCTCGATGCGATGACTTTCTAGCAAAACTAAGCGACAAGCCTGATTTTGTAGAGTACGTGGAATGCACTCAAAACAATGATGAACAGGGAAAGCCTCTCATTGCTCGGTACCGCGTAAAAGGCTCAGACGCCCTTGAGGCGGAAAAATACATGAACCAGACTTTCAACCTTCCGATGCTCCGGTTTATCTGCTGCGGCTGGGACTCAACATTTTATTCTTATCGCGATAAAAAAACACAGCGATGGTATCTGCTCGGCATGGGCTCCGAGGAGACGCCGGTGAACAAACGTAATTCGTGGTCAGAAATAAAATTCTTCAACATCACTGTATCAATCAATACCGAAGAGATCTGAGCACACTTAGTAAACGGACAGCACCGATGCTCACCTCAGGTAATGTGTCGGTGGGTACATGTTGACGGTTCCTTATGTCTGAACACTCGGGAGATCTGAGGCTGCGAAAGCAAGTTCGGCCGATCGGCTGTACCCCAGTCAGCAATTGGCATTCGATAAACACCAACGTTTAAAAAGACATCTCCAGACACTCTCTCAGGCTACATATCCTTGCGCCTTTGCCTACAGCTACGCCAGAATCCGCCGGCTTGTGGGCTTTATACCTGGTCTATATCGTCTATGGGTCGCTGGCAACCCAGCGACCGGGTTTAGCGACCCGACCAGGTATAAGTACAACGACGCTCCAGTTTGTCGCAGACGTTTGCGACGACGCTATGGTGGCTGTGCGTGGGAGACCTTCGGGTCTGCCGGGTCTTATACCTCTCGGTTCGCTAACCCGCGTACAGCTGCCACCCTTACTTGTTTAGCGACAGGT
Organism: Pseudomonas sp. SCA2728.1_7; assembly: GCF_018138145.1. Lineage (NCBI taxonomy): Bacteria > Pseudomonadati > Pseudomonadota > Gammaproteobacteria > Pseudomonadales > Pseudomonadaceae > Pseudomonas > Pseudomonas sp. SCA2728.1_7. The sequence continues at coordinate 1,236,211 of NZ_CP073104.1, read as the reverse complement.
GTTGGTGGTTCCACCAGGTATAAATATGGAGCTTCACCATGATCAAACCAACACCCAACCCGCCCGAAACCGCCTCGGTTTCCCCCTACGAATCCATCGATTCTAAAAAACTCCACGAAGCCGCCGACCGCGCGCTCAACCATTACCTCTGTCCACCCGGTTCCACGCCGCCTCCACGTAAAAACCGTGGGATGTACGCCGTGACGGCGGACAACAAAACCGAAGAACTGCTGGTCGATGCCAGTGCAACACTCGCTTCGGCCAAAACCATCGCCCAGAACGTCTCCAGCCTGTTGCCGGCATCGCAGCGCCAGGCGCTGGCGGGGATTGCGCAGTTGATCATGCTCGGGGAGTTGGCGGTGAATCGGGCGTTGGATAATTTGCAATTGCCGGAGTGATGCGGGTGTCGGGATCACCTGGTGATTGATCGGGTGTTCATTCTGGCGCTTTCGCGAGCAGGCTCGCTCCCACAGGGTTTTATGCTGATTGCAGATGTTGTGTACAACGCTGAAACCTGTGGGAGCAGTTGATTATTACCGTGCCGTTTTCGTGTGGTTATTGAGGCGCTTCAGGACATTCGCGGGTCCATCGCGTTACCGTCATGTCATTGAATTGCTCTCCGATGGTATCGACGCGTAGGCAGGTTCCTTTCTTCGCGTAGTACAAGATGCAGCGCGAGCTATCAAAAGAGCAGCTATCCAGTTCGAAGAACTTGTGTGCAGCCAACTCCTTCTCCACGCCACTGTATTCATAGCCGTCGTTGGTATGCATCTGCGTCGGCTTCCAGCCTTGTTTGACTAGCTTGGCCCTGGCCGCCACTAAACGCTCACCGACGACGATGCCTGCTGGCCCGTGCTTTTCGCGTGACGCCTGTGAGCCACCGGCAAACGCTGCGCTGATACCCATGCAATAAACTGCGACAAGTACGAGGGTTGAGGCCTTCATTGGACAGTTCCTCCGCAGATTTGTAGGTCGATAAAAAGTCCGGATACTCGGCGTAAGGTTGCGGAGGATAGCGATTCTTCTTGCCTGGACCTTCGGGAAGCGCCGCCCACTTTGTTGTCGATTTCTGGTTTCAATCCTTTTCAGGGCATTTGAAGTTCCAGGAATAAACTTTCATGTCTTTGACTTCTTCGCCGACAGTTCCTACACCTAAACAATCTCCGTTCTTGATGTAGTTGAAGCTGCAGTAACGGGCGCCCTCCGTGCACGACTCGATTTCATTGAAGCCTTTTCTTTGGATGACGTTTTCAACCCCGAACTCACCTGAGTAGGACGGATTCGGCTTCCAGCCATTTTTGATCAAAGCTTTTCGGGCTTTCGAAAATGGCATTCCCTCTTTGATAGGAACGTCTGCTGCGCTAGAAAATAAACTGACGCAACATAAAAGGCTGATGGCTAATATTTTTAGTTTCATTTAACAGTACCGCCAAAAATCTACCGTCCATGTACATTTGCGTCGCACAGAATGCCTGAGGCAAAAGTTGCGCTCAACATTTCCTACAGTCCTTTGATTGACTGATGGTGAGGGGCTTCTGTCGAGTCGCTCGCAATGCCTTTACGTCCCGACTGGGTTTACGCTTTATGCGCGGGAAAAATTGCCGGTAATGGGGCAGATTTGTTTAAGTGGGGAGGTGCCGCAGTAAGGTCTCGATAAACGCCAACGTTTAAAAAGACATCTCCAAACACTCTCCCGGGCTACACATCCTTGCGCCTTTGCCTACAGCTACGCCAGAATCCGCCGGCTTGTGCGCTTTTGGGTCGGATTCTATTGTGGTTCGGTCGCTGACGAATCAGCGATCGGGTTTGGTAGCCCGGCTTAGACTTGGCGCATAGCGTCACCCGATACAGGCCTTTTTGGGGCTGTGTATTTATGGTGGCCATGCGCAGGGCGTCTTCGGGCGCGCCGGTTCTCCAAGTCACCGGTCTACCAACCTTCGTATGGCCACCACCCCTTCGTTTGGTAGCGAAAGATGATGGCTCCTTTTCTATGATTTGGAGATTCACTCATGATCAAACCAACACCCAACCCACCTGAAACCGCCTCGGTTTCTCCCTACGAATCCATCGATTCCAAAAAACTCCACGAAGCCGCCGACCGCGCTCTCGACCATTACCTCTGTCCACCCGGTTTCACGCCGCCCCCACGTAAAAACCGTGGGATGTACGCCGTGACGGCGGACAACAAAACCGAAGAACTGCTGGTCGATGCCAGTGCAACACTCGCTTCGGCCAAAACCATCGCTCAGAACGTCTCCAGCCTGTTGCCGGCATCGCAGCGCCAGGCGCTGGCGGGGATTGCGCAGTTGATCATGCTCGGGGAGTTGGCGGTGAATCGGGCGTTGGATAATTTGCAGTTGCCGGAGTGATGCGGGTGTCGGGCACATCTGGTGATTGATTGGGTGTCCGTTCTGGTGCCTTCGCGAGCGGGCTCACTCCTACGGGGTTTTGGGTTGGTCACGGATAGTGTGTCCGGGCACTGAAATCTGTGGGAGTTGGCTTGACCGCGATGGCGGCCCGACAGCCTAGATTTTGCCTGTAAGCGCAGGGACGCTTGCCCATGCTAAATTTCGTGAAATCAAATAGTTGAAAGTAGAGTTCGAACGCTATGTTGACCCTTCTCAAAGGAGAGAATCAGGGCCTGAAGGTCAAGCCTCGCTGGCCATCCTCTGAAGTACACATTGAAAAAAATGTCTTCCTTAAATTGATTGAAGCCCAGTCGAAGCTTCCCTCGTCAGTTGAACTACTGCTCGTTCGCGGATATGAAAATCAAAGCAGTCAGCTGGGGTTATTCAGGTTCCTGTCGAGGTGGCTGGGCATCCGGTTGTTTTGCGCTTGCTACCCAGGCCGAAAAGATGAAGTGAACGATATATTCGGCTCCAATGGGCATGACGTGGATGGCTCTCATGTGGATGTTTCCATCATTCTGAATGGCAGGAGACTGCGATTTTTGCCGTTGGGCGTATTTACATCGCCGAGCCTTCAACACACCAAGGCAGTTGAACATCTCAGCGTTCTCAAAGTGGTCAAGGCTGCTCTGATGCAGTGCGGCTTCAAGATTCACCGGAACCCGACAGAGAGCATGCAGATACATTGCGACTTTGAAGGGTAGTTGGCTGGTGCTGCTGATGATCTTTTCCGGGAACAGGTAGCGCTTCTACGACCTTTGTAGTCGTTCAATAATTTGAACGACAAGGGGAAAAGGGACTGGGAAGGGGGACGGATTTATTTTTGAAAAATGGATCCGTCCTTTTGAATGCAGATGCCCATCTAACGGTGCAACCTTTGACGGGGGCACTGTATCAAGATCTGTCTAGTCGCCCAAATTAAGGGCATTACCGCTAGCCCGGACATAATAATTATCGAATTCACCGCTTTCGACGAACACGAAGCCATGGCGAGTGTAAAAGCGATTTGAAGCGCTTTCCTTGAGAGCACCCACCTTGATGGGACGCCCGATCTCATCAGCCTCTCTGAAAATCCGAGTAAGCACTTCAGAGCCGATTCCTGCTCCTTGAGCACTGGGTACCAAGTACAAGTGGTCAAGCAGCAGCTCGTTCTGCTGGTCTTTGATTACGACAAAACCGACCAGACCACCTGATACTTCTATGCGGCGTGTGCTGTTAGCGTCGAACCCAGCAAGAAATCGTTCGCGCGCACGATCTGGGTCAAATCTTCCAAGCCGTTCGAGGCTCTCGCGCATGGCCTCAATCCTGATGGCTGCCAGATCTTCCAGGTCGTTATTGGAAGCTGCGCATAAAACGACAGCGGAGTTTTGATCTGCGGAGGCTGGCATGACAAGCACCCTAAACATGGCCGGTCAGTGATTATAGAGAACAGAATCCGCATAACCACTGCGGCCTCGGTTCAATGGAGGCGATGGCTCCCTATCAGTTTCAGGGGGATGTATTCGCCGGACGGTTACATCTGTCGGGGCAAGGAGAGGGATCTGCGGTGGGATCCGAGACGCAATGAGGATTTCGATAAACACCAACGTTTAAAAACATCTCCAGACACTCTCGCAGGCTACACATCCTTGCGCCTTTGCCTACAGCTACGCCAGAATCCGCCGGCTTGTGCGCCTTGGGGGCGGGTTCTATTGTGGTCCGGTCGCTGACGAATCAGCGATCGGATTTGACCGTCCGCCCAACATCAAGGCGCGCCAGCGTTCTGCACGTGTTCAGGCATTGTCTGAAATCATATCGCGGTGGCTGTGCGTGGGACACCTTCGGGTGTGCCGGATTCCTTGATGTCCGGTCGGTCAACCCGCGTACAGCTGCCACCCTGTTTGTTTGACCGCGAACGGTGGCGGCTCCAGTCATCAAGGAGCTTCACCATGATCAAACCAACACCCAACCCGCCCGAAACCGCCTCGGTTTCCCCCTACGAATCCATCGATTCCAGAAAACTCCACGAAGCCGCCGACCGTGCGCTCGACCATTACCTCTGTCCGCCCGGTTCCACGCCACCGCCACGTAAAAATCGTGGGATGTATGCCGTCACCGCCGACAACAAAACCGAAGAACTGCTGGTCGATGCCAGTGCAACACTCGCTTCGGCCAAAACCATCGCCCAGAACGTCTCCAGCCTGTTGCCGGCATCGCAGCGCCATGCGCTGGCGGGGATTGCGCAGTTGATCATGCTCGGGGAGTTGGCGGTGAATCGGGCGTTGGATAATTTGCAATTGCCGGAGTGATGCGGGTGTCGGGGCACTTGGTGATTGATCAGGTGTGAACTCTGGCGCTTTCGCGAGCAGGCTCGCTCCCACTTTTGAGTGTGTTCCAAGGTGGGAACGGGCTGGCTCTTCAGCCGCGATAAATGTCGAGAGACCTACGCGTATCTGTACCTGCGAGTGGGTTGCTTTCTTTGCGTCAATCGACTGCCAGGTTATCCCGAGCCCACTGTTCAGCCGTAGTGACCTGAATCGACTTCTGTTCGTTGAACGTCCCCGCTTTCGGCCACGACACGCCTCTGCCTTGGGCAAATACGGCGCGGTATTTTTTGATGTGGTGAGTGGGGTCTTTTTCCAGTTCCTGCATCAGGTACGGAACCGTCCAGACGTTACGCTTGAACGGCCGCCCCAGCACGCGTTCAAGCAGGCTCGCCACCTGCCCATACGTCACCGTGTCGCCAGACAGGTAGACGATCTCATTGCGAAAGCGCGGTTCGAAGAAAACGATGTCCGCTGTCAGCTTGCCGATGTCCTCCGGTGTCGTGAGCGTCACGCTGGTTTCCAGGCTGCCCAAGGCGTTGACGGTGTGGTTCTCAAAGTCGACGACTTCAAATACTGGCTCGAACAGGAAGCTGGTGAACATGCCGGTCGAGATGATCACCCATTCGGTTTTATCCTGGGCGCGGAGCAACTCGCGCACGTCGAGTTGCGCATCGAACAAATCCTGTGGGCTGCCCCGACCAATCACTTCGAAATCGACGCCGAACTGCCAGGGGAAGTAGCGCTTCACGCCGGACTTTAGCGCTGCTGTGGCCAGTTTCATCGGCGTTTCACGGCCCGCGACCATGCCGGCGCAGCCTATGACGGTGTCGAATGCTGCGAACACTTCGGCCAGTTGATCGATGGAATCTTTAACCAAGTCTGCAGCGACCATCTGGATACCCAGACTGCGCAGTTCATCGACTTCCCGCTTTTTCTCAGGGACTTGCGTGTTGATGGTCGAATCCCTGAGCAGGACGCTGATGGTGCTGCCGGTCGAGCGCTCGGCTACCCGCGCAAGATTGCGCAGCACCGGCAGGCCGAGTTCGCCGGCGCCGAGTACGAGAATGGATTGTGGGGAAGGGTGGGTCGCTTCGGTCATGATGTTTCCTGAGATTCGTCGTCTGTATGATCTGCCGATGCTGGCACGATTGCGCAGCGCTCAGAAGAAGGCACACGCGTGATACCAGGGGGACACATGACCGATGAGGAAACCCTTAGCCAGGCAGAAGCGATCTGCCAGACGCTAAGACGAGACGATGATGGCGTGCGGCGCGAAGTCCTGGCTCACGCCGGTAGCCGCTGGTCACTGGGCATCCTGCATGCCCTGGGTGTGTACGGCACGATGCGTCATGCCGAGATCAAACGGCAAATGACGGGCGTGACTCAGCGCATGTTGACCAAGACTCTGCGTGCACTGGAACGCGATGGTCTGCTGATACGGCGGGAGTTGGATCAAGTGCCGCCCCATGTTGAGTACGAGCTGACGGCGTTGGGGATGGAGTTGTTGGTTCGTATGTCGCCGATTTGGACGTGGGTTGTGGAGCACGTCGATGATTTTCGCGAGGCGCGTCGGGTGTTTGATGGTCAGAGTGGGAAAAAGCCTTCGTGGCAGGTTCCGGTCGTGGGGCTGGTTGATTCAGAAGGGGCTGATTGAACGCTCGTGTCATTGAATGGTTCGCGCCCCAGAAATCAGCGGCGAATCTATTCAAGAAGGCAGGTGATCGACCACCACCCTCACGGGTGATGGTTGATTGCTTAACGCAGGTTAGATATTCGGGGTGTAAGAGAAACTCTGCGAAGCTTCGGTATCGGTGAATGGCGTAACGCGAGTTTTCTTGTTGAACAGGCCATTGACGACCGAGCCGGGGAACATTTCGACGGTGTTGTTGAACAGTTCGACGTTGCGGTTGTAGATGGTGATGGCCGCGCCGACGTTCTCTTGTTGTTCGGCAATTTCACGCATCATGTTGTTTGCCGCTTCTGATGCTTTCAGGTCAGGGTAGGCCTCGAAAGCGATGCGCAAGCCACCCATCAGCTCTCTAGAGGCGGTTTCAACTTTCGTGAGGGCATGGCCGTCCGCTCCAGCAGGCAGGGCGTGGACTGCGCTGCGCAGGCCGGTGATTTTTTCGAGGAGGCTGGCCTCAAAGACCATGAAGTCGGCGAGCACCTTTTGAAGCTGATCGAGCACCTTGGTCTTCTGGCGTTCGTAAACGAGGACGTCCGACCAGGCACGTTGTACTGCGTTGTGTCCCCCGATGATGTCGTTGTAGATGCCCAAGCCCACTAAGATGATGATGACGGCGATCACAGCGGAGAGGATGAGTGCAATGTCCATGGCTTACTTCTCTTTGCGTTTTTTTGGGGGAGTGGCGGTCAAGGCAAAGTTGTCATCGTGCAGTTCACTGAGTGCATGGCTCCATTGGAGCGCAGACATCAGGCGCGGCAGTGCGACACCCGCAGAAATTTCTGCGTAAAACTCGTTGGGTGAAGCCAGCGTATGCTCAGTGCCGAACGCGAGCAGGTCGCTGCTCGCGAAGCTGAGGCACAGCTTGCCATTGTCGGAGAACTCCAGGTTCGGACGATGGAGGATGTCGAATAGCTTCAACAAGTGCAGCACTGTCGAAGGTTTGATGAATTTCGCGCAGAGTATCTCGCTCTGCCCAGTCAAACAGAACGCTTTATTAAAGTCCGGAGATGCCGTGTCCATCGGCCATGAGTAGTCGTTCTCTGATTGGTCATCAGATCTGACCGATATCCCGGTGACCCAGGGAAAGTCGATGACCAAACTGTACCGGTCGTAGTGGTCATACACCACTCGTGTCTCCGTTTTGGTTTTGCCTTCTTTGTCGGTCACCGTGACTTGCACCGTTCGTTTGTTGACGTAGTGCAGTTGGCGGTAATTGTAAGGAAGCTCACGCAGTGTGCCGGTAAATACTCCCTCTATCGATTCGACAAACTCTCGGCTGTAGTTGCCTCGAGTGTAGTCACCAAATTGCGCATCCAGTTCGTCGAGGGTCCAGTCCGAGTCTTCTTCCAGGAACATCAACTCGTTGTGGAAGTAGGAGGACAGTTCAGCAATTCTTCGGCTGAGCGATGGCAAGCGATCAGCTTTGGATGTCATCCATTTCATGCTCCCAACGGCGAACCCGATGCCTAGCACACCAGTGACTGCGCCGACCAAGCCAGGCTCAATGTGCAGACGTTGAAAGAAAGAAACGACGGAATAGGTATTCATATACCCAAAAAGGACTACAGCGCCCGCAATCAATAGCAGGCCAGTACCGAAAAAACACCATGCGCGTGTGCAATTGAATTTGAGCGGGCCATCGTAGGAGGCGAACTCGTGGATCACCTTCAATAGGTCGGCTGTGGATTCGGCACTGTCAATATTGGCTTCGCTCACAGTCAGCAACTCATTCAGTCGCGCGTTCTGCGATGTGTTGGGCCTGTAGACATCCATCAACGAGAGCACGGGAGAATACTCATGACAGCATAGGGCGGCTCGAAGCAAGCGGGTCGAAGGTTTGCAGACTCAATTGGAAGAGCGGGTGATTCAGGGATGCTTGGTGCGGGAGCAATGGCCCAGATTGTGGATTTGGTTCTATTCATAATCTGTCAGAAATTTGGAAAAGGAGGGGACGATACCATTGTCATGGCAATGATGGCTTCTGGCCGGTCTCAGTTTCTGTAGATGATTCTTCCGGGATGGGGGGCAAAAGCTACCCTCACCCCAGCCCTCTCCCGGGGGGAGAGGGGGCCGACCGAGGTGTCTTGCGGGGTACGTCGACCTGAAAGATCGTGGGGATTATGGCTTTGGTGATTCTGGGGGTTGCGAGTAGAAGCGGCCCTCACCCCAGCCCTCTCCCGGAGGGAGAGGAGGCCTACCGAGGTGTCCTGCGGGGTACGTCGACCTGAAAGATTTTGGCGATTATGGCTTGGTTGAAGGGCCTTCGATTTGGCTTTGTGAGCTTGGCCATTTTGGATTCAATGAAAGACGTTCAAGTCGGTGTAGCTCTCGAATATCCCCCAATCAGTCCCCTCTACCTCTGGGAGAGGGCTAGGGTGAGGGGCTTTCCGTTCGTGACAACAAGGTCTCAAGCCTGGCCAACGGCGGCGCATCCTGGTTGCGGTCGAAAACCTGGATGCCAATTTTGAGCAACCGTCCATTTTCGGCTGCGCTGATCACCTGTTCACAGCGCAACAATAACCGCCCCTGATCACATTCCTGCGCTTTCATACCCATCGGCAACTTCCCTTCCAAGCGCAACTCCGCCATCCGACTCTGCGCCGCAATCAGCGCCACCGACCGATCCCGTAAAACCCCGCTGCTCTGCGTCATCAACCCCGCCACCCGCACAGCCGCCGACATCGCCACGGCAATAATCGCCAGCGCCACCAGCACTTCAATCAATGTGAAACCTTCTTCCCGCGAACGCGCACGCATACATGGCCCAAAGCCAAAACCCAGCCCTCGACGCTAACCCGCGTGCTTGACGGCTTGACGACGAAAACACCCGAGGATTTTCAACATCACTGACATATCTTCTTGCAACACTGCGCGTCGAATCGAATCAAGCCAGGGTATGTCGAGATGGATATCGCACCTTTCAAATCGCGTCAGCAACCGATGCGCGCGCCGCGTGGGCAGCAGGGTTTTACCCTGATCGAGATCATGGTGGTCGTGGTGATTCTGGGGATTTTGGCGGCGATGGTGGTGCCCAAGGTGCTCGACCGGCCGGATCAGGCGCGGGCGACGGCGGCGAAGCAGGATATTGGTGGGTTGATGCAGGCGTTGAAGTTGTATCGCCTCGATCACGGCACTTACCCGAGCATGAACCAAGGCCTGAAGGTGTTGGTGGAGCGGCCGGCGGATGCGAAGAGCAGCAATTGGCGCTCGTACCTGGAGCGCTTGCCGAACGATCCGTGGGGTCGTCCTTATCAGTACCTCAACCCTGGCGCCAATGGCGAGATCGACATCTTTTCCCTCGGTGCCGACGGTCAGCCGGATGGCGACGGCGTGAATGCCGATATCGGTTCCTGGCAGTTGTAAGGCCGGCCATGAACAGCCGCTCGCCTGAGGGGGCGAAGCAACAGGGCATGGCGATTATCAGCGCGTTGTTGATTGCGGCCGTGGTGGCGGTGATTGCGGCGGGCATGTTGACGCGCCAGAGCGTGTCGACCCGTGCGCTGGAGGCGGATCAGCAGCGCGTGCAGGGGCGTTGGCTGGTGCTGGGCGGGTTGGAGATCAGCCGTCAATTGCTGTGGGATGCACGTCAGCGCGATCCGTTGACCCGGCTCGATCAGCCGTGGGCGCAGCGTCTCTCGGCGCAAGGTTTTGAAGGGCGGCTGGAGGATGAGCAGGGCAAGTTCAACCTGCGCAATCTGGTCGCCAACGAGCGTGTCGATGAGGCGCAGGTCGCGGCGTTTCAGCGCTTGTGCGAGTTGATCGGAGTCAGCGCCGGGTTGAGTCAGCGCATCAGTCAGCGGGTGATCGCTTCGTACCCGCGACTGCTGAATGCGCAGATTGCCGAGGCGCCGAAAAGTGGTTTCGACAGTGGCCGCGCGACGTCGCCAAATACTTCACACAAACCGCAGAAGCCGACGTTGCCGATGCTGCGCAGCATCGATGATTTGCGCAGTGTCGACGGCGTGAATGAGGCGCTGATCGGCAAACTGGCACCGTACCTGACGGTGATCCCCGCGACGACCTGGCTCAACGGCAACACCGCCACCGCGCCGGTCTTGGCTGCGTATGTGCCGGGGCTGTCGCTGGAGCGCGCGAATGCGTTGATCGCCGAGCGCGATGCCGGGCGCTGGTTTATCAACCGTGGCGATTTCGTCAACCGCTTGCGCATGCCGCAATTGGAGCTGACCAGCGTCAAGGTCGGCATCACCAGTGACTGGTTTCGCCTGCGCGGCGAGGCGCGGCGGGATCAGCGGCGGGTCAGTCTTGAGGCGTTGTTGCATCGCAGCCAGGACCGCTTGCCGCAAGTGATCTGGTCGCGGGTGGGCGTATGAGCCAGTTCAAGATTGCGTTGCCGCCCTTGGCGGAGCTGGATCTGCACAGTCAATTGCATTGCGCCTGGCTGGATCGTCAGGGCCAGGTCACGCGGGAGGAACGCCACAGTCTGAGCCAGTTGAGTCAGCAGTCGAAACTGCCGCCGCTGGTGTGTTTTCTGCACCCGGCTGACAGCCTGTTGGCGAGTCTCGATTTGCCGCCGCTGCCGGCCAACAAGATTGTCGCGGCGGTGCAATGTGCGGCGCAGGCGTTGATGCTGGGCGACAGCAGTGAGATGCACATTGCGCACAGTTCGCGGGACGAGGCCGGGCAGGTGCAGATCGCCTGGGCGCCTCGGCGGCAGTTGTTGGGTTTTGGTCAGTTGCTTAAAAGTGCTGGGCTGAACCTGCGCGGTCTTTATCCTGCGCCGTACAGTTTGCCGGTGCTGCCCGGCAGCGTCGCTTGCATGCAGGACGGGCATTTGTTGTTGCGCGACAGTGTGCAGGCGGCGCGGGTGCAGCCGTTGTTCGATGACGGTTTCGACGGTGTCGTGTGGGAACCGGGCATCACTTTGCATTGGATCGGTGAGCAACCGCCGCCGGGTGCTGAACTGCCGATGGCGGATGTGCAGCGCTGGACCGGGCCGTTACCCGGTTGGGGATTGCATGGCGCAGTCCAGCAACAAAAAACCGAGCATCGCGGCTGGGGCAGGGCGATCGCTCTGTCCGCGTTGGCCGTGGCTGTTTGGGTCGTTGGTTTGAATCTGTATGCCGCTCGCGAAGCCGGGCAGGGCCAGCAACTGAAAGCCCAAATGAACCTGCGGGTAAAGCAGGCCTTCCCTGAGTTGCCGGTGATCCTCAATCCGTTGCAACAGGCCCGTCAGCAATTGGCGGCGCGGCAGAAGGGCGCGGCGGATGATCCGGCGCAGACTTTCAATCGTCTGGTGTTGCAGGCCGGCAGCGGCATGCCGTCGATGGCTGGCAGTGTCGAGCGGTTGGCGTTTGTCGATGGCACCTTGCAGATGAGTCTGCTGAGTGAAGCCCGTCGCGGCGGCAATGATCAGGAGTGGCAAAGCACCTTGGCCCAGGCCGGCATCAGTGTCACCGCCGACGACGAAGGCTGGACCTTGCGTCTGGCCACTGAAGCCACCCCAAGCGACAGCGATGACAGCGGCGGAGCAGAAGAAGATGAATAAGGCCTCGCTCGCGGTTTACCGCGCCAAGTGGCAACGCTTTAACGCCAAGTTGCAGGCGCGTTTGCAGCCGTTGGCGTTGCGCGAAAAACGCATGGTCGGCGGCATGGCCCTAGCGCTGATCGGCCTGCTGCTGTGGGTCGCGCTGATCCAGCCGCCGCTGAAGAAAATCACCTATTGGCAAACCGAGACGCCAAAGCTGCGCGCCCAGACCGAAGCGCTGGAAGTGCTGCTGCGCGAAGTCCGCGTGCGCCCGGACGGGCAAAGCGTGGCGCAGTCGCTGGAGCAAACCCTTCAGGCCAGTGGCTTGGCGGGGCATTACCAATTACAGGAGGCACAGGGCGCCTGGCAGTTGACCTTCGACGCGGCGCCGGCCGACGCCGTGCTCGACTGGCTGTTGAGCAACCCGGCACAACTTTCTCTGCAAGTGGTCGAGGCCCGTTTGCAACGCGCGGACAACCCCTCGACCGAAGTCACTGCCGGCACTTTGTCAGGCACCGTTCGCATGGATCAGGCGCTGGGCGCTAAGGAAGCTTCATGAAGGGGTCAGGATCCAAACCGGCACGTCTGGCGTTGCCGATGCTGCTGATGGCGTTGAGCGCGTGCAGCAACACCACCACGCCGCAGAATCAGCCGCCATTGCTGGTCGACAGTGAACTCGGGCGGCCGCTGGCCAACACCCAGCGTAGCGGCGATGCGGTGCTCGATCGCGAACGTGCGCAGGCTCAGGCGCGACCTGTGCCGAAGCCATTGCACAACATCACCAAGAGTGCGCGCAGCGGTTCGGGGGCTTCGGGCATTGCCTTGCCGAGCAACCCTTTGGGCGATCAACCGGTGACGCTGAATTTTGTCGACGCGGATATTCAAGCGGTGGTGCGCGCGTTGTCGCGTTCCACCGGGCAGCAGTTTTTGGTCGATCCTCGGGTGAAGGGCACGTTGACGCTGGTCTCGGAGGGTCAGGTGCCGGCGCGGCAGGCGTACGACATGCTGCTGGCGGCGTTGCGCATGCAGGGTTTCAGCGTGGTTGATGTCGGCGGTGTGGCGCAGGTGGTACCGGAGGCTGATGCGAAGTTGCTCGGCGGGCCGATTTACAGTGCTGATAAACCGGCGGGCAACGGAATGCTGACGCGCACGTTTCGCCTGCAATACGAGAACGCGGTGAACCTGATTCCGGTGCTGCGGCCGATCGTTTCGCCGAACAATCCGATCAATGCTTATCCCGGCAACAACACCATCGTCATCACCGATTACGCCGAGAACCTGACCCGCGTTGCGCAGTTGATTGCGAGCATTGATTCGCCGAGCGCGATTGACACGGATGTGGTGCAAATTCAGAACGGCATCGCTGCTGACATTGCGCCGATGGTGGCTGATCTGCTGGATGCGCCGGGCAATGATCCGACGCAGAAAATTGCGGTGATCGGTGATCCGCGCTCCAACACCATCATCATTCGCGCGGGTAGTCCGGAGCGTACGGAACTGGCGCGTAATCTGATCTATAAACTGGATAACGCGCAGAGCAATCCGAGCAATCTGCATGTGGTTTATCTGCGTAACGCGCAAGCGGCGAAACTGGCGCAGGCGTTGCGTGGTTTGCTCACGGGCGAGAGCGACAGCGGCACCAGTGACAGTGCGCGGTCGGTGCTCAGTGCCATGGGCGCAAGTACCGGCGGCAGCGCTGGGCAGAATGGCCAGAGCGGTACGCAAACCAGCGGTACAACATCGACCAGCGATAGCAGCGGCAGTACCGGTGGCAGTTACGCACAAGGCAGTGGCGGCACCAGTAGCAGCGGTAATCAGGCGAGCGAGCAGAACGTCGCCTTCAGTGCCGGCGGTGTGACCATTCAGGCCGACGCGACTACCAACACCTTGCTGATTTCTGCGCCGGAGCCGTTGTACCGCAACTTGCGCGAGGTGATCGATCTGCTCGACCAGCGTCGTGCGCAAGTGGTGATCGAAAGCCTGATCGTCGAAGTCGGCGAGGACGATGCCAGCGAGTTCGGCGTGCAGTGGCAGACCGGCAATCTCGGTGGCAATGGCGTGATCGGTGGCGCGAATCTGGGCGGTTCGGGGATCAACACCAACGGCAAGACCAGCATCGACGTGCTGCCGCAGGGTTTGAACCTGGGCTACGTCAACGGCACCGTCGACATCCCCGGTATCGGCAAGATTCTTGATCTGAAAGTGCTGGCCCGGGCGTTGAAAAGCAAGGGCGGCACCAACGTGTTGTCGACGCCGAATCTGCTGACTCTCGACAACGAGGCTGCGAGTATTTTTGTCGGCCAGACCATTCCGTTTGTCAGCGGCAGTTACGTTACCGGCGGCGGGGGCACCAGCAATAACCCGTTCCAGACCGTGACCCGGGAAGAGGTCGGTCTGAAGCTCAATGTGCGCCCGCAGATTTCCGAGGGCGGTACGGTCAAGCTCGATATCTATCAGGAAGTCAGCAGCATTGATGAGCGTGCTTCGGCCAGCGCCAATTCGGCGGGGATTGTCACCAACAAACGCGCGATCGATACCAGTATTCTGCTCGACGACGGCCAGATCATGGTCCTTGGCGGGTTGCTGCAGGACGGCTACAGCCAGAGCAATGACGCGGTGCCGTGGCTGGGCAGCTTGCCGGGCATTGGCGCGTTGTTTCGCAACGAGCGTCGAGCGATCACCAAGACCAACCTGATGGTGTTCCTGCGCCCTTACATCATCCGCGACAGCGAAGCGGGGCGCAGCATTACTCTTAATCGCTACGACTTCATGCGTCGCGCCCAGGGTGGTTTGCAACCGGAACGCAGCTGGGCGATGCCGGACATGCAGGCGCCGCAGTTGCCGACGGCGGCGCAGGGTGTGCCGGCGGTTTTACCTGGGTCGGGTCCGCGCGCAACCATCAAAGCGGTGCCCATCCAATGACGCCGACATCGCCTCTTGATCTGGAAAACGGACCTGTAGGAGCTGCCGAAGGCTGCGATCTTTTGATCTTGCTCTTCGACGGCCCCAAACGGCCAAAGATCAAAAGATCGCAGCCTTCGGCAGCTCCTACAGGAATTGGGGAGGGCTTGAGATGAGTTCGCTGCCTTACGCCTGGGCCAAGGCGCAGCGGATTTTGTTGTGCGATGGCGTGTTGACGGTGTGCCCGTCGACGCCAGGCTGGTCGATCAGTGAAGCGCGACGGCAGTTCGGCGCGACCACTATTCAGCGGGTGCGCGATGACGAGCTCGATGGCTTGCTCGCCAGTGCTTACGCCGACACCGGTAGTGCGGCGGCAGTGGTCGGCGCTGCAGAAAACGAAGTCGACCTCGACCGACTGATGCAGGACATGCCGGAAATCACTGACCTGCTCGACACCCAGGACGGTGCGCCGGTGATTCGCATGATCAACGCGCTGCTGACCCAAGCGGCGCGCGACGAGGCCAGTGACATTCACATCGAGCCGTTCGAAACCCATTCGGTGGTGCGCTATCGGGTCGACGGAACCCTGCGCGATGTGGTCTCGCCGCGCAAGGCGTTACACGGTGCGTTGGTGTCGCGGATCAAGATCATGGCGCAACTCGATATCGCCGAAAAACGCCTGCCGCAGGACGGTCGCATCGCCCTGCGCGTGGCGGGACGACCGATCGATATTCGTGTTTCAACGGTGCCGACCGGGCATGGCGAAAGGGTAGTGATGCGTCTGCTCGACAAACAGGCCGGACGTCTGCATCTGGAAACCCTCGGCATGGACGTGCAGGTGTTGGCCAAACTTGATCATTTGATCCGCCAGCCCCACGGCATTGTGCTGGTCACCGGGCCCACGGGCAGCGGCAAAACCACCAGCCTGTACGCTGCACTGGCGCGGCTCGATGCGAGTACCAGCAACATTCTCACTGTTGAAGACCCGGTGGAATACGACCTGCCGGGCATCAGCCAGATTCAGGTCAACGCCAAAATCGATATGACCTTCGCCCTGGCGCTGCGGGCGATCCTGCGCCAAGACCCGGACATCATCATGATCGGCGAAATCCGCGATCTCGAAACCGCACAAATCGCCGTGCAAGCGTCGCTGACCGGGCATTTGGTGTTGGCAACCTTGCACACCAACGACGCGGTGTCGGCGGTCAACCGCTTGATCGACATGGGCGTCGAACCGTTTTTGCTGGCCTCGTCGATGCTCGGAGTTTTGGCGCAGCGACTGGTGCGTCGCCTCTGTAATCAATGCAAACAGGAAGACCCAACGGCACCGGGCACTTGGCGCCCGGTCGGCTGCCCAGCGTGCAATCAAACCGGCTACAGCGGCCGTACCGGCATTCACGAGTTGTTCTGCATCGACGACGACATCCGCACACTGATTCACCAAGGGGCAGGGGAGCAGGCCTTGCGCGCATCAGCCGCGAAAGCCGGGATGTTCAGCCTGCGTGAGGACGGTGAACGCTGGATCCGCAGCGGCGCCACCGCCCCTGAAGAAATCCTCCGTGTGACACGGGACGCCTGATGAATCGCTATCGTTTTGAAGCCGCCGACGCGACCGGCAAGATTGAATCCGGGCACCTTGAGGCGGACAGCCAGGCTGCCGCGTTCACAACATTACGCGGGCGCGGTTTGACCGCATTGTCAGTGCACAAGGAAAGCAACGTTGCCCAACACGGTGGCGGTGGGTTGTTCAGCGCCAAGCTCTCGGACAACGATCTGGCCTGGGCCACGCGGCAACTGGCGAGCCTGCTCGGCGCCAGTCTACCGTTGGAAGCAGCGCTGAGTGCCACGGTCGAGCAGGCCGAGAAAAAGCACATCGCCCATACGCTCAGTGCTGTTCGTGCGGATGTGCGCAGCGGTATGCGTCTGGCCGAATCTCTGGCCGCGCGGCCACGGGACTTTCCCGAGATTTACCGCGCTTTGATTGCGGCCGGGGAGGAGTCTGGTGATCTGGCTCAGGTCATGGAGCGGCTGGCGGATTACATCGAGGAGCGCAACAACCTGCGCGGCAAGATTCTCACCGCGTTTATCTATCCGGGTGTGGTCGGTCTGGTGTCGATCGGCATCGTGATTTTCCTGCTCAGTTACGTGGTGCCGCAGGTGGTGAGTGCGTTTTCTCAGGCGCGGCAGGACTTGCCGGGGCTGACCTTGGCAATGCTCAACGCCAGTGATTTCATAAGGGCGTGGGGCTGGTTGTGTGCGGCGATTATCGCAGGGGCGTTCTGGAGCTGGCGCCTGTACCTGCGCAATCCGGCGGCACGTTTGAGTTGGCATCATCGGGTGCTGAAGTTGCCGCTTTTCGGTCGTTTCATCTTGGGGCTGAACACCGCGCGTTTTGCCTCGACGCTGGCGATTCTCGGCGGCGCCGGGGTGCCGTTGCTGCGTGCGCTGGAAGCGGCGCGACAGACGCTGTCCAATGACCGCTTGAGCCTGAGCGTCACTGAGGCGACGGCCAAGGTGCGTGAGGGCGTCAACCTGGCGGCAGCGTTGCGGGTGGAGAATGTTTTCCCACCGGTGCTGATTCATCTGATCGCCAGTGGCGAAAAAACCGGTTCGCTGCCACCGATGCTCGAGCGTGCGGCGCAAACCCTGTCGCGTGATATCGAACGCCGGGCAATGGGCATGACCGCGTTGCTGGAGCCGTTGATGATTGTGGTGATGGGCGGGGTGGTGCTGGTGATTGTGATGGCGGTGTTGTTGCCGATCATTGAGATCAACCAACTGGTCCAGTAGCCGGTTTTGATGGTGTCTGATCGGGCCCCTTCGCGAGCAGGCTCGCTCCCACAGGGTTCTGTGTTGTGAGGTAAATGGCATTCGATCATTGCGAGCACTGAGTTGATCCAGTAGTGGTGTGTCAGATGTTTTTAGGGTGTCTGACCTGGCCCCTTCGCTGGCAAGCCAGCTCCCACAGGTTCTTGTGTTGTGTCGCAGATCGCATTGACAACTTGGCTCCTTGTGGGAGCTGGCTTGCCAGCGATGGGGCCAGTCAGGGCAACAAATAATCCAATCTTTTTTCCAGGACTTCAGCATCACCCGACCCTCAAAAGAACCATCCTCGGGTTCTCCTTTCTGTCATCTGCAACCACCCGCCACTGCCTCCAGCCCGATTCCGCCAAACCGCTGATCCAGACCCTGCGCTGCACCCGGCAAACACCCGAGAAAATCCCTTCAGAAACAGCTCGCACCTCCCGAGGTTTTTTCCTTTATCTGTCACCGGAAACTGCGAATTTCTCAGTGCGACTTAACCAAGGCCAACGCTAGCGAGGGCCCCGGTGAGTCCTCCCAGTGTCATGCAAGTCACCCGAAAACCTGTGTTCACAACCTAGTTGAAAAGGAGATTCTTCATGTTCAAGCGCACTCTGATCGCAGCCTCACTGACTGTCGCCGCTCTGGCTTCCGCCCAGGCCATGGCCGCCAACGTTACCGGTGGTGGCGCGACTCTGCCTGCCGCTCTGTACAAAGGTTCTGCCAACAGCATCCTGCCAGCCAACTTCAGCTACCTGGGCACCGGTAGCGGTACTGGCAAAACGGCTTTCCTGACCAACAACTCCGCACTGTTCAGCACCACCGGTTCGGTGCACTTCGCCGGTAGCGACTCGATCCTCAGCGCTACGGAAATCAGCACCTACAACAGCACCTACGGCGCTTCGTACGGCCCGCTGATCCAACTGCCTTCGGTGGCCACTTCGGTTGCCATTCCTTACAAAAAGTCTGGCCAGACCGCGCTGAACCTGACCAGCACTCAGCTGTGTGATGCCTTCTCGGGCGCCAAAACCACTTGGGGTGCACTGTTGGGTACTGCCGACACCACGCCGATTCGCGTTGTTTATCGCAACGTTTCCAGCGGTACTTCGGAAATCCTCACTCGCCACCTGAACTCGATCTGCCCGACCAAGTTCGCCACCAACTCCACCTTCACCAACGCTCGCCTGCCAGCCGGCTCCGCATTGCCAGCGAACTGGGTGGGTGTTGCCGGTACGTCTGACGTCGCCACCCAGGTCAACGCCGTTGACGGTTCGATCGGTTATGTCGGTCCGGACGGTGTGAACGCCGCGAGCAACGCTGTTGTTGCCCGCGTCAACGGCGTGCAGCCAACCACTGCCAACGTTTCCCTGGCATTGGGTTCGGCCGCTCTGCCAGCCGCGCCTGCCAACCCGGCGCAGTGGGTACCGGTTGTGCCTAACCCGGCGAGCGGCTACCCGATCGTCGCTTACACCAACTTCATCTTCGGCCAGTGCTACAAGGATGCAACCGTGGCCAACGATGTCCGTAGCTTCCTGACCACTCACTACAGCAACCCGGGCAACAACGCTGCCACCATCGCGCACAGCTTCACTCCGGTTCCAACCAACTGGAAAGCCGCTGTGACCGCCAACTTCGTCACCAACACTTCGGGCAACAACCTGGACATCAACAACGCCAGCGTCTGCAACGCTATCGGTCGTCCTTTGTAAGCCTCGCTTCAACCGCAATGCAATCGCAGCAGCCTTCGGGCTGCTGCTTTTTTTTGGCCGATCTACTCCTCAATCATGAAGTTTGTGTGACATCCGTTCGGTCGCGGCCTTCGCCAACCGCCTATGTCATAACAGCAGGGTCCACCCGACCTGCGGCCTCGTGTGGCAACCCAAAAGGATCTCGTAGTGATGCTCGCTCGCCCATCCCGTCGCAGTACCCGTGTCCAGCCTCAACAGCGTCTTGTCGTCGATCCGGCGCTGTGGATGCTCAAGCCGTTGGCGCAGGCGATTGCCTTGTGTCTGGTGGCGGGCAGCGCCGAGGCGGCCACTGCTTTCAGTTCGGGATGGTTTGCCGCCAAGGGCGCGGCGCAGCAGGCGAGCGCTGCACGGCCCAGCACCGGCGGTTTGCCGGGGATGACGCCGCCGCTGGCGCAACAGCAGAAGGCCAACCAACAGCTGCAGCGTTCGATTCAGACCTTGAACAACACCGTCGCCGCGATTGCTGCACAGCAAGCGGCGCAAGCGGCCGGACGCGCGACGGCATTGGGCTCGGTGCAGTTTGTTCCGGACGGTTTGGCCGAGGGGGGGCTGAAGGTCGACAACAGCCTCACCCAGGGCTGGCAGAACGCGAAAGGCCCGCAACAGACTCAGGCCGACGGCAAGACCACGGTGAAGATCGAGCAAACCGCCGACAAAGCCATTCTCAACTGGGAAACCTTCAACGTCGGGCGTAACACCAGCGTTGAATTTGCCCAGCAAGCGAATTGGGCGGTGCTCAACCGGGTCAACGATCCGAGTGCACGCGCCAGTCAGATTCAGGGGCAGATCAAGGGCGACGGCACGGTGATGCTGATCAACCGCAACGGCATCGTTTTCAGCGGCACCAGTCAGGTCAACGTGCGCAACCTGGTGGCGGCCGCCGCCAACATCACCGATATCCAGTTCCGTGATCGCGGCCTGTATTTCGACAGCAGCGCCAGCCAGCCGACGTTCACCGACGCGGTGGGCAAAGTGCTGGTGGAGCGCGGGGCGTCCATTGAAACCGCGCGACCGGCGAAGTCCACCGACGCCGGCGGTTATGCCTTGCTGTTGGGCAGCGAAGTGCAGAACGACGGCAGCATCAACACCGCCAAGGGCCAGACCGTGCTGGGGGCGGGGGATCGCTTTTATATTCGCAAGGGTTCGGGCACCGAAGGCAACGGCTTCTCCACGACGTTCGGCAACGAAGTCACGCCGGGCTTCAAAGCCGCCAGCGTTGCCGGCAAGGTCAGCAACAACGGACTGATTCAGGCCGCGACCGGCGACATCACCCTGACCGGCCATGAGGTCGTGCAAAACGGCGTATTGCTCGCCAGCACATCGGTCGCCACGCGCGGCACGATTCATCTGCTCAACCCGGCGACGGACACCCAAGGCAGCGTGACGCTGGGGCAGGGCAGTGCCACGGCGATCATGCTCGACAGCAGTGACCTCACGGCCCTCGACAGCCAGCATCAGTCCGCACTGACCGCCGTTACCCCGACCAATTCGATTCGCAGTGACCAATCGCGCATCGACATCCAGAGTGGTGGCAGCGTCGAGTTCCAGAACGGTTCGATTACCCTGGCCACGGGCGGACAAATCGCCGTGGCCGCGCAGCGTCGCAGCCTGGTGCGCGACGGTGCGCTGATCGACGTTTCCGGCGCCATCGGCGTGAAAGTCGCGATGGAATCCAACAGCATCAAGATCAATGTGCAGGGCAACGAACAGCGCGACGCTTCGGGCAACCGCGACAAAGCTGCGCTGAACAGCAACGACGTCTGGGTTGATGTGCGTGAACTGGTCTACGTGCCCGCCGGCACCAACGGTTACGCCACGGATCGCTGGTACACGGCAGGGGGGTTGCTCGAAGTCGGTGGTTACCTTGGCACCCAGGGCCACAGCATCGGTGAATGGATGGCCCAGGGCGGGACGGTAAATTTCGCCGGCAATGACGTGGTGACCGAGAAGGGGTCGTTGATCAACCTGTCTGGCGGCACGCTCGATGTGCAAAGTGGCGAGATTCGCCAGAGTTGGTTGCGCGGTGCTGACGGGCATCTCTACGAATTGTCCAAGGCGCCAGGCGATCTGCTCTACAGCGGTCTGTACAACGGTTATGAAGACAGCAGCGAACGCTGGGGTCAGACGAGCTATTACTACAATCCGCTGATCGCACCGACCAAGCGCCTGGAGGCGGGCTACACCGTGGGTCGCGATGCCGGGCAATTGGTGATCGGCACCCGTAACGCGGTGCTCGACGGGCAACTGCTGGGGCAGGTTTATCAGGGCGAGCGCCAGACTCAGGCGCCGCGTGCCGTGCTCGATGGCTACGCGCAGCGTCAGACCGCACTCGCGCGGCGCGGGCAGTTGATTGTCGGTGGTTACGATGCCGCCTACGTCGCGGCGGCGGGTGGCGTGCTCTATGGCCTCAGTCCGTTGCTCGATCAGGTGCAGATCGGCATTGAGCGTCCGCTCGGCGATAACGACGCGGGCCTGACCGGCGTGGTGTCCGAGGCGCGCAATGGCAAGCTGTTTCTCGATGCCGCACAACTGAGTGACTGGCAACTGGGCGCACTGAAGGTCGCCGCCAAAGAGCACATCGGCGTGGACGGCGCCGTGACGGTCGGCAACGGTGGCGATATCACCCTCTACGCGCCGCAGGTGCAGGTCAACGCCGACCTGATTGCGCGGGGCGGCAGCCTGCATGTGGGCAACGTGCTCAACCAGCTCAATACCGACCGTGTCACCGATACCCGCATCGTTGCGCCTGCGGGCACGACCACAGGTGTTCGCGTGGCGGAAAAAGTGCAACTGGACACCCGGGGGCTGTGGAGCAATTTGCGCACTGACCCGGATGACGCGAGCAGTCTTGCGTATCTGGACGGTGGCGTCATTTCGATCCGCAGCAGCGGCGACATCGAAATCGGCACCGGCAGCCTGCTCGACGTGTCCTCCGGCGGCGCGATCCTGGCCAACGGCAAGACTCGGGGGGGCAAGGGCGGTGACATGACGCTGGAGTCCAGTGCGTTGTCAGCGCCGGGTGACAGTCATCTGCGCCTCGCTGGCCAGTTGCGTGGCTACGGTGTGACGGGCGGTGGCAGCCTGTTGATTCAGGCCGGCAATGTGCTGATCGGCCAGACCGACAAAGATCTCGCCGACAATACCTTGCAGCTGCAAGCAGATCTGTTCGACAAGGGCTTTTCGGCCTACAACCTGATCGGGCTCAACCGCCTGGACGTTGCGGACAACACGCTGATTGACGTGCTGATGCCGGTTTACCGGTTTGCTGACGCGGCAGCCAGTCAGGCCAGCGGTGTCGCCCCGCAACAGGCGTTGGAACTGTGGACGCCGACGCTCTATCAGGACAATCCGGGCAAGGCGCAACTGACGCAACGCGCGGGTGCCAGCCTGAGCTTGCAGGCCGGTTCCAGCGAGGTGGCGTTGAGCGATCCTGCGCGTAATGCGTTAACCCTTGGCCAGGGCTCGCGCATCAGTGTCGACCCGGGGCAAAGCATCAACGTGCGCGGCGCCGGACAGATTACTGTCGACGGTGAGTTGAATGCCTGGGGCGGCATCATCGACATTCGCCAGCAGCAGTTCGGCTCGATGAATGTCGCCGAGGCCTCGCAAGTCGCTGACAAAGATGCCCACAACCGCACGATCTGGATCGGCGACCACGCCGTGCTCGATGTCGCCGGGCGCGCTGCCACGGGCGTGGATGCGCTGGGCCGGGTGTATGGGTTGGTGGGCAAGGGCGGCAGCATCATCATTGGCGGTGAAACCGATGCGAGGAAGGCCACCGCCACGGCGGCCGATGCCTATGTCGTCGTGCGCAATGGCGCGCGGCTTGACGCATCCGGTGCGCAGGCGCTGCTGGATATCGCCGGGCAGGGGCCGACGGCGGTCGCTACGGACGGCGGGCGAATTTCCTTGAGTTCCTATAACGGCCTGTTCATCGACGGCGACCTGCGCGCGGCAGCCGGTGGCGTCGGTGCGGCGGGTGGGCGCCTGGAGATCGCCCTGGAGACGCCGAGTTATCTGCGCAGTGACGCCAGCAATGAGGTGCGCGTGCCGCGCGAAATCATCATCAGCCAGCAAACCGCTGATGCCCTGTTGCCGGCCGATGTGCAACCGGGAGAAGCGGCGCCCGCGTTGCAATACGGGCGTGCCCGCCTGAGTGCCGACCGGTTGATGGCTGGCGGGTTCGATAATCTGAGTGTGCTGAGCAACGGCCTGCTGTCGTTCGACGGGGACGTCAATCTGCACATGCAGCAAAGTCTGAGTTTGTATGCCGGCGCGATTTCGCTGGCCGAAGGCGCGCAAGACAATGCGCGTATCGACCTGTCTGCGCCCTACCTGCGCCTGTCGGGTACGGGCAAGTATTTCGAGGCGCCGGGCAACCTTCGGCCACGGGTGATGAACACGCCGACTACGCGTGTATCGATGGGGCAATTCAATGCCAGTGCGGATCAACTGGACCTGAGCAACAGCCTGTCGTTCGGTACCGCGGGCAATATTGTCCAGCTCACGGGTGCGGACTTGCAGGTGACGCGTCGTGGCTTTGATCAGGTCTCCCTGCAAAGCCGTGGTGACCTGCGCTTTCTGGCGCCGACCGGTTATGTCGAGAAAACCGAACTGTGGACACCGGGCGACCTCAACCTGCGTGCCGCGCAGATCTATCCTGCCAGCGATGTCACCGCCGAGGTGCGGGTGGGCTACCAAAGCGTGATCCCCGGTGCCGATCCGGCTCGCACCTTGCGCATCAGCAGCAGCGGGGCCGCACCGGCCGCGTTGCCGTATTCGGTGTTTGGCAACCTGACACTGGCGGCCGGGCGCATTGAACAAGGCGGGGTAATCCGCGCACCGATGGGCATGATCAGCCTTGGCGGTGAGACGGTGGTCAATACCCGCGAGCTGCACCTGCTGCCGGGTAGCGTGACTTCGGTCAGCGCCGCCGGGTTGGTCATGCCGTATGGCGGAACCACCGACGGCATCGACTATCGCTACGCTGGCAAATCCGTTCAGCTCAAGGGCATCAGTGCGGACACGGCCGGGGTGACGCTGACCTCGCGCTATGTCGATGTACAGAGCGGCGCGCTGATTGATTTGTCCGGTGGCGGTGATCTGCGCGGCGCCGGGTTTGTCTCCGGGCGCGGCGGTTCTACCGATGCCCGCTACAACCCGCTGGTGCGCAACGCCAATGACGGCACCTTCAGCCTGCCGGGCCTTGCCAGCAATCCGGTGTACGCCATCGTGCCGGGCAATCAGAGTGACTACGCGCCGATGCTCGCCGAGGCTGGGGCGGTCGACCCGCGCATCGGCCAGCAGATTACCCTCGGTGCCGGCGTGCCGGGTCTGGCGGCGGGCACCTACACATTGCTGCCCTCGACCTTTGCCTTGCTGCCCGGGGCGTTCCGGGTCGAAGTCAATGGTCAGGCCACAGCAGGCGTCAGCAACGACGCGTTGCAGATGCGCAATGGTTCGTGGACCCGTTCGGGGCAGATGTCGATTGCCAACACCGGGCTGCGTAACAGCCTGCCCAGCCAGGTCATTCTGACGTCTGCGGATGTCCTGCGCCGTTATTCGCAGTACAACGAGACCGGTTTCAGCCAATTCATCCAGAGTGACGCGACACGGCGTGGCGTGCCCCGGGCCTTGGCCCCTATGGATGGCAAATCGCTGAATCTGTATTTGATGCCAGGTGCCGAGCAGGACGTTGCCCTGGATTTCAACGGCCGCGCGTTATTCGCCCCGGCCGCCGGCGGGGTGGTCGGAACGGCCACGGTACGCGGGGCAATGGACTTTGAAATTCTCGGCGCCGGGCATTCGCGCACCGACGGTTTCACTGGCGTGTCGCTGTATGCCGACAGCCTCAACGGTCTGAATGCCGGGCGCCTGACCCTCGGCGCGCAACCGCTGATCGATTACAGCGGCGCGGGCAATATCATCTCGTTCACTGGCTACACGACGTCGATCACCCTGCGCGAAGGGGCGATGTTGTCGGCGCCCGAGGTGCTGTTGCGCACCGCCCGCAGCGATGGTGGCATTACCCTCGAAGCCGGCTCGGGGATCAACACCCTGGGCCGTGGCAACGCGCCGTACGACTCCAGCAGTGGTTTCATCTACCAGCCGGGGGCGGCCGCGCTGCTGATGGTGTCGAACGGTTGGACCAACGTCCTGGCGCCTGCGGTAGCGGAAGGTACTTCCGGTGCGGGCGACATTCGTATTGGCAAGTGCCCGACGACCGTCTGTAACAACCCGACGCTGCTCTATTCCAACGGCAGCATTACCGCCGCCACCGACAAGCAGTTTGAACTCGATGAGTCGGTACGCTTCGGCACCCGCCATCTGGCCCTGGCTGTCGGCGCCGTCAACGCTGGCAGCGCCGAAGCCTTGAGCGCTGCCGGCAACCGCGTGCCGACCGGTCTGACCCTGAACCAGAACGTGCTCGATCGCCTGTTGCGCGGTGATACGCAGTTTGCTGCACCCGCGCTGGAAACCTTGAGCCTGACCAGCCGCGATGCGTTCAACTTTTACGGCAACGTCAGCCTCGATACGCTGGACGCGCAAACGGGCGTGAGTAAATTGCAGAACCTGATATTCACCACGCCAGCCATTTACGGCTTGGGTGAAAGCGCTGACGTGGCGTCCATTCGCACCGCCAATCTGATCTGGAACGGCGCCAGCCAGCATCCCGGCGCCGTCATCACTGGCGGCGCCGGCACGGGCCGCGGCACTCTCGATATTCAGGCGCAGCGCATCGAATTCGGTTACGGCCCCAATCCGCAGGCCAGCGGTCTGGAGCAGAACAATCGGCTGGCGCTGGGTTTTGCCAACGTCAACCTCAGCGCCAGTGAGCGCATCACCGCCAATCACAAGGGCAGCCTAGCGGTGTACCAGGAACAGGGCGCTTACGATCCAGTCAAGGGCTATGTCTACAGCGGCGGCAATCTCAACCTGAGCACACCCTTGCTGACCGGGGAGGCCGCTTCGGTCAACCTGCTCAAGGCCGGCAACAACCTGACGCTCACCGGCGCCGGCACGCCAGCGGCCGCCAATGCCTTGGGCGCGGAACTGACGCTCGATGCCCGCAGCGTCGTTCTGGACAGCCGCATCACCCTGGCCAGCGGCAAACTGCTGGTGAAATCCGAGGGCGATCTGACCCTCGCCGATGGCGCGTCTGTGGACATGGCCGGACGCACCTTGCCGTTCAATGATGTCAGCAAGTACAGCTGGGGCGGCGATGTGGCGCTGTACAGCAGCCACGGCAATATCCGCCAGGCCGCCGGTTCGCGCATCGACCTCTCGGCGCAGAACAATCAGGCCGGCACCCTCAGTGCCGTCGCGCTGGCCAGCGATGCGGGCATGGTTGATCTGCAAGGCCAGATCCTCGGAACCAGCAGCGGCCATTACGATGCCGGCGGCACGTGGGTACCGTACAAATCCGCCGGCGTGGACATCCGCGCCCAGCACCTGAACGGTGATGCCAGTCAGCAGTTTGCCGCCCTCAACCAGCGCTTGAATGCCGGTCAGGTCTTCGGCAGTCGCAGTTTGCAACTCAAGCAGGGGGATCTGCTGATTGGCGACGGACTCAAGGCTGGCGAAGTGAACGTCTCGGTGGACAACGGCAGCCTGACCGTCGCGGGTTTGATCGATGCCAGCGGCGAGCGGGTCGGCAACATTCGCCTGTCGGCGAAAAACGGCCTGACCCTGGCCGGCAACGCCGTGCTCGACGCCCATGGTCGTGTGCTGCGGGTCGACAGCTACGGCAAGATCATCGACGCGCCGAACCGGGCGACGGTTGAGCTCAATTCCGCTGCGGGTCTGTTGACCCTTGGCGCCGGTGCGCGGATCGATCTGCGTCATGGCACCGATGCCGTGCGGGGCACATTGCCCGGGCAGTCCGACGGGCTGTTGCGCGGCACGCTGGAGTTGAACGCGCCGCGCCTCGGTGCCGATGACATCGCCATTGATGCCAGCGGTGCGCTGAGCATTCAGGGCGCACGGTCGATTGGCCTTAACGCCACGCGGCGTTATACCGATGCCACCGACGGCGTCGACCCGGCGGCCAGCGGACGGCCGTATCAGGTGATCGATCAGGCCTACTTCGACCGCATCCATGCTGACAGCAGTGCGTTCATCGACGCCGCGCTGGCCAACCGCAACCTGCTGCAGAACAAGCTGGCGGGGCTGAACAATGCCACCTACGCCGATGCGTTCCATTTACGGCCGGGCGTGGAAATCGCCAGCAAAACCGCCGACGGCGATCTGGTGGTGCAGGGCGATGTGGACTTGTCCGGCTACCGCTATGCCAGCCTCAATCCGCATACGCAGAAAACCGCTGTGTACGGTTCGGGCGAGGCGGGCAGTCTGGTGATGCGTGCCGGCGGCAACCTCGATATTCATGGCAGCCTCAACGACGGCTTCGCGCCGCCGCCGGAAACCGTCGACGATGCCGGCTGGAAACTCTTGCCGGGCATCCAGCCGTTTGGTGGCGACCTGATCGTGCCGACGGCGGGCGTGACCCTGGCCGAAGGCACGCTGTTCCCGGCCGGTGTCACGTTGAACTACGACGTGCCGCTGCAAGCGGCGACGCTGCCCACCGGGACCCTGTTGCCCACCGAGGCGACCCTGGCCGGACCGTATACCTTGAGCGCAGGCACAGTGCTGGCCGCTGCGGTACACGATGCGACGGGCCAGTTGCTGTACGCCGCCGGTACGTTACTTGCCGACAGCGTGACCTTGCCGGCGGGCAGTCGCCTTGGCGCGGGCATCCGCTTGAACAACGTAACGGCGATCGGCGCCGTGCGCTGGCCCAAAGGCGTGCCGTTGCCAGGCAACGTCGAGGCCGGCACCAACGCGATCAAGGGCGTGCGCCTGAGCGGTTCGCTTGCTCTGTTGCGTGGCTCGCTGATCCCGTCGATGACGGATGTCGTGTTGGCCGACGGCACCGCGTTCATTGAGTTGCGACCGTTGAGCGGCACGCAACAGGGGCGCAACTGGGCAGTCGCAAGCATGTTGCCGGCCGGCAGTGCGTCGTGGTCGATGCGCGTGGTGGCGGGCGCGGATCTGAGTGCGGCGGACAGCCGCGCGATCAAGCCGCTTTCCAGCGATGGGCACTTGCGTCTGGCCGACACCCACTACGGCTTGAAGGTGACGGAAAAACCGCCGACGCTGGTCTGGGGCGACGGCAATCTGGGTGGTTTTACTCCCGGTGAGCCAGTGCCTGACGATCTGAAAGACTGGTGTGACTGGGCGCCGAACTCTTGCGTGCCGGCGCCGCGTTGGGCGTGGGCGCCGGACAACTGGCTGGGCATGCCTGCCGGCTCCCCGATGAGCGACGATGACGTGGCGTCCTGGTGCGGTGCGTTCCCGGAACTGTGCGTCGAAAACAAACCGGGCATCACCGTCAAAACCCGCACGCAAATGTTCAGCGTGTTGCGCACCGGCACCGGCGATCTGGACGTGCTCGCCGCGGGCGATCTGAGCATGGACTCACCGTTCGGCGTCTACACCGCCGGCACACAGTCGCAGGATGTCGATCCGCTGTACAACCAGCCGCGCGGACGCCTGTCGGACAACGGCTCGGTGCTGGGCAGTGGCGGCAGCGATTACGAAAAATGGGTCAGTGGCAACGACAGCCTGTATCAGGCCTGGTACCCGCAAATGGGTGGCAACCTGACAATCAATGCCGGCGGTTCGATTTCCGGCGATGTGCTGGGTCGTCGCGGGTACTCGCAAAACATGGATACCCCGGAACAGGTGCCGAGTGTGGCCGTGGGCAATTGGCTCTGGCGTCAGGGCACCGGCAGCAGCGATGTGCCGACGGCGTGGTGGATCAACTTCGGCAGCTACGCGACTCAGCCGTTGCCGGATCAAAGCGTCGACACTGGCCCCTTCCTGGTGGGGTTCACCGGTTTCGGGACGTTGGGTGGCGGCAACATCAACCTGCGCGCCGGTGCTGACGCCGGCATGCTCAAGGCCATGGGCGGCAGCGGCAACAGCAACCTTTATCCTCGTGGGCAGGGCTTGATCGTGGCAGTCGGCAGCACCGGACGTGTGGGCAGCGACGGTACTCTGCAATTGACCGGCGGCGGCGACATGGACATCCGCGTGGGTGGCTCGGTCAACCCGTCGTTGCAGGCCCGGGCGGGACAAAATGGCATCGGTATTGCGCAACATGATCTGCAAGGTGCGTTGATCAACCTGCGCGGTGCCGCACAACTGACCGGTGGTGCGCTGGGTGGTATCAATCTTCAGTATGGCGCTGCCGCCCCTGTTCAGGACGTTCGTGAAGTCCGCCCGTACGATCCGTTTACGGCCACGCTGGGCAGCGCTTCCGGCGGCCTGGTGTTGATCCCGGGCGATTCGGCCATGAGCCTGAACACCCGTGGCGATCTGGTGCTGGGTGGGGCCGCGGATCCGGGCCGGGTGCGCTTGCAGAACTCGACGTCGTTCACCACCGAGGACGGTGTCGCACACGACGGCGGCGGCTTGAGCGGTTTCTCGTTGTGGACCGATCACACGGCAATCAACCTGTTTTCAGCGGGCGGCAATCTGACGCCGAGCACCCAACTGGGCGAAACCACCGGGCAAGGTCCCGTTACTGCGCGTAATACCTCGCCGACCGACGGGCGCTTTGTCTATCCGTCGATCTTGCGCGCAGTGGCTGCGCAAGGCTCGATCTATGCCGGGCCGTCAGCGGTGTACAGCCAAGGCAGCGGCGTAGTGCCGGCAACGAGTTATTCATTGCTGCTGGCGCCGTCGGATGCAGGGCAACTGGAGTTGCTGGCGCAGGATTCGATTTATGCCGGCGGCTATGCGATCAACCAGTCGGGCGCCAGTCCACTGGCCATCGCCACGCCGTTCGCTCCGGCATTCAATGGCTACGGCAGCAGTACGTCGGCGACGCCAATCATGACCAATCTGAACAGTGACGGTGTTTCAGCGGACAAGAATGTGCGCTATCCGCTGTTTGCCTTTGGGCCCAACAGTTACTCGGGGTTGAGTGATGTGCAGGCACCGGCACGTTTCTATGCCCTGACCGGGGATCTGGTGGGCGTGCGCAGCGGTGAAACGCTGACGTTCAATCTTTCCAGACGCACCTGGTACGAAGCGGCCGGGCCGGTCTGGATGCTTGCCGGGCGCGACATTGTGGCGTCCGGCACTTTCCTCGGCCAGCCTGCTACCGCACCCAACGCGGAAATGGGCACGCCTCGTACCGAAGGCATTGCGTCGACAGGCAACCTGTTCGTGCATAACGATGCGCGGGATATCTCGCGGGTATCGGCAGGCCGCGACATTCTCTACAGCAGCTTCGACATCGCAGGGCCGGGTGTTCTGGACATCAACGCCGGGCGCAACATCCTCATGGAAGACCGCGCCAGTATTACTAGCATCGGGCCTGTGGTAGCGGGTGATAACCGCCCCGGCGCGAGTATCGTGATGCAGGCCGGTGTGGGCGCGCAGGGGCCCGGTTATGCCGCCTTCATCGCGCGTTATCTGAACCGCCAGAACGTCGCCAGGCCTGACCAGTCCCTGAGCGCGCAGCCGGGTAAAGTAGTCAAGACCTACCTCGATGAACTGCAGAGCTGGCTGACCCTCGGTTACGGCTTCAAAGGCAGTGATGAGCAGGCGCAAGCGTACTACGCCGCACTGCCGAGTACCGAACAGGCGATCTTCGCGCGGCAGGTCTACTTCGCCGAACTGCGCGCCGGTGGCCTGGAGTACAACGATGTCGATGGCCCGCGCAAAGGCAGTTACCTGCGCGGTCGCAACGCCATTGCAGCGCTGTTCCCGACCACCGATGTGGCGGGCAATCCGATCCGCTACGACGGCGACATCACAATGTACGGCGGGGCAGGGGTCAAGACGCTGTTTGGCGGCGACATCCAGATGCTCACCCCGGGCGGCGGTCAGGTGTTCGGCATCGAAGGCGCGGCGCCACCGTCCACCGCGGGGATCATCACTCAGGGCTCGGGCAACATTCAGCTCTATTCGCAGGGCAGTATCTTGCTCGGCCAGAGCCGGATCATGACCACCTTCGGCGGCTCGATTCTCGGCTGGTCGGCCGAGGGCGACATCAACGCCGGTCGAGGTTCGAAAACCACCGTGGTCTACACCCCGCCGAAACGGGTTTACGACACTTGGGGCAACGTCACCCTGTCGCCATCGGTGCCGAGCACCGGCGCCGGTATCGCCACGCTCAACCCGATCGCCGAAGTGGCACCGGGCGACATCGACCTGATCGCGCCGCTGGGCACCATCGATGCGGGCGAGGCGGGGATTCGCGTGTCGGGCAACGTCAACATCGCCGCGCTGACGGTGGTCAACGCCGCGAACATTTCGGTGCAGGGCAAGGCGACGGGTGTGCCGGTGGTGTCGGCGGTGAACACCGGGGCGATCACCTCGGCCAGTTCGGCGGCATCGTCGGCCACCCAAGCGGCGGAAGATGTCGCGCGTCAGCAGCAGGCGGCTTCGCGACAGAATCAGGCGTCGGTGTTCACCGTGCAGGTGTTGAGCTTCGGCAACGAACAGCTGGCGCCGTCTCGTGATGGTGCCAGCCGCGTGCCAGCACCGGGTTACAACCCGAACAGCCCGGTGCAGGTGTTGGGTGCCGGGGCGCTGGATGAACAGGCGAAGCAACAGTTGACCGAGGAGGAGCGCGGGCAACTGACGTTGTAAAAGACTCTCGTGTAGTACGTTTGGGCGACCTGTTGGTCGCCCTTTTTTATATTTATGAGGTTCGTGGGTATTGTTGTCTGGTGTGGACTAACGTCAGTATTTTGATGCGCCCGTTCACTCGATAGACCAGCAGATAGTTTGGATTGACCACCATTTCCCGGGTGCCTGGCACTCGACCGGATCTGTAACCATAAGGGATTGATGAAAGCCTTTGCGTTGCTGCACCCACCTTGTGGTTCAGAGCCGCTGAAGCGTTGGAATTGTATTGTTCAATGTAATCGATAATGTCAGCCAGATCGTCCAGAGCCTGATCGCTCCATTCAAGCGGCAGCGCGTCGATTCTTGCGTTTCTCTTCTAATAATTGGTCGAGCCGCACCATGGCTTCCTCATGGGGAATGCCCGGGCGAGGATCATCCAGTACAGCCTGCACCTTGGCACGAAACCAGCGATCGTAGCTCTCGGCCTCTTCTTCGGATTCGAAGTCAGAGTAAAACGGGGAAAGTAATATGCTCATAGTGATCTCCGTGATCAATCTCGGCAGTTTAAGGGGGGACATGGCCCGTTGTCGTCACTGGCAGACGATGCACCCCATGAGCCCTTGAGCAACCATGGGATAACGGAGCCCAGTATCTGCAAGCGCACCCTTTAAATCTGCCAGACGTTTCCCCCTGTTGGCCGGTAATCTCGACCGCCGCTGTAGGCGTATTCCACCCATGCGTTTTTCAGGTTTTCAGGCTACAAATCCAGGTGCGCTTTCCTACAAATGCACTCAGAACGCATAGGGAATACTCACCTTCGCCCACAACATTTCTCCCTCCGGCCGGTTCTCCACATCAAATTCCTTGGCCCAGCGAATCTCCGCACTGGCGTACTTGAGAAAGGTGAAGTGCAGCGCCGGGCCAATCGCGAACACCTTGCCGCGCACGCCGTCATCGACGTCCTGCCCGGCGAACTGCACGGTGTGGCCGAACTGTTTGTCGTCGGTGGTTTGCTTGAGGTAGTAGCCGTTGACGCCGAGCATCAGGTCGTCGGTGATCTTGTAGCTGGCCGAATAATCGAAGTGGAAGATTTGCCCCGACTTGTAGTCGGTGTCCTTGTTTTTCTCGTTGAAGCTGTAGGTGGTCTTCATCGAGACTTCGGTGCGTTCAGTCGGCAGCCAGGTGAACGAGAACAGCGGTTTGTAGGTGTAGAAATTGTTGCTGGTATTGGCCAGCCGATCGACGCTGTATTCGCCGGTGGGCACAGTGACCTCTACGGCGGCGCCAAGGGTCAGGTTTTTGCCCATGTCCCACAGAATGATCGGTGCGAAGGTGGTATCGCCCATGCCTTCGCGGGTGTCGCTCAAGCCGAACACCGAGACTTCCTGCTTCAACCACGGCTGGGCGATGTAACCGGCCAGGCGTCCGCCGAACACACGCACGGGGCTTAAATAATCGAGGCGTGGAATCACGGCAGTGGATTCGATTTCGACATTCGGCACTTTGCCGCCGAACGAGCTGATGTTGAGCTTTCGCGCCTTGTAGTGGTTGTAGTAGAGGTTGAACGCGACCATGTTCTCCGGAAGGCTGTCGACTTCCAGCGGCAGCATGAAAAAGCCGTCGGTGCCGGTGCCGATGTTGTCGACGCCGGCTTCGGTGGCCAGGGCGGGCAACGTCAGAGGGCAACCCGCGATGAAAAGGGCGAGCGGCAAGAAGGATGCTGCACGGTTCTGGCTCATGACTGTCCTCATTATTATTGTGATTGGGACCTGGTACCGGTCGCTCGGAGCGCCGGTACGCTAGAAATAAGCGTTTGGCGTACGTTGCGGCAGGGTATTGGCGGACACCGAGGGGGGCATCTGCGGACAGTTCGCGCACCCTGTGCTAACTTCCTTAGACATAACCGGTTACAAAAATAACAATCAAGCGTGATCCGGAATGTCAGCCCCCATGAACGTAAAAGTCCAAGACCCGACCTTCGAACTGGCGCTGGTCTCGCCATTTCTTTTGCAAACCCTCGCTGAAGTCGCGCAGAACAAGGGCATCGATCCCCAGAGCCTGTGCCGTGGGCTGGGTTTCACCCTTGAGGATCTACAGGATCCGGCGCAGCGGATTTCCTATCGTCAGGCGGTGGCGATGATTCAGCGCGCGCTCAAAGTGCTGCCCAACCAAGGCCTGGGGCTGTGGGTTGGTGCGCAGAACGTGCTTGGGACGTTGGGGCTGCTCGGGCATGTGTTGTCGCTGTGCAAGACCTTGCGCGATGCCTTTGCGTTGGGCATTCGGCATCAGCACACCTCGGGCGGGATCGTGGTGTCCAGCGTCGATGTGGTTGGCGGGCAGGTGCATCTCGATGCCGAATGCCGCTTGCCATTCACTGATGTGCAGGTGTTTGCGGTCGAGGAGTTCTTCGCCAGTTTGCTGGTGTATGGCCGCGCGCTGGTCGGGCCTGAGTTCAAGGCGATTGCCGTGGAATTCGTGCATGCCGCGCCGGATTACCTCAGCGAATACCAGCGCCTGCTCGGGCCGGAGGTGCGCTTCGGCTGCCTGCACAATCGCATGCTGATCGATGCGCAGTGGCTGGATGTGAACCTGCCCAATCATCATTCGCTGGCGTTGCGTCAGGCCGTTGCATTGCTGGAGCTGGAAGCGGCGCAGGTGCATCAGAAACTTGATTTGATTCAGGCTGTGGAGCGGGCGATTGCCCGGGATCTGAGCAGCGGCAGTCACATTGAAAAGATTGCCGGTGATTTGAATATGAGCAGTCGTACGTTGCGGCGGCGGTTGACTGAGCATGCGTTGACGTTTGAGGCTTTGCTGGAGCAGGTGCGGCAGGCGCGGACGATGAGTCTGCTGGCCAATCCGGATATGCCGATCGAGCGGATTACCGAGGAAGTCGGCTACAGCGATGTGCGCAGTTTTCGCCGGGCGTTCAAGCGCTGGACGGGGCTGAGTCCGAGTGCCTGGCGTAATGACGCCAACCCTCACCCCAGCCCTCTCCCGGAGGGAGAGGGGGCCGACCGCGGTGTCCTGCGAGTTACATCGACCTGAAAGATTGCGTCGATTATGGATTCAGCGCTGCACGTTCAGGTCGGTGTTTTACCTCTATTATCCCCTCACCCCAGCCCTCTCCCGGAGGGAGAGGGGGCCGACCGCGGTGTCTTGCGAGTTACATCGACCTGAAAGATTGCGTCGATTATGGATTCAGCGCTGCACGTTCAGGTCGGTGTTTTACCTCTATTATCCCCTCACCCCAGCCCTCTCCCAGAGGGAGAGGGGGCCGACCGAGGTGTCCTGCGAGTTACATCGACCTGAAAGATTGCGTCGATTATGGACTTGAGAGAATGAAGGCTAACCGGGGTTTCTTGAGTCATACATCGACCTGAAAGACTTTTGTCGATTATGGATTCGGTACAGCACTTTCAAGTCGGCGTATCTCCACAGCATCCCCCAATCAGTTCCCTCTCCCTCCGGGAGAGGGCTAGGGTGAGGGGCTTTTGACTTCCATCCAAACCCCCACAAATCCTCCGGCCACAGGTAAACTCCCGCGCACTTTCCAAGGAGTTCACATGAGTTACTACCAGCCGGGCATTCTCGCCACCCCAGTTCCTGCGCAAGCACGTCACCTGTTTTTCGCCATTGAGTCGGTGGAAGCGCTGCCGCAGGCGATCGACAATCTGCTGAATCAGGTGGACGGCAAGTCGGCGGTGGTCGGTTTCGGCGAATCCCTGGCCAAGGCCCTCAACGTGCAGATCGACGGCCTGCGCAGTTTCCCGGCGTTGACCGGCGTTGGCGTCGAGAACCCGTCGACCCAACACGCGCTGTGGGTCTGGCTGCACGGCGTCGACCGTGGTGAACTGCTCAACCGTTGCAACGCCCTCGAAGCCGCACTGGCCCCGGCCCTGCGTCTGGTCGAGATGCAGGAAGCCTTCCGCCACAAGGATGGCCACGACCTGACCGGTTACGAAGATGGCACCGAAAACCCCCACGACGAAGCCGCCATCGCTGCCGCCCTGCAAAGTGCCGGCACTGACGGCATGGTCGGTGGCAGCTTCGCCGCGATCCAGCAGTGGCAGCACGACCTCAAGGGTTTCCACAAGCTCTCGGCCGACGACAAAGACAACATCATGGGCCGTCGCCTCAGCGACAATGAAGAGATCGACGACGCGCCAGTCTCCGCCCACGTCAAACGCACCGCGCAGGAAAGCTTCGCCCCTGAGGCGTTCGTCGTACGCCGCTCGATGCCGTGGATCGAAGGGGATCGCGCCGGTCTGATGTTCCTCGCCTTCGGCCTCTCGCTGGATGCCTTCGAAGCGCAACTGCGCCGTATGAGCGGCCTGGAAGACGGCATCACCGATGGTCTCTATCGCATCAGCCGCCCAATCACTGGCGGCTACTACTGGTGCCCGCCGCTGAAGGACGGTCACCTCGATCTGCGCGCGTTACGCATCGGCTGAAGGAATCGATATGGACGTGGTGCGTTGGGGCATGATCGGTTGTGGCAGCGTCGCTGAGCGCAAGAGCGGCCCGGCTTTCTACAAAGCACCCGGTTCAGCGCTGGTGGCGGTGATGGGCCGACGCCTGGAAGCCGTGACCGACTACGCCGCGCGCCACTGCATCGAGCGGGTCTACACCGACGTCGACGCGCTGATCAACGATCCCGAGGTGGACGCGGTATACATCGCCACGCCACCCGACAGCCACCATGCATACAGCCTGAAAGTCGCCGCTGCCGGCAAGCATTGCTGCGTGGAAAAGCCGATGGCGTTGCATGCCGGGCAGAGCCGGGAAATGCAGCAGGCGTTTGCCGAGGCGGGTTTGCACCTGTTCGTTTCTTACTATCGCCGTTCGTTGCCACGCTTTGCGCAAGTGCGGCAATGGCTGGAGGAGGGGCGCATCGGTGAGGTTCGGCATCTGAGCTGGACGCTGACCAAAGCGCCGTCGCCGGCAGATTCTGGACGGTCGCGACAACTGGCGCACCGATCCTGCGGTGGCCGGTGGCGGTTACTTCGCTGATCTGGCCAGTCATGGTTTTGATCTGTTCCAGTACCTGCTCGGCGACATTGTCGAGGTCGCCGGTTTCACTGCGCGTCAGGCCGGGTTGTACGCGGCAGAGGACGCCGTCAGCGCCAGTTGGCGGTTCGCTTCAGGCGCGCTGGGCATGGGTTGCTGGAGCTTTGTTGCGGATCGGCGTGAGGATCGGGTCGAGATCATCGGCAGCCTTGGGCGGATCAGTTTTTCGGTGTTTGATGAGCATCCCGTGCAATTGCATGCGGAGGAAATCATCAGCCTGGACATCCCTCATCACGAACACATTCAGTGGCATCACGTGCTGGGCATGAACGCTCACATTCGTGGTGATTCCAAACATCCCGCCGTCGCCGAACAAGCGCTCAAGACCGATTGGGTCATGGATCAAATCCTCAAACGCCAGTAGCACACAATTTCCCTGTAGGAGTGAGCCTGCTCGCGATAGCAGTGTGTCAGGCACCGGATTCGTATCTGATACACCGCTATCGCGAGCAGGCTCACTCCTACAAAAAGCGATCGTGTGAAGCATCTAAGGTTATGCCCAAACAATATTTCTCAACCTCGTCATAACAACTCTAAGATCACGTCATAACTCGTTATAACAAGTGATCCCGTGATGACCGATAACGTTCTTTCCCTTAGCAGCGTTCCTCTGCACACCCAGCTGCGCGACGTCCTGCGTGCGCGGATTCTCGACGGCGAATACCCGCAAGACAGCCAGATGCCCTCCGAAAGCGAACTCGGTGCGCTGTTCAAAGTCAGCCGCATCACCGTGCGCCAGGCGCTCGGCGATCTGCAAAAGGAAGGGCTGATCTTCAAGATCCACGGCAAAGGCACCTTCGTCGCCAAGCCGAAAACCTTTCAAAACGTCAGCAGCCTGCAAGGCCTCGCCGAGTCGATGACCGGTCGCGGCTACGAGGTGATCAACCGCCTGCGCAGCTTCAAATTCATCCCCGCCGACAAGCGCGTCGCCGAGCGTTTGCAAGTCGCCGAAGGCGAGATCGTCACGCAGATCAAACGCGTACGGCTGATCAACCGTGAGCCGATTTCGCTGGAAATCACCTACCTGCCCAAAGCCGTCGGCGAGCGGCTGGAGAAGGCCGATCTGGTCACTCGCGACATCTTCCTGATCCTCGAAAACGACTGCGGCATTGCCCTCGGCCACGCTGATCTGGCTATCGACGCGGTGCTCGCCGACAGCGACCTGACCCAGGCGCTGAACGTCGAAGCTGGCTCGCCGATCATGCGCATCGAGCGTCTGACCCACGACGCGCAAGGCCAGCCGCTGGACTTCGAACACCTTTACTACCGTGGCGATGCGTTCCAGTACCGCCTGCGGATTGACCGGCAAAAAGGGGAGCAGGCATGACCCGCAACGTTCTCGAACAGGAATACGACATCGTCGTCATCGGCGGCGGCACCGCAGGCCCGATGGCCGCGATCAAGGCCAAGGAAAAGAACCGCGACTTGCGCGTGTTGCTGGTCGACAAGGCCAACGTCAAACGCAGCGGCGCGATCAGCATGGGCATGGACGGCCTGAACAACGCGATCATTCCCGGCCACTCGACGCCTGAGCAGTACACCAAGGAAATCACCATCGCCAACGACGGCATCGTCAATCAGGCCGCCGTTTACGCCTACGCCACCCACAGCTTCGAAACCATCGAACAGCTCGACCGTTGGGGCGTGAAGTTCGAGAAGGACGAAACCGGCGATTACGCGGTGAAAAAAGTCCACCACATGGGCGCCTATGTGCTGCCGATGCCGGAAGGGCACGACATCAAAAAGGTCCTTTATCGCCAGTTGAAACGTGCCCGGGTGAGCATCACCAATCGCCTGGTCTGCACGCGGTTGCTGACTGACGAGGAGGGCACCGTCAACGGTGTGATGGGCTTCGATTGCCGCAGCGCCGACTTCCATGTGATCAAAGCCAAAGCGGTGATCCTCGCCTGTGGCGCTGCCGGGCGACTCGGTCTGCCGTCGTCGGGCTATCTGATGGGCACCTACGAAAACCCGACCAACGCTGGCGACGGTTACGCGATGGCCTATCACGCCGGCGCCGAACTGGCCAACCTCGAGTGCTTCCAGATCAACCCGCTGATCAAGGATTACAACGGCCCGGCCTGCGCCTACGTCACCGGCCCGCTGGGTGGCTACACCGCCAACAACAAGGGCGAACGCTTCATCGAGTGCGACTACTGGAGCGGGCAGATGATGTGGGAGTTCCACCAGGAACTGGAGAGCGGCAACGGCCCGGTATTCCTCAAACTCGATCACCTGGCGGAAGAAACCATCCAGAACATCGAGGAAATCCTGCACAGCAACGAGCGCCCGAGTCGCGGCCAATTCCACGCCAATCGCGGCACCGATTACCGCACGCAAATGGTCGAAATGCACATTTCCGAAATCGGCTTTTGCAGCGGTCATTCGGCGTCTGGTGTGTGGGTCAACGAGCGTGCCGAGACGTCGGTGAAAGGCTTGTATTCGGCGGGTGACATGGCCGCTGTGCCGCACAATTACATGCTCGGCGCGTTCACCTATGGCTGGTTCGCCGGACATAACGCCGCCGACTTCGTCGCCGGCCGCGAATTTTCTGCGCTGGATGCCGAGCAGATCGAAAAGGAAAAAGCCCGCGTCTACGCACCGCTGGATCGCGAGCACGGTCTGCCGCCGGCCCAGGTCGAATACAAGCTGCGGCGCTTCGTCAACGATTACCTGCAACCGCCGAAAGTCACCAAGAAGATGCAGATCGGCCTGCAACGCTTCAGCGACATCGAACGCGATCTCGAGCAGATGAAGGCCAACAACGCCCACGAACTGATGCGCGCGATGGAAACCAGCGTGATCCGCGACTGTGCCGAAATGGCCGCTCGCGCCTCGTTGTTCCGCGCCGAAAGCCGCTGGGGCCTGTACCACTATCGCGTCGATCATCCGCAGCGCAACGACAGCGAATGGTTTTGCCATTGCCACCTGAAGAAGGGTGATGACGGCCAGATGACCAGTTTCAAGAAAGCCGTCGAGCCTTACATCATCCCGCTCGATGCTGAAGAAATGCAGGCTTACGACCGTTTGCGGGTCGGTGCATTCGCCGCTTGATACATCAATAAATCAAAGAGTCCGAACCATGGCCTATCAAGCTCAGGAAATCTTCTTCCGCTCCAACGCCCCCGTCACCGTGGACGAGGACAAATGCATCGCCGAAAAGGGCTGCACCGTGTGTGTCGACGTTTGCCCGATGGATTTGCTGGCGATCAACCCGGCGACGCAGAAGGCCTACATGGCGTTCGATGAATGCTGGTACTGCATGCCGTGCGAAAAGGATTGCCCGACCGGTGCCGTCAAGGTCGACATCCCCTATCTCCTGCGTTGAAACCCGATCCCCTGTAGGAGTGAGCCTGCTCGCGATAGCGGTGTGTCAGTCAGCACATCAACATCTGGAAAACCGCTATCGCGAGCAGGCTCACTCCTACATTTGAACTGTGACAACCCAAAGCCATCCGGTGAACCCCGGACGCTGGAATAACCAAAAACCCCTCGTTTCCCACCGCGCCCTGATCGCGGCGGAGACGAACTCAAATAAATGATTCGAGGGGAAACAATCATGTTGCGTGCAGCAATCGCCGGTCTGGTACTGGCTTCGTTCACCGTGTCGGCCTCGGCCGAAACCATCCGCATTGCCATCGGCACCCAGGACACCACCATCAACTGCGCCGCCGGCGGCTTGTTGATTCGTGAACTCGGTCTGCTCGACAAATACCTGCCCCACGACGGCGCTTACAAAGACGCCAAGTACGACGTGCAGTGGAAGAACTTCACCAGCGGCGCACCGCTGACCAACGAGATGGTCGCCGGCAAACTCGACTTCGGCGCCATGGCCGATTTCCCCGGTGCGTTCAACGGTGTCGCGTTCGAAACCGCCGGCAAGCACAGCCTGTTTATCAGCGTGCTGTCGGGCAGCATCAAGGGCAGCGGCAACGGCATCGTCGTGCCCAGCGCGTCGGGCGTGCAGGCGCTGAGCGAGCTCAAGGGCAAGACCATTTCCGTGCCGTTCGCTTCGACCGCCCACGGCATGTTGCTGCGTGCGGTGGCGGAGCAGGGCTGGGATCCGCTCAAGGATGTCAACATCATCGCCCAGCCGCCGGAAGTCGCCGGCTCGGCGTTGCAGGCCGGCAAGATCGACGCCCACGCCGATTTCGTGCCGTTCGCCGAGCTGTTCCCGAGCCGGGGTTTCGCCCGCAAGATCTACGACGGCGCCCAGGCCAATGCGCCGACATTCCACGGTGCGCTGGTGGATCAGACTTATGCGAAGAAGTATCCGGAGATCGTCGTCGCGTACCTGCGCGCGAGCATCGAGGCCAATCGACTGCTCGCCGCCGAGCCTGAAAAGTACAGCGAGCTGATCGCCAAAGTCACCGGTGTCGATGCCGAGGTGAATTACCTGTTCCACGGCCCGCTCGGCGTGCAGACCCGCGACCTGAGCTGGAAGCCGGAATATCGCCAGGCGGTCGGCACGGCTATCGATACGTTGAAGCTGTTGAAGAAGGCTGATCGCGGGCTCGATCTGAATACGTTTATTGACGATCAGTACATCCGTGCGGCGTTCAAGGCGTCGGGTCTGGATTACACGGCCCAGTTGGCCAACTACGCGCAGACGCCGTTGAAGGCCACGGATGCGGCGACCGGTAAAGCGATCAGTGACTTCAGCCATGTCGCGGAAATCTGGGTGCGCGGTGAGAGCAAGGTGCGGCAGTACGCGTCTGCGGAAGAGGCGTTTACCGCGTTGGCCGCGTTGAAGCAGGAAGGCAAAAACGTCCGTGCGGTGTATGCGCAGGCCAGTGACAGCGGGATCAAGTTGCTCGCGGAGCAGGCGTGGTTTGCCAGTGATGCGAAGGGGCGTCTGAGTGCGTTTCTGCTCAAGGGGCAGGCTCAGCAATATGCTTCAGCGCAGGGTGGCAAGGTTTTCGACTTCACCGACGCCACTGCCCAGGCGGTTGCTGCGCGTTGATGAAGATCAAAAGCCCCTCACCCTAGCCCTCTCCCGGAGGGAGAGGGGACTGACCGCGGTGTTTTGGCAAGGTACGCCGACCTGAAATACCGAGTCGAACTCAGGTTCTGAAAAGCACGAATATCGCTCCTTCTTGAACCGAACTCAGGTTTGAAAAGCATGAAGATCGGCTCCTTCTTGAGCCGAACTCAGGTTTTGAAAAGCACGAATATCGGCTCCTTCTTGAGTCGAACTCAGGTTCTGAAAAGCATGAAGATCGGCTCCTTCTTGAGCCGATCTCAGGTTTTGAAAAGCACGAATATCGGCTCCTTCTTGAGCCGAACTCAGGTTTTGAAAAGCATGAAGATCGGCTCCTTCTTGAGCCGAATTCAGGTTTTGAAAAGCATGAAGATCGGCTCCCTTTCCCCCTCGCCCCCCTTGGGGGGAGAGGGCTGGGGTGAGGGGGGTAAATCTCAGCCACAACACAGCTCCACAACTGGAAACCCGCTCCATGAAAACACCCATCCGCTGGACATCAAGAGCCACATCCTTGCTGCTCTGCCTGCTGTTCTGGCAACTCGCTGCCAGCCACCACTGGAACCTCGGCCTCGTCACCTTCGCCAACGTGCCAACACCTATCGCGGTGATCGAAGCAGCGCTGGGCCTCGGCGACTCCGGCAAGCTCCTGCAACACCTCACCGCCAGCCTCAGCCGCGTCTTCGCCGGCTATCTCGCGGCGCTAATCATCGGCATCGCCCTCGGTCTAGCCATCGGCCGCTCGAAATGGGCCGAAGACCTGCTGCTGCCCCCACTGGAAGTCCTGCGCCCAATCCCTGCCGTCGCATGGATTCCACTGGCCATCCTGATGTTCCCGTCCTCGGAACTGTCGATGGTCTTCATCACCTTCACCGGCGCGCTGTTCCCGATCATGCTCAACACCGTGCACGGTGTCGAAGGTGTCGATCCACGGCTGATCGCCTCAGCGAAAAGCCTCGGTGCAGGGCGCCGCGCGATCCTGCTGGAAGTGATCCTCCCGGGCGCAGCGCCAAGCATCATCACGGGTCTGGCGATCGGCATGGGCACGTCTTGGTTCTGCCTGGTCACGGCGGAAATGATCTCCGGCCAGTTCGGCATCGGTTACTACACCTGGGAGTCCTACACGATCCAGAACTACGCCGACATCGTCGTTGGCATGCTCTTGATCGGCGTATTGGGCATGGGCAGCAGTCTGCTGATCAAACGTCTGGGCGGGTTGTTCACGCCCTGGCATCGACCGCGAGGAAAAGCCTGATGAGCGTGATGCAAACCCCGGAAGGGCGGATCGATATTCGCCAACTGTCCATCGTTCTCGGCGCAGGACGGGAAGCGTTCGAAGCCGTGCGCGAACTCGATTGCCAGATCGAGCCCGGCCAGTTCGTCTGCATTCTTGGCCCGTCCGGTTGCGGTAAATCGACCTTGCTCGGTGCCTTGGCCGGGCATCTGAACGCGCATGCCGGCAGCCTGAAAGTCGATGGCGCGGCGGTGTCCGGCCCGTCACCGCAGCGCGGCATGGTGTTTCAGCACCACACGCTGTTTCCGTGGCGTACGGTGCGTGACAACGTCGCCTTCGGTCTGAAAATGCGTGGCATCGGCAAGGCCGAACGTCATCGCGCCGCCGATGACATTCTCAAACTGGTCGGTCTCGAAGGTTTCGCCGAACGCTGGCCCGATCAACTTTCCGGCGGTATGCAGCAACGGGTGGAAATCGCCCG
The DNA here is from genome assembly GCF_018138145.1 of Pseudomonas sp. SCA2728.1_7. NCBI lineage: Bacteria > Pseudomonadati > Pseudomonadota > Gammaproteobacteria > Pseudomonadales > Pseudomonadaceae > Pseudomonas > Pseudomonas sp. SCA2728.1_7. The sequence continues at coordinate 1,192,469 of NZ_CP073104.1, read as the reverse complement.
AGTGTTGGTCAACCGTCCGCGCCTGCTGCTGATGGACGAGCCATTCGGCGCGCTGGATGCGCTCACCCGTTTGAACATGCAAGAGCTGCTGCTGGACATCTGGACGCGCATCCGCACCACCGTGGTCTTCGTTACCCATGACATCGACGAGGCGTTGTTCCTCGCCGACCGCCTGCTGGTGATGAGCGCACGACCGGGGCGAATCATCGAAGACTTGCGCCTGGATTTCGCCCGGCCACGCACCAGCGAACTGGTCACCAGTCCCGAGTTCTCCCGACTCAAACGCCACTGCCTCGACCTGCTGCGCCACGACGATGAACGACCGCTGCCGCGCCTCAATCCGCTCGGCCTGCCTCCTGAAAACCCTTTGCCGCGATTTGCCCTATGACCTCTATTTTTGCTGTGACCGATAACCAAGACATTCTCGATCTGCAACCGCGCCTGACTGCCGAAGACGCCGGCGTGCGACGCATTGCACTGATTGATCTGGCCGATCTCGAAGAGCCCGATGGCTTGCTTTGGCTGGTCGACCGCCTCAGCCAGGATCCTGCTGAAGACGTCCGCGCTGAAGCCGCGCGTTTGCTGGAGGCCTGGGAAGATGAGGACGTCGTCCAAGCCTTGTGTGAAGCCTTGACCGACTCGTCGCCCGCCGTGCAATCCGCTGCTGCGCAGAGCCTGAGTCTGCTCAAGACTGAAGCGGCGGGGCGGGTGATTCTGCCGTGGACCGATCACGCTGACGTCAGCGTGCGCATCGCGGCGTTTCGTGCCTTGCGTGAACTGCGTTTCGCTGACGCCGCTCCTTCAGCCGTCGCGGCATTGAATGATGCCGACGCCAATGTCCGTCGCGAAGCCGTCGGCGTGCTCGGCTGGCTCAAGCAACTCGACGCACTGCCAGCCCTGGCGCGATTGGCCAGCGATGACCCGGACACCGAAGTACGCCGCGCCGCCACCGGCGCTTTGGGCCTGGCCTCCAGCGCCGACGTCCTCCCGGCCCTGCGCCAGGCCTTGCAGGACAACGCCTGGCAAGTGCGCGAAGAAGCCGCGACAACCCTGGGCAAAGTCGGCCACCGCGACGCCGGCCCGGCCTTGGTCGAAGCGCTGAGCGATGACTATTGGCAAGTGCGCCTGCGCGCCACCCGCAGCCTCGGTCGTTTGCAATTTGCCCCGGCACTGGACGCGCTGATTGAAACCCTCGGTCATCGCATCAGCAACCTGCGCAAGGAAGCCGCGCTGGCCTTGGGTGAACTGAGTGATCGTGGTGCCGTGGCGGCGCTGCAGGCCGCGCAGGACGACGGCGACCCGGAAGTGCGCAAAGCCGTGCGCATCGCGTTGAGTCAGTTGCAATGAATCCGCTATCGGTGGGGAATTCGCAAAGCGAAGGCACCTTGCGCCTGAGCTGGCCGGACGGCCGCGAACAACAACTCAACCACGCCGAATTGCGCCGCCATTGCCCGTGCTCGCAATGCCGCGCGTTTCGCCTGAAAGGTCTGACGCCGCTGGTGGATGATCGCGTACGGCTGATCGAACTCAACCCCCAGGGCTACGGCGTGCAACTGGTGTTCAGCGACGGCCACCAGCGCGGCATTTACCCGTGGGCCTACCTGGCAAATCTCAATCCTTGATACACCACAGCCCCCTGTAGGAGTGAGCCTGCTCGCGATAGCGGTGGATCAGCCAACATCGTTGTTGAATGACACACCGCTATCGCGAGCAGGCTCACTCCTACAAGGGATCTACGCAATATCCGGGTTATTGGGCGGCAGTCATCGAAGGCCGGCAACCATGAAAAATATCCAGCCCCGGCTGATACAGCGAAGTCTTCACCTCAAACAACCCCAGCACCGAATGAAACAGGTTGTCGTGGCTCAGATCCGTCTGCCCGGTCTTGCCTTGCAGGCAGCCGCGATCAATCCCCTCACTGGCGAGCGTGCCGTCGCCGAACCACATCACCATCGGCACATGGGTCTGTGCTTCCGGCGCCAGCGCATACGGCGCCGCATGCAGGTACAGGCCATTCTCGCCCAGCGATTCACCGTGGTCGGAGACGTACACCATCGAGGTGTCCAGCGAGTCCTGATTGCGCTTGAGCAGTTCGATGACCTTGGCGAGGAAATGGTCGGTGTACAGAATCGTGTTGTCGTACACGTTCACCAGTTCATCACGGCTGCAACTGCCCAACTGGTTGGTGTGGCAGATCGGTTTGAAGCGCTCCATGGCTTTCGGATAGCGCTCGTAGTATTCCGGTCCGTGGCTGCCGTCGGCGTGCAGGACGATGATCGCGTGGCCCTTGAGGCTGTCGATGTAGCTTTGCAGATCTTGCAACAGCGCCTCGTCGAGGCAGTTGTTGCCATCGCAGAACGGCCCCGGTTGATTCTTCGAAATGTCGCGATGCGGCACCCGCAGGCAGGTGCCTTTGCAGTCGCTGTTGTTGTCCAGCCACAGCACTTGCACGCCGGCACGCTGGAGGATGTCGAGCAGGCCCTCGTAGGTTTTGCCTTTCTTGTCGCTGTAATCCTCACGCGGGAACATCGAGAACATGCACGGCACCGAGACCGCCGTCGACGTGCCGCAGGAATGCACCTGGGTGAAATTGAGGATGTCCAGTTTGCTCAGTTCCGGATTGGTCTCGCGTTCATAACCGTTCAGCGAAAAATGATCGGCGCGCGCGGTTTCACCGACCACAAACACCATCAGCGATTTCTTCTCGCGGCTGGCGGCCTTGGCGCTCATCACCGCGTCTTCACCAATGGCCTGCACCACAAAGTGCTTTTTGATGCCCAGGCGTTGCTTGGTGTACTTGCTGATCGCGTAGATGTAGTTGGTCGGGTTGATGAAGTGGGTGAGTTTGTCTTCTTCGCGAAAGATCGGCGCGTAGGTCGAATAGAACGTGCCCACCGAAGCCGCGATCACCACTACACAGGCGATGATCACCAGAATCTTGTTGAGCAAGCCGCGAAAGAACGGCCGATAACTCACCGGCCAACGCCAGATCAACGCCGCCGGCAACACACCGAGCAACAGCAGGTAAGCCAGCAGTTTGCCGTTGAACAGCGCAGTGGCTTCGGCGGGGTTGGTTTCGAAGACGTTCTGGATCATCACCGTGTCGATGGTGATGCCGTATTCGTTCATGAAATACGCGGCGCAGGCCGAGAGCAGGGCGATCACGGTGAGCGTTGGTTTCAGTGTCCAGCGGAACGACACCAGGGTCAGCAGCAGGGTGATCGCGGCCCACAAAAACAGCCCGAACGAAGCAAAGAACGCCACTTTGTGCGCGCCTTGCAGGGTGATCAGTGTGCCCAGCGCCCTCCAGGTCGCCAGGTTGTACAACGCCACCAGCGCCAGGGAAAACAGCAGCACCAGCCGGGTAGGAGTGATGGACGGTAAACGCAGTCCGTTGCCCAAAGCCATGTCAAACATTCCTCTACATGAATGAAAACCACGCGGTTGCGCGTGTAACTGTAGAAGAACATTAGTAAAAAATTCGTAAACATCCTGTAACAACTACCGAACGCACAGCAAAACCCTGTAGGAGTGAGCCTGCTCGCGATAGCGGTGTGTCAGACAACATATCGACACCAGACACACCGCTATCGCGAGCAGGCTCACTCCTACAGGGGGATTTTCAGGGGGTCAGAAAGATTTGCTGACGCTGGCGACGACGGTGGCGGTGCAGACGTCTTTGAAACCCCAATTGCTCAGGCATTGGGTTTGTGAGAGATCAGTGTCGATGTAGCTCAGGCCCAACACCACCCCGGCCAGGTTATGGGTGAGTTTGACTTCCCATTCCCGATAACTGTCCTCAGCCTGCCCGGACGCCGAGTACAAATGCGGGTCCTTGAAATCCATATTGCCGTAGCGCAGCTTCAACCCCGAGTCGTAAGGCAACTCGGTTTCATAGCCGATGTAGCTGTACAGCGAACTCTGCTTGCTATCGATCCCCGGCGCATCACTGGAGTAATACGCCGCCAGCTTCACCCCATAAACCCCGAGAATCCCGTAGACCTCGCTCTGATTGAACTGGCTTTCCCTGGGGTAGGCGTACTTGATGTAGCCCAGATCGAGGCTGACCTCCTCGGTTGCCTGCCACAGCCAACCGCCGTAGTAATCGACTTCCTGACGGGTTTTCAGGCCACCGCCGAAATCGACGTTGGAACTCCAGGCGCCGAGGTACAGACCGCTGCTGTGCGCGAGGGTCAGGCCGGCCTGTACGGCGGGGTCATTCTGGGTTTGCGAGATGCCCCGGGTGCGGTAGTCGCTGGCGAGGGTCAGGTCTACCTCCAGCGCAAAGTCATCGTTCAAGGGGATTGCAAAACTGCTCAACGGCAGCACGCTCAAGAAACTCAGGGCGAACAGAGGCAAGGCTTTCATGTGAAGTCCCGATGTTGTGATTATTTTTGGGCAGTACGAAAACCTTGTAGGAGTGAGCCTGCTCGCGATAGCGGTATTGCATTCAACATTGTTGTTGGCTGACACACCGCTATCGCGAGCAGGCTCACTCCTACAAAGGAAAGATTGTGTTGTTATTGGGTGGCGGTGTAGACCTGACGGCCGCCGAACCAGGTTTGCAGGACCTGGGTGTCATGCAGGGCCTTGTTGTCGACGCTGAACACGTCGCGATCGAGCACGATAAAGTCCGCCTGCTTGCCCGGCGTCAGCGAACCGATCTGCTTCTCCAGGCCAATCGTCCGTGCGGCGTTAACGGTGTAGGCATAGAACATCGTGTCGCGGTCCAGACGCTCCTCGGCATTGAGTACGCCCAATGGGCCGACACGAGTAATCGCCTGGGCCATGGCATTGAACGGGTTCGGCGTCGATACCGGCCAGTCACTGGCGCCGGCAATCGTCGCGCCCTGTTTCAACAGCGAATGCGCCGGGTACTGATAGCGAAAGGCGAGGGCGCTGACGTAGGGCTTGATCATGTCGGTGGTGTAGTCGTCGGCGCTGGCCCACAGCAGTTGCATCGAGGCGATGACGTTGAGCGGTTTGAAACGGGCGAACTCTTTCGGGTTGACCATTTGCAGGTGAGTGATCGAGTGGGTCACGCCGCTCTGCCGATCCTTGCGTGCCTGAGCGATGCCGTTCAGCGACTCACGCACGGCGCGGTCGCCGATCGCGTGGATATGCACCAGCCAGCCGCGCTGGTCGATGGCGCTGACCAGTTCGCCGAAATGCTGCGGATCGATCAGCAGTTCGCCCTGTTTGTGCGAGTTGCTGTACGGATCGATCATCGCCGCGCTCTGTGCCGGGAATTCGATCACGCCGTCGGCGAAGATCTTGATCCCGGGCAGGGTCAGGTTGGGAATGCCCTGAAATTGCTGGCGCACCTTGTCCAGCGTATCGAGGTCGGCGGGCACGCTTTTCGGGTTGGCCACCAGCAGCGCCGCGACGTGCACGCTCATGTCGCCGCTTTCCGACAGCGCTTTGTAGGCCGGCAGCACGCCGACGGTTTTCTCGGTGGGTTTGAGCGCGAACACCGCTTCACCCGGTGCGGCGTTGGCGGCCGGATCCATCCACGCGGTGATGCCGAGGCTGTTGTTGTAGCGCACCGCTGATTTCGCGGCGTTCAACATGTCGGCAGGGCTCGGCACCGGCATTTTCGAGGCGACCCGATCCCAACCGGCGTCGACGACAAAGCCGTTCGGCTCGCCGTTGGCCAGCTTGCCGATGGTGTCTTTTTCCGCATCGGGCAGGGTTTTCAGCAGGGCCGCGTCAATGCCGGCGCGCTTGAGCATCACATTGTTGGCCCACGCCGTGTGGTGGTCGCTGCCGATAAACACCACTGGCACATCGGCCCATTCGCCGCTGTTGAAGGTGGTGCCCAAGGCTTCGGCCTGCGCCCAATAAACCGAACTCATGCCGGCAATGCTCAGCACATCGCCGTGTCTGGCCTTGCCATCTGCACGCCAGTCGCGCAGGCGTTTTTGCAGTTCGTCGAGGCCGACGACTTCGTCTTCCATGTTCGCCGAAACCATTTCCAGTCCACCGAAAATCGCGTGGGAATGGCTGTCGATCAGGCCGGGCATCAGCGCTTTGCCCTTGAGGTCGATGACTTGGGTGCCGGGTTCGATCAAGGCTTTGATCTGCGCGTCGGTGCCGACTTTCAGCACTTTGCCGTTTTCTACGGCGAGGGCTTGCACCTTGGGTTGCGCACGGTCGGCGGTGAAAATCTTGCCGTTGAGCAGGATCAGATCAGGTGCGGCCATGGCTTCCATCGAGGCAAAACTTACAGCGGCTGCCAACAGACTCGGGATGAATCTTTTCATTGAAGATTTCCTTGTTATTGCGTCTGATGGCGAGATTAGTGGCTGGTAGCGCCTGACAGAACGCCTCCCTCACGAAAAACGTTTTTGCCTGAATGGAAAAAGCATGGACAAGTTGGGTGCATTGAAAATGTTCGTGGTCACCGCGCAGCTCGGCAGTTTCAGCCGCGCCGCCGAGCAGTTGGGCAAGACCCCGTCGGCGCTGACCAAAGCGGTCAATCACCTGGAGTCGGAGCTGGGTGCACGGCTGTTCGAGCGCAGCACGCGGCGGATTTTGCTCACCGAAATCGGCCGTGTGTACCTGGAAACCGCGCGGCTGGTGTTGCAACGGTTGGATGAGGCCAGCGAGGAAATCGAGCAGTTGCAGCACGGCTTGCGCGGCAGCCTGAAAATCACCGCACCGCTGGCGTATGGCCGGGCGTTTCTCGATCAGGTGTGTGACGGCTTTTTGCAGCAATACCCGCAGATCAGCCTGCAAGTGGACCTGTGCGATGCCTTCGTCAATTTGCTGGAAAGTGGCTACGACCTGGCGTTGCGCGAGGGCCACGATGACTTGCCGGGGCTAATTGCGCGGGTGGTTGGCAGCAATCGTCTGGCCTTGTGCGGCAGCCCGGAGTACCTCGCTCGCAAGGGCTTGCCGGTGAATCCGCAGACGCTTGAGCAGCACGAATGGTTGCTTTATCAGCACCCGTTGCTCAGCCGCGAGTTCTGGTGGGCCGAGCGTGACGGGCAGCGTTTGAGCCTGGCGCAACCCGCAGCGCCGTTGTTGCGCAGTGACAATTACGATTTGTTGCTGGCGAGTGCTTTGGCCGGGCGTGGTTTGCTGCACACGCCGCTGTGGAGCGCTGCGCCGTACATTGCCGACGGGCGATTGGTGCGGGTCATGGCCGATTATGAGATCGACCCGGATACCTTTGGCCCGCACATTCTCGCGGTGTACCCGAGTCATCGGCGGGCCACGGCCAAGGTCGTCGCGTTCATCGATTACATCGCAGCATTTCTGGCCGAACGTGGCTTGAGCTGACTGGCGGCGCTTGTCAGGAAAATCCTACAGGAGTACAAATGTGCTCCATGACCAATCTGACTCCCCGCCGTACCGCCATTCTGACCTTTATCCGCGATCGAATCGCCGAACACGGTCAGCCCCCAAGCCTCGCTGAAATCAGCGAGGCTTTTGGTTTTGCCTCGCGCAGCGTGGCGCGCAAGCACGTGCTCGCGCTGACCGAAGCCGGTTTTATCGAGGTCAATCCGCATCAGGCCCGCGGCATTCGCTTGCTCGGGCAACCGCCGCGCCCGGAATTGCTCGACATTCCGGTGCTCGGCCGCGTCGCTGCCGGTGCACCGATTGGCGCCGACGCCGACATCCATAGCCGCTTGCTGCTCGACCCGGCGCTGTTCTCGCGCACACCCGATTACATGCTGCGGGTGCAGGGCGATTCGATGATCGAGGACGGCATCCTCGATGGCGATCTGGTCGGCGTGAAGCGCAATCCCGAAGCACTCAACGGCCAGATCGTCGTGGCGCGGCTCGACGGTGAAGTCACCATCAAACGCTTCGAACGGCTCGGCGCAGAAGTGCGGCTGTTGCCGCGCAACCCAGCGTATCAGCCGATTGTCGTGCGCGACGATCAGGATCTGGCCATCGAAGGGGTGTTCTGCGGTCTGGTGAGGCAAGGCTGATGGGCGCCGTCGTTGCGTTGGACACGCTGTTCAATGGCGGCCAGGTCTGGAAGGGCCGACCTGCGCCCCCCGCTGCCAGCCCGCAACCGACCGGGCACGCCGCGCTGGACGCGGCCCTGCCCAGTGGTGGCTGGCCGGAAGCGGCGCTGAGCGAAATCCTCTTGGCCGGCCCCGGGGTCGGCGAACTGCAACTGGTCTGGCCGACGCTGGCGCGGTTGGCGGCGGCGGGCGAGCGCATTGTGCTGGTGGCGCCGCCATTCGTGCCGTACCCGCAGGCGTGGGAGAACGCCGGGGTCGATCTGCGCCAGTTGTCGGTGATTCAGGCCAGTGAACGCGATGCCTTGTGGGCGGCGGAACAGTGCCTGCGTTCGGGCAGTTGCGGCGCCGTACTGTGCTGGCCGCACAAGGCCGATGACCGTGCGTTGCGGCGTTTGCAGGTGGCGGCAGAAACCGGCCAGACCCTGGCATTTGCCTGGCGTCCGTTGAGCGAAGCGGTCAACCCGTCACCGGCGGCGTTGCGCATCGCCATCGACGCCAAACCTGCGCAGTTGCGCGTGCTCAAGTGCCGTGGCGGTTTGGCGCGTGCGGCGCCGATTGCCTTTGCCGTGGGTCATTGAGGTCGTCATGCGCTGGGTGTGTATTCTGTTTCCGCAATTGGCCCTCGACGCCGTGCTGCGTCAGCGTCCCGATCCTGATGAGCCATTGGTGCTGCTCAACGGCCCGGCCCAGCGCCGGGTGTTGCAAGCGGTCAACCCGGCGGCGCGCAAACTCGGTTTGCGTGCCGGCCAGTCGATGACTGCCGCCCAGGCCATGAGCAAGGGGTTTGTCACTGCCGATTACGAGGCGGCCGAGGTCGAACACTGGCAGCAGTTTCTCGCTGCGTGGGCCTACCGTTTCAGTTCGCAGGTCAGCGTGCATTACCCACGCACCGTGGTATTCGAGATCGAATCGAGCCTGGGTCTGTTCGGTTCGTGGGCGCAGTTCGAAGCACGACTGCGCCAGGAACTGACCGAACTGGGCTTTCGTCATCGCATCGTCGCTGCACCGAATCCGGTGGCGGCGCGGGTGCTGGCCAATGCTTATGACGGCTTGGTGGTGCCGGACGGCGAGGCCTTGCAGCATCACCTCGGCCTGTTGCCGGTCGACCGCGTCGGCCTGGAGCCAAGCGTGGCCACGGCGTTGTCGCGCATGGGCCTGCGCAATCTTACTCAGGTGCAGAGCCTGCCGCGTCAGGCACTGGCGCGGCGCTTTGAAGCGCAGATGCTCAAGCACCTCGACACTCTGTTCGGTGCGCGGCCATTGGCGCTGGCGTTTTATCTGCCGCCGGATCGCTTCGATGTGCGCATCGAACTGAATTTCGACGTGCAATCCCATCAGGCGCTGCTGTTCCCGTTACGCCGTTTGACCGGCGATCTGTCGGCGTTCCTCTGCGGGCGCGACAGCGGCGTGCAGCGTTTCGACCTGCATCTGGAACACGCCGGGTTGCCGGACAGCGTGATCAAGGTCGGCCTGCTCAGCGCCGAACGTGATCCGGCGATGCTCTTCGAACTGGCCCGTGGTCGGCTGGAACAAGTACAGGTCGAGGCACCGGTGCGTGGCTTTCGCCTGCGCGCCGAGGACCTGCCGAGCTTCGTGCCGCAGTTTCAGGAACTGTTCGACGATCGTCCGCAACAGACCTTGCCGTGGGAGCAATTGCGCGAACGCCTGCGTGCACGCTTGGGCGATGACGCCGTGCAGGGGCTGCGCTTTCAGGCGGATCATCGTCCGGAGTGCGCGTGGCAGCACGGCGTCGACAAACAACGCTGCGCAGGCTTGCCGAGCGTGCACCGTCCGGGCTGGTTGCTCGGCGAGCCGCAAAGTGTGGCAGAAGGTTCGGCGCGGATTCTCATGGGTCCGGAGCGTATCGAATCCGGCTGGTGGGACGGTGACGATGTGCGCCGCGATTATTACCTGATCCAGAACCGCGCCGGCCAACAGGGTTGGGCTTATCGCGCGGTGGGTGAGGGCGGTCCGTTGTGGCTGCAGGGCTGGTTTGCATGAACGACGGTTATGCCGAACTGCACTGCCTGTCGAACTTCAGTTTTCAGCGCGGTGCCTCCAGTGCGCTGGAACTGTTTCAGCGCGCAAAAAAGCACGGCTATCAGGCGCTGGCGATCACCGATGAGTGCACGCTGGCCGGGATCGTTCGGGCCTGGCAAGCGGCGAAATCGGTTGAGCTGCCGCTGATCATTGGCAGTGAAATTCGCATCGAAAATGGTCCGAAACTGGTGCTGTTGGTGGAGAACCTGGCGGGTTATCAGGCCTTGTGTGGTTTGATCACCCGCGCCCGACGGCGCACGCAGAAGGGCCAGTATCAGGTGCTGCGCGAGGACTTCGCCGAGCCGTTGCCGGGGTTGCTGGTGTTGTGGGTGCCGGATTCACTCGATGACGTGGAAGAGGGCCGTTGGCTGCAGCAGACCTTCGCCGAACGCCTGTGGCTGGCGGTGCAATTGCATCGTGGCCAGGACGATCAGCAACGGCTGGCGAGCTTGTTGAGTCTGGCCGCCGAGTTGCAGATTCCGCCGGTAGCCAGCGGCGATGTGCACATGCATGCCCGTGGCCGGCGTGCCTTGCAGGACACCATGACGGCGATCCGTCATCACGTGCCGGTGGCTGAGGCGGGGTTGCGTTTGCATCCCAATGGCGAGCGGCATTTGCGCAGTGTCGAGGTCGTGCGCGAGTTGTATCCGCAGGCCTTGCTGGATGAGTCGGTGAAGCTGGCCCGACGCTGCACCTTTGATCTGGGCGAGTTGCGTTATCAATACCCGAAAGAGTTGGTGCCCGAGGGGCACAGCGCCAGTTCCTGGCTACGGCAACTGACCAAGGAAGGCATCGCCTGGCGCTGGAAGAAAAGTGCGTCCTTCAAGGTGCTGAGGCAGATCAACAAGGAGCTGAAGCTGATCGCCGAACTCGGCTATGAAAGCTACTTCCTCACCGTACATGACGTGGTGCGCTTTGCCCGCGAGCAGAGCATTCTCTGTCAGGGCCGTGGCTCCGCGGCCAACTCGGCGGTGTGTTTTGCCTTGGGCATCACCGAGATCGACCCGGATCGCACCACGCTGCTGTTCGAGCGTTTCATGTCCAAGGAGCGCAATGAACCGCCGGACATTGATGTCGACTTCGAGCACGAACGCCGCGAAGAAGTCCTGCAATACGTGTTTCGCCGTTATGGCCGTGGTCGTGCGGCGCTGACGGCGGTGGTCAGCACCTACCACGCTGCCGGCGCGGTGCGCGACGTGGCCAAGGCCCTGGGCCTGCCGCCCGATCAGATCAACGCACTGGCCGATTGCTGCGGCCACTGGAGCGATGAAACCCCGCCGCTCGCGCGTTTGCTCGAAGGTGGCTTCGACCCCGACAGCCCGGTGTTGCGCCGGGTGTTGAGCCTGACCGGGCAACTGATCGGTTTTCCCCGGCACCTGTCGCAGCATCCCGGCGGCTTCGTGATTTCCGAGCAGCCGCTGGACACGCTGGTGCCGGTGGAGAACGCGGCGATGGCCGAGCGCACGATCATCCAGTGGGACAAGGACGACCTCGACGCGGTCGGCCTGCTCAAGGTGGATATCCTCGCCCTCGGCATGCTCAGCGCAATCCGCCGTTGCTTCGATTTGCTGCGCCGTCACCGCAATCTGGATCTGAGCCTGGCGACCATCCCGGCTGAAGACAAACCGACCTACGAGATGATCAGCCGCGCCGACACCATTGGCGTGTTCCAGATCGAGTCACGGGCGCAAATGTCGATGCTGCCGCGCCTGAAACCGGCGAAGTTCTATGACTTGGTGATTGAAGTGGCCATCGTCCGCCCGGGGCCGATTCAGGGCGGGATGGTTCATCCGTATCTGCGCCGCCGGAACAAGGAAGAGGAGGAAACCTACCCGTCGCCAGAACTCAAGGTCGTTCTGGAAAGAACCCTCGGCGTGCCGCTGTTTCAGGAGCAGGTCATGCAGATCGCCATCGTCGCCGCCGACTACAGCCCCGGCGAGGCCGATCAATTACGTCGCTCGATGGCCGCGTGGAAACGCCACGGTGGCTTGGAGCCGCACAAGGAACGCCTCGCCGCCGGCATGAAGAAGAATGGCTACACGCCAGAGTTCGCCGCGCAGATTTTCGAGCAGATCAAAGGCTTCGGCAGCTACGGTTTTCCCGAATCCCACGCCGCCAGTTTTGCTTTGCTGACCTACGCCAGTTGCTGGCTCAAGTGCCACGAACCGGCGGCGTTCGCCTGTGCGTTGATCAACAGTTGGCCCATGGGTTTCTACAGCCCGGACCAGATTCTGCAGGACGCGCGCCGGCATCATTTGCAGATTCGCCCGGTCGACGTGCGTGCCAGTGACTGGGATTGCAGCCTGGAAACCACCACGGCGGCGCAACCGGCGATTCGCATGGGCCTGCGCATGATCAAGGGCTTTCGCGAAGACGATGCCCGGCGCATCGAGGCGGCGCGGGCGCGCGGGGCGTTTGCCGATGTCGCCGATCTGGGCGAACGGGCCGCACTCGACAGTCGGGCGCAGGCGTTGCTCGCCGATTCCGGGGCGTTGCGCGGTTTGGCCGGGCATCGGCATCGGGCGCGCTGGGAAGTCGCCGGGGTGCAGAAACAGCTGGGCCTGTTTGCCGGGTTGCCGAGTCAGGAGGAGGCCGAGGTGATGCTGCCCAAACCCAGCGTTGGCGAGGATCTGCATGCCGATTACAGCACCGTCGGCACCACGTTGGGGCCGCATCCGTTGGCGCTGTTGCGCGGTGAACTCAAAGCCCGGCGTTGTCGTAGTTCGCAGGAATTGCTCGACGTCGAACACGGTCGGCCGGTGAGCGTCGCCGGGCTGGTGACGGGGCGCCAACGACCGGGCACCGCCAGCGGTGTGACGTTTGTGACCCTGGAAGACGAATTCGGCAACGTCAACGTGGTGGTCTGGCGCGATCTGGCCGAGCGTCAGCGGCAAGTGCTGGTGGGTTCGCAATTGCTCAAGGTCGATGGCCGCTGGGAGCGCGAAGGCGAAGTGCGCCATCTGATTGCCGGGCGCCTGAGCGATCTCAGCCCGCTGCTCAACGGCATCCGCGTGCAGAGCCGCGATTTCCACTGATCCCAGGCCAAACACAAAACCCCTGTAGGAGTGAGCCTGCTCGCGATAGCGGTGTGTCATTCACGGTGATGTTGTCTGACACACCGCTATCGCGAGCAGGCTCACTCCTACAGGGTTTTGTGTGTACTCAAGACAGCCAATTCATTGGCGTCAAAAAAGCCTGTCGCGAATGATGGCACTTTGTCATAATGCCGCCCCTTTTCAGCTCCCGCCGCGCATTGCCGCGCCGGGACATCCCCGTTTTTCAAAAGGAATACTCAGTGAGAATGATCTCCCGGATGCTGGTTTCAGGCGTTGCGATTGCTGTGCTCGGCACGATTGCCGGCACACTCGCCGGTTGCGCCACCGAAAGCTCCCGTGCATTGCCGGTGGCCAAGGTTGAAAGCGCCACACAAGTCTGGACCGGCGTTCGCGTGCCAATGGCCGTGGGCAAGTTCGACAACCGCTCCAGCTACATGCGCGGGATCTTCTCCGACGGCGTCGACCGTCTCGGCGGTCAGGCCAAGACCATTCTCATCACTCACTTGCAGCAGACCAACCGCTTCAGCGTGCTGGACCGCGACAACATGGGTGAAATCCAGCAGGAAGCCGCGATCAAGGGCCAGGCCCAACGCTTGAAAGGCGCTGATTACGTGGTCACCGGTGACGTCACCGAGTTCGGCCGCAAAGAGACCGGCGATCACCAGTTGTTCGGCATTCTCGGCCGTGGCAAGACTCAAGTGGCTTACGCCAAGGTCAACCTGAACATCGTCAACATCAGCACTTCCGAAGTGGTGTATTCGACCCAGGGCGCCGGCGAATACGCCTTGTCCAATCGCGAAATCATCGGCTTCGGCGGCACCGCTGCCTACGACTCGACCCTCAACGGCAAAGTACTGGATCTGGCCATGCGCGAGGCGATCAATCGTCTGGTCGATGGCATGAACGCCGGTGCCTGGAAACCGGGCAACTGATCGACGCCCATTGCAAGGAGCAACACCCATGACTCTGACTTTGTCGCGCTCGCTGATGGCGCTGACGCTGGCCGCCAGCGCCTTGCTGACCGGTTGTGCCCCCGGCCCGCAAACCCTGTACCAATGGGAAGGCTACGAACCCCAGGTCTACGAATACTTCAAAGGCGAAGAGCCGAAAGAAGCCCAGGCCGAAGCGCTGGAACGTGACCTGCAGAAAATCCGCTCCACCGGCAAAGCCGTACCGCCGGGCTACCATGCGCACCTTGGCCTGCTCTATCTGAGCATGGGCAAGGACGATCAGATGGTGCAGCAGTTCAACACCGAGAAAACCCTGTTCCCCGAGTCCGGCACGTACATGGACTTTCTGCTCAAGAACGCCAAGAGCGGAGACGCGAAATGATTGCGCGTACCTTGAAACTGCTGGCCGCCGGTCTGGCCCTGACTGTGCTGGGTGGCTGCGTCGCGCCCAAGACCGTGGATTACGCGGCCTACAAACAGGCGCGGCCGAAGACCATTCTGGTGCTGCCACCGCTGAACACTTCGCCGGACGTGAAGGCGTCGTACAGCCTGTTGTCGCAGGTGACGTTTCCGTTGGCGGAAGCCGGTTATTACGTGCTGCCGATTACGCTGGTTGACGAGACGTTCCGCCAGAATGGCCTGACCACCCCGGACGATATCCACCAGGCACCGGCAAACAAACTGAGGGACATCTTCGGTGCGGACGCGGCGCTGTACATCACCGTGACCGAATACGGTACGCGTTACATGGTGATCAGCAGCGAAACTGCGGTCACTGCGACGGCAAAACTGGTTGACCTGAAAAGCGGCACGACGCTGTGGACCGGTTCGGCGCGGGCGTCGAGCGAAGAGGGCGGCAACAACGGCGGTGGCGGTCTGATCGGCATGCTGATCACGGCGGCTGTGAAGCAGGTCATCAACAGCGCCACCGATGCCGGCTACCCGATCGCCGGCGTGGCGAGCAATCGTCTGCTCTCGGCCGGACACCGGGCAGGCCTGCTGTACGGCCCACGCTCGCCGAAGTACGGCACGGACTGAATTGTCAGCTGCGGCAGAAACCCCCTGTAGGAGTGAGCCTGCTCGCGATAGCGGTGTGTCAGACAACACATCGACACCTGACACACCGCTATCGCGAGCAGGCTCACTCCTACAGGGGAATGCGTTTCTCTTCTGGGTTATTTCGCGGCCGGCCAAAACCGCTCGCCACCGCCCGGTGCTTCCGTCCACGCTTGCAACGAGCGGGTCGGCAGATCGGAGTAATCGCGGGTTCGCGCATAGCCATGGCCACCCATGCGCCCGATCGCATCCAGGCCCAATTGACCGATGTTCAGCGCCATCCTCCGTCGGTATGCAATATATGAATGCAATTTGCCAAGGCCCGGATTAACCTGCGTCTGCCGCCCTTTTCCATGGCCAGGCATCGCCAGGGGCTGGTTGCCTGACGCTAAAGGAGTGTTCGAATGACCGAGAAGAAACCGGAAACCACGGTCGACCGCGTCTACCAAGGGGTTTACGAGGCGATCAGCAAGCGCTCGTTGCGCCCGGGGATGAAACTGGGCGAGGCCTCGTTGGCCGAGTTATTCAATGTCAGCCGCACGTCGGTGCGCGCGGCATTGAAGCAATTGGAGGCCGATGGGCTGGTCACCACCGAGCCCAATAAAGGTGCATCGGTGTCGCTGCCGAGCAATGAAGAGCTCCGCTCGCTGTTTGAAACCCGCCGGCTGATCGAGATCGGCATCGTCACCGAACTGTGCCGGCGCAAGGACGGCGCGGCGATGCACGACCTGCGCGAACACCTGCTGCTGGAAGATGAAGCCCACGCGGCGGGCGATCATGAACGCTTGATTCATCTGCTCGGCGAGTTCCATATCAAACTGGCGCGCAGCCTCAATAACCCGGTGCTGCTCGACTGGTTCCAGAAGCTGATCTCCCGCGCCTCGCTATACGCCGCCGCGCTGGATGACGACAGCCATGAAGTCTGCCGCGACAACGAACACCTGCGCCTGATCGAGTACATCGAAGCCGGCAATCAGAGCGCCGCCATCGAGCTGACCTGCACCCATCTCAACGGCATCGAGAAGGCCATTCTCGACGTCGCCGCGAAGATGAAAACTGGCTACCATCCGCTCAAGCACCTGATCGGGGTCTAGTCTCCGCGCGGGAATGAAATCGGCTATACCTCATATGAAACCAATACGACTGCAGACGCTCGAAACAGACGGGCGTCGCGTCGTTATGGCGTCGCGATTTATCGGGCAACCACCTAAGGACACTGAGTCAGTCGATGCAGTTTTTATCCGATAGCCATGGTTGTGAGGGCTGGAAAGGCGAAATGGCCGGGCGCATCAGTGCGTTCGACTGGAGCCACACCGAACTTGGCCCGCTGAACAGCTGGCCGGCCAGCCTGTGCAGCGCGGTGCAACTGATGCTGGCGTCGCCGCTGCCGATGGTCATGCTCTGGGGCCGCGCCGGCTACATGATCTACAACGATGCCTATTCGATATTCGCCGGTGGTCGCCATCCGTACCTGCTCGGCTCGCCGGTTGAACTGGGTTGGCCAGAGGTCGCCGAGTTCAATCGACATGTGGTTGACACTTGCCTGGCGGGTGGCACCTTGTCCTTTCGCAATAAAGAGCTGGTGCTGTTGCGCGACGGCGTCCCCGAAGACGTCTGGATGGATTTGTATTACAGCCCCGTCGCCAACGATGACGGCGTGCCGGCCGGGGTGATGGCGATGGTGGTGGAAACCACCGAATTCATGCACTCCGAGCGCCGCCGTCAGGCCGCTGAAAAGGCCTATCGCGCCGACAACGAGCGGGTTCGTCTGGCGCTGAATGCCGGCGCTTTGCTTGGCTCGTTTGTCTGGGACGTGAAAAACAACACGTTGTCGGCAGACGAACGGTTCGCCCGCACGTTTTCTTATCCGCCGGATCATGACCTGAGCAATCTGGCCCAGGACATTGCCGAATCGCGTATCCATCCCGATGACCACGCCTGGGTCCAAGAGCGCGTCGCCCACTCCGTGCAGACCGGTGAGCCGTATAACGCCGAATATCGCGTCCGGCGCAGTGACGGCAGTTATCTGTGGGTGTTGGCCAGTGGCGGTTGCGAGTTTGACGAACACGGCAAACCGTTGCGCTTTCCCGGCGTACTGATCGACATTCATGAACGCAAGATTGCCGAAGAATCCCTGCTCAAATTTACCCGCAACCTCGAACAGCGCGTCGGCGAAGAAGTCGAGGCGCGGCTGGCGGCTGAAGAGCAGTTGCGCCAATCACAGAAGCTCGAAGCGATTGGCGGGCTGACCGGCGGCGTCGCTCACGACTTCAATAATCTGCTGCAAGTGATCGCCGGCAATCTGCATCTGCTTGCACGTCACGAGCCGAACAACGCCAATGTGCAGCGCCGGGTCAGTGCCTCGCTGGCGGCGGTCGAACGCGGTGCCAAGCTGTCCTCGCAATTGCTCGCGTTTGCCCGGCGCCAGCCGTTGTCGCCGGCAGTGTGTAACCCGCGACAGATTTTCGAAGGTGTCGGCGAATTACTGCAGCGAGCGCTGGGTGAAACCATTCAGATCGACGTGCAGTTGCCGCAGCAGCCGTGGCATATCAACGTCGACCGCAACCAGTTGGAAAACGCCATTCTCAATCTGGCGATCAACGCCCGTGATGCGATGAGGGGTGAGGGCACCATTGCGCTCAGCGCTGCCAATGTGCGGCTCGATCGCGAGTTCTGTGCCGGTAAAGGCATCATCCCCGGCGAGTTTGTCCGAGTCGCCGTCAGTGACAGCGGCGCCGGCATTGAGCCAGAAATTCTCGAGCAGGTATTCGAACCTTTCTTCACCACCAAGGCCGATGGCCAGGGTACTGGCCTGGGCCTGAGCATGGTGTTCGGTTTCGTCAAACAGAGCGGCGGCCACGTCGAGATCGCCAGTACCCTCGGCGAGGGCACGCGGGTGCAGCTGTATTTTCCGCGCAGCCTGCGGCCGATCCTTGATGAGGCGCCCAATCTGCAAAGGCAGCAGAGCGGCGGCCACGAGACGATTCTGGTGGTCGAGGACAACGACGCCGTGCGGACTTCGGCGGTGGAATTGTTGCGCGAGGAGGGCTATCGCGTGTTGACCGCCGGCCACGGCGATGCGGCCATGCAAATGCTCCTCGAAGGTGTCGAGGTCGACCTGATCTTCACCGACGTGGTCATGCCGGGGCTGATCAAAAGCTCCGATCTGTTCGCCTGGGCCAAGGTGCAGACGCCGCCGGTGGCGGTGCTGTTCACCTCCGGGCACACCCGCGACATCATTTCGCGCAATCACCAGTTAAGCCCTGACACGCACTTGCTTGGCAAACCGTACAGCCCGGAAGCCATGTTGCAGATGATTCGGGTGGTGCTCGGTAGCTGAACGTAGAACATTCCTTCACCAAGGCAGGTCGATGACTTCCAAACGCACCTCCAAAGCGCCCACCGGCATGGTTCGGGTACGCGGCGCCCGTGAACATAACCTGAAAAACGTCGATGTCGACATTCCTCGCGATGCGCTGGTGGTGTTCACCGGCGTGTCCGGTTCGGGCAAATCCTCGTTGGCCTTCTCGACCTTGTATGCCGAAGCCCAGCGCCGTTACTTTGAGTCGGTGGCGCCGTACGCGCGACGGCTGATCGATCAGGTCGGCGTGCCGGATGTCGACTCCATCGAAGGCCTGCCGCCGGCCGTGGCCCTGCAACAGCAACGCGGCACGCCGAGTACGCGCTCGTCAGTGGGCAGCGTGACCACGCTGTCGAGCTTGATCCGTATGCTCTATTCGCGCGCCGGCAGTTATCCGTCGGGGCAACCGATGTTGTATGCCGAGGACTTCTCGCCGAACACCCCGCAAGGCGCGTGCCCGGAGTGCCATGGTTTGGGGCGGGTGTATGAAGTCACCGAGGCGCTGATGGTGCCGGACCCGAACCTGACCATCCGCCAGCGCGCGGTGGCGTCCTGGCCGCTGGCGTGGCAGGGGCAGAACCTGCGCGACATCCTCGTGACCATGGGCATCGACGTCGACATCCCGTGGAAAAAGCTGCCGAAAAAGCAACGCGAGTGGATTCTCTTCACCGAAGAAACCCCGACCGTGCCGGTGTACGCCGGGCTGACCCCGGAAGAAACCCGCGTCGCCCTCAAACGCAAGATGGAGCCGAGTTATCAGGGCACCTTCACCGGTGCGCGACGCTACATCCTGCACACGTTCACCCATTCGCAAAGTGCGCTGATGAAGAAGCGCGTTTCACAGTTCATGCTCGGCAGCCCTTGCCCGTTATGCGACGGCAAACGCCTCAAGCGTGAAGCGTTGTCGGTGACGTTTGCCGGGTATGACATCGGTGAGCTGTCGCAGATGCCTTTACTGCAAGTGGCCGAAGTATTACGGCCGGTGGCGGCGGCCAGTTACCTCGAACACGCAGAAGAAACCGGCGAGACCTTGAGCCACGCGCAAACCCGCGAGGCCCGTCAACAACGCGTGGCCCATGGTGCCAGCGGCCACGGCAGCGCGCCGGATGTGCGCCACACGCCAAATCTGTCGCTGGAAAAACGCCTGGCGGCGCAGCGTATTGCCGAGGATCTGCTGGAGCGGGTCAGCACCCTGACCGATCTGGGCCTCGGTTATCTGGCGCTGGAGCGCAGCACGCCGACGCTGTCGTCGGGCGAATTGCAGCGCTTGCGCCTGGCGACGCAACTGGGCTCGCAATTGTTCGGGGTGATCTACGTGCTCGACGAACCTTCCGCCGGTTTGCACCCGGCCGACGGCGAGGCGTTGTTCGAGGCCTTGCAACGCTTGAAGGCTGACGGCAACACGCTGTTCGTGGTCGAGCATGACCTGGAAACCATGCGCCGCGCTGACTGGCTGATCGACGTGGGTCCGGCGGCGGGCGAGCAGGGTGGTCAGGTGCTGTACAGCGGCCCGCCGGCAGGTCTGGTCGAGATCGAAGCGTCGCAGACGCGGGCTTATCTGTTTGCCGAGTCGCAACGCCAGACAAGAACGGCACGTAAACCGACGGCGTGGCTGAAACTCGAGGGCATCACCCGCAACAACCTGAATAACCTCAGCGCCGAATTTCCACTGGGTTGCTTCACCTCGGTGACTGGCGTGTCCGGCTCGGGCAAATCGAGTCTGGTCAGTCAGGCCTTGCTGGAACTGGTCGGCGCGCAGTTGGGGCGGCCGACGGTGGAGAGCGAGCCGGAAGAACTCAGCCTCGAAGACGACGCACCGCAGGTCAGCAGCGGCCAGGTTACGTCCGGGCTGGAGTCGATCAAGCGACTGGTGCAGGTCGACCAGAAGCCCATCGGCCGCACGCCACGCTCGAATCTGGCGACCTACACCGGGTTGTTCGACAACGTCCGTAAGCTCTACGCCGCGACCGATGCAGCTCGGGCCGCAGGTTATGACGCCGGACAGTTTTCCTTCAACGTCGCCAAGGGCCGTTGTGCTACCTGCGAAGGTGAGGGCTTTGTCAGTGTTGAATTGTTGTTCATGCCAAGTGTTTATGCGCCGTGCCCGACCTGCCATGGCGCACGCTACAACCCGCAAACGCTGGCGATTCTCTGGGAGGGTTTGAGCATCGCCCAAGTGCTGCAATTGACCGTCGATGAAGCGGTGACGGTGTTTGCCGGGCAACCGGGGATTCGTCGGTCACTGGAGGTGTTGCGCGATATTGGCCTGGGTTATCTGCGCCTGGGCCAGCCGGCCACGGAGCTGTCCGGCGGTGAAGCGCAGCGGATCAAACTGGCCACCGAGTTGCAGCGCAACCAGCGCAGCGCGACGTTGTACGTGCTGGACGAACCGACCACCGGGTTGCATCCGCGTGATGTCGATCGGTTGCTGGAGCATTTGGATACGCTGGTCACGGCGGGGCACACGGTGATTGTGGTCGAACACGAAATGCGCGTGGTGGCGCAGAGTGACTGGGTGATCGACATCGGGCCGGGGGCAGGGGATCAGGGCGGCCGAATCGTGGTCGCGGGTACACCGCAGAAGGTTGCGGCGAGCAAGAAGAGCAAGACTGCGCCGTTTCTGGCTCGGGCTTTGAGCCGCTAGTTGGGTTGGTTGGGCTGACGTCTTCGTCGGAACGCCGCCCGGAGCAAGCTCGCTCCCACAGGTTTTTGTGGTGTGAACACGTTATCTGTCCACACAGAGCCCCTGTAGGAGTGAGCCTGCTCGCGATGGCGCCAGGTCAGTCAATTCATCTGTGGCTGACACTCCGCTATCGCGAGCAGGCTCACTCCTACATTGGATCTGTGTTCGACATTAATCCCTGTGAAGCTGTGGTCAGGCACCATCAAGGGTGCGGCGGACCTTATCCAATAATTCACTGATCTGAAACGGTTTGACCAGCATGTCCATGCCACTGCCGAGAAACACCTGGCGATTGATCGCCGTTTCCGCATACCCGGTCATAAACAGAATCGGCAGCCCCTCACGCCAACCCCGCGCCACATCCGCCAACTCCCGACCGCTCATGCGCGGCAGGCCAACGTCGGTCAGCAGCAGGTTGATCGACGGATCATTCTGCAGACGCTCCAGCGCCGTTTCGATATCCGCCGCCTGGGTGCAGCGATAACCGGCGTCCTCCAGCACTTCCGTGACAAACATGCGCACCGACGGCATGTCCTCGACTATCAGCACATGCTCGCCAGTGCCTTGCGGATCGACCACTGGCGCAGGGATGTCGGCGCCTGTCGGGTCGGTGGTGGCCGGCAACATGATCGTCACTTCGGTGCCGCGCCGGGCGACACTGCGGATGTGCGCGTCGCCACCCGATTGACGGGCAAAACCATAGATGGTCGACAACCCCAGCCCGGTGCCCTGGCCCAATGGTTTGGTGGTGAAAAACGGATCGAAGACCTTGTCTATGACGTTGTGCTCGATGCCTGTACCGTCGTCACGCACTGACAGCGCCACGTAAGCGCCATCGGCCAGATTCGGGTCGCCGTGGGAGTATGCGGCGTAGGTGTTGACCCAGATATTGCCACCCGCCGGCAGCGCATCGCGGGCGTTGATCACCAGATTCAATACCGCGCTTTCCAGTTGCACCGGGTCGACCAAGGCGATCGCCGGTTTGCTGGTCAGCTCTAGCTTGAGGGTGATCCGCTCACCGATGGTGCGCATCAGCAATTCTTCCAGCGAGCGGACTTGGTCGTTGATGTCCACCGGCCGTGTATCGAGCGGCTGCTGCCGGGCGAAGGCGAGCAAGCGATGGGTCAGGGACGCGGCACTCATCGCCGAATTCAGCGCCGCTTCGCTGTAGAACTGCACCTTGTCCAGGCGCTCGTCGGCGACACGCTTCTGAATCAACTCCAGGCTGGTGATGATGCCGGTCAGCAGGTTGTTGAAGTCATGGGCGATGCCGCCGGTGAGCTTGCCCAGCGCATCCATTTTCTGCACTTGCAGCAACTGCGCCTCGGCGCGCACGCGTTCGGCGGTTTCCTTGGCCAGTTGCGTGGTGGTGTCGTCGAGGCGCGCCAGATGCGAGCGTTCGCGGTGGCGGTGCTCGGTGACGTCTTCGACGAACACCAGGCTCAGTTCGGGCGTGCGGTACGGGGAAATCTGCCACTCGGTCTCGCGAATCTCGCCCTGCACGCGCATGTTCAGCGTGCCTTTCCAGCGCTCGCCATCGACCAGACGCAGGCGCAGCTCATTGAGGATGGCGCTCTGATCCTCGGCGAAGCATTCACGCAGGGCTAGTGGGTCTTGATTGTCGAGAATCAGTTGCGCGAAGGCATGGTTGCATTCGTGCACCTTGAGGCTGGCATCGAGCACCGCGATCGGCGCCGACACATTGGCGAAAATCTCGCGAAACCGCGCTTCACTTTCGCGCAGAGCGTTTTCCGTATCGCGCACCCGTAGCAACGTGCGCAGGGTCGCCAGCAGTACGTCGGGGTCGACCGGGTGAATCAGATAGGCGTCGGCCCCGGCGTCGAGGCCGGTGATGATGTCACCGGTCTGGATCGATGCTGCGGAGACGTGGATCACTGGCAGCAATGCTGTGCGAGTGTCCGCACGCAGAATTCGCACGATGTCGAAACCGCTCATGTCCGGCAGATTGACGTCGAGGATCAACGCATCGAGCGCTTCACTGTCGATCAGCGCCAGCCCCTCGCCACCCGTGCCGGCCTCCAGCACCTCATAGCCGTGACGCTCCAGCCGTCGGCGCAAGGCGTAGCGGGTGGCGACGTTGTCATCGACGATCAACAGGCGGATGTCACGTTTCATCGACGTTCTCCAGAGCGATCGCCAACGGAATGATCACGAAGAAGGTCGAGCCGACCCCCGGGGCACTGTCCATCCCGACTTCACCGCCGAGCAGGGCCGCGAAGCGTTTGCACAGTGACAGGCCCAGCCCGGTGCCGCGCAGACGTTTCTGCAGTGGCGAGTCGACCTGGGAAAAGTCCTCGAACAATGCGCCATGCAGCTCGGCAGCGATACCTATTCCGGTGTCGCTGACGGCAAAGCGCACCTTGTCCGCACCTTCGAGCCGCGCGGAAACCCGCACTTCGCCACGGGTGGTGAACTTCAGTGAGTTGGAAATGAAGTTGCGCAGGATCTGCGCGAGTTTCTTGTCATCGGTGTACAGACGCGGCAAGCCGACCGGTTCTTCGAAGATCAGATCGACGGCGGAGGCATCGACAATCGGCCGGAACATCCCGCGCAGGGCCGAGAACAGATCGAACATGTCGAACCATGCCGGAGAAATGCTGATGCGTCCGGCCTCGATCTTTGCCAGATCGAGCAGGTCATCGACCATGTCGCTCAACTCGCGGGCAGCGGTGCTGACGAACGCTACCTGCTTGTGTTGTTCAGGGCTGAGCGGGCCGTCGAGCTCGTCGGCGAGCAGGCTGTTGATGCTCAGGATCGAACCCAGCGGCGTGCGGAACTCATGGCTCATGTACGACAGGAAACGGCTTTTCAAGTCCGAGGCCTGGCGCAATTCCTCAGCCTGTATGTCGAGTTCGGCGTACAGGGCCAGCACGCCCTGATTGGTTTCATCGAGTTCTTCGCGCAGCGCCGCGGTTTCGCTCTGCAACTGTGCGATCAGCGCGGCCTGTTCCGCGCTGCTCAGAATCGGCGACTCAGCCATGGGCGGCCTCCAGGGCAACGACCAGCACCGTTACATCGTCGCGCCCGCGACAGAAGTCGCGGTGCAGGACGCTGGCTATCACGGCGGGATGGCGGTGCACCAGACCGGGGTAGTCTTGAAGATTCCAACGGGACTGCAAGCCGTCGCTGTACATGATCAATAGATGTCCGTTCACGTGAGCATAGTCAAAGGGTCTGGCTTTCCGATACTGCACACCGACAATGCCCGGGTGCGAGGCCAGTCCGCGGGACTTGTCGGCGTTGATCAGGCTGGCGCCGATGTTGCCGACGCCGGCAAAGGTCAGGCTGTCGCGCCGCGCATCGAACCGGGCAAACGCGACAGCGCCGCCGCGAGTACCGATCATGTCGCGGTGCATGTCTTCCATCAGCATGACCGGTTCGGCAAACGGCGTCAGGGCGAAGGTTTCAGCGCCAGCGCGGCCGGCGCGTTCGGCTTCTTCTCCATGACCGAGGCCGTCGATGATCAGCGCGCTGACGCTGCCGTTGTCATACGCCAGGTGCCAGACATCGCCGCAGGCCGGATCGTTGTGCAGCGAGTGCTGGCTGACTCCAAAATGCATGTCCGGTTCGCGATCCGAGCGTGTATAAAACCGGGCCAGTAACACCGCGCCACGGGCATCCGCGTACACATCAAACACTTCTGCCTGGCGTGATATCGAGCCGAGACCAATGCCTTGGGTGCCTCCGGTGGAGAACCCATCGGGCAGACAGGCCTCCAGATCAAACCCCTGCGCACGGTCGATGGCGAGCAGTTCAATGCCAAAACCATTGGCGCGCGGCAACACCCGCAGATGCATTTCACCGTGGCTGGCGTGCTTGAGCACGTTACTCGCCAGCTCCGTGGCGACCAGTGCCACACGACCGGCATCACGCTCGTCGAAGCCATGCTGTTCGGCCAGTTGCTGCGCGGTGCGCCGTGCGTGGCCGATCTGACTGCTGTCTTCGATCAGCAAAACCTGGGTCATCGACCCGCTGATATTCATGTCCATCGGGTAATCGTTATGCGCGTGCCTTTGCCGGGCTCGGTGTCCAGTTCGAACTCTTCGACCAAGCGTTTAGCGCCGGTGAGCCCCAGGCCCATGCCGCTGCCGGAGGTCCAGCCGTCGGTCATCGCCAGTTTCAGGTCGGGAATGCCCGGGCCTTCGTCGCGGAAGGTCAAGCGCAGACCGACCTTGTGATCTTCATCGAGAATCTGCCAGTCCATGTCGCCGCCGCCACCGTAAACCATGGTGTTGCGGGCCAGCTCGCTGACCGCCGTGACCATTTTCGTCAGGTCGATCAGGCGCATTCCGCATTCGGTGGCCAGTTTGCGTGCGGTCTGGCGCGCGAGCACGACATCCTGCTCGATGTGGATGGGTTGAGTACCGCTGCTGCGTACGGTCATTGCCGGTCTACTCGTTCCTGCAGCAGCTTCATCCCGCGCTCGACGTTCAATGCCGTGCTGACACCGGGCAGGGTCAGGCCGAGTTCGACCAGGGTGATCGCCACGGCCGGCTGCATGCCGACCAGCATGGTTTCGGCATCCATGATTTTCGACAGACCGGAGATCGTACTGATCATCCGGCCAATGAACGAGTCGACCATGTCCAGCGCCGAGATATCGATCAACACGCCCCGCGCCGAGGTCTTGCTGATGCGCTCGGACAAGTCGTCCTGCAAGGTGAGGGCGAGTTGGTCATGCATGTCGACCTGAATCGTCACCAGCAGGAACTTGCCCATCTGGAGAATCGGAATACGTTCCATGCTTATACCGTCTTGACGAGGCTGACACCCAGACGGGTCAGGGCCAGTTTCAATGCATCGGCCAGATTGGCTTTGGTCACCACGCCTTGCAGGTCGAGGCCGAGGTGGACGATGGTCTGGGCAATTTGCGGACGCACGCCGCTGATGATGCAGTCGGCGCCCATCAGGCGGATCGCGGTCACGGTTTTCAGCAGGTGTTGGGCGACCAGGGTATCGACGGTCGGCACGCCGGTGATGTCGATGATGGCGATTTCCGAACCGGTGTCGACGATGCGTTGCAGCAGCGATTCCATCACCACTTGCGTGCGTTGCGAGTCGAGGGTGCCGATCATTGGCAGCGCCAGCACGCCGTCCCACAACTTGACCACCGGGGTCGACAGTTCCAGCAGTTCTTCCTGCTGACGCTTGATCACCGCTTCGCGGGATTTTTGAAAGGTGCGGATGGTGTGCATGCCGAAGGCGTCGAGCAGCTCGGAGACTTCCCAGAGTTGTTCGGCGAGCAGCGCCGGTTGGTCTTTGTAATGGCTCTGCAGCAGGTTAAACAGCGGGCCTTTGAGGGCGAAGATGAAACTCGCGGTCTGCTGCGAATCCTGGCCGAGCAGGGCGCGGCTGTGGGACAGTTTTTCCAGGAACTGACGCGTCGATTCCCAACCAGGTGCATTGATGTTGGTGCCGTTGTCGCTTTCCAGGCCGTTGACCACCAGTTGCAGGAATTCCGTGGTTTGTTGCTGCAGATCGTGGTCTTTCAGATTACGCGTGGCGCCGCTGGCTTGCAGGCCGTTGATCCATTCGCCCAGCAGTTGTGCTTGCTTGTTTTTCATCGCATCGAGTGTGCTGTTCTGCAGTGCTGCCATGTGCCTGTTGCTCCGTCGCGAATTGGGGGGCGATCGTGAAAATGATCGCCGCGAAATGATCGACATTTGCCGTTCGAAATAGTTGTTCGTTCATGCACGTATATTTTTGATCTGGCGCAAGGAACGTCCCGGTAACTCTAGTCGGCGTCGCCGGGCGCGGCGAAGTTTTGAACGTTGGCGTGGGGCAGGCTTCGAATCTTCAAGGCCCGGCGGGTTTACGCCGGGCTGGTTTTGACAAACGAGGTGGTCATGAACGAGCAAACGAAGCAGAGTCAATCTGGCGAACCGATTAACCGCAACGATCCAGCGATCGACCCGCAGGTGCCGGGGCAGCCGGCGCCCGCGCAGCAGCAGGGCGATGATGGGCAGGCGCAGAGTGGTGATCCGGCGGTGGATCAGAAGAACAAGCACACGGACAACGACAATGAGTTCAGTCCGGGCTTCGAACCGCAGCCGGATCGGGCGAGACCGGGGGAGGAGACGGATGCGGATATTGATACGGATGGGGGTTGATGTTCGGTGAAGAGGACAAGGCCGCATCTATCTATTGGATGCGGCCTTTTTTTCGCTGGAGTCTGGTGGTGTGGCTGAGATCGATCCCCCTCACCCCAGCCCTCTCCCCCAGGGGGGAGAGGGGGAAGGGAGCCGATCTCGGTGCTTTTAAAAAATCAGGTTCAACTCGAGATTTCAAGTCGGTGTAACTTGAACATCCAACCCGCCCGAATCCCTCTCCTCAGAGGGGGAAAGGGAGCTGATCTCGGTGCCTTTCAAAAGCTCAGTTCAACTTGAGATTTCATATGGGCGGCTGTTCAGAGCCTGAGTTCGACTCAAGACTTTCAGGTCGGCGTAACTCGAACCTCCACCTCGGTCGGCTCCCTCTCCCTCCGGGAGAGGGCTGGGGTGAGGGTAAGGCTTTTTACTTGCTCGGATGTTTGGCCTGCAGTTCTTTAGCGGCGGCGAGGTGTTTTTCCAGCCCCGGCAGCATTTTCTGCGCAAACGCTTTCAGTTCAGTCGCGCCTTTGACCTTGTCATCGGTCACGGTATTGGCTTGCTTCTTGAACAGCTCAATAGTCTCTTCGTGCGCCTTCACCTGATTATTGGCGTAAGCGGCATCAAAGGACTCATCACGCACTTCAAGGATTTTTTCCTTGGCCTGCTTGACCAATGTCGTGGTGTCCGGGACTTCGATATCGTTGGCCTTGGCAATAGTCGCCAACTCATCGTTAGCCTTGCCATGATCGGTGATCATCATATTGGCAAACGCCTTGATATCAGCCGATTGGCTTTTTTCCAGGGCCAGACGACTGGTTTCGATTTCGGCAATGCCACCGGCCGCAGCGTTATCGACAAAGTCATTGTCAGTCGCAGCAAACGCGCTGCCCATGCCGCTGCTCAAAGCGACAGCCAAAACCAGATGACGCAGGTTGAATCCGTCCATTGGTGTATCTCCACGCAAGTTTTGTTGGTGTTAAGCAATGGAGGCAATGCGGGGAACAAAGGTTTGATCGCATTTGCGACAGGGCGACGAACGGGCACCGCTGGTCTGACAGGTGGTCGACAGAAGCGTGCAACCGAGGCCATTCTGATAACTGGCCAGCGCAATCGGTCGCGCTGGTCAGCCGATCAACTGACGGAGGTGTTCCATGCCGGTTCCCCATGACCTGTTTCAGGACTTGAGTTGCACGAAGGAAGAGATCCAGCAAAAACGCACCCAGGATCCACGATTGGATTCACTGATCAACAAGTATTCCCAAGCCGACGCCGATGTGGTCAAAGCCGAAACGGCCACTTCAGATGCCCCCACCGATGACGCATTGAAAAAGCTCAAAGAGAAACGCCTGAAGGTCAAAGACGAAATCGTCAGCCATTTGCAGGCTCCGTCCTGATCCGCCGACCTGCGGTTGCGGATTGACGGGAACGACAGCCACGAGCGGCACCTCGAATGTACAGAGTCTTCCATCCGACTCATTGCGAGGTGCCTTATGAACGATCCCAAATTCCCCAGTGAAGAGCAGGGCGCATTCGACCCGGTTCCCACGCATCCCGAACCCAACAGCCCGGCGCATACCACGGCCAATCCCGAAGAGCCGGAAGAGGATCTGCCTGAAGACGAAGATCCGGACAAGTTCGATAAATCCAGTAACTGACAGACCGCTTTCGCGAGCAGGCTCGCTCCCACAGTAGATATCTGTTGGCCACAAATGCTGTGACCAGCAAATAACCCTGTGGGAGCGAGCCTGCTCGCGAAGACGTCAGCCCATTCACCACAAAACTGCCAGATTCACTTCAGGGCCGCATCCAACGGCATCCGCGCCATATGTGTGGCCTTCAACGAGCCAAAATACAACCACGGCCCATACTCACGCACCGTGGTAATCGGCGAATAATTGCCACTGCTCGCATCCTGCAGATTGGCAATCACCTTGCCGTCCAGGTCCAGCCCCAGCACAAACCCGCGCTTTTCCACCGGTTTCGGTAAAACCTTCAGCGCCCGCACAATCATCTTGCGCACGAACGGATGCCCGGCGGTGCCATCAAGCAGAGCATTGCGTGGCGCATACAACGCCACCCAGAACCGATTGCTGCCATTGAACGCGAGGTTGTCCGGCAGCCCCGGCAGGTTGTCGATAAACACATCGTGAGTACCGGCTTTCGGCCCGGTCAGCCAGTAACGGCTGATGCGATAAGCGCCGGTTTCGTTGACCAGCACATAGGCATCGTCCGGGCCGAGGGTCACGCCGTTAGCGAACTCAAGCTTATCGAGCAGGACACTGGTTTTACCGCTCTGAAAGTCGTAGCGCAGCAGACGTCCGTCGCCGCCGTGCTCGATGATTGCCTCGCCGTCATGGCCATAGCCCCAACGGCTGGAAGCATCGCTGAAATAGGCGTAATGCCCGGACTTGTCGATGGCCACGTCATCGGTGAAACCGAACGCCAGACCATTGGCCTCCGTGGTCAAAGGGATCAACTGACCTTGCGCATCAAGGGACAGCAAACCCTTCACCCCGTCGGCAATCACCAGCAAGCCGTTCGGGTGCCGGGCCAGGCCCAGCGGACGGCCACCGGTGTCGGCGAGTACTTTGCGTTGCTGGCCGTCGAGGCTGGTACGGATCAGTCGGCCGTCGTGCAGCCCGGTGATCAAGAAATCACTCTCCAGCAGCAACGCTTCCGGCCCTTCGATGTCGCTCGGCCCGACCTGCGCTGCGGCTTTGAGTTTCTGGTTCTCGGCGTAAATGCCTTCTGTCAGCGAAGGTGCTGGAGGCGGCGTCCAGGCCACGGGTTCGACTTTGGTCGGCATCAACAATAAGAACGCGATGACGATGAGGATCAGCAGCAACAACAGATGCCGTAGCTTCACGCGCTGGCCCTCGCCGAGGCCAGGTACTGGGCGGCCATGTCGCGCAGCGCCAGCATCGATGCAGCGGATTCGCGCTCGATGCGGCGTTTCAGCAGCAGGTGATTGGCGATGCGCATGCCCAGACCGCCGAAGCGATAATCCAGCGTGCGGACAAATCGTGTACCGCTGTCGTCGGCGCTGCATTCATAGGTCAGCAGCAGCGATAAGCCATGATCGCCCTGCGCCCGCGCGCACCAGCGTCGGCCGGGCAAATACTCGGTGACTTCCCAGCTCAAATGGCCTTCGCGGCCGCCGGCATGAATGTCCTCTTCAAAGCGCGCGCCGGCATGCAGCGGGCCGTGTGGGCCGTCGATTTTCAGCGACGAGGGGTGCCACTCCGGCCAGCGCCCGACACTGGCGGCGTAGGCAAGTACGGCAATCGGGTCGCCAGCGATATCGATGGTGTGCTGCATGCGGGTCATGGCTTGTCTCGAATAGTTCAACGGGGCGGTTTCCGGCTCCCAGTAAAGAGTGCCGAACAGGTAGTCCATCAGCGGCAGGACGATGTTGAAATTGCGCTCCTGCATGCGTTCGCGGCGGTGATGCAGCTCGTGCAAGCGGCGCATCTGGCGGATCCATGGCAGGCGTGCCAAAGGGTTGTCCGCCGGCAAATGCTCGCAGGCGTGGAACACCTCGTAAGTCAGATAACCCAGCACCATGCAGCCACCGAACAACCCGGCAACGTTGGTGTTTACCTGTGCCAACAGCCACCACAGCGGCAGGGTGATCACCAGCGTATGCAGCACAATCAGCCAGGCGGGGAACAGAATCACCCGCCAGTCACGCGCACTGTCGTAGGTCATATGGCCGGGGGTGAAGAAACTGTGATGATCGCCGGCATGCCGGGCGTAGAACATTTTCGCGAAGGTTTTTTTGTGGTGGCCGAGATGGCGATGGACCATGTACACGCCGAAATTGAACAGCAGCAGGGTCAACGGCACCGTCAGCCATTCCAGCAGACTGACCTGCCGTACGCTGCTCCAGAACGCAGCGATGGCCAGCACGCCGAACAGCAGCACGAAGGCACCGTGCAGCCATGGGTTGTACAGCGGATGAATGGCCGCGCGGTAGCGGCTGCGAAATGCCTCGGCGGTCTGCCTCACTGCATCACCTGCGGGATTGTTGTTATACCCGGCAGATTAGCCGATCCGGCCGTTTGTGCAGGCCGGACCTCGGTGTCACATGCGCCATGCTCCGGTACGAAGCCGCCGCTTCAGCTCAACGGGTTCCAGCGTTGCGACCAGTCATCATCGGTGCGGATCACTTCGCGCAGCAGATGGAAGGCTTGTTGCAGCGTTGCCGAATCGCGGTCGCGTGAGTAGACCAGGTAAGTCGGGTAGCCGAATTCAGGGGCTTTGGTCACTGCTTCCAAGGCGCCGCTCTCCAGATACGTGCGGACCACGCGGGTGCGGAAGTAGCCGCTGCCGCCGTGTTCGAGGATGTATTGCAGGGCCAGCGGGCCGAGGTTGAAACTCAGCGCCGCTTTGGCTTTTTCCGGCAGGGCGGCGTCATGCTGGCGGCGGAAGTCCGGGCCCCAGTCGATGTAGACGTAGGGATCGGGGCGCTCGGGCGCGCGCACCAGAATCAGTTTTTCTTCCAGCACCTGCTCGACCTGCAATCCGGGCCAGTATTCCGGCTGATAGACCAGTGCGGCGTCGAGCACACCGAGTTCGAGCTGGCGCAGCAGGTTTTCGCCGTCGCGGATTTCCATGCGCAGGGCATGCCCGGGAATCTTTTCGCGCAACTCCGCCGCCCAACTGAGCATCAACGGGTTGCACAGGCTGACTTCGCCACCGATGTGCAGCACGTTGTGATAACCCTCGGGCAGCGGCAGATCGCGGCGCGCGGCTTCCCAGGTCTGCACCAGTTGATTGGCGTAGATGACAAAGGCCTCACCGTTGGGCGTCAGCTTCGCCCCGGCGCGGTTGCGCACGAACAGTGTGCTGCCCAGCTGACTTTCGAGTTTCTGCACCCGGGCGGTGATCGCCGTTTGCGTGACGAACAGCTTCTGCGCGGCCGCGGCGAGGCTGCCGTGGCGGACGATTTCCAGGAAGGTGCGAGCGAGATCGATGTCCATGGGCGGGCCGGTGTTTGAGGTGTCGGGCATTGTAAAGGCAAAAGCCCCTCACCCTAACCCTCTCCCGGAGGGAGAGGGGACTGACCGAGGTGTCTTGCGTCATGCATCGACCTGAAAGACCGAGGCGATTATGGATTCAGAGCAAGACTCTCAGGTCGGTGTAAATCTTCAATATCCCCGGCTCGGTTCCCTCTCCTTTGGGAGAGAGGACTGACCGAGGTGTTTTGCGTCATGCATCGACCTGAAAGACCGAGTCGATTATGGATTCAGTAGTGATCGTTCATGTCGGCGAACCTCTACAGCATCCCCCAATCAGTTCCCTCTCCCTTGGGAGAGGGCTAGGGTGAGGGGAAAGCAGTCACCGCCAAAATCAACTGGCCAACTCGGTCAAACGCACCCGCGCCCACTCTTCGATCAACCGCGCCGGCGTGCCACACACCTTGCGCTTGTATAGAAGTTGTGGGAGAGGGGACTGACCGAGGTGTCTTGCGCCATACATCGACCTGAAAGATCGAGTCGATTATGGATTCAGAGCAAGACCCTCAGGTCGGTGTAAATCCCCAATATCCCCGGCTCGGTTCCCTCTCCCTCGGGAGAGGGCTAGGGTGAGGGGAAAGCAGTCACCGCCAAAATCAACTGGCCACCTCGGTCAACCGCACCCGCGCCCACTCCTCGATCAATCGCGTCGGCGTGCCACACACCATGCGCTTGTATAGAAGTTGTGGGCGAGGGGACTGACCTCGGTGTCTTGCGCCATACATCGACCTGAAAGATCGAAGCGATTATGGATTCAGAGCAAGACTCTCAGGTCGGTGTAGATCGCCAATATCCCCGGCTCGGTTCCCTCTCCTTGGGGAGAGGGCTAGGGTGAGGGGAAAGCAGTCACCGCAAAATCAACTGGCCAACTCGGTCAAACGCACCCGCGCCCACTCCTCGATCAACCGCGCCGGCGTGCCACACACCTTGCGCTTGTAGACAAAATTTCGGCACTTCTCGGCAAACTGATTGCGGTTGTAGAGCATGTCTTCCTGCATCTCCTGCAACTCGGTTTCGCGGCACTGCTGGATCAACACCTGATCAACCCGCGCCTTGCGCTCGCGCACCGCAGCATAGGTCGGATCGCTCACTACTCCGTTGGCCCGCTGCAGCAACCACAGGGAGAACTCGTCCGGGCAGCGCGGGCCGATTTCCTGAACCATGCCCAGTTGCCACGCCTGCACCGCGCTCACCGGCAGACAGGCCTGGGTCAATTGCTCGGCCATGGCCGGGCCGACGGCGCGGGGCAGGCTGTAAGTCCAGTATTCGGAGCCATACAAACCCATGCTCTTGTAATGCGGATTGAGTACGACATCGGCGCGGGCAAAGACAATGTCGGCCGCGAGTGCGAGCATTACGCCACCGGCGCCGGCGTTGCCGGTAACGCCGCTGACCACCAGTTGCCGGGCCGTCAGCAGTTCTGCGCAGACATCATCAATCGCCTGAATATTGGCCCAGGCTTCGGCGCCCGGATCCTGCGCAGCTTGAATCACGTTCAAATGCACGCCGTTGGAAAAGCTGCCGCGCCCGCCCTTGATCAGCAACACCTGGGTATCACGGGACTTGGCCCAGCGCAGCGCGGAGACCATGCGCTGGCATTGCTCGGTGCTCATGGCGCCGTTGTAAAACTCGAAGGTCAGCTCGCCGACGATGCCGGATTCGCGATACCGCAGCGGTTGATACGCTTCGTCACTGAACGGCTGTGTAGCGATCGACCAGTCGAGCACCGGCACATCGGCCAGTTGCCCGGCCAACAGGTGCCGCGCCGGTTGCTTGAAGGTTTCCTCGCCGGGTTGCGGTTTGCGTCGTAGTGCGCCGATCCACAGGCTTTGATCGCCGGCCGCGACGAGTACGGCATCGTCATGCACTGCGAGAATTTCGCCGGGCACGCCGCTGCGCGAATCGAGGTGTGCGTCGTAAACGTAATATTGACCGCCGGCCAGGCTCGCCAGCACACCGGGCTGGCCGTCGGCGGCATCGATGCAGCGTTTGATGAAGCGCGCGCAGTCGTGCCAGCTGAAACTGCGGTCGACCTGTTTCATGTTCGGCTGCAAACGCCCACGCACTTTCGCATTGGCATAGTCGAGGGCAATCGGTTCAAAGCCTTCGATGAACTTCTCCACCACTTCGCGTATGCAACGAATCGCCGCGTCACTGACCCGGCCGTTGTACAGCTCGGATTTGCGCAGGCCCGCCGGCAAGTTGAATTCGCAGGTGGCCCACACCGGGCCGGCGTCCATTTCCTCGACGGCTTGCAAGGCAGTGACGCCCCAGCTCGGCAGCTCGTTGGTAATCGCCCAGTCGAGGGCACTGGCGCCGCGATCGCCGACGATGCCGGGATGGATGATCACCACCGGCCGTTCGGTATTGCTCCACAGCGCCTGCGGTACGCGGTCTTTGAGGAACGGGCAGATCACCAGATCCGCGCGGCTGTGTTCGATCTGCTCGCACACCGCTTGTTCATCGGTAAACAGCACAACGCTGGATGAGTGCCCGGCCTCACGCAGTTCCAGCCAGGCGCGTTGGGTCAGGCCGTTGAAGGCCGATGACAGCAGAATGATGTTGAGTGGTCGCATGCTTGCTCTTCCTTGAGTGAGTTCAGCCTCGGGCTCTCGGTGAGCCGTCCTTGGCTTTCGATGGAGCCGCGAGATTAATCAGTGACCGGCCACGCGCCAGTGACCGAGGTCAACGTTCTGTCAGCCAATGTTTCTACGGCGACCAAGCGCCTTATGCTCAATGGTTTGCTTGTGCTGATTTTTTATTACTTCAAATGTCTTCGAGGCTATTGCACAGTCGCGCCTGATCAGAGCCGGACGATCCCGGCAGAACGATGGTTTTTCGCAGCGGGTGGGACCCGTTTCAGGGAGCAAGGCATGGGTGGGTACAACCCGCATTACCAGATCATCGGGCAGATGTTCCAAAAGGACTATCGCTGGCTGTGTGCTGCCGTTGGCCGCACGCTGGGTTGCCCGCACAGTGCGCAGGACATCGCTTCGGAAACCTTTCTGCGGGTGCTGGCACTGCCTGACCCCACGGCCATTCGCGAGCCACGCGCGCTGCTCACCACCATCGCCCGGCGGCTGGTGTACGAAGGCTGGCGCCGTCAGGACCTTGAGCGCGCCTATCTGGAAAGTCTGGCGCTGGCGCCCGAACCGGTGCATCCGTCTCCGGAAGAGCGGGCGCTGGTGATCGAAGCGTTGCTGGCAGTTGATCGCTTGCTCAACGGGCTGTCGGCCAAGGCCAAAGCGGCGTTTCTCTACCACCAGCTCGACGGTTTGACCTACAGCGAGATCGGCGAGCGCCTCGGCGTGTCCACCAGTCGCGTGCAGCAATACATGGTCGAAGCGTTCAAGCGCTGCTATCAGGCGATGCAGGCATGAGGCCGGACGAGGCGGTGATCGACGAGGCGGCGCAATGGCTGGCGTTGCTGCAGTCGGGCGAGGCGGGCATGGCTGAGCGGGCCGCATTCGAGGCGTGGCGCGTTGCCGATCCTCGGCATCAGCAGGTCATCGAACAAATGGGCGGCGGCCTGAATTTGCTGCGCAGCCCGAGCTTGCGCAACGTGCCGCGCAACAGCCTGCTGCATAGTCTCAATGCGCCGTCGAGTCGCCGACGATTCATCAGCGGCAGTTTGAGTGTGCTCGGCATTGCGCTGTTGGCCGGGTTGCTCGGACGGCGCTACGGCTGGCTGCCGGAGGCGGGGGAGTTGTCGACCGGCACCGGTGAGCGACGCAACTTCACCCTGGCTGATGGCAGTGCGCTGACCCTGAATGCGCGCAGTCGTGTGGTGCCGTTGTTCGATGGCCAGCAACGCTTGCTCGCGTTGCGCAGTGGCGAGTTGCTGGTCGACGTGGCAAAAGAGCCGGCGCGGCCCTTCGTGGTCGAGACCGAACATGGGCGCATGCGGGCGCTGGGGACGAAGTTTCTCGTGCAGTACAGCGAAGATACGACGCGATTGGTGCTGCTCCATTCGCAGGTCGAAGTGGTTACGGCGGGTGGCGAGCGGCAAGTGGTGCAGGCCGGAGAAAGTCTGTTATTCAACGGCGCTGGAGTGCTGTCGCTGGAACGCAGCACCGGTCAGGAAAGTGCCTGGGTGCAAGGTCGCCTGGAAGTGCGTGACCGGCCTTTGTACGAAGTCATCGACAGCTTGCGTCGCTACCGTCGCGGCATCTTGCATCTGAGTCCGGAAGTCGCCGACCTGCGCCTCAGCGGCCTCTATCCGCTCGACGACAGCGATCGTACGTTGCAACTGCTGGAACGCTCGCTGCCGATCCGCGTGACCTGGCACAACCCGTACTGGGTCAGCATCGACGCGCGGTTATAAACCCATAACTTCTTGGCCTAATCGCCGCCCTATAAAAAGCGCTGGCCCGCTGCTCATTCCCTGCAGATGCCTTCAACAGGGAAACCCTTCGATGTTCTCAATCAAACAACAATTACCTCGATTGACCCTCGCCGCTGCGTTGGCGATGGGCATCAGTCCATGGGCGGCGGTTGCCCAGGAACCTGCTGCAGCGGTGTTTACCTTCGACATCGCCAGCGGACCGCTCGACGAAGTGCTGCTGGACATCTCGCGGCAGAGCGGCGTGCCGATTTCCTTTAGTCAGGAATTGGTGCAAGGCAAACGCAGCGCAGCGGTGCGCGGTGCGTTGGGCGGTCGTCAGGCAGTAGAAAAAGCCTTGCTCGGCAGCGACCTGCAAGTCGAGCAAAGCACTCAGGGCCTGACCGTTCGCGCAGCCGATGCGCCGGCGAAAGTCACGACCGTGGCACCGGTCACCAGCGCCGATTACCGCATGGAAAAAGTCACCGTCACTGGCTCACGCATCGCCCGCGCGCAGAGCGATGGCGCCACGCCGGTCAACGTCATCACCCACGAGGAAATGGAGGCGCGCGGCTACAAAAACGTCTACGACGCCCTCGCGACGCAGACGCAAAACACCGGCATGACCCAAGGCGAAGATTACGGCAACACCTGGCAACCGGCGGCCAGCGCGCTCAACCTGCGCGGCCTCGGCCCGAACCATACGCTGGTGCTGATCAATGGCCGTCGCGTCGCCGACTACCCGACGCCGTACGACGGCAAGGTCAACTTCACCAACCTGGCGAACATTCCGTCGGCGGTTATCGAACGCATCGAAATCCTCAGCAGCGGCGCCTCGGCGATTTACGGCTCGGACGCGATCGCCGGGGTGGTCAACATCATCCTCAAGGACAAGATCAACGGCGTCGACGTCAACCTCAAGGGCGGCACCAGTGAGCGCGGCGGCGGTGACAACCAGCGTTTGCAAATCAGCGGCGGTGGCAGTTGGGGGGATTTTGACGGTTTGTTCGGTCTGGAGCTGACCAACCGCGATCCGATCTGGGCCGATGACCGTGGCTTTATGCAAAACGGCCCGCTGGCGGACGTCGGTTACCGCCGCGACCTGAGCAACAGTCGTTATCTGGGACCGGGTTGCGGTGCTTATCAGGGCACCTTCGACAACAAACTGGTCAACAGCGGCGGGCGCTGCCGCACCGATCAGATGTACAACGATTACTGGACCGTGCAGACCCAGAAGGAAAACTACGACGGCTACACCCGTGGCACCTGGCATTTCAGCGACAGCGGTCAGGTCTTCGCCGATTTGATGTACGGCCTCGACCATATCCAGAACAACACGCGCGGGCCGACCTTCACCTCGCCGGATTTCATCAATCAGAACAGCGGCAATCTGGAGCGCTGGTATCGACGCTTCGGTGAAGAGGAAATCGGTGGTCGCACCAGCAACAACAGCAAGTGGCGCGACACCTCGTGGACCGGCACCCTGGGGCTCTCGGACAAGATCGCCGACACCGGCTGGAGTTACGATCTGGCAGCCAATCGCTCGGAATATCGCAGCGTCAGGACCACGCGCTACACGCCACTGTCATCGATTCAGGATTTCTACCTCGGCCCGCAACTCGGTGTCAGCGGCGGGTATCCAGTGTTCGCCCCGGATGCTTCACGGCTCGACCGGCCGCTGACGCCGCAGGAGTGGCAGCAGTTTCGCGGCAATCTGACCCAGAGCAGCAAGTCGGTGTCGACCAGTTACAACGCTTCGGTCAATGGTGATCTGTTCGACTTGCCGGCCGGCCCGGTGGGTTTCGCCGGGGTGCTGGAAGCGGGCAAGCAGGAGTATCGCGTTGACCCGGACGATGGCCTCAACGACGGCACGTTTTACGGCGTAAGCCCACAACAAAGTTCCGGGGGCTCGCGCAAGCGCTATGCG
Source organism: Pseudomonas sp. SCA2728.1_7 (assembly GCF_018138145.1). NCBI lineage: Bacteria > Pseudomonadati > Pseudomonadota > Gammaproteobacteria > Pseudomonadales > Pseudomonadaceae > Pseudomonas > Pseudomonas sp. SCA2728.1_7. Next base: position 1,153,968 of record NZ_CP073104.1, on the reverse strand, counting down.
GCGGGTGGCGAGTTCAGCATTCCGGTCACCGACACGCTGTTGGCGACTGCCGCCGGGCGCTGGGACCAATACAAATTCAGCGGCCGCACCGAGCAGCAGAAAACCTACAACCTCGGGCTTGAGTGGCGCCCGGTCACCAGCCTGTTGCTGCGCGGCAGTTACGGCACCAGTTTCCGTGCGCCGGACCTGAATTACATCTACCAGTCCGACAGCAACGGCTACTACCCGGCGCAGATCGATTACTACGGTTGCAGCCAGGGCGTGGAGGGCGCGTGTGATCGTGGGCGGGTCGATTACACCCAGAGCGGCACCGCGAATCTGGAGTCTGAACGCGGCAAATCGTGGACCTACGGGTTTGTCTGGTCGCCGTCGCGCAACTTCGATTTCTCCACCGATTTCTGGCGCGTCGAGATCGATGATCTGCTGACCACCGTCGATGAAAACCGGCTGCTGCAACAGGAAAACGAATGCCGCAATGGCACTCAGGACATCAATTCGGCCAATTGCCAGTCGACCCTGGCGCGCATCGATCGCAACGCCGGCAATGCCGCAGTCGATCCCAACCAGCTGAATCGCGTGCGGGTCAACGCGATCAACGCCGCCAGCGAGCGGGTCAGTGGTCTGGACTTCAAGAGCAATATCCGCTGGGGTGCCGGGCAGTACGGCGCGTTCAGTTCGGCGCTGGGCTACACCTTGGTGCTTTCGCATTACTACAAGGAATCGGAAGAAGCACCGACGCAAGACTGGCGCACTTCACGCACCAATTACGACTGGCGCAGCAAGGTCAACGCCAGCCTGACCTGGGATTACCAGAAGGCCACGGCGACGCTGATGGGCATTCGTTACGGTTCGGTCACCAACGGTGCAGGAGACGGGCGCCTGTCGCCGTGGACGGTGTTCAACGCCAGTGCGCGTTACAAACTCAATGATCGGGCAAGTGTCGGGCTGACCGTGAACAACGTGCTCAATCAGGTCAAACACGATGATTCGGCGGGATGGCCGTATTACCCGACCGGCAACTATGACCCGTATGGACGGCAATGGTGGCTCGATGTGAGTTATCACTTCGGCGGCTGAGGGCAGGCATCTCGCGTTTACGTCCTACGGAAAATGGCAGGTTTTGCGATAAGCAGGGGATATTTCCGACGACCTTTTCAGGTTGGTCGTCGGAAGCGCGATCTATAGCATTGGATCTGACATTGAAGTCGCTGAGCAGCTTGAGCGCTCAGGCTCCCGGATAAAGGATCAATTATGCGTACCCCACTCATTGAGCATGAAACCTCTGTTTATTCCCTGCGCAACTTCTGGATCGACGATCGCGCCAGATGCCCCATGGAGGATGTCGCGATGCCCCAAGCAAAAGTGCCCCGGCTGACGGGGCTGAAGAAGGTCGCGGGCAAGCCTGTCGATCTGCTCGTGAACGGCCAGGACCTCGGTGACGACGCCATGCTGATTGTCCGCCTTACCGAGGAGGGCTTTGAGCTGAGCGACGTCGTCAACATGCTTTCGACTTCCGAAATGTACCTGCGCGAAGACATGGTCAAACGCATCACCGGCAGGTCTGTCAGAACCGTGCAGCGGCTGCTGAAGGAAGGCAAATCGATACGGCTTGACTCGCAGCAGAGTGTTGTCGCCTACCAATATGCGCTGGTGCTGGAGATGGCCACTCGTGCATTCGGGGGGCTGTCACAGGCGGAAATATGGATGCAGAAGTCCACCCCTTACCTTAATGGCTACGTGCCGTTGGAGTTGACCCACCATCCGCTCGGTTTCCAGATGGTCGAGCAATACTTGTGTCGGGTTCTGTACGGGGGTTACCCATGAATCCCTTGCCCTGGGAAGGGCACTGGTATGGCTGGCGCCTGGATCAGGAGGCCTACGGAGAGACATGGGACAGCGGGATGGGTTCACAACTGAAGGGCGGTCGATGGAATGCGCCTGGCCGGCGAGTCGTCTATGCATCTGTCGACCCGTCCTCGGCCATTCTGGAGGTGGCGGCCAATAATAGTTTTGATGCACTGGACAGAGAGCCATATGTGCTGACGTGCTTTGAAGTCATCCGCGATGCACGGGTCAAAGTCGTTCAGCCTGAAGAGGTACCGAATCCTTACTGGTTGAGTCCCGCGTGGCCGTCGCCCAATCAACAGCGGTTTGCCGACGCTTTACTGGATGAGCATCCGTTTGTCCTGATTCCCTCGGCGGCAACCCGCCACTCGTGGAATCTGCTGGTGAGCTGCGACCTCGCAGCGGGGCAGTTCAAAATGGTCTCTCAAGAACGTTTTGGCCTGGATACACGGTTGCTGAGGGAGATGGCATCGGCTTGATACGGAGGCATGGCATTCTTTGCATAACCTCAGCACCCAACAGTCTAAGTCGCCCTCTATAAATCCTTATTCGTCATTGCACATCCCTGCATAAACCAAAACGCAGGGATGGCTGTTCATGACTCAGTTTTCACCCGTCAAATCACCTTTGAGCCTGGCCTTGCTGCTGGCAATCAACACGCTGCCGGCCATTGCCGCTGACAGCACGGCAACCGAACCGACCACTCAACTGCAGCGTGTCGAAGTCACGGGGACGGCAATCCGCCGGGTCGATGCAGAAACGGCGGTGCCGGTGACCATCCTGCGCGTCGAAGAGCTGCGCGAGCAGGGCGTCACCACCACCGAAGAGCTGGTCAGTCGCATTTCTGCCAACCAGTCTTCGGTCGGCTCCGGGCGTTCGGTGGGGTCAAGCAGTGGCGGGGCGTCTTATGCGGATCTGCGCGGCATCGGCGCCAACAAAACCTTGGTGCTGCTCAACGGTCGGCGCCTGAGCAACAACGCGACCAATGCGATCAACGGCTCCGGTGTTGACCTCAACACCATTCCGTTCGCCGCCATTGACCGTGTGGAAGTGCTGCGCGATGGCGCCTCGGCGCTGTATGGCACCGATGCGATTGGCGGGGTGATCAACTTCATCACCAAGACCAGCCTCACCGAAGGGCAGATCAGCACCAACTACGACACGCCAACCCATTCGGGGGGCGGTGAAAGCCGCAACTTCAGCGGCAGTTGGGGCTTCGGTGACTTGCAGGAGGATCGCTTCAACGTGTTTGGTGTGGTCAGTTACGACAAGCAGCAACGCCTGGCCGCTGAGGATCGCGGCTACACCTACAACTATCAGCCCAACCGCGGACTTGATTACACCTCCGGCACCGCCTCGCCGGCCAACTGGAGTCAGGGCAGTAACGCCACCAACCCTTTGGCCGGTTCTGGCTGCAACGCACCGGGTTTGCTGGCGCGCAACGGCATCTGCCGGCAGAGCCTGTGGAACTACCTCGATCTGGTGCCGGAAACGGAGAAGACTTCGGCTTTCGCCAAAGCCACCGGCAAGCTGTCGGACGATCACAACGTCAGCCTCGAATACTTCTGGGCGCAAAACGAAAACCGCACGCAAATCGGCCCCGGTACGTTGATGGGTAATCAGGTCAACCCCGGCACGGCGTTCTATCCGGGCAACGGCATCACCCCCGGGCCGAACGGTTTTGCCCTCGACCCGACGCAACCGGTCGACGTGAACTGGCGCGAAACCGCCGTTGGCGCGCGTCAGCACGAAGACGACAACACCAGTCAGCGCTTGCTGCTGAGTTTCGACGGCACGCTGGTCGGCTGGGATTACAACCTCGGTGCCTCGTACAACCAGAACAAAGTGGTCAACAGCATTCAGGACGGTTACGTCAACGACCGCGCCGTCAGTGCCGGTATTGCCAATGGCGTGATCAACCCGTTCGGTCCGCAGACGGCTGCCGGTTCCGCGCTGTTGGCGGCCAACGCGGTGGACGGTGATTACGCCACGGCGGTAGGGCGGGTGAAGGCCATCGACGGGCGCGTCAGTCGTGAAATCGGCGACTGGTTCGGCGCCGGTCCTTCGGCATTGGCACTGGGCGGCGAGTATCGCAAGGAGGACTTCCATCAGGATTTCGCCCAATTTGCCGGCGACGTGCAAAGCCTTGGTGTCGATCCGAACGGCAGCGTTGCCGGAGATCGCAGCGTTTCCGCCGAGTACGCCGAGGTCAACGTGCCGGTGCTCGACAGCCTCGAACTGTCCGCCGCCGTACGCCACGACAAGTACAGTGACTTCGGCAGCACCACCAATCCGAAATACTCGTTCCGCTTCCAGCCGTTCAAGGAGTTGGTGGTACGTGGTGCCTACAGCGAAGGGTTCCGTGCGCCGTCGTTGTATGAGCTGTACAACCCGACTTTCACCAGTTTCACCAACGCCAACTACAACGATCCACGCTTGTGCGCTGGCGGCAATCCGAGCAATGGCGGCATCGCCAACCGCGACTGCGCGCAGCAGTTCAATCGCACCAGCGGTGGCAATACCGATCTGAGCCCGGAAACCGCACGCAACGTCACCCTCGGCTTTGTCTACCAGCCGTTCGAACGCCTGACGGCCGGGCTGGATTTCTGGTGGATCGACATCGCCAACCAGATTGCCGAATTCCCCGAGTCGGCGGTGTTCGAGAATCCTGAGCTGTATCCGGATCGCCTGGTGCGCAAGCCGGATGGCTCCATCGATCACATCGTCACCGGCCTGGCCAACCTCGGCAAGATCAAGACCAATGGCGTCGACGTCAGCTTCGATTACCGCTTGCCGAGCACGCCGTACGGCAATTTCGGCATCGGCCTGCAAGGCACTTACGTCACCCGTTATGACTACCAGCAACAGCTCAAGGGCGACTACATCGACAAGCTCGGCGATTTCCGTGGCGGTGACTTTGCCTCGGCGGGTGCCGTGGCGCGCTGGCGCCACAGCCTGACCGGCAGCTGGAATTACGGCCCGTTCGGCGCCGCGCTGACCAACCGCTACACCAGCGGTTACCACGACTCCGATCGCGACACCCACGATTACGTCGGCTCGTACAACGTCTGGGATCTGGCCGGCACCTACACCTGGCGCAAGACCCTGAGCGTGACCCTCGGCGCGAAAAACCTGTTCGACCGCGAACCACCGTTCAGCAACCAGACTTACACGTTCCAGAGCGGCTACGACCCGAAATATGGCGACCCATTTGGCCGAACGCTGTACACGCGGGTCAGTTACAAGTTCTGAAAATGCTCAGAGATGGCGGGTTTTAGTCACCTATTGATCTAAAGCCTGCCCTATAAAAATCGCCGGCCTGTTGCACATCACAGGTAGGCAGGAAGAGTGGTGACTGTTCTGGCCTTATCGCGAGCAGGCTCACTCCTACAGTGGATTTGTGTTCACCGCAGACCCTTGTAGGAGTGAGCCTGCTCGCGATGAAGCCAGTAGCAGCACCGAGTAAAAGGATCTGCCCATGTTCTCCAGGCTCATTTTGTTCAGCGCTTTCGCGCTTTTAACGCCGTTCAGTTGGGCCGCCCCGCAACCGGCGTTAACGGTCTACGGCGAACCCGCCAAATACGCCCCCGACTTCCAGCACCTGGCCTACGCCAACCCCGACGCGCCGAAGGGCGGCAGCCTGCGCCGATCTTCCCTAGAAAGCGGCCCGTTCGACCACCTGATTCCTTACACCGACAAAGGCACCGGCGTGGCCGACATCGATGGCTGGCTCTACGCGCCACTGGCCTATCGCAGCAAGGACGAACCCTACAGCGTCTACGGTCTGGTGGCGCAGCAGATGGAGCTGGATCCGGATCGCCGCTGGATACGCTTCTACCTGAACCCGAAGGCGCGTTTCGACGACGGCACGCCGATCACCGCCGAAGACGTGCGCTACACCTTCGAGCTGTTCACCACTCAGGGCAGCCTCAAATACCGCCAGCAGTTTCGCGATGTCGCTGAAGTCGTTGTGGAGTCGCCGACGCAAGTGCGCTTCCTCTTCAAGAACAACGACAGCCGCACCTTGCCGCTGGATCTGGCGACACTGCCGGTGCTGCCCGAGCATTGGTGGCGCACCCGCGATTTCGCCGAGGGCGGCGGTTTCGAAATTCCGCCGGGCAGTGGCCCGTATCGCATCAGCGCGGTGGATGCCGGGCGCAGCGTGAAATTCCAGCGGGTGCGGGACTGGTGGGCCAAGGATCTGCCGATCACTCGCGGCCTCTACAACTTCGATCAACTGAGCGTGGAGTTCTTCGCCGACACCGACGTGTCGCGGCAGGTGCTCAAGGCCGGCGGCTTCGATTACAACCGCGAATTCTCTGCCACCAGTTACACCATCGGCTACGCGGGCGCTGCACTCGAGCAAGGCAAATTGCTTCGTGAACATCTCGCACCGGGTGCCGCGCAAGGCGCGCAGGGCTTTGTGTTCAACCTGCAGAAACCGCCGTTTCAGGATCGTCGCGTGCGTCAGGCGATCGCCATGCTCTGGGATTTCGAATGGAGCAACCGGCAAATGATGCGCAGCATGTACCTGCGTCAGCGTAGCTTCTTCTCCCACAGCGCACTGGCGGCTACTGCATTGCCGGATGCCGAAGAGCTGAAGATTCTTGAGCCGTTGCGCGGGCAGATTCCCGATGAAGTGTTCACCACGGTGTTTGAAGCACCGAAAACCGACGGCAGTGGCAACATCCGCGCGGAACAATTGCAGGCGCTGAAACTGCTGGAGGCCGCTGGCTGGAAACCTCAGGGCGATCAGTTGGTGAACGCCAATGGCGAGCCGCTGCACTTCACGTTTCTCAATGGCCAGAAAGGTTTCGAACGGCTGTTGTTACCGTTCAAACGCAACCTGGCGCAGATCGGCATCGGCTTCGATATCCGCCAGGTCGACACCGCGCAATACACCAACCGCGTGCGCAATCGCGACTACGACATGATCGTCGCCGGTTACCCGGTGAGTCAGGCACCGGGGCGCGAGATGTTCAATTACTTCGGCTCCGACGGTGCCGCTGATCCCGGCTCGAACAATTACATGGTGCTGCGCGATCCGGCCGTCGATGCACTGCTCGAAGGGCTGGTGCAGGCCGACAATCGCGAGAGTCTGCTGCGCCATGCTCATGCGCTGGATCGGGTGTTGCAGTGGGGCTATTACTGGGTGCCCAACTATTACCCGCCAGGGATTTCCACGGTGTGGTGGAACCGCTTCGGCCGACCGGCGATTGCCCCGCTGTATGACGCCGGCCTCGACACCTGGTGGGAAATCAGCCCGACCGCACTGACCACAACGCAGATGCACAAGGAGTACGCCCATGTGGGGTTATAGCCTGCGGCGTCTGCTGCTGATCGTGCCGACCTTGCTGGCGATCCTGCTGGTCAATTTCGTTATCGTGCAAGCCGCGCCCGGTGGCCCGGTCGAGCAGGCCATTGCGCGCTTGCAGGGGATTGGCGTGGGCGCGGCGGTCGGTTCCAGCCATGTCGAAACCGTCGGGGGCGAGTCTCGCGCCACCCGGGGGCTGGACCCGAAACTGGTGGCTGATATCGAGCGTCAGTACGGCTTCGACAAGCCCGCCAGCGAGCGCTTGTGGCTGATGCTCAAAAGCTATGCGCAACTGGACTTCGGCCAGAGTTTCTTTCGCGGTGCCAGCGTCACCGAATTGATCTGGCAGAAACTGCCGGTGACCTTGTCGCTGGGCCTTTGGGCGACGCTGATCACCTATCTGGTGTCGATTCCGCTGGGCATTCGCAAAGCCGTGCACAACGGCTCGGCGTTCGATGTCTGGAGCAGCGTGGCGATCATCATCGGTTATGCGCTGCCGGGATTTCTCTTCGCACTGCTGCTGATCGTGGTGTTTGCCGGTGGCACGGCGCTGGACTGGTTTCCGGTGCGCGGGCTGGTCTCGGACAACTTCGCCGAACTGTCGCCGTGGGCCAAGGTGGCCGACTATTTCTGGCACTTGGTGCTGCCGGTGACTGCCTTGGTCATCGGTGGTTTCGCCACGTTGACGATCCTCACCAAGAACAGTTTTCTCAACGAGATCTCGCGACTGTACGTGGTGACCGCGCGCGCCAAGGGACTGAGTCAACGGCAGGTGTTGTACGGCCATGTGTTTCGCAATGCGATGCTGCTGGTCGTCGCCGGTTTGCCGCAAGCGTTGGTGACGGTGTTCTTCGGCGGCTCGTTGCTGATCGAAGTGATCTTTTCCCTCGATGGTCTCGGCCGTCTCAGTTACGAAGCAGCGGTCGCGCGCGACTATCCGGTGGTGTTCGGTTCGCTGTTCATCTTCACCTTGTTCGGCCTGCTGATAAAACTGCTCGGCGACCTTTGTTACACGCTGGTTGACCCGCGTATCGACTTCACCGCGAGGGCTGCCTGATGCTGACGTTATCTCCAATTAGCCAGCGTCGCTGGGCGCGGTTCAAGGCACATCGGCGCGGCTGGTGGTCGTTGTGGCTGTTTCTCGCGCTGTTCGGCCTGAGCCTCGGCGGTGAGTTGGTGGCCAATGACAAACCGCTGCTGGTGACGTATCAGGGCGACTGGTATTTCCCGGCGTTCAAGCGCTACACCGAGCAGGACTTTGGCGGTGAACTGCCGTTTCAACCGGACTATCGCAGCGCGCAGGTGCGGCAATTGATCGAGGGGCAGGGCGGGCGGTTGTGGTTTGCGCCGATCCCGTTCGCGTTCGACACGGTCAATTACGACCTCACGGAGCCGGCACCGAGCCCGCCCAGTGGCGACAACTGGCTGGGCACTGATGATCAGGCGCGCGACGTGCTGGCACGGGTGATATTCGGCACGCGCATATCGCTGTTGTTTGCCTTGGCGCTGACCGCGGCGAGTGCAGTGATTGGCATCGCCGCCGGGGCATTGCAGGGTTATTACGGCGGTTGGGTCGACCTGATCGGTCAACGTTTGCTGGAGGTCTGGTCGGGGCTGCCGGTGTTGTACCTGCTGATCATTCTGTCCGGGTTTGTCGAGCCCAACTTCTGGTGGTTGCTGGGGATCATGGCGCTGTTTTCCTGGTTGAGCCTGGTCGATGTGGTGCGCGCCGAGTTCCTGCGCAGTCGCGGTCTGGAATACGTGAAAGCCGCGCGTGCACTGGGTGTCGGCGATGCGCAGGTGATCGTTCGGCACATCCTGCCCAATGCCATGAGCGCGACGCTGACTTATCTGCCGTTCATTCTCACCGGGGCGATTGCAACCTTGTCGGCGCTGGATTTTCTCGGTTTCGGCATGCCGGCCGGCAGTGCTTCGCTGGGTGAGTTGATTGGCCAGGGCAAGAGCAATCTGCAAGCGCCGTGGCTTGGCCTCACCGCGTTCTTTGCCTTGGCGCTGATCCTTTCACTGCTGGTATTCATCGGCGAAGCCTGCCGCGATGCGTTTGATCCGAGGATTTGAGATGCCTGAACATTTGATCGAAATACGTGACCTGCGTGTCGCGTTCAATGGCCAGCCCGTGGTGCATGGCATCGACCTCGATATCCGCCCCGGCGAGTGCGTGGCGCTGGTTGGGGAATCCGGCTCCGGTAAATCGGTGACGGCGCACAGCATTCTGCAATTGCTTGACCCTGCCATCACGCGAATTGACGGCAGCATTCGTTATGCCGGCGAAGAACTGCTCGGCGTGCATGAACGCTACTTGCGGCAATTGCGTGGCAACCGCATCGCGATGATTTTTCAGGAGCCGATGAGTTCACTGAACCCTTTGCACACGATTGAGCGGCAGTTGGGCGAAAGCCTGGCGCTGCACAAGGGGCTGGCTGGGGCGGCGGCGCGCCAACGGATTTTGCAGTTGCTGGAGCTGGTGGGCATTCAACGCCCGCGCGAACGGCTCAAGGCCTATCCACATCAACTGTCGGGCGGACAACGGCAACGGGTGATGATCGCCATGGCGCTGGCCTGCGAGCCGCAGTTACTGATCGCCGACGAACCGACTACAGCACTGGACGTAACCGTGCAACGCAAGATTCTGCTGTTGCTCAAGGAGCTGCAAGAACGGCTGGGCATGGCCCTGTTGATCATCAGTCATGATCTGAATCTGGTGCGCAACATCGCTCAGCGGGTGGCGGTCATGCGTGGCGGGGTGATTGTCGAACAGGCGTCGTGTGAACAGTTGTTCAGTGCGCCGCAACATCCTTACAGCATTGAGTTGCTCAACGCCGAACCGGGTGGCGAGGCGTTGTGTCGGGAACCCGCTGAGGATTTGCTGGAGGTGCGCGATCTCAATGTACGCTTCCGTTTGGGCGGCGGATGGCTGCGCGCGAAGTCGTACTTGCACGCGGTCAATGGCATTGATTTGAATCTTCAGCGCGGCAAGACCTTGGGTATCGTTGGCGAGTCCGGTTCCGGCAAGTCGACGTTGGGTCAGGCGATTCTGCGTTTGCTCGATGCCCAAGGCAGTATTCGCTTTCAAGGCGAGGCGCTGGAGCAGTTGAGCGGCAAGCAACTCCGGCCGCTGCGCAAACGCCTGCAAGTGGTGTTTCAGGATCCGTTCGGCAGCCTCAGCCCACGCCTGTGCGTGGAGCAGATCATCGCTGAAGGTTTACAGGTGCACAGCGATCTGACCGCCGCTGAGCGCGAACGGGCGGTGATCGATGTGTTGCGTGAAGTCGGTCTCGACCCTGTCACACGGCATCGCTATCCCCATGAGTTTTCCGGTGGTCAGCGGCAACGCATCGCGATTGCCCGGGCGCTGGTGCTCAAGCCCGACTTGATCCTGCTGGATGAACCGACGTCGGCACTGGATCGCACGGTGCAGAAGCAGATTGTCGCGCTGTTGCGGCGTTTGCAGGCGGAACACGGCTTGACCTATCTGTTCATCAGTCACGATCTGGCGGTGGTGCGCGCGTTGGCGCATGACTTGATTGTGATGAAGGACGGTGAAGTGGTGGAGCGTGGTGAGACGAATGCGCTGTTTCATGCAGCGCAGCATCCGTATACCCGAGAGTTACTGGCCGCTTCGTTTACTGACGACCCCGTATCAAATGTGGGAGCGAGCCTGCTCGCGAATGCGATGTGACAGGCAACGGTGATGTCGACTGAGTTGACGCCTTCGCGAGCAAGCTCGCTCCCACAGGTCTTGAGTGCGAGCAGTAATTCTCAGCGCTCAAATGTAAAAATCCCGCCATGAAGGCGGGATCTTTGTGTCACTGAACGTCGCTATTACGACGGGAACAGCTCGGACAGTTTCATCGACAGCATCATGTCGCCTTCAACGCGCAGCTTGCCGCCCATGAAAGCCTGCATGCCGTCGGTTTCACCGCTGACGATACCTTTCAGGGTTTCGCTGTCCAGCACCAGCGTGCAGTTGGCGTCCGGGTTTTCGCCTTCCTGGATGTCGCAAGTGCCGTCTTTTACGATCAGCGAGTACTGCTTGTCTTCGTCGGTGATGTTGAAACCGAAGACCAGATCCAGACCGGCAGCAGCGGCTGGATTGAACTTGGCTTGCATTGCTTTTACGGCATCAGCTACGGAGGTCATGGTTCGATCCTTTCTTGGTAATAAGAGCTGGTTGATTACAGCAAGGTTCACAGCTAACCGGACTCAGCGAAAAGTGATGAGTTCCGGAGCCTTCAGCAGTTGCAGATGTGCATGACTGTTGAAGGAGGCCAAAGCCACCTCGCGACCGCGGAACTTCAGCTGGTTGAGCGAGGTGTTGACGATTTGCCAGTTCAATTCAAAGGCCTGTTTCGCAGGCATTTGCGTAATGAGGTGGAGCAGGGCGGTGATGGTGCCGCCGGAGGTGAACACGGCGATTTTCTGGTTTTTATCGGCCAGATCGAGAATCCGCTGCAGCCCGGCCTGAACCCGTTCGACGAAACCCAGCCAGCTTTCCAGCCCCGGTGTGTCATAAGTGCCGGCCAGCCAGCGCTCGATGATCAGGGCGAAAATGCGTTGGAATTCACCACGGTTCTGCGCGGCGTTGCGCAGGATGTCGAGAGCTTCCGGCTCGTCTGCCAGCATGTCCGGGAGCAGGGCGCGGATCACCGCGTCGGCATCGAACTCGTTGAAGGCGGAATCGGTTTCCAGCGTCGGTATTGGCAGCCCTTTGGCGGTGAATTGCGCCAGCGCGCTGGTGGCCGTGTGCTGCTGGCGACGCAGGTCACCGGCGAGGCAGCGATCGAAGCTGATACCCAGTTCAGCGAGGTGCTGACCGAGGATTTCTGCCTGGCGCACACCGGTCGGCGACAGGACGTCATAGTCGTCTGCACCAAAGGAGGCCTGGCCATGTCGAATCAAGTAGATGCTGCCCACGTCCGCGTCATCCCGGTACGTTGAAGGTTGTGGCGAGGTTATGAGGATGACGGGTAGCTGTCAATGAAAAAACATACGCTTGTTTGAAATGCCCGTTACAGGGGTGTTGCCAGAGGTTTCACGGCTGGCCGACAAGCTGGCGCATGGGTATGCTGGAGCCATCCCGCGTGTGCCTCACATCCGCGCATCGTTTAAGGAGTCTCTGTGGAGTTTTTCACCGAATACGCCAGCTTCCTGGCCAAGACCGTTACCCTGGTGATCGCCATTCTGGTGGTGCTGGCCAGTTTTGCTGCATTGCGCAGCAAGGGCCGGCGCAAATCGGCCGGTCAGTTGCAGGTCAGCAAACTCAATGATTTCTACAAAGGCCTGCGTGAGCGGCTGGAGCAGACCTTGCTCGACAAGGATCAGTTAAAGGCCTTGCGTAAAGGCGAAGCCAAGTCCGAGAAAAGCGAGAAGAAACGCAAGAGCAAACCCGAGACCAAATCCCGCGTATTCGTCCTCGATTTCGACGGTGACATCAAAGCCTCGGCCACTGAAAGCCTGCGCCATGAAATCACCGCGCTGCTGACCTTGGCCACGCCAAAAGACGAAGTGGTCCTGAGGCTGGAAAGCGGTGGCGGCATGGTTCACAGCTACGGCCTGGCGTCGTCGCAACTGGCGCGTATTCGCGAGGCCGGCGTGCCATTGACCGTGTGCATCGACAAGGTTGCGGCCAGTGGCGGCTACATGATGGCGTGCATCGGCGAGAAGATCATCAGTGCGCCGTTCGCGATTCTCGGTTCGATCGGCGTGGTGGCGCAGTTGCCCAACGTCAACCGCTTGCTCAAAAAGCACGACATCGACTTTGAAGTCCTCACCGCCGGCGAGTACAAACGCACCCTGACCGTGTTTGGCGAAAACACCGAGAAGGGCCGCGAGAAGTTTCAGGAAGACCTGGACATCACTCATCAGCTGTTCAAGAACTTCGTCGCCCGCTATCGCCCGCAACTGGCGATAGACGACGTGGCGACCGGTGAAGTCTGGCTCGGCGTCGCGGCGCTGGATAAGCAACTGGTCGATGAGCTCAAGACCAGTGATGAATATTTGGCCGACCGGGCGAAAAAGGCTGAGGTCTATCACCTGCACTACGCCGAGCGCAAAAGCTTGCAGGAGCGTATCGGCATGGCCGCCAGCGGCTCGGTCGACCGCGTACTGCTGAGCTGGTGGAGTCGCCTGACCCAGCAGCGCTTCTGGTAACTCGAACAGGCATAAAAAAACGCCGGTCATATGACCGGCGTTTTTTTGTCCGCGCTAAACCTGAAGACTTAGCGGCGACGGAACAGCGGCAGCGGTTCGTCGGTGGCGGCCTGATAGGTCACCGAGAAGTCCTTGAGGCCTTCCAGCGCTTCGTACGGGTCTTTGTCCGCACGGATGGCAAAGGCATCGAAACCGCAGCGATGCATATAGAACAGCTGATCGCGCAGCACATCACCAATCGCCCGCAGTTCACCTTTGAAACCGTAACGGTCACGCAGCAGACGGGCGTTGGAGTAGTTGCGGCCGTCGGTGAACGCCGGGAAATTCAGCGCGATCACCTGAAACTCGGCGACGTCTTCACCGATTTCTTCGGCTTCTTCGTCAGCGTCCAGCCACACACCCAGGCCACCGTCGCGGGCCTTGAGCATGCGGCTGTGTTCGCGCCACAGTTGCAGCGGCACGATCAAGTCGTCGCAGTTGCTGATCTCGTCGATGTTGAAATCCTTGGGCAGCAAGTGCCAGGTTTCGTCGACGACCTCGTTGTTCTTAATGATTCGCTGCATAGACGCGTTCCTTGAAGAGGTCGATGCCAATACGCTGGTAAGTGTCGATGAAGCGCTCGTCTTCGGTACGTTGTTCAACGTACACGTCGATCAGCTTCGAGATCACGTCAGGCATGGCTTCCTGAGCGAAGGACGGGCCGAGGATCTTGCCCAGGCTCGCATCACGGCTGGCGCTGCCGCCGAGAGAGACCTGATAGAACTCTTCGCCTTTCTTGTCCACCCCGAGGATGCCGATGTGGCCGACGTGGTGGTGACCACAGGCGTTCATGCAACCGGAGATGTTCAGGTCCAGCTCGCCGATGTCGAACAGGTAGTCGAGGTCGTCGAAGCGGCGCTGGATCGACTCGGCAATCGGGATCGACTTGGCGTTGGCCAGCGAGCAGAAATCACCGCCAGGGCAGCAGATGATGTCGGTCAGCAGGCCGATGTTCGGCGTGGCGAAACCGCCTTCACGCAGTTCGCCCCACAGGGTGAACAGCTGGCTTTGTTCGACGTCGGCGAGAATGATGTTCTGTTCGTGCGAGGTGCGCAGCTGACCGAAGCTGTAGCGGTCGGCCAGATCGGCGACGGCGTCGAGCTGCTTGTCGGTGATGTCGCCCGGGGCAACGCCGGTCGGCTTCAGCGACAGGGTCACGGCGACATAGCCCGGCTTCTTGTGCGCCAGGGTGTTGCGGGTACGCCAGCGGGCGAAACCCGGATGCTCCTTGTCGAGATCGGCCAGTTGCGCGGTCTGGTTGTCCAGCGCCTTGTAGTCCGGATCGACGAAGTGCTTGGCGACACGCTGCAGTTCGGCGTCGGTCAATGTGGTCTGGCCACCGCGCAGGTGCTCCATTTCCGCATCGACTTTCTGCGCGAACACTTCCGGCGTGAGCGCTTTGACGAGGATCTTGATCCGCGCCTTGTATTTGTTGTCGCGACGGCCGTAGCGGTTGTACACGCGCAGGATGGCGTCGAGGTAGCTCAACAAGTCCTGCCACGGCAGGAATTCGTTGATGAACGCGCCAACCACTGGCGTACGGCCGAGGCCGCCACCCACCAACACACGGAAACCCAGTTCGCCAGCGGCGTTGTGCACCGGCTCAAGGCCGATGTCATGGACTTCAATGGCGGCGCGGTCAGCAGTCGAACCGTTGACGGCGATCTTGAATTTGCGCGGCAGGTAGGCGAATTCCGGGTGGAATGTAGTCCACTGACGAACGATTTCGCACCATGGGCGCGGGTCGATCACTTCGTCGGCAGCGACGCCGGCGAACTGGTCGGTAGTGACGTTGCGCAGGCAGTTGCCGCTGGTCTGGATCGCGTGCATCTGCACGGTCGCCAGTTCAGCCAGAATGTCCGGGATGTCTTCCACCGCCGGCCAGTTGAACTGCACGTTCTGCCGCGTACTGATGTGGGCGTAGCCCTTGTCGTAGTCGCGGGCAATCTTGGCCATCATGCGCGTCTGACGCGAAGTCAGTTGGCCGTAAGGCACCGCCACCCGCAACATCGGCGCGAAGCGCTGGATGTACAGGCCATTTTGCAGGCGCAGGGGGCGGAATTCTTCTTCGCTCAGCTCACCTGCCAGATAGCGTCGGGTCTGATCACGGAACTGCTTGACGCGGTCCTCGATGATCCGCTGATCGTACTCGTCGTATACGTACATATAAGTCCTGTTCTCAGGCTTGGGCTACTCGGAAAACGCTGCGTTTTCGCGTGCTGGAGTCCGATTTTGCCTCTGCAATTCTGCGCGCACGGCCGCGCACTCCCTAGAGGAGCCGGGGCAATATACCCGTTTGCAGTTATGCGCAAAAGTGATGTTTGAGTATATGTAAAGAACCAAATCGCCTAACGAGAATGGCTGTCAACTAACCCACATTTGTCGTGCGGACAATCATCGTCTTAACTGTGGTCGAGTCTTTCTGCAATCACCGATAAAACCGACAAGAGGCGATGCAATGAGCAACCCGACCAAGGCAAGAAAAAGCGACAGCAGTGTCGATGCGTGGGCCATTTTGTTCCTGATCATTCTCGTAGTAGGGACAGCGGTATTCTGGGTCAGCCATCAGTAAACGACCCATCCGGGCCCGTGCCCGACGAATTGTCGGACAAAAAGCGGGATCAGGCATCAATAGCCGGTAGATCGAGGGCTATAATGCGCGGCCATTTTTCCTTGGGCCCGGATGCTTCATGTTCAAGTTTTTCCACTTCAGTCTTCTGCTGTTCAGCGCACTGTTCCAGAGCGGCGCGCGGGCGGAGTCCGTGCTGTTTTTGAACCCGGGTTCGACGCAGGAAGCCTTTTGGGTCAGCTATTCGCAATTCATGCAGGCGGCCGCCCATGATCTGGGTATCGACTTGCAGATCCTCTATTCCCAACGCCAGCCCGAACTGACCCTGGCGCAGGCGCGCTTGGCGTTGCAGGGGCCGAATCGTCCCGAGTACCTGATTTTCGTCAACGAACAATACGTCGCGCCGCAGATCCTGCGTCTGGCCGAGAACAGTGGCGTAAAACTGTTTATGGTCAACGCCGCGCTGACCCCGGACCAGCAGGCGTTGGTCGGTGAGCGTGCCGACCGCATCGGCAGCCTGGTGCCGAACGACGAGGAGGGCGGTTACTTGATGATGAAGGAGCTGATCCGCCTGCATCCGTCGTCGGCAAACGCTGAGCCGATTGAAGTGTTGGCGTTCTCCGGCCTGAAGGTCACCCCCTCGGCGCAGCTGCGTGAGCGCGGCATGCAGCGGGCGTTGGCCGAACATCCGCAGACCCGCTTGCGCCAGCTGGTTTACAGCGGCTGGACCCAGGAACGCGCCTATGAACAGGCCAAACAGTTGTTTGCGCGTTATCCGAAAGTGTCGCTGGTGTGGTCGGCCAATGATGAAATGGCCTTCGGCGCGATGCGTGCGTATGCCGAGACGGGCAAGGTCCCCGGCAAAGATGCCTTGTTCAGCGCGGTCAATACGTCGCCGGCGGCTTTGCAGGCACTGGTCGACGGGCGCCTGAGCGCGTTGGTCGGCGGGCATTTCACCTTGGGTGGCTGGGCGTTGGTTGAGTTGCATGACGTCGAGCAAGGCGTCGAACTGAATCACTACGGCGGCCGCGACCGGCAGATTCCGTTGCTGCAACTGATCGACAAACCGCACGCTCGACAAATGCTGGCCATGGGCAAGTCGCCGCACTACGGCGTGAATTTCCGCAAGCTCTCAGCCAAGGGGCAGTCGGATTCCTACCGCTATCCGTTCACCCTGCAAACCCTGATGCGCTGATTCGTCAAACCCCGGCGAAATGCAGCACCAGTTTGACGATGGCAAACAGCGTCAGTGCAAACACTGCGGTGAACAGAATGCCCAGCACCACGAAATGGCTGGGCTTGCCATGGGTGAAGTCCCTTGCCCGGTTCTTGCCGCTCTGCACCCCGAACGCCGCCGCCATCACGCTGTGCAGCATCTGCCAGAAGGTCGGCGGTTTGTTGTCGACTGGATCGTCCATAAATCCCTCGTCTGCCGTGTGTGTCAGACAAGCATAGCCAACCCTCTCAAGAACACTGCAAAACGAACTGTGGGAGCGAGCCTGCTCGCGAATGCGTCGTGTCAGTCAACATCACTGTTGATTGATCGACCGCTTTCGCGAGCAGGCTCGCTCCCACAGGGTGATGCGTTGAAGCTGGATTAGTTGTCGTAACCCAGGTTCGGCGCCAGCCAGCGCTCGGTCACGCTCAACTCCTGGCCTTTGCGCGAGGTGTAGCTGGCGACCTGATCCTTGTCGATCTTGCCCACGGCAAAGTACTGCGCCTGCGGATGGGCGAAGTACCAGCCGCTGACCGCTGCCGCCGGGAACATCGCGTAGTGCTCGGTGAGGAACACGCCGCTGCGACCGGCGCGCATCTCTTCAGCTTCCGGATCGAGCAGGGCAAACAACGCTGCCTTCTCGGTGTGATCCGGGCAGGCCGGGTAACCCGGAGCAGGGCGGATGCCGCTGTATTGCTCTTTGATCAGCGCGTCATTGTCGAGCACTTCGTCCTTGGCATAACCCCAGTGTTCTTTACGCACTTGCTGGTGCAGCCATTCGGCGCAGGCTTCGGCCAAACGGTCGGCGAGGGCTTTGACCATGATCGAGTTGTAATCGTCGCCAGCGTCCTGATAAGCCTTCGCCACTTCTTCGGCGCCGATACCGGCGGTGGTGATGAAACCACCGACGTAGTCAGTCACTTCGCTGTCTTTCGGCGCAACGAAGTCGGCCAGCGAGAAGTTTGGTTTGCCATCGGTCTTGATAATCTGCTGACGCAGGTGATGCAGTTTGGCCAATGTCTGACCGTCATCGCCGTACAACTCGATGTCGTCGTCATGCACCTGATTGGCCGGCCAGAAGCCGAACACCGCGCGGGCGCTGATCAGCTTCTCGTCGATCAGCTTGGCGAGCATTTCCTGCGCGTCCTTGTACAGCGCGGTGGCGGCTTCACCGACCACTTCGTCTTCAAGGATGCGCGGGAACTTGCCGGCCAAGTCCCACGAAATGAAGAACGGCGTCCAGTCGATGTATTCGGCCAAGACCTTGAGGTCGATGTTGTCCAGCACCTTGCTGCCGGTGAACGTCGGTTTGACGGGCTGGTAATTCGCCCAGTCGAACTGCGGCTTCTTGGCGATGGCGGCGGCGTAGCTCAGGCGCTCGGTGCGGGCACTGCGGTTGGCGGTGCGTTCGCGTACATCGACGTATTCCAGGCGCGTCTTCTCGACGAAACCGGCCTTCAATTCTTTCGACAGCAACTGTGTGGCAACGCCCACCGCGCGGGAGGCGTCGGTCACGTAAACCACCGCATCGTTGCTGTACTTCGGCTCGATCTTCACCGCGGTGTGCGCTTTGGAGGTGGTCGCGCCACCGATCATCAGCGGCAGGTGGAAATCCTGACGCTGCATCTCGCGAGCAACGTGAACCATTTCATCCAGCGACGGCGTGATCAGGCCGGACAGGCCGATGATGTCGCACTTCTGCTCTTTGGCCACCTGCAGAATCTTCTCTGCCGGGACCATCACGCCGAGGTCGACGATGTCATAGCCGTTGCAACCGAGCACCACGCCAACAATGTTCTTGCCGATGTCGTGGACGTCGCCTTTCACCGTGGCCATGAGGATCTTGCCCTTGGCTTCTGGCTTGTCGCCCTTTTCCAGTTCGATGAACGGGATCAAGTGCGCCACGGCCTGCTTCATCACGCGGGCGGATTTCACCACTTGCGGGAGGAACATTTTGCCGGCACCGAACAGGTCACCGACGATGTTCATGCCGGACATCAGCGGGCCTTCGATCACTTCGATCGGGCGGGCGAACGACTGACGGGATTCTTCGGTGTCTTCAACGATGTGCGTGGTGATGCCTTTGACCAGCGCATGTTCCAGACGCTTGTTGACCTCCCAGCTGCGCCACTCTTCGGTCTCGGCTTCCTTGACGCTGCCATCGCCCTTGTACTTGTCGGCGATGGCGAGGAGGGCGTCGGTGCCTTCCGGGGTGCGATTGAGGATCACGTCTTCAACGGCGTCGCGCAGTTCTTGCGGGATCTGGTCGTAGATCTCCAACTGACCGGCGTTGACGATGCCCATGGTCAGGCCCGCGCGGATCGCGTACAGCAAGAACACCGAGTGGATCGCCTCGCGCACCGGGTTGTTGCCACGGAACGAGAACGACACATTGGACACGCCGCCCGAGGTCAGCGCATACGGCAGTTCGTCGCGGATGTAGGCGCAGGCATTGATGAAGTCCACAGCGTAGTTGTTGTGTTCTTCGATACCGGTGGCGACGGCGAAGATGTTCGGGTCGAAGATGATGTCTTCCGGCGGGAAGCCGACTTCGTTGACCAGAATGTCGTAGGAGCGTTTGCAGATCTCTTTCTTGCGCGCTTCGGTGTCGGCCTGGCCAGCTTCGTCGAACGCCATCACCACCACCGCCGCGCCGTAGCGCTTGCACAGTTTGGCGTGGTGGATGAACTGCTCGACGCCTTCTTTCATGCTGATCGAGTTGACGATGCCCTTGCCCTGAATGCACTTGAGGCCGGCTTCGATCACTTCCCATTTAGAGGAGTCGATCATGATCGGTACGCGCGAGATGTCCGGCTCACCGGCGATCAGATTGAGGAAGGTCACCATGGCCTTCTTCGAATCGAGCATGCCTTCGTCCATGTTGATGTCGATCACCTGCGCGCCGGCTTCGACCTGCTGCAGGGCGACTTCCAGCGCTTCGGTGTAGTTGTCTTCACGGATCAGACGGGCGAACTTGGCGGAACCGGTGATGTTGGTACGTTCGCCGACGTTGACGAACAACGAACTGCGATCGATGGTGAACGGTTCCAGACCCGAGAGGCGGCACGCCTTGGGGATGTCCGGAATCTGACGCGGCGCATAACCGGCGACGGCTTTGGCGATGGCTTCGATGTGCCCCGGCGTGGTGCCGCAGCAGCCGCCGACGATGTTGAGGAAGCCGCTCTGGGCGAATTCTTCGATGACCTTGGCGGTTTCCGACGGCAGTTCGTCGTACTCGCCGAATTCGTTCGGCAGGCCGGCGTTCGGGTGCGCGGAAACGTGGGTGCTGGCCTTGTTCGACAGCTCTTCCAGATATGGACGCAGCTCACTGGCGCCGAGCGCACAGTTGAGGCCGACGGAAATCGGCTTGGCGTGCGCCACCGAGTTCCAGAACGCTTCGGTGGTCTGGCCCGACAGGGTGCGGCCGGAGGCATCGGTGATGGTCCCGGAAATCATGATCGGCAGTTCGAGGTGCAGCTCTTCGAACACGCCTTGTACAGCGAAGATCGCCGCTTTGGCGTTGAGGGTGTCGAAAATGGTTTCGATCAGGATCAGGTCGGCGCCGCCCTCGATCAGGCCTTTGGTGGCTTCGGTGTAGTTTTCCACCAATTCATCAAAGGTGACGTTGCGGTAGCCCGGGTTGTTGACGTCCGGCGACAGCGAGCAGGTGCGACTCGTAGGACCGAGCACGCCGGCGACAAAACGTGGCTTGGCCGGGTTCTCGGCGGTCTTGGCGTCGGCGACCTTGCGCGCCAGACGTGCGCCTTCTACGTTTAGTTCGTAGGCCAGTTCTTCCATGCCGTAGTCGGCCATGGAAATGCGCGTGGCGTTGAAGGTGTTGGTTTCGAGGATGTCGGCGCCGGCATCCAGATAGGCCTTCTCGATGCCGCCGATCACGTCCGGACGGGTGATCACCAGCAGGTCGTTGTTGCCCTTGACGTCACTCGGCCAGTCCGCGAAGCGTTTGCCGCGATAATCCTGTTCTTCGAGCTTGTAGCTCTGGATCATCGTGCCCATGCCGCCGTCGAGTATCAGGATGCGCTCTTTGAGGGCTTGCTTGAGAGCTTGAAGGCGGACGCTGCGATCGGACATTTGGACTACTCGGAAAGACCATTACGAAGGAGCGGGATCATAGCAAACCTGTGCGCTTTTGGAGCATGCGGGGCTTTTGCATGAATATCGCTCATGTTGGTACGAGCGTCATACTGTAGAATCGCGGCGTTTTTTTAAATCGGGATCAGCAGCATGTCTTACCGCGTCATTGGTTTTGTGTTGCTGTTTCTCAGCTGGGGCGCCGTGGCGCAAGAGCCAGCGACTGTGCCGGCGATTTCTCAGTCGATTTCGTACGTCCGCGACATCCAGCCAATCTTCACCGAGAAGTGCGTGGCCTGCCATGCGTGCTACGACTCGGCCTGTCAGCTCAACCTGGGCAGCGGCGAGGGCGCGGCCCGTGGCGCCAGCAAGATGCCGGTTTACGATGGCGAGCGCACACAAGCGGCACCGACCACCCGGCTGTTTTACGACGCCTTCGGTAAACGTGCCTGGCAGCAGAAAGACTTCTATTCGGTGCTCGATGCGCAGGGCAGTCAGGCGGCGCTGATGGCGCGCATGCTCGAACTCGGGCACAAGACGCCGCTGACGCCAAACGCCAAACTCCCGGAAGAGATTGTGCTGGGCCTGAACCGCGAGAACATGTGCTCGCTGCCCGCCGAGTTTGAGGGCTACGCCGGTGCCCATCCGAAAGAAGGCATGCCGCTGGCGGTGACCGGGCTGACCGATCAGCAATATCAGACGCTGCAGCGCTGGCTGGCCTCGGGTGCGCCGATTGACGAGCAAGGCCTGGCGCCGAGCGCGAAAGAGGCGCTGCAAATCGTCCAGTGGGAAAACCTGCTCAATACCCCCAGCGCCCGGCAGAGTCTGGTCGGACGCTGGCTTTACGAGCACTTGTACCTCGCGCACATCTATTTCAAGGATGGCGAGCCGGGGCATTACTTCCAGTGGGTGCGTTCGCGCACACCGAGCGGGCAGCCGATCGACCTTATCGCCACTCGCCGCCCCAACGACGATCCGGGCACTCAGGTGTA
This sequence comes from Pseudomonas sp. SCA2728.1_7, assembly GCF_018138145.1. Classification (NCBI taxonomy): domain Bacteria; kingdom Pseudomonadati; phylum Pseudomonadota; class Gammaproteobacteria; order Pseudomonadales; family Pseudomonadaceae; genus Pseudomonas; species Pseudomonas sp. SCA2728.1_7. The sequence continues at coordinate 1,131,730 of NZ_CP073104.1, read as the reverse complement.
TTACCGTTTGTGGCCGGTGCAGGGTGTGATCGTGCATAAAACCCACATCACCTATCCGCTGAGCGCGGCGAAGATGGCGCGGGTGAAAAGCCTGTTTTACAGCGGCAACTGGCAGGTCAATGCGTTGCCCGGTTACGGCCCGCAGAGCCGTGCCAATCCCTTCGCGACGTTCGAAGCGATTCCGGCGCAGGCGCGTTACCAGTTCATGCTCGACAACGCCGAATACTTCGTCCGCACGTTTATTCGCGGCCCGGTGTGCCGTGGACAGATTGCGACCGACGTGATCCGCGACAACTTCTGGGCACTGTTCCAGGCACCGGAACACGACCTCTATATCACCGACCCGAACTATCGCGGCCAGGCCACGCCGCTGTTGGCCATGCCGGGGCAGAACGACGATGTCGGCAGCGTGTTGAGCCTGTGGCGCAACTACCGCGACAAGCGCAATGAATATGAGGCTCTGCGCCGCGACAGCTACGCCGATCTCCCCGCGCCGAGCTGGTCGACCCTGTGGGCCGGCAACGACAACGCCTTGCTGAGCATTTTTCGCCACTTCGACAGCGCTTCGGTGACCAAAGGCCTGATTGGCGAGGTGCCGCAGACGATGTGGCTGTTTGACTATCCGCTGCTGGAACGCACCTATTACCAGTTGGCGGTCAACTTCGATGTGTTCGGCAACGTCTCCCATCAGGCGCAAACCCGTCTGTATTTCGACCTGATACGCAACGGCGCCGAGCAGAACTTCCTGCGCCTGATGCCCGCTGATTCGCGCGAAGACTATCTCGACGATTGGTACCAGAACGGTGGCCAGTTCAAGATGTGGCTCGATTACGAGGCGATTGACGACGATAAGCCGACCGCGTTGAAGCTCGATGAGAAAGACCCGAAATACGACTTCGCCATGCAATTGCTGGCGCGTTACGGCGATCTCAATGCGCGGCCCGATCCGATCAACCGTTGCGACGGCGCTTATTGCTCGCGGCCGAATATCGACCCGGCGCTGCAAAATGCCGAACAGGCGTTGAGCCGACTGACTTCGCGCCCGGCCGCCGGTTTGAAGGTGATTGATCAGCTCCCGGAAGCGACGATGCTGCGCATTGAAACCGCCAGCGGCAAACGCGAGGTCTACAGCCTGTTGCGCAACCGCGCGCACAGTAACGTGGCGTTCCTGCTCGGCGAGTCACGGCGTTATCAGCCCGGGCTGGATACGCTGACCATTTACCCGGGCGTGCTCAGCAGCTATCCGAACTTCATCTTTAATGTCCCGGCCGATCAGGTGCCGGCGTTTGTCGATGCAATGGAAAACGCCAAGGATGCCAACCGCTTCGAGAAAATCGTCGAACGCTGGGGGATCCGCCGCAGTCATCCGCAATTCTGGTTCTATTTCCACGATTTGAGTCAGTACATCCACGAAACCGATCCGGTGGAAGAGGGCGTGCTGGACATGAACCGCTACGAGAATCTTTGATCGTTTGAGGCGAGGATGCTGTCCCAACTTCAAGCGACACCGCAAAACCCCTGTAGGAGTGAGCCTGCTCGCGATAGCGGAGAATCAGGCACTGGAGATGTTGAATGTGCCGCCGCCATCGCGAGCAGGCTCACTCCTACAAGGGGTCTGCGGTGGTTTCAGGAATTATGATCGGGAGCGGCCGATGTTGATTTCAGTGCAAGCCCTGCGTGCGCTTGCCGCGTGGACGGTGGTCTGCCACCACTTCATGCAGATTTTCTTTGACTTCAAAGCACGCGGGCCAATCGGGCAGCTGTTCATCGACAAGGGCGCGGTAGGCGTCGATATCTTCTTCGTCATCAGCGGTCTGGTGATTTTCCTCTCGACCGAAAACAAACCGCTGCCACCCGCGCGTTTTCTGTTGTATCGGCTGTTTCGCATTGTCCCGGCGTATTGGCTGTACACGCTGTTGATGGCGCTGCTGGTGGTGTTCGCCCAGCCGTTGCTGCCGGATCAGTCTGTGGACTGGAGCCATTTGCTGCTGTCGTTGCTGTTCATTCCGACTGAGAACCCCGGCGGCTACGGCCTCTATCCGACGCTGAATGTCGGCTGGACGCTGAATTACGAAATCCTGTTTTACGTGTTGTTTGCCTGGGCGTTGCTGTTCCGTCTGCAGGTGCGCCTGCTGGTGGTCGCGGCGCTGCTGTTTGCCGTGTGTCAGGCGTGGACCGGGTTTGGCTGGATCAGCGAGTTTTACCGTTCGGACATCGTCTATGAGTTTCTGCTGGGGATCGGCATCGGCATGCTCTATCGCCGGGGCTGGATCGGCGCGGGACTGTGGCTGCCACTGGCAGCCATCATCGCGGCGTTGCTGGCGATTTATCATTTGGCACCGGCGCCGAGGCTGCTCAACTGGGGCGTGCCGAGTGCGCTGCTGGTGATGGCGTGTATTTCCCTTGAGCGTTATGTCGAGCGCAGTCGTGTCCTCAAACTGCTCGGCGATTGCTCGTATTCGGTGTATCTGATGCACGTTCTGGTGTTGTCGGCAGGCGGATATCTGGCCCGGCGCTACGGTATCAATCCGTATTTGATGTTTGTCGTGTGCGCGCTGGCCATCGGCGTCGGTTCCTGGCTGAGCTACGAATGGGTGGAAAAACGCAGCTATCGCTGGCTCAAGGCGCGGATCGACGACGGGGCGGACGAGAATCTTTCCCGACAAAAATACTAGGACTTTGTCCGGCGCAACGATTGGCGTAAACTGCGCCCAAGCCTGCGAGGAGTTTCCATGACCGCTATTACCATTACCGACGCCGCCCACGATTACCTGGCCGATCTGCTCTCCAAGCAGAACACCCCAGGCATCGGCATCCGCGTCTTCATCACCCAGCCTGGCACCCAGTACGCCGAAACCTGCATTGCCTACTGCAAGCCGGGCGAAGAAAAACCTGAAGACACCGCGCTGGGGCTGAAAAGCTTCACCGCGTATATCGATCACTTCAGCGAAGCGTTTCTCGATGACGCCGTCGTCGACTACGCCACCGACCGCATGGGCGGCCAACTGACCATCAAGGCGCCAAACGCCAAAGTACCGATGGTCAACGCCGACAGCCCGGTCAACGAGCGCATCAACTATTACCTGCAAACCGAAATCAACCCGGGGCTGGCCAGCCACGGCGGTCAGGTCAGCCTGATCGATGTGGTTGAAGACGGCATCGCCGTGCTGCAGTTCGGTGGTGGTTGCCAGGGCTGCGGCCAAGCGGACGTAACCTTGAAGGAAGGCATCGAGCGTACCTTGCTCGAGCGCATCCCGGAGCTGAAGGGCGTTCGCGACGTGACCGACCACACGCAGAAAGAAAACGCCTACTACTAAGGTGTTCGCTGCGGACATGAAAAACGGCGCCCCGTGAGCGCCGTTTTTTTATGGGTGAGTTTTTTATGGATGAAATGTACCGACGCCTTCGCGAGCAGGCTCGCTCCCACCTTTGGAATGCGATCAAATGTGGGAGCGAGCCTGCTCGCGAAGGGGCCTTTATGGGCGATAGAGATGAGCATGCCCGGCGCGATACAGCGATGACTCGCTAAACACCTCACTGCCCAAAACGCGCCCAACCAGAATCAACGCCGTACGCCGAAACCCTTTGGCCTCGACCTTCCCAGCGATATTCGCCAGCGTCCCCACCACCCAATCCTGATCCGGCCACGTCGCCCGGTGAATCACCGCAATCGGGCAGTCCGCGCCGTAATGCGGCAGCAGTTCCGCCAGAATCTTCTGCAGATGGTTGACGCCCAGATGAATCGCCATGGTCGCGCCATGCTGCGCCAGACTGCCGAGTTCTTCGCCTGCCGGCATGGCGGTCTTGTCGGCGTAACGGGTCAGAATCACGCTTTGCGAGACGTCCGGCAGGGTCAGTTCCGCACCTAGCAACGCCGCACAGGCTGCCGTCGCCGTCACCCCGGGAATGATCTCGAACGGAATATTCAGCTCACGCAGGTAACGAATCTGCTCACCAATCGCACCGTACAGACTCGGGTCGCCGGAGTGCACCCGCGCCACATCCTGGCCCTTGGCATGCGCGGTCTTGATCAGGTCGATGATCTGCTCCAGATGCAGTTCAGCGCTGTTGACCACCGTCTCGGCTTGATGGCCGTCGAGCACCGCCGCCGGCACCAGCGAGCCTGCATAGATAATCACCGGGCAACTGCGGATCAGCCGCTGGCCTTTGACGGTGATCAGTTCCGGGTCGCCGGGGCCGGCGCCGATGAAGTAGACGGTCATCGTAGAATCCTGTGAAAAAGAGGCGCAGCAATGGCTTCAGATGAAGATTGCTCATGATCGATGGCAGGGATTATCGGGATTTTACGCTGCGCCGGCCAATGCCAACGTGGCCTGAGCGTATTTTTGCCGGGAAATCAGCAGTTTTGCCGGTGCCTGGATCAACTGTTCGGCGAGTGCTAACGCTGCACTTTCCGCCACGCCGTAGCAACCGGTGCGTTCGTAGGCGATCTGCGAATGGTGGCTGAGTCGTTGCTGATAACTGGCCAATTCCTCGCTGCTGAAGTACAGCAAGGGCAGGGCCAGTTGTGCAGCAAGTTCTTGCAGACCCGGTTCATCGCGCTTCAAGTCGATGCTGGCCAAGGCCTTGACCGCTTCAAGGTCGATGCGATGTGCCTGCAACGCCTGATCGAGTAGTGCGCGCAGCGTGCTGGCCGGGCAGCCGCGCTGGCAGCCCAGGCCGACTACAAAGGTCGGCGCTGTGCTGTCATCGGTCATGCGTGGTATTGACCATCGCTTTTGCGGCGGAACAACCAGGCGCTGATCAGGCCCAGGGCCAGCCAGAACGCCACGTTGGTCAACTGCGAAGCGATTTTGAACTGGGCTTCCAATGCCTCCGGCGCGAGCATCGAATGCACTTCCGGCTGCGGTGCGCCGATCACGTGCGGCACGGCGAGGATGGCCACGCCGAGGATTTTCATCAGCCAGTGGCGGCTGAATGCAATCAGCGACAGGCCGACAGCGGTCGAAGCGGCGGTGCCGATCCACCACATCTGGCGTGAAGCCAGATCAGCAGCGGCAGTGCCCGGCAATTCGGGTGGCAGGCCCATCGTCGGTGCCAGTACGAATGTCGCGTAACCAGCCAGGCCCCAGAGCAAGCCTTGCGAGGTTTTGGTCGGTGCGCGCAGGGTGTAGAGGCCCGCGAGCATCAGGGCGAAACCCACCGCAACCACCAGATTGCCGCCTGTGGTCGAGACCACGCGCTGCCAGCCGTCTTCCGGCTCCCAGGCTTCGGCGTCGTGGGTGTGCGCAGCCACGCCAGCGGCGTGTTCGTGAACCGCCACCGGCTCGGACTTCTCGAAGGTTTCCGCCTGCAGAATCAGCGGCGAGACCCAAAAGCTTTGCAGCAGGGTGAGGAGCAGGGCGGCCAGCAGACCGGTGAAACCTGCGGTTTGCGCAATACGCTTGATCATGTCGACAGGTCTCAGTGGCACGGGAACGCGGCGCTGTGGCGGGTATCGTGGGCGGCGTTGTGCACCGCTTCGATGTGCGAGAAACCGGCGAAGTAGACCAGGCTGGCACCAAGGATCGACGCGAAGATCGCGGCGGTCAGGCGTTGGCTCAGGGTGGCGGTGCTGGAAATTTTGTCCGTGTTGCTGCCGGTGCTGCTGATGATCGACATGGCGCTTCCCTCTGGAATGTCAGTGGGTGAATCGAGCGCATGAAAACCCCTGCGGGTCGGGCTCGCAGAGGTTCGAACAGCGCCCGCCCACCGCGGGTTTGTTATGTTCAGCGACGCACGAGGTGCGGGCTGTGTGTTGCGGGCCGGTCTCCGGGCTCACGAGGGGTTGGCGTCAGGCCGACCTGCAAGCGTCACCTTCCCATGTCTTGCTGACACAGTGGTTTTGACGCTTCGCTCGCTTACCGTTGCGGGGGCAGCACCGGACTGACATGGGCTTGAGTAAAGCACATGATTCACCGGTTTCCCGTTTCACCCTGTGAAGGGCACCCGTAACAAGTTGTGTAGGAGAGCATGGGTTGGGGATTTTAGTCAATTTTGTGGGGGGCTTATCCGTTGCTGCGGGTGTTGCTGATTACGGTTCCGCCCTTACGGCCATCCCTTTCAAGGTCTTTTCGTTTTGGCAGCCTTGATAACTCTGTCCGTTGAGACATGAGCATGGACCGCTGTACCTTGAACCCATGTCTTGGGTTTAGGCACCTTGGGGCCGCGGGGGCTTTTCGCAACTTGTTTGGGCTGGATGTTTCTGGCCAGCTCCAACAAGCGTTGGGCCAGTTGCTCCAGAGGGACAACGGGAAGATATTCCGAGGGCAGCGCAATCTGCATTCCCTCATAACCACTCCTGACCTGAACCGCCAAGTGATAGATGGAGGCTTCCCATCCTTCAGGCTGAGTCTCCCGGTGAGCTTGCTCGACACTTCGTTTGAGGACGGCCAGGACGTTGTAGGCCAATACCGCAGTGGCGAACCCGAGCAAGGCAGCCTTTGGGCTGCCAAGGGTTTCGATTTCACTTTCCAGAATCGCTTCCAGTCGCTGGAACATACCTTCAATGCTCCAGCGGCGGCGATAGAGCTCTGCGATCTGCTGTGCACTGACGCTTTGGGGTAGGTTGCTCCAGAACATCAAGCTGCTGTCTCCCGAGTCCGTTGGCGAATGAAGCGTCAGTTCGACACGCCGACATTGGTAACCGCCTCTGACCTGGATGATCTGCTCACGCACAGTGCCTGTTTCCACAGGCACCGGCTCTTGCCACTCACCTTCTTGAATCAAGCGTGGATGCTTGGCTTGCTGGCGAATGACAAAGGAGGTCTGGGCCTGCTCACAAGCTTCCATGACCGGGAGCGTGCAATAGAGTCGATCAGCCAACCACACTTGGCCCGGCTCGGCATCAGCCAACAGCGGCAGCACGCAAACACGCTCGCTTGCGTAGGCATCCTCACACGCCTGAAGGTCGATGACCTGATCGAGGTCGGGGTCGTAGGCCACCACCGAAAAACCGGGACGAGCGGCGCCGCGCTCGTGACGTAAAGCTCCCAGACGTTTCTCAGTGGATGCCAAGTGATTACCGTCCACTACCCGAACCTGCCAACCCGGCAGCATCGTCGTGCAACCCAGCTCTTTTATGGTTGGAGTCAGGCGTTGAGCGCAGCCCGTAACCAGGGCGCGCAACAGCGCCGGCTCGGTACGACTGATCTTGTCGTAGAGAGCCGCCAAACTGACAGGAAGATCTTCCAGTTGCCGCGCGGCGGCGTGCAGGGATGGCTTCAGGCCCAATGAAACAAGGGACATCAGCTTGATGATGGTCGAGAACAGCAGCTCACGAGAATACTGCCGTTGCCGATGCTCTTCGAAAACCTGATCGACCCACTCAGGGGCAATAGCCTGCTCCAGAGCCAATTTAGCCATGACACTGGCAGGTGCTTTTTTCTCGAAACGCGCTAGAACATCGGCCCACATCGTTTGGGGATCCCTGAATGAAATTTCAGGGGATTTTACCGAAGACCTTGAAAGGGATGGCCCTTACGGCGGGTCACTTTTTCCAGACGCCGAAAAAGTAACCAAAAAGGCTTGCTCCTACGTGCGGCCTGCTCGCTGGGGCTCGGGGTTCCTTCGCTGCGGGATCGATCCGGGCGCAGCGCCTACGGTTTGCTTCGCTGCACCTCCTCTCGATGCATTTGGCTGCGCCAAACGGTCGCTGCGCTCCCACGCCCGGATCAATCCCTCCACTCAGCCTTCCGACGTCGCCTGTGGATCAAGATCAAGAGCAGGCGAGCTGACACTCGGCCTATTGAGTGGTGAAGAGCGGGGCGTGGTCGGCTTTGTGTTTGTGGTGGATTCGCCCCTCACCCCAGCCCTCTCCCGAGGGAGAGGGAGCCGATTTTTGGGCTTTTCAGAATCTGAGTTCAACGCGATATCGCACGTCGGCGTACCTCTACGAAACACCTCGATCAGTCTCCTTTTCCTCATGGTGAGGGGGCCGATTTTTTTGCTTTTTTGAGCCTGAGTTCAACGCGGTATCGCACGTCGGCATAGCTCCCCCAAACACCTCGGCCAGTCCCCTGTCCCTCCGGGAGTGGAGGGAGAGCGGCTGATTTGTGTGCTTTTCAAAGCCTGAGTTCAACGCGGTATCGCAGGTCGGCGTACTTCTTCCAAACACCCCGGTCAGTCCCCTGTCCCTCCGGGAGTGGAGGGAGAGCGGCTGATTTGTGTGCTTTTCAAAGCCTGAGTTCAACGCGGTATCGCAGGTCGGCGTACCTCTTCCAAACGCCCCGGTCAGTCCCCTCTCCCTCTGGGAGAGGGCTAGGGTGAGGGGCTCTTGATCTGGCTTTTGATCTGGCTTTTTTGCCCCTTCGGCAGGCCGAGCGAAGGTGTTCATCCGGGGGTAGGCGCACAGCGCCGTGCGGCGCAGCCGCATTCATCGAGAGTAGGTGCAGCGAAGCAAACCGTAGGCGATGCCCCCGGATGGACACCGTAGCGAGGGAACACTGAGCCTCAGCGAAGTGCCGTACGCCGGGGCAAAGCCTTTTGGGTTACCTTTTCGGCGTTTGGAAAAGGTGACTCGCTGTAAGAGCGAAACCGCCAGAAGCAGCATCCGCAGCAACGGATATGCCCCCAATCCAAAACCCCCAAAGCATTGACCCAAAACCACACCATGCGTAGCCTTGCGCTTTCGAGGTTCTTCGGCCGTTGCCGAAGCTAAGAAGGGAACGCGGTCAATGCCGCGGCTGCCCCCGCAACTGTGAACGGTGAAGTTCGCTGCCACGCCACTGCCAGCTCAACCCATGAGCCCGCGGGAAGGCGCAGCCAACGCCAGGCTCATACCTGAACACCGTCAGCCAGGAGACCTGCCTCGTCACAGATTCTCACTACAACCGGGCGGGGTGATCCGGTGGCGAATGCTTCCGGCGCGCACGCGCGTTGCTGGTTCTCGTCCCGTATGCCCGCCGCTTGCCAAAGGGCATACCGATGAAAACACTGGCCAAACTCCCCGTCACCATCGTCACCGGCTTCCTCGGCTCGGGCAAGACCACACTGCTGCGGCACATGCTCGACAACGCGCAGGGCCGTCGCATCGCGGTGATCGTCAACGAGTTCGGCGAGTTGGGCATCGACGGTGAAATCCTCAAACAATGCACCATCGGTTGCACCGAAGAAGAAGCCACTGGCCGCGTTTACGAACTGGCCAACGGCTGCCTGTGCTGCACCGTTCAGGAAGAATTCTTCCCGGTGATGCGCGAACTGGTCGCGCGTCGCGGCGATCTCGACCACATCCTTATCGAAACCTCGGGCCTGGCCCTGCCGAAACCGCTGGTGCAAGCCTTTCAGTGGCCGGAGATCCGCAGTGCCTGCACCGTTGACGCGGTAATTACTGTGGTCGACAGCCCGGCCGTGGCCGCTGGCACCTTTGCCGCGTTCCCGGATCAGGTCGACGCCCAGCGTAAACTCGACCCGAACCTCGATCACGAATCGCCGCTGCACGAACTGTTCGCCGACCAACTGGCCAGCGCCGACCTCGTCATCCTCAACAAGGCCGACCAGACCAGCCCGGAAGATCTCGCTCGCGTCCGCGCTGAAGTCGCCGAAGAGTTGCCGCCAGCGGTGAAAATCATCGAAGCCAGTAACGGTCGCCTGCCGCTGGACGTGTTGATCGGCCTCGGCGCCGGTTCCGAAGAACACATCGACAGCCGCCACAGCCACCATGATCATCACCACGGTGAAGGCGATGACGACCACGATGGCCACGATCACGACGCCTTCGATTCGATCTCCATCGAACTGCCGCAATCCGACGAAAGCCTGCTGCTCGACGCCCTGACGCAACTGGTGGTCAAGCACGGCATCCTCCGTGTCAAAGGTTTTGCCGCCATTCCAAACAAGCCAATGCGCCTGCTGATCCAAGGCGTGGGTACGCGTTTCGACAAGCATTTCGACCGTCAGTGGGGCGCCGACGAAGCGCGCGTCACGCGTCTGGTGTTGATCGGACAGAAACTCGACGCCGCCCAACTCGAAGCGCAACTGCGCGCTGCGCTCAGCGTTTAAGCCATGCACCTGCTCAGGACCCAGCCCGGCGGTTTCGTCTCGGATGACAACATTGCCGACCTTGGACAGACCCCCGCCGAGCTGGTGATCCTGTGCAGCGGCGACTCCAGTCTGGCGCTACTCGCCGAAGCTGCGCAGCAGTTGCCCGAGGATTATCCGAGCCTGCGTCTGGCCAATCCGATGCAGGTGCAGAATCACGCTTCGGTCGATCTGTACGTCGATGAAGTGCTGCGCCACGCCAAGGTGATCCTGATTTCGCTGCACGGCGGCATCGCCTATTGGCGTTACGGTGTCGAGCGTCTGATCGAGTTGTCCGAGCGTGGTGTGCAGGTGATTCTGGTACCGGGCGATGACCGTCCCGATCCGGAGCTCAGCGACTTGAGCACCGTCAACGCCAAGGATCGCGACCGGCTCTGGCAGTTCTTGCGTCAGGGCGGCCTGGGCAATGCGCTGGATTTCTTCCGCTGCCTGGCCAACCGTTGGCTCGCCCGTGATTACGTTTGGGAAGAGCCGCAAACCCTGCCGCGCACGGCGATTTACCATCCACAAAAAAACACCGCCGCACTGAGTGACTGGCAAGCCGAATGGCTGCCTGAGCAACCGGTCGCGGCGGTGCTGTTTTACCGCTCGCATTTGCAAGCGGCGAACACCGCGTTTATCGATGTGTTCTGCCAGCGCTTGCAGGCGGCGGGGCTTAACCCGTTGCCGATCGCCGTGGCCAGTCTGAAAGAACCCGGCTGCCTGGCGGTGGTCGAGGATTGGCTGGACGAAGTCGAGGCGGGGGTGATTCTCAACACCACCGGTTTCGCCCAATCCAGCCCTGAAGCGCCGCACTTGCGGCCGTTTCGCCGCAATATTCCGGTGATCCAGGCGATCTGCGCACAGGACAACGAGCCTGGCTGGCGCGACAGCGAGCAAGGTCTCGGCCCCCGCGATCTGGCGATGCACATTGCCTTGCCGGAACTCGACGGGCGCATCATCAGCCGGCCGATCAGCTTCAAGGATCTGGCCTGGCGCAGTGAGCGCAGTCAGTCCGATGTGGTCTGCTATCGCGCGCAGCCTGAGCGCATGGATTTTGTCGCCGAACTGGCGCGGCGCTGGATTGATCTGGCGCGGGTGCCAAATGGCGAAAAACGCATCGCGCTGATTCTCGCCAACTACCCGACCCGCGATGGCCGCATTGGTAATGGCGTCGGTCTCGACACGCCGGCGGCGGCGCTGAATATCCTTCGCGCGTTGCAGGCTGAGGGTTATCCCATTGCGGCCGAACTGCCGAATAGCGGCACCGAGTTGATCCAGCAATTGCTCGGTGGCGTCAGCAACGATCTCGACACGATTGACCTGCGTCCGTGCCAACAAAGCCTGGCGATGGACGATTATTCAGCGATGTTCAATGCGCTGCCCGAAGCCAATCGCGTCGCCGTGATTGAGCGCTGGGGAGCGCCGCAAAACGATCCGATGTGTCGCGACGGGCGCATGATGATTGCCGGTCTGCGTTTCGGCCTGACCTTCGTCGGCATCCAGCCGGCGCGCGGCTATCAGGTTGATCCAAGCGCGGTCTATCACGATCCGGATCTGGTTCCGCCGCACGCTTATCTGGCGTTCTATTTCTGGTTGCGCAACACCTACGGCGCCCACGGCGTGATCCACGTCGGCAAACACGGCAACCTTGAATGGCTGCCGGGCAAAGGCGTTGGCCTTTCGGAAAACTGCTGGCCGGATGCACTGCTCGGGCCGCTGCCGAACATCTATCCGTTTATCGTCAATGACCCGGGCGAGGGCGCGCAGGCCAAGCGGCGCACACAAGCGGTGATCATCGACCACCTGATGCCGCCGCTGACCCGCGCCGAAACCTACGGCCCGCTGCGCAATCTGGAACTGTTGGCCGACGAGTATTACGAAGCGCAACTGCTGGATCCGCGCCGCGCCCGCGAGTTGCAGCGCGACATTCTGCAACTGGTGCACGAGACGCAGATCGACCGCGAACTGCAACTCGATGCCGGGCTGGACAGCGACGCTGATGCGGCGATCTGGCTGCCGCGCCTCGATACGTATTTGTGTGATTTGAAGGAATCGCAGATTCGCGATGGCTTGCACATTTTTGGCGAGTCACCGAGCGGGCGATTGCGCATTGATACGTTGCTGGCGTTGCTGCGCATTCCACGCGGAGACGGGAAGGGCGCGCAGTCGAGTCTGCTGCGCGCACTGGCCAAAGCATTCGAACTCGGTTTCGATCCGCTCGACTGCGCGTTGGCCGACCCATGGACAGGCCCACGCCCGACAGAGCTGCAAGCGCAAAGCGACGAAGTCTGGCGCACTGCCGGCGACACCCGCGAACGCCTGGAACTGTTTGCTTCGAACCTAATCTCCCAAACACTACAAATCCCCTGTAGGAGTGAGCCTGCTCGCGATAGCGGAGTGTCATTCGATACAGATTTGCCTGACACACCGCCATCGCGAGCAGGCTCACTCCTACAAGGACCGCGTTGGGCCGAGGTCAGTGCAATCATCGACCATCTGCGCGAAGTCGTCGCCCCACGCCTGGACGCTTGCGGCCCCGCCGAAATGCGCGGCCTGCTCGACGCCCTCAGCGGCCGTTTCGTCCCCGCCGGCCCGAGTGGCGCGCCCAGCCGTGGTCGCCTCGACGTGTTACCGACCGGCCGTAATTTCTACTCGGTCGACGTGCGCAACCTGCCGACCACCACCGCATGGCGCATCGGTTTCCAGTCAGCGACGTTGATTCTTGAACGACACCTGCAAGACCACGGCGATCACCTGCGCCAACTCGGCCTCTCCGTGTGGGGCACCGCGACCATGCGCACCGGCGGCGACGATATCGCTCAGGCGATGGCGTTGATGGGCGTCCGTCCGGTATGGGCCACCGGCAGTCAGCGCGTCGATGATTTCGAGATCCTGCCGCTGAGCCTGCTCGACCGCCCACGTGTTGATGTCACGTTGCGCGTTTCCGGATTTTTCCGTGATGCCTTCGCCAATCTGATTCGCCTGTTCGATGCGGCGGTGCAGGCAGTAGCGGCACTGGATGAACCGGACGACCTCAACCCATTGGCGGCCAAAGTACGAGCCGAGCGCGGGGCACTGCTGCAGTCGGGCGTCGATGAAGACACCGCACGGCGTCAGGCCGGTTGGCGCATTTTCGGTGCCAAACCCGGTGCCTATGGCGCAGGCGTGCAGGGCGCTATCGATGGGCGTTTGTGGCAGAGCCGCGAAGACCTTGCCGAGGTCTATCTGAACTGGGGCGCCTACGCCTATGGCGGCTCCGATGAGGGCACTTCCGCGCGCGAACAGTTCGTCCAACGCCTGAGCCAGGTGCAAGCGGTGCTGCAGAATCAGGACAATCGCGAGCACGACCTGCTCGATTCCAACGATTACTACCAGTTCCAGGGCGGCATGCTCGCCGCCGTGGAAACCCTGCGCGGTGAAGCGGCGGCGAGTTATCACGGCGATCACAGCCAACCGGATCTGCCGAAGATTCGCACTTTGAAAGAAGAACTGAACCGGGTGATTCGCTCGCGCGCGGCCAATCCGAAATGGATCGACGGGGTCAAGCGCCACGGCTATAAAGGCGCGTTCGAAATGGCGGCGACGGTTGATAACCTGTTTGCGTTCGATGCCACCACGCAGTTGATCGATGACCACCAGTACGCTTTGCTGGCCGATGCTTATCTGCTGGATCCGGCGACTCGGGAGTTTGTTCGTGAGCATAATCCGCACGCGCTGCGGGATATGACCGAGCGGATGCTGGAAGCGCAGCAGCGGGGGATGTGGCAGGAGCCGGGGGCTTATAAAGAGGCGCTGGAGAATCTGCTGCTGGATATTGAGGAAGATATGTAGCCGCTCAAAAGCTACCCTCACCCCAGCCCTCTCCCGGAGGGAGAGGGGGCCGATCTATGGGGCGTTCAAAACTTAAGTTCAACTCGATATGCCAAGTCGGCGTAACTCGCCAGAACACCTCGGTCAGTTCCCTCTCCCTCCGGGAGAGGGCTAGGGTGAGGGCTACCCCGACTGACACACCACCACACCAAGTACACCCACGACCACGACAGAGAAAACCCAAATGACCGACACCCCGCATTTCCCGCTCTCCGCCGTGGTCGGTGCCGATGACCTGAAACTCGCCCTGTGCCTCACCGCCATCGACCCGAAAATCGGCGGCGTGCTGATCGAAGGGCCGCGTGGCATGGCCAAATCGACTCTGGCCCGTGGCCTGGCCGATCTGCTCGCCAGTGGCCAGTTCGTCACCTTGCCGCTGGGCGCCACCGAAGAACGTCTGGTCGGCACCCTCGACCTCGACGCCGCGCTCAGCGAGGGCCGCGCGCAATTCTCACCGGGCGTGCTGGCCAAGGCTGACGGCGGTGTGCTCTACGTCGATGAAGTCAATCTGCTGCCTGATCACCTGGTGGATCTGCTGCTCGACGTTGCCGCCAGCGGTACCAACCTGATCGAGCGTGACGGTATCTCCCATCGGCATTCGGCGAAGTTCGTGCTGATCGGCACCATGAACCCGGAAGAGGGCGAATTACGCCCGCAACTGCTCGACCGCTTCGGCTTGAATGTCGCCCTCAGTGGCCACACCGCACCGACCGAACGCGGTCAGATCATCCGTAGACGTCTGGATTTCGACAGCGATCCGCAAGCGTTCTGCGCACAGTGGGAAACACAGCAACAAGCGTTGCGCGAACGTTGCGAAAACGCCCGCGAAGCCTTGGCCAATATTGCGCTGGACGACGCCGCACTGGCGCAGATCACCGAACGTTGTTTCGCCGCCGGGGTCGATGGTCTGCGTGCCGACCTGGTCTGGTTGCGCGCCGCTCGGGCCCACGCGGCATGGCGCGGAGCTGAGGAGATTAGCGAAGAAGACATCGACGCCGTGGCCGAGTTTGCCCTGCGCCATCGTCGCTGTGAGCATCCACCATCGAGTCCGCAACAACCGGCGCAGTCGCCGGCCGAAACTCAAGCCTCGCCGAGTGAAGGGCAGGGCCAGTGGGGCGACCTGCCGGCGCCCGGGCTTGCCACAGGCGCCCGTCGTGAAGTGCCGAGCTGGCCAAAAAAGCCTTAGGCATTCGCCCCCGATCCGAAGCGGGGGCGAATGCCAGACCCCGCGCTGGACGGCTGGACAGTGGACGCCAAGGCAAGCGTCATGCCGCTCGTGGCGGTACAGTGAACTGGCCGGGCACGCTGCTCAACGGACGTCCTCGAGTACGTGAAGATCTGCTGTTCCAACTGCGCACACGCTCGCCGCATGAACTGTGGCTGGTCATCGTCGATGCCTCAGGCTCGACGCGGCGTCATCACGCCTTGAGCGATGCCAAAGGCCTGCTCGCGCAACTGTTCGATGATGCCTATCGCCAGCGTGCGCGGCTGGCATTGCTGACCGCCAGTGGTTCGGCGCCGCGATGGCAGGTGCAAGGGTTGAAGGCGTCGAGCGGCTTGCGCGTCTGGCTGGAAGCCTTGGGAGCTGGCGGCGGCACGCCGTTAATGGCGGCACTGATGCAGGCGGAGCAATGGCTGGCAGTGCGGCGCAAGCGCTTTCCCGCTGAACAGCAACGTTTGCTGGTGGTGACCGATGGGCGTTTGAAACAGTGGTCAGGATTGCCGGCGCTGGAATGCCCGGGCTTGTTGATCGATATCGAGCGAGGACCGATCCGGTTGGGGCGGGCGCGGGATCTGGCTTCAGCGTTGAGTGCAGAGTATCGACATATCGATGAGCTGAATTCTCTCTGATACCTTCTGTGTCTGGTCGGGCCTCATCGCGAGCAGGCTCACTCCTACATTTGGAATGCGTTCCCCTGTAGGAGTGAGCCTGCTCGCGATTGCATCGACCCGGTCTTGAGCCGAACAACCAAAACCCGCATCCCTGCTCTATGCTGCCCCCCAGCCCAATCACAAGGAGTGAGCGATGCGCGTACTGGTCAAAAATCCCGCGGACGATTTCCGCGTCAAAGCCTACGCCGGCACCAACGGCGTGCTGCTGGCCATGGATCTGGCCGAACCACGGCGCCAGGGCCTGCTGGGTTTCGCCATCGAAAAGCAGCAGGGCGCCAAACCCTGGTTGTTCCTGTTCAACAGCCTGACATTCCCTGGCAAGGCGCACACCTTTCCCCAGTTCCACGCCACACCGAGCTATATCGCGCCGCTGCAGAAATTTCGCTGGGCCGATTACGCGGTCAATCCGGGCATGACCCTTCACTATCGCGTGCACCTGGCCTACGGCACTGCCGATGCCGTGCAGTTGGGCGAATCGCTGGAGCTGACGATCACTTCCGATGACGGTCACCCGAGCAACCAGAGCGTGATATTCAATCGCGCCGTTGCCGCCAGTCAGGCATTCCAGCGCAGGTTTCCCGATCTCGACGCACAGATCAGCGCCAACAAAAACATGCCCATCGAAGCCTGGCCCGATGCGGCCCGCCAGTGGCTGGAAAACGGCTTGCTCGGGCGCTTGCTGGGTTTTATCGAGCGCGCCGTCGATGGCCAATGGGCGCTGGACATTGCCATCTACGAATACCAGTTACAGGCGATCATCGATGCGGTGAACGCGGCGTTCGTGCGGGGTGTGCAGGTGCGGGTGCTGTATCACGCCCGGCCGGATGACGAAGACACTACGATCAACGAAGCAAGCCTGGCGGCGCTGCCTCCTGCGAGCAAACGCGGGCGAATGACCCACAACATCTTTCACAACAAATTCATCGTTCTCAGCCGCGCCGACGCCAGTGGGGAGCAGCAGCCTGAAGCGGTTCTGTGTGGCAGCACCAATTTCACCGCCAACGGAGTTTATCGGCAGGCCAACGTGGTGCATGTGCTGGACGACGAATCGGTTGCTGCCAGTTATCTGCAAACGTTCGAGCAGATCTGGGTACAGCCGGATGATGTCGGTGTCACCCGCGACTGGATCACCGAACACAACCCGATGAACCCGCAGCAGCCGCTGTTTGTCGGGTTTTCACCGCGTACTGGCGGGGCTGACCTGCAGGCGTTCGAGAGCATCATCAGCGCGGCAAAGAAGGACGTGCTGTTCGTCACGGCGTTTTCGCTGCCGGATGCGATTCTCAACGCGCTACTCGGCCAGCCCCACGACGACATTTTGCGTTATGGCCTGCAAAACACTGCCAGCCGCATCACCGGTTTCCATGCCGACCGCAGCGCCGAATTCGCCGCCACCGCGTTGCTCAACACTGGGCTGGAAGGCTGGTTGCGCGAGAACATGAAAGGTCAGAAAGGCAATCTGCTGGTGCACACCAAAGCGGTGGTTACCGACTTCACCACGGACACGCCGACGATCATCAGCGGCAGCCACAACCTCAGCGCTTCGGCCAGTAACGGCAATGATGAAAACTACCTGATCATTCGCGGCGATACCGATCTGGCCGACCGCTATGGTCTGGAATTGCTGCGGTTCTACGAGCATTACCGCTTCCGTTATTTCGCGAAGAAACTGGCGTTGAAACAGGTGAGTCCATTGGCGGCAGGCGACAGTTGGACCAACGATTACTACATCGAAGGGGATTTGCGCCAGCTGTCGCGTTTGCGTTTTGCCGGACGTTGACACCGTACTGTAGGAGCTGCCGCAGGCTGCGATCTTTTGATTTTAATTGTAAAAAACAAGATCAAAAGATCGCAGCCTGCGGCAGCTCCTACAGAGGTATTCGGTGCTGATTACAGATTTTGAAATGATTTGCCGCTGTAGGAAATGTTCCCAAAGCCTGTACGCTCCAAGGCCATTTTTCATTCAGGATCTACATGAACACCCTCTCGGAGCCTCCCAGTCGCACCTTCCCCTCGCGCCATGGCGCGGTCTTGACGCACTCGCAGCATCCAGTTTTCCGACATCCGACTATCGTTGTTAACGCGGCTCCAGAGCCTTCGCGTTGCGCTTTGCCGTGTCCGGCAGCCTGAATTAACCGAGAGAGATAGAGACGTTTTATGGAATGGTTAGCGGATCCCACGGCCTGGTTAGGCTTGTTGACTTTGATCGTGCTGGAACTGGTGCTGGGTATCGACAACCTGGTGTTCATCGCAATTCTGGCGGATAAACTGCCACCGCATCAGCGTGACCGCGCGCGGATCATTGGCCTGTCGCTGGCGCTGATCATGCGCCTTGGCCTGTTGGCGAGTATTTCCTGGCTGGTGACCCTTACGCAGCCGTTGTTCGAGGTGTTCGACAAGAGCTTCTCCGGCCGTGACCTGATCATGCTGTTCGGTGGTGTGTTCCTGTTGTTCAAAGCCACCATGGAATTGCACGAGCGCCTGGAAGGCCACGTCGGCGAACGCACGACCAACGCCGCTTATGCCATGTTCTGGCCGATCGTTGCGCAGATCGTGGTACTCGACGCGGTGTTCTCGCTGGATGCGGTGATTACCGCCGTGGGCATGGTCGATGAACTGGCGGTGATGATGATCGCGGTGATCATCTCGATTGGCTTGATGATCGTTGCCAGCAAGCCGCTGACGCGCTTCGTCAACGCGCACCCGACGGTAATCATGCTGTGTCTGGGCTTCCTGATGATGATCGGTTTTGCCCTGACCGCCGAAGGTCTGGGCTTCCATATTCCGAAAGGCTATCTGTACGCCGCCATTGGTTTCTCGATCCTGATCGAGGTGTTCAACCAGATCGCCCGGGCCCGCCGCAAGCGCTCGATGCAAGGCCTGCGACCGATGCGCGAGCGCACGGCTCATGCGGTCCTGCGCTTGCTGGGCGGGCGCAAGCTGGCGGTGGAAGAGGTTGGCGAGGAGATTTCCGATCTGCTCGACGACGGTGACGCGCCAAGTGCCGAACTATTCGACCGTCGCGAACGGGTGATGATCAGCGGCGTGCTGCAACTGGCCGAGCGCCCGATCCGCGGGCTGATGACCGTGCGCGCCGATGTCGACACAATTGATCTGGCCGATGATCGCGAGGCGATTCGTACCCGCTTGATGCACTCGTCCTATTCGCGTCTGCCGTTGATTCGCAACGGTGCGGTGGATGAGCCTTTGGGCTTCGTGCACAAGAAGGAACTGCTCAAGGAATACCTGGCCGGCACCGAGCCGAATCTGGAGCACCTGGCGCGCAAGACCATCAACCTGCTCGACAGTTATTCGATCCTCAACGCGCTGGAGCAGATGCGCGCAGCCTCGACTCACATTGCTTTTGTGGTCAACGAATTCGGTGACTTCGTCGGCGTGTTGACCATGACCGACATCCTCGAATCGATTGCCGGTGAGTTGCCCGATGCCAGCGAAATCGAAGGCCCGGACGTGGTTGAGGAGCAGGGCGGGTTTATCGTCAGCGGCGCGTTGAACCTGGCGCGTGTGCGCCAACGCACCGGGTTTGGTGCGCAGCCGACCGAGGATTATCAGACCATGGCCGGGTTGGTGATGAGCCTGCTGGATCGATTGCCGGTGATCGGTGACCGTCTGGAGCTTGAAGGCTGGCAGATGACGGTCAAAGCGGTGGAAGAGCGGCGGGTGACGCGGGTGTTGCTGGTGCGCGCTGCCGCGTAATACTTGAGTTCTCTACTAACTGGGCCGGCCTCTTCGCGAGCAAGCTCGCTCCCACATTGGAACGCGTTTCAAATGCGGGAGATAGCTGCTCGTGAATGCTTGGGTTCAGGCACCGCACTATTCACTGATGAAAAGTGTAGCGATCCTTCCTGTTCCCACCCAAGTGCGAGAAACGTCTGACGGACAACGCAGAAACGTCGCTGGAAATCACGTGGTATCGTCAAATGGATCGAAGTTAAGAACTTCAGGGGTGCTATTTTAGGTGCTACTAAAAGTACTTCAGGAAGCACCTTAATGGCACACATCGTTCTTTCCCACGTAGTAGCGAGTATTTCCGAATTGAAAAAAAATCCGATGGGCACCGTGGCTGCTGGAGGTGGACGCTCTGTAGCGATTCTCAACCGAAATGAACCAGCGTTTTATTGCGTACCTGCCAAAGAGTACGAGGCAATGATGACGCGTCTTGATGATCTGGAGTTGATCGCGCTTTGCAAGGAGCGAGAAAACGACCCCACCATCAAGGTCTCGATAGATGACCTATGAGCTTGAGTTTTCTGAAAAGGCCTGGAAAGAATGGGAGAAGCTGGGCGCAGGTCTACGAGATCAGTTCAAGAAAAAACTAGCGGAGCGGCTGCTTAATCCACATGTACCGGGGGATCGACTCAAAGGCCTTGGTAATGCATACAAAATTAAGCTGCGAAGCGCCGGGTATCGCATGGTGTATCGCGTCAAGGATGAAGTATTGGTTGTCACGGTGATAGCCGTTGGCAAGCGAGCGCGAGGCCAAATATATACAGAGGCTGCCAAGCGCTGAAATACGTGCTTCGGAACCTTCAACACATTCAGCACTGACTCCGCAGGCGCGCACGTGCAACGGTGCGCAAAGTGCGAAGCGTATGACGCAGCCAAGGCAGATCATGCGTTTGTTTGCGGACGGCAACGGGCGCTTTGGTCTTGCCTATATGCTCGGCGAAATCTCGTGCGAGGGTTTCTTCGGTGCCGATGCCTTTGAGTTTTTTCACCAGTTTGCCGTTCTGGAAGAACAGCACGGTGGGCGTCCCGGAGACCTGCGGATGGCGCGGGCATTCTCTGGTATTGAGCATGTAGATATTGGCGCGATGCCGGTACGGCTCAGCAGTCTGGCGAAAAATCGGCCCGGCCCATTCGCAGGCGGGGCAGTGTTCGTTGGCGAAATACAGGATTACCGGGCGCCAGGTTTTCAGCGCTTTGCGGTAAGTGGAGGGTAACTTGGAGCAGTCGGCCATCGCGTCCATGGAAAACCTTCTCGTGTTCATATATGGAAATGGAAGCGGATCACTAATGGATAGCAATCCGCTTTCAGGTATCAAGTCTTCACTCAGGATTCGCGCGATAGCTCCAGGTCGTCGAAGTAACAACCTTTCCCGCCGCTCAGCCCATCGGCCGCCTGCAACGTGACGATAAGTTTGAGAGTGCTTGCTTGTACCGTGAAGTTTTTCTCATCCTGGAACCAATCTTGCCCACCGCTGGCGTGAAGAAGATCAAACTTCTCCCCACTGGGAACCGTCTCCACCGAAACTTTACTACCGAAACCACCCTCGGTTTTCAACTTCGCGCTCAGCTTGAACGTCCCGCCATTACCGATGATGACGTCCTGACTGATGGAGTCCCACGAACCGATCAGGCAGTAGCCCTCCTCATAAACCACATTGTCGGGATTGGACGCTGTCCATTCATTGCCTTCTTGGGAAAAGTCGCCGTTCTTGATCAAGTTATCCATTTCAAAGTTCCTTTCTGATAGCAGAGTGAGTTGGCGCTGCGCCAAATGGGCGCACTGAGCGATTAGGCGACTTGCATCCCGAGTCGGCAACTGTCAGATCTGACAGGTGGAGCGCTAAATCCGATGAACGGTAGCTGTGATGCCGGAGGGCAAACATCAAGCGGCGCACTCCGATGTGGCATTCCTTCCCAGAAAGGTAGCGTTCCGTAGCGCAGCCGAAAAAGCCGAGCGCGGAAGGAGGCTGCGTTCATCTCTCTTAACTCAATGAATTCAATGAATTTTCAAAACTCACACGATTTACAACGATTCCTGTGGCACACTTTCTGCTGTCTATTCCGTAGTAACAAACCGTGTTCCGGTATAGCGGAATAAACACCATCCTGGAGTGCTTGCCATGCATCGCCGTCCTTCGTTGTTCAAAGCGTGTGTTTTTGTTCTTGCGGCTTCGTCCGCTGTCATGGGTATGGCCCAGGCAGCCGACAGCAAGCTCGACAGTGTTCTGGCCCGTGGCAAGTTGATCGTGGGTACCGGCAGCACCAATGCGCCGTGGCACTTTCAGGGCGCGGACGGCAAGTTGCAGGGTTTTGATATCGACATCGCCAGAATCGTCGCCAAGGGTCTGTTCAACGACCCGAGCAAAGTCGAGTTCGTGGTGCAGTCGTCCGATGCGCGGATTCCCAATCTGCTCACCGACAAAGTCGACATGAGCTGCCAGTTCATCACCGTTACCGCCAGCCGCGCGCAGCAAGTGGCGTTCACGCTGCCGTACTACCGCGAAGGCGTTGGCCTGCTGTTGCCGAACAACAGCAAGTACAAGGAAATCGAAGACCTGCAAGCCGCCGGCGACAGCGTTACCGTGGCCGTGCTGCAAAACGTCTACGCCGAAGAACTGGTGCATCAGGCCTTGCCGAAGGCCAAGGTCGATCAGTACGACAGCGTCGATCTGATGTATCAGGCCGTTAACTCCGGTCGCGCCGACGCCGCCGCCACCGACCAGTCTTCGGTCAAATACCTGATGGTGCAGAACCCTGGCCGCTACCGTAGCCCAAGCTATGCGTGGAGCCCGCAAACCTACGCGTGTGCGGTGAAACGCGGCGATCAGGACTGGCTGAACTTCGTCAACACCGCATTGCATGAAGCGATGACCGGCGTTGAATTCCCGACCTACGCCGCCTCGTTCAAACAATGGTTCGGTGTAGATCTGCCGTCGCCAGCGATCGGTTTCCCAGTCGAATTCAAATGATCCCGTGAGAGTGGGGCGATTCCCGTCGCCCCGCTCAAGGTACTGCTGACCATGAACTATCAGTTGAACTTTGCCGCCGTGTGGCGCGATTTCGACACCTTGCTGGCGGGGCTCGGTCTGGGTCTTGAGCTGGCGCTGGTGTCGATCGCCATCGGCTGCGTGATCGGCCTGCTGATGGCGTTTGCCTTGCTTTCCAGGCATCGCGCCTTGCGGGGGCTGGCTTCGGTGTACGTCACAGTGGTGCGTAACACGCCGATTCTGGTGTTGATTCTGTTGATCTACTTTGCCTTGCCGAGCCTCGGCATTCGGATGGACAAGATTCCATCGTTCATCATCACCCTGTCGTTGTATGCCGGGGCGTACCTGACCGAAGTGTTCCGTGGCGGTTTGCTGAGCATTCCCAAGGGCCAGCGCGAAGCGGGACTGGCCATCGGCCTCGGCGAGTGGCAGGTCAAAGCTTATGTCACCGTTCCGGTGATGCTGCGCAATGTGTTGCCGGCGCTGTCGAACAACTTCATATCGCTGTTCAAGGACACCTCGCTGGCGGCCGCGATTGCGGTGCCGGAGCTGACCTATTACGCGCGCAAGATCAACGTCGAAAGCTACCGGGTGATCGAAACCTGGCTGGTGACCACGGCGTTGTATGTCGCGGCCTGTTACCTCATTGCCATGCTGCTGCGCTATCTCGAGCAGCGTCTGGCGATCCGCCGATAGGAGGCTGCGATGTACGAATCTCCGAGTTGGTTACATGAATTGTGGGTCGCGCGTGAGCCGTTGTGGCAGGGCTTTCTGACCAGCGTGCAAGTGTCGGCACTGGCGATTCTGCTCGGCACGATGCTCGGCGTGGTCACCGGTCTGGTGCTGACCTACGGCAAATTCTGGATGCGCGCGCCGTTTCGTTTCTACGTCGACCTGATTCGCGGCACACCGGTATTTGTGCTGGTACTGGCCTGCTTCTATATGGCACCGGCGCTGGGCTGGCAGATCAGCGCGTTCCAGGCCGGCGCCTTGGGTCTGACCTTGTTTTGCGGTTCTCATGTGGCTGAGATTGTCCGTGGTGCGCTGCAAGCCTTGCCGCGCGGGCAGATGGAAGCGAGCCAGGCCATCGGCCTGACGTTCTATCAATCCCTTGGCTACGTATTGTTGCCTCAGGCGCTGCGGCAGATCCTGCCGACCTGGGTCAACTCGTCCACCGAAATCGTCAAGGCTTCGACCTTGCTGTCGGTGATCGGCGTCGCCGAATTGTTGCTCAGCACCCAACAGATCATCGCCCGGAACTTCATGACCCTGGAGTTCTACCTGTTCGCCGGTTTTCTGTTCTTCGTCATCAACTACGGCATCGAGTTACTCGGCCGGCACATTGAAAAACGGGTGGCCCTGCCATGACTCAAGCTCAAGTTTCCCCAGAGAATCAGGCGTTGCTGGACATCCGTGGCCTGCACAAACAGTACGGCGCAGTCGAAGTGCTCAAGGGTGTCGACCTGAGCATGCAGCGCGGCAACGTGGTGACGCTGATCGGCTCCAGCGGTTCGGGCAAGACCACGCTGCTGCGTTGCGTGAACATGCTCGAAGAATTCCAGGGCGGGCAGATCCTGCTCGACGGCGAATCCATCGGCTATGACGAGGTCAACGGCAAGCATGTGCGGCATGCAGAAAAAGTCATCGCCCGCCATCGCGCGATGACCGGCATGGCGTTCCAGCAATTCAACCTGTTCCCGCATCTGACCGCGTTGCAGAACGTCACCCTGGGCCTGCTCAAGGTGAAGAAAATGCACAAGGACGAAGCCGTGGTCCTCGCCGAGAAATGGCTCGAGCGTGTGGGCCTGCTGGAGCGGCGCAATCACTTTCCCGGTCAGTTGTCCGGCGGCCAGCAACAGCGCGTGGCGATCGCCCGGGCGATTGCGATGAACCCGAGTTTGATGCTGTTCGACGAAGTCACCTCGGCGCTCGATCCGGAACTGGTTGGCGAAGTGCTCAACGTGATCAAGGGCCTGGCCGAGGACGGCATGACCATGTTGCTGGTGACCCACGAAATGCGTTTTGCCTTCGAGGTCTCGGACAAGATCGTTTTCATGAATCAGGGGCGGATCGAAGAGCAGGGGCCTCCCAAGGAGCTGTTCGAACGCCCGCAATCGCCGCGTCTGGCTGAGTTTCTGAAAAGCACGCGGTTTTAATTTTTCGGTTTGTAATCAGGAGAAACACCCATGAGCATTACTCGATATGGCACCGGCAGCACCGCCGCTGGCGGCCAGCCACGTCCCTTCGCTCGCGCTGTTGAAGCGGATGGCTGGCTGCACGTATCCGGCCAGGTGCCGGCGGTGGATGGCGAGATTATCGTTGGCGGTATCGTCGAGCAGACCCATCAGACCATGAAGAACCTGATCGCGATTCTCGAAGAGGCCGGTTATGGCCTGGAAGATGTCGTGCGTGCTGGCGTGTGGCTGGACGATCCACGGGATTTCAGCAGTTTCAACAAGGTTTTCGGCGAGTACTTCAAGCCTGAACACGCACCGGCGCGGGCCTGTGTGCAGGCGAGCATGATGGTCGATTGCAAGGTCGAGATCGACTGCATCGCGTACAAGAAAAAGGCCTGAGTGACGGCTTTCCCTCACCCTAACCCTCTCCCGGAGGGAGAGGGGACCGATCTCTATCGATGCAGCTTTTGGCGGCTGATCACAACATGTGCATCGATACAGTCAGGCTCTATCTGTCTGGGAGAGGGGACCGATCTCTATCGATGCAGCTTTTGGCGGCTGATCACAACATGTGCATCGATACAGTCAGGGTCTATCTCTCTGGGAGAGGGGACTGATCTGTATCGATGCGGATTTTGCGTATGACGCATACATTTACATCGATACGGTCAGGCTCCCTCTCCCTCTGGGAGAGGGCGGGGGGTGAGGGCAGCAATCCGACTGACACAACACCAAGGGCCAGTTACCATCCGGCGACTTTGAATGGGAACCACTGAAATGACCGAAGACACCATCAAACGCCGGGCACGCGGTCTGGACCGGGCGTTCGATATCCTCGATTTCCTCAAGGAGATCGGCCAGCCGCTGCGCCCCAACGACATCGCCAACGGCATCGGCAGCCCGAAATCCACGGTCTACGAACTGGTCGCTTCGCTGCTCGAACGACGGATTCTGGAGCCGGTGGGCAAGGACGGTCATGTCTATCTGGGCCGGCAGTTGTACTTTCTCGGTCAGGCGCATTTGCGTCACTTCGATCTCAGCCGCGAGGCCGATCACGCCTTGCAGGAGATCGTCAGCCAGACCCATGAAACCGCGCAGATGTGCCTGCTCAACGGGCGCAAATACACGGTGGCGCTAATGAAGGAGGGTGAACGGCATTTCCGTATTTCCTCCGACATCGGCGAAAACGCGCCGATCCCGTGGACGGCTTCCGGACGCCTGTTGCTCGCACACCTGAGCGATCAACAGATCATCGACCTGATCGACGAAGATGATTACATCCTGCCCGACGGCGAGCGTTTGCCACTGGAGCGTTTTCTCGCGGAAATCCGTCAGGCCGGCATCGATGGATTTTTCTCCTTCGACAGCGTCGCCGACACCTTTACCCATTGCTTCGCCGCGCCGGTCAAAGACCGCAATGGCATCGCGATTTGCACCTTGTGCATCGTCGCCCCGCGGGCCGATGCGAAGAACAATTACAACGACTATCGCCGGGTGCTGATCGAGAGCGCCAACAGCCTCGCCCGGCGCATCAACGAATAACTGCGGCTGCCTGCGGCCGTGGACCAAGTGAGGAGTTCGACCATGACGACTGCCATCAATACTGCTGGAGAAAAGGGCGACGCGGCCATTGGCGCGCACCTGACGCGTGACGTCAGCCTGCCGGCGCTGGTGCTGCACCGCGAAGCGCTGGAGCACAACATCCGCTGGATGCAGAAGTTTGTCAGCGACAGCGGCGCGGAACTCGCGCCCCACGGCAAAACCAGCATGACCCCGGCACTGTTCAAGCGTCAGCTCGACGCCGGCGCGTGGGGCATCACCCTCGCCAGCGCGACCCAGACCCAGGCTGCTTACGCCCATGGCGTGCGCCGTGTGCTGATGGCCAACCAATTGGTCGGCACGCCAAACATGGCATTGATCGCCGATCTGCTCGCCGATCCGTCGTTCGATTTCTATTGCATGGTCGATCACCCGGACAACGTCGCCGATCTCGGTGCGTACTTCGCCTCGCGTGGAGTGAAGCTCAACGTAATGATCGAATACGGCGTGGTCGGCGGGCGTTGCGGTTGCCGCGGCGAGCAGGAAGTCATCGAACTGGCCAAGGCGATCAACGCGCAACCGGCGCTGGCCCTGACTGGCATCGAAGGTTACGAAGGGGTGATTCACGGCGATCACGCGGTCAGCGGGATTCGTGAGTTTGCTGCATCCCTGGTGCGTCTGGCGGTGCAGTTGCAGAACAGCGGCGCGTTCGCGATCGCCAAGCCGATCATCACCGCCTCGGGTTCGGCGTGGTACGACCTGATCGCCGAATCGTTCGAAGCGCAGAACGCCGCCGGGCGTTTCCTCAGCGTGTTGCGTCCGGGCAGTTACGTCGCGCATGACCACGGTATCTACAAAGAGGCGCAGTGCTGCGTGCTCGACCGCCGCAGCGATTTGCACGAAGGACTGCGCCCGGCGCTGGAAGTCTGGGCGCACGTGCAGTCGCTGCCGGAGCCGGGTTTTGCGGTGATCGCCTTGGGCAAGCGCGACGTGGCGTACGATGCCGGGTTGCCGGTGCCGTTGCTGCGCTACAAGGCAGGTGTGGTGCCGGCGCTGGGCGATGACGTCGGTGCCTGCAAAGTTACAGCGGTGATGGATCAGCACGCGTTCATGACGGTGGCGCCGGGCGTTGAATTGCGCGTAGGTGACATCATTTCCTTTGGTACTTCGCACCCGTGCCTGACGTTCGACAAGTGGCGTGTGGGGTTGTTGGTGGATGAGCAGTTGTCGGTGATCGAGCGCATGGAAACCTGTTTCTAAGACTTGAAACCGAGTCGCGGCCTTCGCGAGCAGGCTCGCTCCCACAGGGGAACGCATTCCAAATTGTGGGAGCGAGCCTGCTCGCGAAGGCGCCAGTCCAGACACCATCGATCAACCAGAGACAGCACAAGATGAACACCCTCAGCCCCCTGGGCCCGAACACCCCGCGTATCGCCCTGATCGGCGAATGCATGATCGAACTTCAGCAGCGCGCCGACGGCAGCCTGCAGCAAAGCTTCGGCGGCGACACCCTGAACACCGCGGTGTATCTGTCCCGCGCCATGGGCGACAAGGCGCAGGTCGATTACGTCACCGCATTGGGCGATGACAGCTTCAGCGACGCCATGTGCCAGATCTGGTCCGATGAAGGCATTGGCCTCGAGCTGGTGCAACGTCTACCGGGTCGCCTGCCGGGAC
This sequence comes from Pseudomonas sp. SCA2728.1_7, assembly GCF_018138145.1. Taxonomy (NCBI): domain Bacteria; kingdom Pseudomonadati; phylum Pseudomonadota; class Gammaproteobacteria; order Pseudomonadales; family Pseudomonadaceae; genus Pseudomonas; species Pseudomonas sp. SCA2728.1_7. The sequence continues at coordinate 1,103,817 of NZ_CP073104.1, read as the reverse complement.
TGTATTGCATCCAGACCGATGCCAGCGGCGAGCGGCGTTTTCTCTATTGGCGCAACGAAGCGGCGGTTCGCGACTGCTTCACCACGCCCGCCGCCGAGCCGATTCTGGCGGCATTGCCAGACTACGATGTGCTGTATTTCAGCGGCATTACCCTCGCTGTACTCGGTGCGCTGGGCCGGGAAAAACTGATCCAGACGCTGATCGAAGCGCGCCAGCGTGATGCGCGCATCGTCTTCGATAACAACTACCGGCCACGCTTGTGGGCCTCTGTCGAAGATGCGCGGGCGGCCTATCGAAGTGTGTTGCCCTACGTTGATCTGGCGTTGTTGACGGTGGATGACGAACAGGCGCTGTTCGGTTTCGCCGATTGCGAAGCGGTGTTTGCGGCGTATGCGCAGTTCGGCACGCCGGAAGTGGTGCTCAAGCGTGGCGCCGAGGCGTGTCTGATTCGTTGTGATGGCGAGACATTTGAAGTGCCGGCGCAGAAGGTCGAGAAAGTGGTGGACACCACGGCGGCGGGGGATTCGTTCAGTGCGGCGTATCTGGCCAGTCGCTTGCTGGGGGGCAGTCCGGAGGAGGCCGCCGAGGCCGGGCACTTGCTGGCCAGCCGAGTGATTCAGGTGCCGGGGGCATTGATTCCGAAACAGGCTTGAATGGCCGCTTGCTGCGCAATCGGTTCGCGAGCAGGCTCGCTCCCACAGGAGAATGCATTCCAAATGTGGGAGCGAGCCTGCTCGCGAAAGGGCCCTGAAGCCAACCACTCAATCGCGGTAAAACACCTGCACCAGGTGATACCCGAACTTGCTCTTGATCGGCCCATGCACGGTGCGCAACGGCTTTTTGAAAATCACCGCATCAATCGCCCCGACCATCTGCCCCGGCCGCACTTCACCCAGATCGCCGCCGCGTTTGCCGGACGGGCAGGTCGAAAATTTCTTCGCCAGCACATCGAACGCTTCGCCCTTGGCGATGCGTTGTTTGAGTTGTTCGGCCTCTTCGGCGGTTTTCACCAGAATGTGGCGGGCTTGGGCTTTCATCGTGCGGTACCTGATAACGGGGTGACGGCGGGGCGCGGATTATGCCTCAAGTCACGGGGTTTGGCTGATCATGGTGCGGATCTTGCTGGCCAGCAGCTCAATGGCAAATGGTTTGGCGACCATGTCCATGCCGTCCTCGAGAAAACCCTGACGCTCGGCGGCTTTCTGCGCATAACCGGTCATGAACAACACCTTGAGACCCGGCCGATGCTGACGGGCGATTTCCGCCAGTTGCCGGCCATTCATGCCGGGCAGACCGACGTCGGTGACCAGCAGATCCACGCGCAGATCGGATTCCAGCAGGGGCAGAGCGGCCTTGGCATCTTCGGCTTCGTAGGCTTGGTAACCCAACTCCCGGAGCAGATCGAGCACCAGCATGCGCACCGCCGGGTCATCTTCGACGACCATCACGGTTTCGCCAGTCGCCGTCGCCGGCGCTTGTTCAATGGGCGCGATTGCCGGCCGTTCCGGCTCGATGCCGTACAAGCGCGGCAAGTACAAGCGCACACACGTGCCCTGGCCCGGCAGGCTGTCGAGGCTGACGTGGCCACCCGATTGCTGTGCAAAACCATAAATCATCGACAGCCCCAACCCGGTGCCCTGGCCAATAGGCTTGGTGGTGAAGAACGGATCGAAGGCCTTGGACCGCACCGAGGGCGTCATGCCGGTGCCGTTGTCGCTGACCGCCAGCATCAGGTAATCGCCGGCCTTGACCGGTTCGAGCGTGGTGATATCGCTGCCGTCGAGATAGACGTTAGCGGTCTCGATCAACAACTCGCCGCCATCAGGCATCGCGTCGCGGGCATTGATGACCAGATTGAGCAGGGCGTTTTCCAGTTGGCTGACGTCGGTGCTGACCGGCCACACATGCTCAGCCAGACGCAGAGTGAGTTCGATCGGATCGCCCTTGGTTCGCCGGATCAGATCTTCCAGCGAATGCACCAGCTCATTGACATTGAGGGTCTTGCGATCCAGCGATTGGCGCCGCGAAAACGCCAACAGACGATGTGTCAACGCTGCCGCACGGTTGGCCGATGACACGGCAGCTTCGGTAAAACGACCAATTTCGTCGGCCCGGCCATTGGCAATGTAGCGCTGCATCAAATCGAGACTGCCGATGATCCCGGTGAGCATGTTGTTGAAGTCGTGGGCGATACCGCCGGTGAGCTGACCGACAGCCTCCATCTTCTGCGCATGGCGCAAGGCATCTTCGGCACGCTCGCGTTCGAACATCTCGTTCTGCAAACGCTGGTTGGCCTGGGCCAATTGCTCGGTGCGGGCGCTGACCCGCTCTTCGAGAGTTTCGTTGAGATTGCGCAAGGCTTCTTCGGTTTTCTTGCGCTCGGTCTCGTCGATCACAAAGATATAGAAGCCGTTGACGGCGCCGTCCGCCCCGTAACGTGGCAGGTAATTCATCAGTGCGTGACGACTGCTGCCATCGCGATGCGGGGTGTACAGGCTGAACGAACACGGCCTGCCGGCCAGCGCCTCGGCAATGTAAGGCAGGCGCAGGAAATACGCCTCTTCACCGATGACTTCGCGAATCGTGCGTCCGTAGAGCTCCTGCGGTGTTAGCCCGTACCAGTCCAGATAGGCCGCGTTGTTCAGGCGGAAGCGTTCTTCACGGTCGACATAACTGATCAGGATCGGCATGGCGTTGATGATCAACTGCAGTTCGGTCTGACTCTGGCGTAGCGCCTGTTCGGTGTGTTTGCGCTCGGTCAGATCCAGCGCCGCCCCGAGGAAACGCGTGGGCCGGCCATGATGATCCTTGTAGCAGCGTCCGCGAGCGAATACCCAGCGCACCTCGCCATCGGCTTGCAGCAAGCGATATTCCTCAGCGTATTCGGTGCCGTAGGTGATGCAGTGTTTGATGCTGCGCGCGACCATTGCGCGGTCTTCAGGGTGCACGCCTTGCAGGTAATCGCTGATCGGCAATCGACCGGACAGGCCGGGATCAACGCCGTGCAGTTGTGCGAAATGCGCATCAGCGATAAAGCGATCTTCGCCGATGTCCCAATCCCAGGTGCCGACGGCATCGGTCGCGGCCAAGGCCAGTTGCAGACGCTCCTCGGTTTCGCGTTGCGCCTTGAGGCTTTCTTCGGAGCGTCGTTGCAGTTCCAGCGCGATGCGCCGGCGTTCGTTGGTTTCGATGGCGGTGACCAGAATTCCGGCGACTTGCGCGGTTTCATCACGGATCGGGCTGTAGGTCAGATCCAGCCAGAAGTCGGATTCTTTGCCGTCCCGTTGCAGGGTGAAACGTCTTTCGCTGTAGGTGCGTACCTGGCCTTGTAGGACGGCGCTGTAAATCGGGTCGGTAAAGTCGCGAAGTTCCGGCCAGATCTGGTGCGCAGGCTGTCCGAAAGCGTGCGGATGCTTGTGGCCGGCGAGCAGAGCGAAGCCGTTGTTGTAGATCTGCGTGAGTTGCGGCCCCCACAACAGCAGCATCGGCATGGGCGAGTGAATCACGATGTCCACCGCGGTACGCAAGCTCTGCGGCCAGTTGCCGGCAGCACCCAGCGGGCCACGGCTCCAGTCGGTGCGGGCGATCAGTGCCTGAGCGTCGTCGGTGTTCGGTACAGCATTCATTACATCAGTCCTGAGCGTGGTTCGGTGAGGCGACGTCTATCATTGTTGCAGTTGATCTGCGCCAGGTGCAGGCCATTTTCTGTTCATTGAATGCTTCGCGGGTGCTTTTTGCCATGGAAATCGATGCACTGTTGTCAGTTTTGTCCAATAAAAACGGTTCGGATCTGTTCCTGTCTACAGGAGCACCGCCCAGTGCGCGTATCGATGGCGTGCTCACGGCGTTGAGCGAACAGCCTTTCAAGAACGGTGAGACCGCTGCCATCGCCGCCTCACTGATGGACGTCGAGCAACGACGGGAGTTCGACCGGGATCTGGAAATGAATCTGGCGATTTCGCGAGCGGGCATTGGTCGCTTTCGCGTGAACATCTTCAAGCAGCGCAACGATGTGTCGATCGTGATTCGTAACGTCAAACTCGACATACCGCGTTTCGCCGATCTGAAACTGCCGGCGGTACTGCTCGACACCGTCATGCTCAAGCAAGGGTTGATCCTGTTCGTCGGTGCCACCGATTCCGGGAAATCGACTTCGCTGGCTGCGCTGATCGATCATCGCAACCGGCACAGCAGCGGGCACATCATCACTATTGAGGACCCGATCGAGTACATCCATCGGCATCAGCGTTCGATCATTAACCAACGTGAAGTCGGAGTCGATACACGCAGCTTTCACGCCGCGTTGAAAAACACCCTGCGCCAAGCCCCGGACGTGGTGCTGATCGGCGAAATCCGTGACCGCGAAACCATGGAACATGCGTTGGCATTTGCCGATACCGGGCATCTGGTGTTGTCGACGTTGCATGCCACCAACGCCAATCAGGCGCTGGACCGGATCATCAATATGTTCCCGGAAGAGCGTCGGCCGCAGTTGTTGCAGACGCTGGGCAATAACCTGAAAGCATTTATCTCGCAGCGGTTGGTGCGCACTGTCGACGGGCAACGCAGGGCTGCTGTGGAAGTAATGCTGGGAACACCGACCATCAGCGATCTGATACGCCGTAATGAATTGGGTGAACTTAAAACGATCATGGAGAAGTCCGATGAGGGCATGCAAACGTTTGATCAATCACTGTTCAAATTGTTTGAGGCGCATGTCGTGAGCGAGGAGGAAATGTTAAAGCATGCTGATTCTGCAACTAATCTGAAGTTGCGGGTAAAGTTGCGGGTTGAAAGTGGAAGTGGTGTAGGAGGAGAAAGTGGTGGCTGGGGGTTGCTGGAGTAGTTCTGGCTTGGTGTTTTGCGAGTGTTTAAATATTAACTTATAAATATGTGATGGCTTCTCTCGTGGTCGGCGGGTTTAACTTTGCCTGCTCAACTTGAGCGCTTGAATATTTATAAGGAAACCGTCATGTCGTCTGAAGCTACAGGGAAGTTGTTCAAATCTTACAGTCTTGCCCATCAGGAGCAACAACGCCGCGAAGCGTTTGATGCTGAGGAAAGAGCTGCTGTACTTGCTCAGTTGCGGGATGGAGTCAAAGAGCAAGGGGTAGATCCCGTTTATAGCTGGCAGGGTTATACCGTTGACGTGCAGGAGGGCTCGTCTTTTCATGAGGTTTTTAATCCCGGACGTGTGTTCTGGGGCAAATTGACCAACAATAGTCGAATCATGAGTGAGCTTCGCCGCCATCGCGCGTTGAGTAATGAATTGGTCAGGGTCAATGAGCGCGGAAGGGTCGAAGTCTTTCGCAAGGACACTGAGAAGTGGCATGAAGTGGACCTCGATAATATCCCGGATCGCACTCAAACTTATCAGAATGTTCTGCGCGTTGGTGATATTGCCAAACAGGCTTGTGGCTATATCTATGACGCCGATTATGTCGATATTGACCAATGGCTGAAGTTTCATGGTTTGCCCGTTCCGCAAACCTTGACGCAAACAAAAAATCTGATCGGGTACTTTGAATTTAATCCGCAAGTGGATTCGCTCGGCAATTTCTGGGGGCAGCTGGATGCGGAAGATCATTCGCTGATTGTGCTGTCTGCGGAACAATGTCGTGCCATACGTTCGGTTACAACCCAACAAGTGGGTGCTGGCCAGAAGCTATTGGACGTCCTGCACCGCAATACCGGACAGGTAAACGTCACCGACGAAAACGCTGCTGAGTGGATTGTCCGTGTACTCCGCCATACCTATGCACGTGATATGGCGATGGCTTATCTGAAAGCACTCCAGTGGTTTGGTTCTCAACCGGGAGAGACACCATCAAATCGTGGTCTCGCCCAGTTATTGGTGACTGCACTGCTGCTGGATATCGACCCATCGATTGGCAGCCCAGCTGTTCGCAAGTCCATCGCCCGCCTGGAGCTTTATGCGCCGAGCAATGTCGGGCGCGAGTCAGCTGTTATTTGCCAGGAGTTGCAGGCTTTTCTGGTCACCAAACAAATGACTACTGCCGGTTTGGCGCCAGTGGCCGCGCACTTGTTGCTAGCAGGCATTGCTCCGGAGTTCACGGTCAAGGGCGTTCCGTCCTCGTTACTGATGGGCTCTGTGGAGTGGATGAGTTTTTGCCGAGCCGTGGTCCTGGCCGAGTCGGTACGAAAGGGCGCTTCTCGTGTGATGAATTATGCGCAAATCGTCGCTTACGCAGAACTGGAACCCTTGAGCGAAGCGCAGGTGCATCTGCGTGACATGGCCATGATCGGCCCGATGGTCGATTGGGCATTGATCAATGGTGTGGTGACTTCAGCTGAACTGGCGAGCAAGGAAAAGGAAACCACAGAACGTGCCCTGTCAGCATTTCAGGAGTATGCCGATAACTTTGTACCGCGCTTCGGCAGGCTGCCCGACAGGCGCATGATCGCCAAAGAGGCGTTGGAAGATGCCGCGCCGCTGTGTGACTTTCTGGAAGATAAAGTGCTTTACCAGCATCCGGGACTGGGGGCGTCTCCGACGGCAGCCTGCATGATCGATTTGCATATGTCCGGCGATCTGTCGGGCGGGGTGTGGGATCGGCCGGAAATATTCCCGGATAATGTCTATTCCAATATTCCTTCCTTGCATGGTGGTGTGACCAATTACCAGAGGCCAAAACGACATGACCCTGCGGTTGCGAGTATCCACTAAGAGTTTCCCCGACTGCGTCGCCTGCGCCCGAACGACGAGGAATTTCATCGCCAGCTACGGCTCTACCTGACCAACCTCAATCGCTCGTTGACTGCCACGGTGAAACTCGCGCTTTCCAACATGGCTCATGCAGATCTGCAGGCTTTTCTGACAGGCGCAGTGACTTTCTTTACCTTCCGCGACCATGCGATTGAAACGTCTTCATTTCGCATTGCCGGACCTTTCACTTATGAAGTCGATTATGAAACGCGGCAAGGCAAGGATGCCGCTACTGGACGCTTCGGCCTGTTGATGTGCGTGTCAAATGGCGCCGAGCTTACAGCCTATGAGCTGTTTACGTTGCGGGGTGAGCTGATCAAAAACAATCAGCTCGGTAATGAGCTGGTCAAGAGAGGCTTGTTTCAGAAACCCGCCAGACTGGATTTTGATGGCGATCTTAAAAAACACGATGAGCCCATCGCTAAAACCTCATTCAATATTGATTTCTCCAAGTACATGCATGGCGAATCTCCGGAATATTTTGCAGGATCCGATCGGGCAATCGCGGAGAAGCTGGGCGTGCTAAGCGCCGCTGCCAACCCGATCAAGCTGGAAAGGAGTGTTTACAAGAACTTCAGTAATCCACAGCTTGTGCGCCTCGCCGAGTTCATCATCAATCATCATCCTGTGATCAGGTTTGACGAACTGGTAGCGGCTGCTACAGAGCCAACCGAACTGGAAAATGAGCGGACAAAAGGCGAAAAAATCGCCACTTATTTTGTTGATCTGGCCGTGCCCTTCAAAAAATGTATCGAGGACATCTCGAGTGGTGAGCACAATCGAGTCGTAGACGGGATCTACGGTTGCCTCATGGATGCCATTGCTCTGGGAGGCGCATTCTATGGCGCCGGCGTCAAAGCCTTGAGCATTTCTGCCAAGACAATCTCTGCGGCGAGCAAAGCTGCGCGTGTCACCAAACTTGTCGTGGCGAGCTCCGTGTCTGCTTTCAATCCGGTGGATGGGGTGCCCACGGCGGTGTACGGCGTCGGTAAACTCGTTCACAAGGGATTTCTGCGATTCAGCAAACCAACGCTGGAACTGCTGGGGCTGGCCAAATCTCAATTGACCACGTTGCACGGCAGCAATAAAGGCAAGAACCTGATCCGCTCAGCGGATAATGCTTCAGCAGCGCATGGTACATGGCGGCCGAATGCTTCAGCTTCCGACACGCTTACGGTGCTGGCTGCGCGCAATAACTTCAAGTGGTACGCACTGGATCGTTTGGGCAAGCCTTGGGGGCCGGCATTGGGACACTTCAACTTTACGGCCTCACTTCGCTTGCCGCGGGCCAATCGCACGTTGCCCGTCAGTTACACGCGACTGTTCATTGAGCAAAGCCTGCCGCGCGCGCGGGCAAAAATAGAAAGTGCTATCAGTGTGTTGACGAACCATGACTATCGGGTGGAGCGCGATGCCCTGATTAAAATATTGATGGGCCAGACGTCCAGCGATGCGGCGCATCGAGTCTTGGATTATCTGCGGCTGGTCAGGGCGGATTTCGCCGGCGTTTCCATGAGCAACTTCTTTCTCGATCCGCTCAAGGAGACGAACAGCATCGCTGAGTTTGATGTGGAGGCCTACACGCAATGGAAGCGCGCCGGTGGGCAGAGCCCGATTCCGTTCATCCAGATCAATACTCCCAATATCAATCGCCAGTTCATCGACAAGGGCATGAACCATGACGTGGTGGCGGATGACGTGATCCACGAGTTATTTCACGGGGTCGTACAGCACAGCGATGTCGCCTATGCCCTGGATGTCGATGGTGTTGCCAAGGGTGGTCAACAGCTGGACGTGACCGCACTGCTTAATCTGGCCTTGGGCCGACTGGCAGTTGCTGACTCCAGCGACGTCTTCCACTCGAGCACCAAAGCCTTTGAGAACGCTGATTCTTTGGCAGTGCTCACATCGCTCCTCAGCCAGATGAACACCGATACAGTGACGTTCGAAAGCAATCTGAGTGTACTTCGCGCAGCCATTGACAAAAAAGTCAGTGGCACGGTTATCGGCCCCGTCGTGATCAAGCTGAACGCCGCAGCAACACACGACTTGACTGATCCGCCCCTGGAAGAAGGCTGGACCAGAGCGGTGTAGTTATCGGGCTCAAACCTCTTGTACTAAATATCCAGCTCCGGCCGATCCCGAAACTGCTCCAGCGCTTCGGGATTGGCCAGCGCATCGGTGTTTTTCACCGGCCTTCCATGCACCACCTCACGCACGGCCAGTTCCACAACCTTGCCGCTGATGGTGCGTGGAATGTCCGTCACCGCCACGATCTTCGCCGGTACATGCCTTGGGGTGGTATTGGCGCGGATCACCTGGCGGATTCGTTGTTCCAGCGCCTCGTCCAGTGTCAGCCCTTCACGCAACCTGACAAACAGCACAACCCGCACGTCATCCTGCCACTGCTGACCGATGGCGACGCTGTCCAGCACGTCGGCGACCTTTTCGACCTGACGATAAATCTCCGCCGTGCCGATGCGCACGCCGCCCGGATTGAGCACGGCATCCGAGCGCCCATGGATCAGCATTCCGCCATGCGGCCGTTGTTCGGCGTAATCGCCCTGTGCCCAGACCCCGGGAAACAGGCTGAAATACGACTGGCGCAATCTTGTTCCGTCCGGGTCATTCCACAGGCCGATCGGCATGGCCGGAAAATGCCGGGTGCAGACCAGTTCGCCTTTTTCGCCAATCACCGGTTGCCCGTCATCGTTCCAGACTTCAACCGCCATGCCCAGGCTCTTGCCCATGTTCTCGCCGCGTCGCACGGGTGACAGCGGGTTGCCATTGACGAAGCACGAAACAATGTCAGTGCCGCCAGACATCGACGCCAGGCACACATCAGGCTTGAAGTCGCGATAGACGAAGTCATAGCTTTGCGGCGATAACGCCGAACCGGTGCACAGCAGCGTCTTCAGGCTGCGCAGATCATGACTCTCGCGGGGTTTGGCACCGCTGCTTTCCAGGGTCGCGAGGAACTTGGGGCTGGTGCCGAACACGCTGATACGTTCATCGTCGATCAAGTCGAGCAAGCGCTGATTGTCCGGGTGAAACGGTGAGCCGTCGTACAGCACCACGGCACTGCCGACCGCGAGCGCCGAAACCAGCCAGTTCCACATCATCCAGCCGCAGGTCGTGTAGTAAAACAGCCGGTCTCCGGGGCCGAGATCACAGTGCAGGCCGTGTTCCTTGACGTGCTGCAGCAGTACACCGCCGGTGCTATGGATGATGCATTTCGGCACACCGGTGGTGCCGCTGGAATACAGCACGTACAGGGGATGGTTGAAGGGCACCGCGACAAAGTCCGGTTCGCCGCCCGACTCATAAAACTCGTCCCACAAGGTCACGTCGGCGCCAGTGCGGTAAGTCTCGACCTGGGCCTGAGGCTGGGCGTAAGGCACGATGATCAACTGCCGTAACGTTGGCAGCTGTTCGAGTATTCCGTTGATCTTGTCGGTCTGGTCGATGGTCTTGCCGGCATAGCGATAAGCGGCGCAGGTGATCAACACCTTCGGCTCGATCTGACCGAAGCGGTCGATTACGCCGTGGGTGCCGAAGTCCGGTGAGGAGCACGACCAGATCGCGCCGAGGCTGGTGGTGGCCAACATCGCCACCAGTGTCTGCCAGGTATTCGGCATACACGCCGCGACGCGATCGCCGAGGCCAACGCCGGCGGCTTGCAGGCTTGCTTGAAACCCAGCGACATGCTCGGCGAGTTCGGCCCAGGTCAATTGCTCACGCTGGCCATTCTCCGCCACGCTTATCACCGCCACAGCATCGTCGCGACGACGCAGCAGGTGTTCGGCGAAGTTCAGCGTGGCGCCGGGAAACCACTCGGCGTCGGGCATTTGTGCGCCTTCGCGCAGCACGGCATCGGGCTGGGTGTGAAAGCGGATATCGAAGGTATCGACGATCGCCTGCCAGAACTCCGCGCGCTGCTCGATGCTCCATTGGTGCAGGGCAGGGTAGTCGTCGAGTTTCAGATGATGACGTTGATTGACCGCGCGGCGGAAGGTGTCCATGCGCGATTGGGCGATACGGTTGGCGTCGGGTTGCCAGAGGATGTCGGACATTGGTTGCCTCTTGTTTTATTCATGCACAAGGTCGAGCGCACACATGACACCTGTGGGAGCGAGCCTGCTCGCGAAGACGTCCGTGCACCCAACGACTTCATTGGCTGACCCACCGCTTTCGCGAGCAGGCTCGCTCCCACAGAAGGGGGATGGCTGTGCTATTGGGCGAGCCAGCCACCATCAATATTCCACGCCGCCCCGCGTACCTGGCTGCCAGCCTCGCTGCACAAAAACAACACCAGTTCGCCCAGATGCTGCGGCGTGACGAATTCCAGCGATGGCTGTTTCTCGGCGAGCAGATCATGTTGCGCCTGCTGCGGATCGACACCCTTGGCCGCTCGATCATCGATCTGCTTCTGCACCAGCGGCGTCAGCACCCAACCCGGGCAGATCGCATTGCAAGTGACGTTGCTGGTGGCGGTTTCCAGGCCAACCACTTTGGTCAAACCGATCACGCCGTGCTTGGCGGCCACATAAGCCGCTTTGCCGGTCGAGCCGACCTGGCCATGCACCGAGGCGATATTGATGATTCGCCCCCAACCTTTGGCGCGCATCCCCGGCAGACTCAAACGTGTGCTGTGAAACACCGAAGACAGGTTGATGGCGATGATCGAATCCCAGCGTTCGACGGGAAAATCTTCCACCGCCGCCACATGCTGGATGCCGGCGTTGTTGACGAGAATGTCGACGCCGCCGAACTCGCGCTCGGCGTAATTGATCATGTCGGCAATCTGCGCCGGGTCACTGACATCGGCCGGATGATGGCCGACTTTGCCGCCGAATTGCCCGACCTCGGCGATGACTTTGGACGCATCACCAAAGCCGTTGAGAATCAGATTCGCCCCAGCCTTGGCCAGGCTCAGTGCGATGCCCAGGCCGATGCCGCTGGTGGAACCGGTTACCAGTGCAGTCTTGCCGGAAAGAGTGGTCATGAATACCTCACACAATGCCAGTGGCGTAGAAAGTGCCGATCACTACGAAAACCGCCAGGGTCTTGATCAGCGTAATACAGAAAATGTCTTTATAGGCTTCACGGTGGGTCAGACCGGTGACCGCCAACAGGGTGATGACTGCGCCGTTGTGCGGCAGGGTGTCCATGCCGCCACTGGCCATCGCGGCCACGCGGTGCAGCACCTCCAGCGGGATGTTCGCCGCGTGGGCTGCGCTGATGAACTGCTCGGACATCGCCGCCAGCGCAATGCTCATGCCACCCGATGCGGAACCGGTGATACCGGCCAGCAGCGTAACGGTGATGGCTTCGTTGACCAGTGGATTGGGGATTTGCTTGAGCCAGTCCGCCAGCACCAGAAAGCCCGGCAGCGACGCGATCACCGCGCCGAACCCGTACTCGGAAGCAGTGTTCATCGCAGCCAGCAACGCACCGCTGACCGCGCTTTTGCTGCCTTCGGCGAGCTTGCTGCGAATCGCCTGAAAGCCGAACGCGAGCACCATCAGAATGCCGACCAGCAACGCCGCCTGCACCGCCCAGATCGCCGTCAGTTTGGCGATCTCGGTGGTGACCGGCGTGGCCATGCCCGGCAGTGCGAGGCTGTGGGTCTTGCCGTACCACTGTGGAATCCATTGGGTGAACAGCAGGTTCATGATGCCCACTGCCAGCAACGGCGAAAGCGCAATCCATGGGTTTGGCAATTTCAGGTCTTCAGCGGTTTCCGGCTCGTTGCGCAGTTCGGTGCCGTAGCCTTCGCCGGCGCGTTGCGCCTTGTTGCGTTGCCGCTGCAGAAACAGCATGCCGGTGCAGAACACGAAAATCGTGCCGATCACGCCCAGCCACGGCGCCGCCCACGCGGTGGTATTGAAGAACGTGCTGGGGATGATGTTCTGGATCTGCGGCGTGCCGGGCAGGGCGTCCATGGTGAACGAGAACGCGCCGAGGGCGATGGTGGCCGGGATCAACCGTTTGGGGATATTGCTCTGGCGAAACATCTCGGCGGCAAACGGATACACCGCAAAGACCACCACGAACAGCGACACGCCACCGTAAGTGAGCAGGGCGCAGACCAGCACGATCACCAGCATCGCTTGTTTGGTGCCGAGCAAGCGAATGGCCGCGGCAACGATCGAGCGGGAGAACCCCGACAGTTCGATCAACTTGCCGAACACGGCACCGAGCAGGAAAACCGGGAAATACAGTTTGATGAAGCCGACCATTTTCTCCATGAACACCCCGGTGAACGCAGGGGCAACGGCAGAAGGGTCGGTGAGCAGGACCGCACCGAGGGCGGCAATCGGCGCGAAGAGGATAACGCTGTAGCCACGGTAGGCAGCCAGCATCAGCAGCGCCAGGGCTGCCAAGGCAATGATCACACTCATGGTGTGTCTCTCCAGAATTGTTATTTTTGTGGGTGGAACGGGTGTGGGAGAGACGTTAGCGAGAACTGTGCCAGATATGTAAGTTGCTGAAATATATGAAGTTAATCTGAATGATTGAATCGCAAATGAGTTGTTTGTCTCTGTTTTGAGATGGTGTTGATCGATTTGGCGTCATAGCGAGCAGGCTCACTCCTACAGGGGGGATGTGCACACCTGTAAAAATGTAGGAGTGAGCCTGCTCGCGATGAGTGCGAAGCACTCCTGTGTGTCTGTCTCTATGTGGAGATCTATATCTCTGTATGGAGACTCAAGCGATTCCCAACGCCACCATCTTCTTGTACAGCGTCGACCGCCCCAGCCCCAGTCGAGCCGCTGCCTCCGGTACGTTCCCCGCACATTGCGCTAGGGCTGCCTGAATCAACTGCCGATCAAACCGCTCCCGCGCCTGAGCAAAAGTCTCGTCAGCCAGCGTCTCCATCGTCGGCACCGAGGCACGCTCAACCGGCGTCAACGTACCAATCGCCGCACGAATATCCTGCTCGCTCAGCATCAAGTCATCACTGAGCAACGCTGCCCGCTCCAGTACATTGCGCAGCTCGCGAATATTCCCAGGCCAGGCGTGCTGACCAAGCAACGCCAGCGCATCACCGTGCAACTCGTGCTGACTGCGCAGCTCTTCCAGAATCGCTTCGCTAAGCGCCGGCAGATCATCGAGACGTTCACGCAATGGTGGCACCTGAATCGGCAATACGTTGAGGCGATAGTACAAATCGGCGCGGAATTCACCGCGTTTGATCGCCGCTTGCAGATCGGTCGAAGTGGCGGCAATCACTCGCACGTCGCTCTGAATCACCTCGTTGGAACCGACCGGCTCGAATTCCTTTTCCTGCAACACACGCAGCAGTTTGCTTTGCAGGGGCAGCGGCATGTCGCCAATCTCGTCGAGAAACAATGTGCCGCCCTGGGCGATCTGCAACTTGCCGGTGCGGCCCTTGCGGTCGGCGCCGGTGAACGCGCCGGGTGCGGTGCCGAAAAACTCCGCTTCCAGCAACGCCTCGGGAATCGCCGCGCTGTTGATGCTGACGAAGGCCTTGTGTGCTCGTGGCGAGGCGCCATGAATGGCCTGGGCCAGCAACTCTTTGCCGGTGCCGGTCTCGCCGAGCAGCAACACCGGCGACTCGGCGCTGGCACTGCGTCGGGCACGGCGTTTGACTTCGAGGCTGGCGGCGCTGGTGCCGATAAAGTGGGCGAAGTTGTATTTGGTCTGCCGGGCGCGCAGCAGGGAGCGGGTCGAAGCCAGTTCTTCCTGCATGCTCAAATACCGTTTGAGCATTGGCGACAGGGTGCGCAGCTCGTCGAACAGGGCAAAGCCGATCGCGCCGATCACCGTGCCGGCGTCGTCATGGATCGGCAGGCGCATCACCACCAACGGCTCTTTCGGGGTGTCCTGCATATCCAGCAGGATAGGGCGCCCGGTGCGCACGACTTCGCGCAACAGACTGCCTGGGATCACGCTTTCACAGGGTTTGCCGATGGCGCCTTCAGCCGATTCGAGACCGAAACGCCGGGCGTAACGCTCGTTCATCCAGACGATGTTGGCATCGCGATCGACGATCACCGTGCCTTCGCTGGATTGCTCGATGATCTCGAACAGCGAACGGATCGCCAGGGTGCGGACCCGTTGGTAGTCCTTGAGGCTTTCGGTGGTGTTCATGGAGGCTGATCCTGATTGTTTGTTGCCTGCGCCGGCCCTTTCGCGAGCAGGCTCGCTCCCACAGCGGGCCGGGGTGTTCACAAATTTTGTAAACGACCGTGAATCTTGTGGGAGCGAGCCTGCTCGCGAAAGCCGCGACCCGGTTTCAAGCCGAACGCATATGATGCCTACTGCGGATGCGCCGCCGCCAACAGCTCTTTGGTATACGGATGCTGCGGCGCATCAAACACCTCATGACTGGCGCCACGCTCGACCACTTTGCCGTCCTTGATCACGATCATGTCGTGGGCCAGGGCGCGCACAACCGCCAGATCGTGGCTGATGAACAGATAGGTCAGACCGTGTTTTTCCTGAAGCTGGCGGAGCAGGGCGACCACTTGTTTCTGCACCGTGCGATCGAGTGCCGAGGTCGGCTCGTCGAGCAGGATCAGCGCCGGTTTCAGCACCAGTGCCCGCGCAATAGCGATGCGTTGGCGCTGGCCACCGGAGAACTCGTGGGGATAGCGATGGCGACTCTCGGGGTCGAGGCCGACTTCTTTAAGCACACGGATGACTTGCTCGTCGCATTCATCAGCCGTCGACTCGCAATGCACTTCCAGGCCTTCGCTGATGATCTGCGCCACTGACATGCGCGGGCTGAGGCTGCCGAACGGATCCTGAAACACCACCTGCATCTGTCGACGCCATGGGCGCATCTGTTTCTGATTGAGACCGTCGAGCGCCTGACCCTGAAAGCGGATACCGCCCTCGGAGTCGAGCAAACGCAGGATCGCCTGGCCCAATGTCGACTTGCCGGAACCGGATTCGCCGACGATACCCAACGTCTTGCCACGCTGGATGCTCAGACTGATGCCGTCCACCGCCCGCAGGAGTTGCTTGCGCTGGAACAGACCGCCGCCGACGACGAACTCAACCTTCAGGTCGTCGACTTCCAGTACGTTCTCGCGCTCATCGCGGGGCAGGGCTTCGCCGTCGGGTTCGGCGTTGAGCAGCACGCAGCTGTAAGGATGCTTCGGCTCGGTAAACAGGGTTTCGCAGGGCGCCTGTTCGACGATTTCCCCGGCCTTCATCACGCACACGCGCTGGGCAATACTGCGCACCAGATTGAGGTCGTGGCTGATCAGCAGCAGCGACATGCCCAAGCGTTGTTGCAGGGATTTGAGCAGCAGCAGGATCTTGCGCTGTACCGTCACGTCGAGCGCCGTGGTCGGTTCGTCGGCGATCAACAGCTCCGGTTCGCAGGCCAGGGCCATGGCGATCATCACCCGTTGCCGTTGTCCGCCAGAGAGTTGATGCGGGTAAGCCTTGAGGCGTTCCTTGGGTTTCTGGATGCCCACCAGACCGAGCAGTTCGAGGATCCGTGCCTGTGCTGCTTTGCCACCGAGGCCACGGTGCAACAGCAGCGTTTCGCCAATCTGTTTTTCGATGGTGTGCAGCGGATTCAGCGAGGTCATCGGCTCCTGGAAGATCATCGCGATGCGGTTGCCGCGCAACTCGCGCAAAACCTTGGGATCTGCGCCGATCAGTTCCTGTCCGCGATAGCGAATGCTGCCAGTGGTTTGCGCTTCGCTTTCGGGCAGCAACTGCAGAATCGAATGGGCGGTCACCGATTTGCCCGAGCCCGATTCGCCCACCAACGCCAGGCACTCACCAGGACGAATGTCCAGACACAGGTCGCGCACCACGCTCTGGCTATGGAAGGCGACGTTGAGGTTACGGATTTCAATCAGGTTGTCAGTCATGGCCACGCTTCAGGATCGAGGGTCGAACGCGTCACGCAACGCTTCGCCGATGAACACCAATAAAGAAAGGATCAGCGCCAGGGTGAAAAACGCCGTCAACCCGAGCCACGGAGCTTGCAGGTTCTGTTTGCCCTGACCGATCAACTCACCCAGCGAGGCACTGCCGGCGGGCATGCCGAAGCCGAGAAAATCCAACGCAGTAAGGGTGGAAATCGCCCCGGTCAGAATGAACGGCAGGTAACTCAGTGTCGCGTTCATCGCATTGGGCAGAATGTGCCGGAAGATCACCTTGCGATCACTCAGGCCCAGCGCGCGGGCGGCTTTGACGTACTCCAGATTGCGTCCGCGCAGGAACTCGGCGCGCACCACATCCACCAGTGCCAGCCATGAAAACAGCGCCATGATCCCCAGCAGCCACCAGAAGTTCGGTTCGACAAAACCGGAGAGAATGATCAACAGGTACAGCACTGGCAGCCCCGACCAGACTTCCAGCACGCGTTGCCCGAGCAAATCGACCCAGCCTCCGTAGTAGCCCTGCAATGCACCGGCGGCGATGCCGATCAGGGCACTGACAAAGGTCAGCATCAGGGCAAACAGAATCGATACCCGTGCGCCGAAAATCACCCGCGCCAACACATCGCGCGATTGATCGTCCGTGCCCAGCCAGTTGACCGACGTCGGCGGACTCGGCGCCGGTTTGTTGAGGTCGTAATTCGGTGTGTCGTCACTGAACGGAATCGGTGGGAACAGCAGCCAGCCACCGTCCTTGCGAATCAGGTGCTGCACATAGTCGCTGCGATAATCCGCCTGGAACGGCAGTTGCCCGCCGAACTCCTGCTCGGTGTGGCGCTTGAAGACCGGGAAGTACCATTGGTCCTGATAGCTGACGACCAATGGCTTGTCATTGGCGATCAACTCGCCACCCAGTGTCAGCACAAACAGGCCGATAAACAGCCATAACGACCACCAGCCACGGCGGTTTTTCTTGAAGCGCTCGAAGCGCCGACGGCCCATAGGCGAGAGCTTGAACATCAGGCGTTCCTCGCGGCGAAGTCGATACGCGGATCGACCAGCGTGTAACACAGGTCGCCGACCAGTTTTATCAGCAGGCCGAAGAGGGTGAAGATGAACAGTGAGCCGAACACCACCGGGTAGTCCCGCGAAACCGCAGCTTCGTAGCTCATGCGCCCGAGACCGTCGAGGGAGAAGATCACTTCAATCAGCAAGGAACCGGCGAAGAACACGCTGATGAATGCCTGCGGGATGCCGGACACCACCAGCAGCATCGCGTTGCGGAACACATGCCCGTAGAGCACGCGGCGCTCGCTCAGGCCTTTGGCCCGCGCGGTCACCACGTACTGGCGCGTGATTTCATTGAGAAACGAGTTTTTCGTCAGGATGGTCAGTGTGGCGAAACCACCGATCACCAGCGCCGTGACCGGCAGCACCAGGTGCCAGAAATAATCAGCGATTTTACCGAGGGTCGACAGCGATTCGAAGTTGTCCGACACCAGACCGCGCACCGGAAACCAGTTCAGCGACGTGCCGCCGGCAAACACCACGATCAGGAACATCGCAAACAGAAACGCTGGCATCGCGTAACCGATGATGATCGCCGTGCTGCTCCAGATATCGAAATGACTGCCATGGTGCACAGCCTTGCGGATCCCCAGCGGGATCGACACCAGATAAGTGATCAGCGTCGCCCACAGCCCGAGGGAAATGGTCACCGGCATTTTTTCCAGGATCAGGTCGGTGACTGTCGCGCCACGGAAGAAGCTCTTGCCGAAATCCAGTTGCGCGTAGTTCTTCAACATCAGCCACAAGCGTTCGTGAGCCGGTTTGTCGAAGCCGTACTGTTTTTCGATGTCCTTGATCAGTTGCGGATCGAGGCCGCGACTGGCACGGGAGGTGCCGCTCATGGTTTCGCTGGCGCCGCCACCGACACTGGCGCCGCCGATACCTTGCAGGTGGGCGATGGCCTGTTCTACCGGACCGCCGGGTGCGGCCTGAATGATCACGAAATTGACCAGCAGGATGATCACCAGCGTCGGGATGATCAGCAGCAGGCGCCGCAGTATGTAACCCCACATCAGTGCGGTCCTCCGGGTCTGCCACGGGCGATTTTCTCGGCGGTCATCTGCTGATTGGTCAGCGGCGTGCTGCTGATTTCCCACCAGCTCTCGATGGCTTCGTCATTGCTGGCTTGCACTGAGGGTATGCCGAAGCGGTTCCACCACACCGTCGACGTGCCCGGCGGATAGTAGTTGGGAATCCAGTAGTAATTCCATTGCAGCACCCGGTCCAGGGCATGGGCGTAATGCAGCATGTCGGACTGCGTGGATGCGCGAATCAGACCGTTGATCAACGTATCCACCGCCGGGTTTTTCAACACCATGTAGTTGTTCGCGCCCGGGTCGTTGGCCGACGCGGAAGCAAAGTAATTGAGCAGCTCGCCTCCCGGCGAAGTGCTGACCGGGTAGCCGGTGACGATCATGTCGTAGTCACGGCTCATCAGCCGGTTGACGTATTGCGAGGAGTCGATACGGCGGATGTTCAGGTCGATACCGATCTGTTTCAGCGTGCGTTTGTACGGCAGCAGCAAGCGATCCATACCGTTCTGGCTGACCAGGAAGGTGAAGCTCAGCGGCTCGCCTTGCGCATTCACCAGTTGATCGCCATCCGGTTTCCAGCCGGCCTGTTCGAGCAGTTCGAGGGCTTGCAACTGTTTATCGCGGATCAGGCCGCTGCCGTCGGTTTTCGGCGCCTCGAAGACTTTGCTAAAGACTTCGTCGGGAACCTGGTCGCGCAGCGGTTCGAGGATTTTCAGTTCCTGCGCATCGGGCAGTTCGCTTGCCGCCAGTGGCGTGTTGGAAAAGTAGCTCTGCTGGCGGATATACATACCGCGCATCATCTGCCGGTTGCTCCACTCGAAGTCCCAGAGCATGGCCAGTGCCTGGCGCACGCGGCGATCGGCGAACATGGGTTTTTGCAGATTGAACACAAAGCCTTGGGCCGACTGGGGCGCCTCGGTGGCCAGATGCGCCTTTTGCAGGCGTCCGTCGCTCAGCGCCGGGCTGTCGTAGCCGATTGAATAGCCGGTGGCCGAGAACTCGCGGTTGTAGTCGTAGGCGCCACCGCGCAGCACTTGCCGGGCGACATCGGTATCGCCGAAGTACTCGATGCTGAAATGATCGAAGTTGTAGAGACCGCGACTGACCGGCAAATCCTTGCCCCACCAGTCAGCGTTGCGTTCAAAGGTGATGCTGCGCCCTGAATCGACTTTTCCGACTCGATAAGGGCCGCTGCCCAGTGGTGGTTCATAGCCGCCCCCCCCGGCGAAATCGCGGCTCTTCCACCAATGCTCGGGGAATACCGGCAGGGTCGCGATGTCCAGTGGCAGGGTGCGGTTTTCATTGCTCTTGAAGTCGAAACGCACGGTCAACGGGCCTTCCACTTCGACGCCTTTGACGTCAGCAAACTGGGTGCGATAACGCAGGCTGCCCTGGGTCATCAATAAATCGTAGGTGTAGCGTACGTCTTCGGCGGTAATCGGCTTGCCATCAGCAAAACGTGCCTTGGGATTGATGAAGAACCGCAGCGACAGACCATCGTCCGAGCGCTCCATCTTTTGCGCGACCAGTCCGTAAACCGTGTAAGGCTCGTCCAGCGAACGCTGAGCCAACGGCGAATAGAGCAAACCATCGATCTGCGTGACGCCGATGCCTTTGTCTATATAAGGAAGGATGTGGTCGAAGTGGCCGATCTCGATGGCCGAACGGCGCATCGTCCCGCCCTTGGGCGCTTGCAGGTTGGTGTAGTCGAAGTGGCTGAAACCGGCAGGGTACTTGGCGGGTTCGCCATAAACGGTCAACGCGTGTTGCGGTGCAGCGTTCGCGCCGGCGGTGCCCGTCAGCAGGGCGAGGGCGGTGAGCATCAATGTGGGGAAAACCAGTCGCATTGTCAGCCTTGGAACCGGGAAATCGATAAGCGCAAGTTGTACGCGAGAGGCGCGTCAGTCGCCAGCCGTATATGTAACTGAAACACAACGGCCCACCAGAAGGCGGGCCGTTGGTGAGCAATCAGGCGACGGATCAGTCCTGACGGCTGGTGACTTCCAGCAGGTGATAACCGAACTGAGTCTTCACCGGACCTTGCACGACATTGATTGGCGCGCTGAAGACCACGGTGTCGAATTCCTTGACCATCTGGCCAGGACCGAACGAACCCAGATCACCGCCCTGACGGCTGGACGGGCAGGTGGAGTTGGCCTTTGCGACTTCGGCGAAATCGGCGCCGCCTTCGATCTGGGCCTTGAGTTCGTTGCACTTGTCTTCGCTGGAAACCAGGATGTGGCGGGCAGTGGCTTTAGCCATGGGGAAACTCTCCAATCTATTTCAGTAAAGTGTGGAGCCTACCGGATTCAGTGGGCGAATTCTCGGCAAAGTTCCGTTCGGTTGTCCGTGGCTTTGGTCAGAGATTCGCGGCACGCAGACGTTCGGCGTGTTCAACGTACAGTTCAATCGGGTCGGGCAGCGCAGTCACGGGGCCGGCCGAGCGACGCAGACTGTTCAAGTGGTCCAGCGGATAGTCGGAGCGGATCACTTGCCCCAGGTGAGAGCTGAAACGGCCGACGAAACCATCATTCTGTTCGGTCTCGGTCATGAAATATTGCGACAGCGCATGGCATACGTTTCGGGTCGGATCGAGTGTCGACGGACTGTCGGCGGGCAGGACGCCGCTCCAGGAGTAATAGCGCACACCGTTGACCTGTTCCGCGCCGTGCCCGCCCCAGGTGCTGGGCAACCCCTGCGGAAACCTGTCGTTGAAATCGCCCACGCCTTCGGTCGTCAGCGCATTCAGCGCCGCCAAAGCGTTTTGCGGCAGCGTCACACTGCCACTGAGCAACGAAAGAAAATTGCCAAACAGTGTCGCCACATTCTGGGCGACCGCCTCTGGCAGTCGTCCAGGCACTAATGCCTTGCGCAGAAAATCGGCCAGCTCCGAACCGTGATTCGGGCCGCTGACGGAAGTCACCGAAGCTACGGCGTGTGGCGCGAGCGCCGCAGCGTATCGGGCAGCCAGTGCTCCTTGACTGTGGCCGATGAGGTTGACTTTGTCGGCACCTGTGCCTCGCAGAACACGATCAATCTGTGCAAGCAGTTGTTCACCCCTTGTTTCGTTTTTATGAGTGGCGGAAAGGTGGGGAACAAACACTCGGCTGCCGGCCATCTTCAGAGCGTCCTTTACTTCATGGAACAGCTCGAAATGACCGATGCGCTCGAATCCGAACAGACCGTGTACCAGCAGGATGGGATAGCGAGTTGAAGCATTCCGTTGCATGTTCTTACCTTTTTCACAGAAGTTCATCGGGGGAATCCGGAGGCCACTCTAAAACACTCATCCCGTTGAAGAAGTAAGAAGAGGCTTCTCTTGGCCGTTGAATCTGGACTAGGGGCTGTACGAATTTTCAGATACTTGTGAGATCCGAATCGGAAGTTGAGGACATCTTTCGCTTGGTTGAGGGCGGTTTTGCTCACTTTTGCCTACCCCGCTGGAGGCGTTTGCCGGGTGTCTGCGGCGGATCGGGCTGACATCGAAAATATCGGGAAGCGCGTTAAATGTTGGCTGTCGACGCCGTCCATGAATGCGGCGTTTTTCCAAGGAATGGAGCCACTAATGAACACGCACGAAGTCGAGTTTTGCTACCGGATGCGCCACCCCGTCACTCCCTGTGTTTCGAGCGAACTACTGCCCGCGGCGACCCTTGATTATCCGGGGGGGACGGTGCTTGATCCTTCGCTGTGCAAGGTTGTTGTGCGTATCGCGCCTTATGCAAACATGACCTGTGGCGACCAGTTGCTGTTGAGTTGGGAGGGGCTGGATATAGAAGGCTTCGTCTATCAGCATGAAATGGTGCGCTATGTCAGCGAAGCCCAGGTCGGCAAGGATGTCGTTTTCGTTATCAAAGGCATGCACATCGCCGCACTGGATGGCGGTTCGCTGGAGGTTTACTGGAAACTGCTCAGTGCGAGCTCGTCAGTCCCAGCGTTATCTGCACGCGTGCAATTGTCGGTGGGAGATACACGGCCGCAGTTGCTTGCACCAATTGTCGAGGGAGCGATAAGGGGAACACTGGATCCGGAGCGAGTGGCGGACGGCACGCTTGTCGTGCTTCAGCCTTATGCCCGAATGGCGGCGGGGGATCGGGTCACATTGCTGTGGGGCGCTGAAGCAATGCCGGCAACGTTCAGCGACAGCCTGAAGGTCGAAACCTTTGCTGTCGCTGACGTGCTGTCATTTTGGGTTGACGGGGCGCACATCGCTGCACATCTCGGTGGTGAGGTGTCGGTGCGCTATCGAGTGGAACAGTCCGGTGGCGCGGTTCGAGAATCCGAGTCGGCAAGAATCCTCGTCACGCCGTTCCTTCGTGGTGAGCTGGACGCTCCCGACGTGCTTGAAGCTGAAGATGGCGTGTTGCTGAAAGAGGATTCGATCGACGGGGTGACCATCGTGATTGGTAATGCACAGACGCATGAAGGTGAGCTGGTGTATCTCAAGTGCGACGGAGATCTTTTCAATCACCGGGATGACCGCGAAATCACGCGGGAAACGGCGGGAAAGCCGCTGATCTTTATCGTGCCGCACCGATTCTGGCGTGAGCACGATGGCACGACCGTGCGGGTAGCCTACACAGTCGAGCGTCTGGACGATGTCAGTCAGGAATCTGCTGCCACACCGGTCCGAGTAGAGGCGTAGCGGGACCGACCATCCCTCCGGCTTGCCATAAGTCCGGAGGGATGGTCTGCAAGTCAGTCTTTGGCGTGTTCGGCGAGGCGCTGAGCGGCGGCACGCAGCAAGTGTTCTGTTGCGCTGAAACCGAGGCAGCCATCGGTGATTGAAACCCCGTAGCGCAGGGATTGGGTCAGCGGTTGGCAGCCTTCGAACAGGTGAGATTCAATCATCATGCCGATCAGCGCGCGATCACCTTGCAAGCGTTGCTCAAGCACTTCGTTGAAGACGCCTGGCTGACGCAATGGATCCTTGCCACTGTTGGCGTGGCTGCAGTCGACCATGATTCGGCTCGGAATCTTCAGCCTGTCCAGGTCCGCGTGGATTTTTGCCACGCTCTCGCGATCATGGTTCGGCCCTTTATGGCCCCCGCGCAGGACCAGATGAGTATCGGGGTTGCCAGGCGTTTGAATGACGGCCGGATGCCCTTGGCTATCGACGCCGAAATGTCGGTGCGGATGGGCTGCCGAACGCATCGCGTCAACGGCAATGGCTGCGCCACCGTCAGTGCCGTTCTTGAAGCCTACCGGCATGCTCAGTCCACTGGCCATTTCACGGTGGATCTGCGATTCAGTGGTACGCGCGCCAATGGCCACCCAGCTCAACAGGTCATCGAAGTACCCGGCCGCCATCGGTTGCAGTAATTCGGTGGCCACCGGCAAGCCGAGGCGGATCATTTCCAGCATGAGTTCCCGCGAGAGGGTAAGACCGCCAGCCATGTCATCACTGCCGTCCAGATGCGGGTCATACGCCAGGCCTTTCCAGCCGACCGTGGTACGCGGTTTTTCGACATAGGCGCGCATCACCAAAAGCATTTCGCTGCTGACTTCTTCAGCCAGTCGAGCGAGCTTGCCGGCGTACTCGAGTGCGGATTGGGGGTCGTGGATAGAGCAGGGACCGACGATGACCAGCAGACGCTGATCCTGGCCATTGAGAATGGCGCGAACCGCTTGGCGATGGGCGGCGACTTGCAGGCTCAAGGGATTGCTCAGAGGCAATTGCTGTTTGAGTTGCAACGAGCTGGGCAGACGCAGGGTCAATGCTTCGTTGGCAGAGTTCAGAGTGGACAGTGGCAGAGCAGAAACGGACGAGTTCATATTCGGTTTTCCTGGGCTGGCGGCGGGTGCTTCCCGCTCGCTCGGCCCTACTGGGGTGTTCGACAGTTGGCCGTATTGGCTACGTGTGTGTGCTTGCCACCTGAAGGTGACCGATCGGAGGCGGCAGGCTGTCCCGAGCGGAGGCTGGTAAATCGCCAGGCGCTAAAGCTGTCGTAACGGTAATAAGTGGCGTAGTTCATTTCGTGATTCCTCAAAGTGTCTGGTGTGCTGCTGAAAAAGTTGGGGCTGAAAAAACAAAACCCCCGGTCGGGAGGCCGACCGGGGGTTGAGAATTCTCTGGTAGGCGACCCGTTGTCATGGGCGCCGTTTGGGTATCAGGCGCGCCAGTGGCTAAACCAATACCCAAAATAAAAGCTGACCGGAGCGCAAACGTCATTCACCCGGGCAGCCGCAACCGAGCGCAGGGCGCTGGTGGTAGGAAGCTGTGAGAGGGCGATGAACATGGTCTGTCTCCAATGAATGGGCCGAGCTTACTAGAGGCCGATACGCCTCAGCAATCAGAAATTGCTATCGCATTATCAACAAAATGCCTATTGCCTGATTTGGCCAAGAGTGGTGACACTCAGCATTTCGCATGATTGCCAAGGATGAACCGTGTCGACACTGACCATTGCCGCTGCCCAAAGCCTCTCCCTTGCCGGGGACCTTCCCGGGAACATTGCCCGACATTGCCGCTTTATTGAGGCAGCAGCGGAGCAGGGTGTCGAGTTGCTGGTTTTTCCCGAGTTGTCGCTGACGGGCTATGAAGGGCAGGATGCGGCAGCATTGGCGATCGACCCGCAAGATGCTGTGCTACGTCCCCTGAGGGATTTGGCCCGAGAGCTTAAGGTGACTGCCGTTGTCGGTATGCCTATCCGGTTGGAGGGCAGTGTTTCGGTGCTGATCGGTGCTCTGGTTCTGGGCGCTGACGGCTCTCTCGGTGTTTACAGCAAACAGCATCTGCACACAGGCGAGGACCTCGTTTTTGCACCCGGTTCTGGCGGGCCAACCCTGAACATTGGCGAGGAAGTGGTCGCATTGGCGGTATGTGCCGATTTCTCTCATTCCAGTCATGCCTTGGCGGCTGCAGGTCAGGGCGCTGGCTTATACGCCGCCGGTGTCTTGATCAGCGAGAAAGGCTACGCGGCCGACACAGCGATACTTCAAGGCTACGCCCGGCAACACTCGATGGCTGTGCTGATGGCCAATCACGGTGGGCTGACCGGCGGTTGGCAATCCGCCGGGCGCAGTTGCGTCTGGTCTGAAGACGGTTCGCTGATCGTTGCTGCGCTGGGAACGGGCGATTTTCTGGTCGTCGCTCAACGTAACAACGGTGTATGGCAGGGACGGGTTGTTCCTGTTACGCAAGCCTGATGACATTCCACTTACGTCCTGCGGCCCCAGAAGACCTGGAATTTGCCCGCGATCTCACCTGTCAGAACATGCTGCGCTACTACATTCACCATGACCTGTTATGGCAGGACGAGGCGTTTGACGTGGCGTGGCCGGGGCGGCAGAACTGGCTGATAGTGCAGGGTGATGTGCCGGTGGGTTTTCTCAGCCTCAGTCGGGATATGCGCGCGCTGTACATTCGTGAACTGCAGATTGCTGAAGCGTTTCAGGGGCGGGGCGCGGGTTCCTGGGTGATTGATCAGGTTATCGACCTGGCCCGCAAAGAAAGACGCCCCGCTTTACGCCTGACCGTATTCGACAATAATCCGGCGAGAAACTTGTATGAAAGAAAAGGCCTACAGGCTCAGGGCGCGGACGAGTGTTTTCTGCGAATGCAGCTTGATATAAGTACACATGTGCTCTGAAACCCACGGCCGGCAAGCCCTCAATGATGAATTGAAACTTTTTAAATGACGCTTTCCGCTAGGTCTGTGGGGTACTTTTTGCTAAGGTGTCCGGCATCCCAATATGACCATATCGCGAGGTGTCTGCTTGATTAGGGTGCTAGTGGTCGATGACCATGATCTCGTTCGCACAGGCATTACACGTATGCTGGCCGATATCGATGGCTTGCAGGTGGTTGGCCAGGCCGAATCCGGGGAAGAGTCCCTGATCAAGGCCCGAGAGTTGAAGCCCGATGTGGTGCTGATGGACGTCAAGATGCCTGGCATCGGCGGCCTCGAAGCCACGCGCAAACTGTTGCGCAGTCATCCGGATATCAAGGTGGTCGCAGTGACGGTGTGTGAAGAGGATCCTTTCCCGACACGCTTGCTGCAGGCTGGTGCTGCGGGTTATCTGACCAAGGGCGCGGGTTTGCCGGAAATGGTTCAGGCCATTCGCCTGGTGTTTGCCGGCCAGCGCTATATCAGTCCGCAGATTGCCCAGCAATTGGCGATCAAGTCCTTTCAGCCGTCCAATGATTCGCCTTTCGATGCCTTGTCCGAGCGGGAAATTCAAATCGCGTTGATGATTGTCGGCTGTCAGAAGGTACAGATCATTTCCGACAAGTTGTGCCTGTCGCCGAAAACCGTGAACACCTATCGCTACCGTATTTTCGAGAAGCTTTCGATCAGCAGCGACGTCGAGTTGACACTGTTGGCGGTTCGTCACGGCATGGTTGATGCCAGCCTCTGACCATGACTGAAACATTCGATTCCGGCGCGTTTCTGTCGACAGTCAGTGGGCGCCCGGGCGTCTATCGCATGTTCGACAGCGATGCGCGCCTGTTATACGTGGGCAAGGCCAAGAACCTGAAAAAACGCTTGGCCAGCTACTTCCGCAAAACCGGTCTGGCGCCCAAGACTGCCGCGTTGGTTGGGCGCATTGCGCAGGTCGAAACGACCATCACCGCCAACGAAACCGAAGCGCTGCTGCTTGAGCAAACGCTGATCAAGGAGTGGCGGCCGCCGTACAACATTCTGTTGCGCGACGACAAATCCTATCCCTATGTGTTTCTGTCCGACGGCCAATTCCCGCGCCTGAGCATTCATCGCGGGGCGAAAAAAGCCAAAGGCAAATACTTCGGTCCCTATCCGAGCGCCGGCGCCATACGCGAAAGCTTGAGCCTGCTGCAAAAGACCTTCTTCGTTCGCCAGTGCGAAGACAGCTACTACAAGAACCGTACCCGGCCATGTCTGCAATATCAGATCAAACGCTGCAAAGCGCCTTGCGTCGGGCTGGTCGAGCCTGAGGTCTATGCCGAAGACGTGCGTCACTCGGTCATGTTTCTTGAGGGGCGTAGTCACGCGCTGACCAACGAGTTGTCGACGGCGATGGAAGAGGCGGCAATCAACCTGGAGTTCGAGCGAGCTGCCGAGTTGCGCGATCAGATCGCGCTGTTGCGCAGGGTCCAGGATCAACAAAGCATGGAAGGCGGCACGGGAGATATCGATGTCATCGCGGCATTCGTCAACCCGGGTGGTGCCTGCGTGCATTTGATCAGTGTCCGTGGCGGACGCGTGCTGGGCAGCAAGAATTTCTTCCCGCAAGTCGGGATCGAAGAAGACGTGTCGGAAGTCATGGCCGCGTTTCTCGGCCAGTACTTCATCAGCAGCCCTGAGCGCGATTTGCCGAGCGAACTGATCGTCAACGTGGTGCACGAAGATTTTCCGACGCTGATCGAAGCGATCCATGAACTGCGTGGGCGCGAATTGGCCATCAGCCATCGGGTGCGTGGTACGCGTGCGCGCTGGCAGCAACTGGCGGTGACCAACGCAGAACAGGCGTTAGGCGCACGCCTGGCCAATCGTCAACACACCGCAGCGCGGTTTGAAGCCTTGGCCGAAGTATTGAACCTGGATGAGCCGCCGCAGCGTCTGGAATGCTATGACATCAGTCATTCCAGTGGTGAGGCCACGGTTGCTTCTTGTGTGGTGTTTGGCCCGGAAGGCGCGATCAAGTCGGACTATCGGCGCTACAACATCGAAGGCGTCACGGCGGGTGACGACTACGCCGCCATGCACCAAGCCCTGACGCGACGCTTCAGCAAACTCAAGGAAGGCGAGGGCAAGTTGCCGGACATCTTGCTGGTGGACGGTGGCAAGGGTCAGCTGTCGATGGCTCGAGATGTTCTCAACGAGTTGGCCGTACCGGATCTGATTCTGCTCGGCGTCGCCAAAGGCGCTACTCGCAAGGCGGGCTTCGAAACGTTGTATCTGAATGATGCGGCGCACGAGTTCACCTTGCGTGGCGACTCGCCGGCGCTGCACTTGATTCAACAGATCCGCGATGAGGCCCACCGTTTTGCAATTACCGGACACCGCGCACGCCGAGGCAAAACCCGCCGTACGTCAACGCTGGAAGGCGTTGCGGGCGTTGGGCCAACCCGACGTCGCGATTTGTTGAAACATTTTGGTGGATTGCAGGAGCTGACTCGTGCAAGCATCGAAGAGATCGCCAAAGCCCCGGGGATCAGTAAAAAGCTCGCAGAGTCGATTTATGCGAACCTGCATAGCGAGTAGAATGCCCCTTCACCTCGTAGCCAGTTGTGCCGATGAATATCCCTAATCTGATTACCGTTCTACGCGTCCTGCTCATCCCGATCTTCATTTTGCTGTTCTATCTCCCTTACCAGTGGAGTTACATGGCCTCCGCCTCGGTGTTTGCCTTTGCGGCAGCAACGGACTGGCTGGACGGTTATCTGGCCCGTCGTCTCGAGCAAAGCACTCCGTTCGGTGCGTTTCTCGATCCGGTCGCCGATAAACTCATGGTTGCAGTGGCTCTGGTGCTGCTGGTCCAGGAACACGGCAATCTCTGGCTCACTCTGCCGGCTGCTGTCATCATCGGTCGCGAGATTGTGGTGTCGGCCTTACGCGAATGGATGGCCGAACTCGGCGCCCGTGCTCACGTAGCCGTTTCAAATCTCGGCAAATGGAAAACCGCCGCGCAGATGCTCGCGCTGGTGATCCTGCTGGCCAATCCAAAGGACTTCAGTTTCTGGGTTATCCTGGGTTATGCCTTGCTGATGGTCTCTGCTGGCCTGACATTGTGGTCGATGGTTCAATACCTTCGCGCTGCCTGGCCGCACCTGAAGACCGATGTTGAAAAGAAATAAAACTTTTTTGAATCAAGGGGTTGACGGAGCTTCTTAATTCTATAGAATGCGCATCACCAAGCGGGAATAGCTCAGTTGGTAGAGCACGACCTTGCCAAGGTCGGGGTCGCGAGTTCGAGTCTCGTTTCCCGCTCCAAGTTTAAAACGCATTTGTTGTTGTGCTACTGATAACAAATGTTTTGAGGCCGAGTAGCAAAATGGTTATGCAGTGGATTGCAAATCCACCTACGCCGGTTCGATTCCGACCTCGGCCTCCACTCTTAAAAGCCCCGTAGATCAGTGATCTACGGGGTTTTTTATTGCCTGCGGGAAAGGTGGTCTGCGCCAAAAATTTTCTTAGGCGTCACGTAAACAACCAGTTGTTTGTACTGAATTGTTCATCATGTGCTGGTTCAACCTGCCTACTTGGCAGAGGCATTACCAGCTCTGGTTTTAATAGCCCTTCTCGAACGGTCAACGCCGATCATGGCTACGAGCCTGCTGAAGATGGTGCAGCTCTTTCTCGGGGGGGAAGGGCATCCCCTCGGAGTGGCAAGAGCTGCCATCGCTCGAATAGACTAAAAATCCTGACTATCCGTTTAAGGTTGTTGAATAACTCTTAGTTTCATACCTTTTGAAATCTTTTCGCCTTTTTTCCTAAGTGGTGTCTCAATGAATCTGTAGTTCAGTTCAGAGAGAGCGAGTGTGAAGAATATAAAAACGAAAACGTATGACGCGACGCTCAGTGTGTCGTAGTTAGTATTTGTTGAGCTTTCTGCGGGGCTGAACATAAGCTGGCGAACTGTAAACAGGACTATAAAGTGGACCAGGTAGATAGCATAAGATCTTGAGCCCAGGTAATCACAGAAAACCTCCACTGGTTTCCAGCGCGTAAAGTAATTTTCGTTGTAGCTAGCAGCCCAAACGAGTAAAAACGCCCCGACAGAAGTAATCCCCATAGCAAACGGAATTGGTGCCACAGGAATCGTTATGGCTCCCAATCCGGCGATCATCAGCAATAGCAGGAGAGTGCAAAGTGGGCCGTTTCGTAGGAAGTCTGGCCTTGCGCGTTGATATGAAGCATGTTTCTGCCAGATGGCCAGGACGACGCCGAGGGCAATGGCATCAGTTCTAAATGCCCACAAATAGGGGGTTGGGTCGGTCAATTGCCTTGATAAAAAAAACTGTGCAAGGAAGACCGCACCGAAGATCATCGCCATCCGCCGCGTTCCGGCCAATACAGCGATGACAGGTAATATCAAGTAGAACTGATTCTCAAGCGAGAGGCTCCAATATATACCAACAGTGCCGCAAGTACTGGCGTCCCGGCATGCTGGGAATATGACGTTAAAAAACTGAAAAGCCGCTGCAAACGCCGGCCACGCGAAATCCTTCAGTTTAGGGATATACCCTTCGCCGCCATGCCATGCGGATAGCAAAAGACCCATCAATACCCAGAAGAACGCGGATGGCATCAGGCGCCAGAATCTTCGAGTCCAGAACGGAATAGAGAAGTCGAGAATCGATTTGAGGCTTCTTGAGGATGGTATTTCGTTGATTATTGATTTGGTGATGATAAATCCGGATATGCAAAAAAATACGTCAACGCCGTAACCAAATCGAAAGTAGGCGAGAACTACTCGGTATACAGAGTCAGGAGACAGCAAAGCAGAGATATGGGCGAAAATTACAAGAATAATTGCGAGCGTTCTGAGCGCTTCGATATCACTATTCTTTCTGAGCGTGGTGTGAGCTGTTTGCATGGGTGACTCATTCAACATACGGTTCGTGTTTTCAGCAATAGGCCATTCTGTTTTCAAAGTAATTCGTCTGAATCTTTGACGTGCATGAAGGGCCGCGATTGGTCTGGATTCTATCAAGGGCCTCCATGTCGCGGGGGGCTTTTTACCCTGGAGACAATCAGCGTCTAGCAGGTTCGGCTGCGCGCAAGCCCCGAATAACCTGACCATGGCAGCGGCAGGTAGAGTAGGACAAGCGACTCGTGCTCGGTCCGCGAACGGCAGGCAAATAAAAAACCTCGAGAAAATCACAAATACGGTCTTTAAGCGGACTACCTCCGCAGAGATAGCATTTCTCGATCGAAGCAGGATCTATTACTTCCCGAAAAATACCCTGTTGTATTGCGTCGCCCGCAGCGCGTTAAAAATCAGTAGCTTGCGAAGCGGGTATAGTGCTAACCTATTGAAATACGTAGCTTTATAGGTGGTTTGCAATCCACCTTCGCCGCCTTGGTTTCCGACCTTGGCTGTTACTTCAAGCAAGCTCCGTAGAACCATGATTTAAAGCACTTTTTATTTGCAGTGTTCGCAGGATTCAGATTTGAAAAACGCCCACTGCAAGCTTGCTTCACCGGGAAGTGATGTATATATTTCCCGCACTGCTGTTCAAGGTTGATCCTGTCAGGATCGCGACTTTGCCGCAGAAAGCAACACCGCGCTACCGCCCGAATGGCGAAACTGGTAGACGCATGGGACTTAAAATCCCCCGCTCGTAAGGGCGTGCCGGTTCGATTCCGGCTTCGGGCACCATGAATATCAAAGGCCTGCATGAGTATTCTCATGCAGGCCTTTTTTTGTGCCTTTTTTATGAGGGGCTAAACGAACGTCTGCCCGCTAAAGCCCCGAGGCAAGCGCTGAAGTCCGGCCATTGCTGTCAGCCGTTCGATCCATTCTGCGCGCCAGTTTGCTTCGCTGTGCGTGGCTTTGGTCTGGCGGGCCATTCTGCGGGCGGCATTGCGCTGATCTTTTCGTGCCTGCTTGTAGGCATCGGTATTGCGGCAGCTGCGGCATTTCACACGATTGAGTTCTCGGCTTGCCGACAGTTGTTTGCCTTTGTGACCACAGGCCAGATGCCCGTCAACGTTGAAATGGATAACCATGAACTGTCTCCTTTGCGACGTGTATTGCTTTTGACAACTCACGTACTGTGCCGTTCGGCGATGGGGCGCAGGCAAAAAAACACCCGCATGCGGGCGGGTGAGAGGGGTGTTTTGCAAAGGAGTGATTTCACTGTAGACGCGTAGATGTGATCGTTATGTGAAAAAGCGCAATCCCGGGAAGAAAATAAACATCTCGGACAGGCAAATGCGCGGTGACCTGTGTGTCACCGCTTCTGAGGCGAATTCCTGAGACCTTGGCGAGGTCGCTGTCATCTGAACCGTGGCAGTGGCCGATCGACAGGCTTGAGCGCCGACAGCGTATTGCGAATCAGCGGAGCATCCTTCTCGATGTCGTTCAGCCGGTCACGGATGCGCAGGGCGGTAGGGTGTCCGCCTTGGTGGTCGACCCAGTCGGCGATCTCTTTGCAGGCAGCCGCGAGGCGGGCTTGCCGAGCGTCGAGCAGGGTGAGGAGGGTGGTGATGGACTCTTTTTCGGACATGGAACACCTCCGTTCTATGAAACCTGAGCTGCAGCAAAAAGCCCGCGTGTTGCGAGCCTTATGCCGTGGGGTGCTGCTCCTTCAGCTGGTTTCAGTATAGACCCGCTTCCGATCGGCATCAGATTGAAGACTGGCGGGCCGGTGATGGGGAACTGGCTGCGTTGAGGCGTTTGCATTCACGTCGTGCGTCCTCTTCCGCGTCGTAGCCATCGCCGATGAAACCGTCAGTACGCGTGTCGCAGATGCGAAACCAGCTCTGCGCTTTGGCGGGATCATGCTGGCTGTCACCGGCGCGTCGACCGTAAATAATGATCTTGTTGCAACGCTTCACGACGAAAATGTCTTCCATGGCGTCACCGCAGCTGATTCGTGTCAGATCAACTATAGAAGCCCTCGGCAATCGTGCAAAAAATACACAGCTCAGCTCGTCGGTTGCCATCGCCAGCCTTCAGGGTGCCAGGTCAAATGATGGCTCGGGTTTAATGCATGAAGAAACTCTTGATCGTGGGAAACCGCGACAATCGCACCGGGAAAGTTCTGCAGGGCTTGTTCGAAAGCTTCCACCGACGCCAGGTCCAGATGATTGGTCGGTTCATCCAGCAGCAGTAATTGCGCGGGCGTCTGGCGCCACAACGCCAACGCGAGGGCTGCCTTCAAGCGTTCGCCGCCACTGAGTGAGGCGCACGGCCGGGTTACACGCTGCGCATCCAGTTGCAGTTGCGCGAGGTAGCTGCGCAACGTGCCTTCGCTCAGGGGCGTTTGCTGTGCCAGCAATTGATCGACAATCGATGTACCGGGATCCAGCAGTTTCAACTGTTGATCGAGAAAGGCGAAAGGCACATGCGTGATGCACTCGCCACCCACAGGCGCCCACTCGCCGGCCAGCAGTTTCAACAGCGTCGATTTACCACAACCGTTGGGGCCGCTGACAGCGATGCGCATCGGCCCTTGAATGGCGAGGTCAAGCCGAGAGCTGGGCGCATCCGCTGACAACCAAGGCAAACAGGCGTCGATCAGCGTGCACACACGGCGGTAACTCGGAACCGCACTGCCCGGTAGATTGATCAGCACGCCGTCGTCCGGCTGGACGTTTGCGTACGCCTCACGGACGCGTTCATCCAGATCGGATTTGCGTGCCTGATGGCCGACCTTTACGTGTCCCATGATTTCCCGCGCGGCCGCTTTCATCGCCGCCCGCTCGAAGCCCGTGACGTTGGCGGTTTGCGCATTGCGCCGGCTGCCCGCCGCGTGGCGCTGGATGGTGTCGTGCTCGCGTTGTAACCGTGTGCGTTCGCGCTGACGCTCGGTGCGAGCCTGATCGAGTTGCGCCTGTGCTGCCTGTCGATGTATTCGGCGCTGCTCGGCAAACTCCGAAAATCTTCCGCTGAAAACGCTTGCCCCCGTAGGTGAAAGTTCGACGATTCGCTGCATCTGCTCGAGTAATTGGCGATCGTGACTGACGATGATCAGTCCGCCACGCCAGCGTTCCAGCGCGCTCCTCAGCCATTGCCGACCGGCGTTGTCGAGGTGGTTGCTCGGCTCGTCGAGTACCAGCAATTGCGCCTGACTCAACAGTGCGCCGATCAAGGCAATTCTGGCCTGCTGACCACCGCTGAGATTTTCGCTGAGATCCGAAGTGGTGATATCGGTTAGCCCGGCCTCATCAAGCATCTGCCGCAAGCGCTCCGCCAGATCCCAGCGTTCGCCGATGAGGTCGAAATCGTCGGTTATGGCACAGCCGAGTTTCAGTCGTTCCAGCGCGCTGAAAACTGTGGCCGTTCCTGTCGCCTCGGCTACGGTTTGCCCAGATGTGGTGACGAAAGTTTGCGCGACGTAATGCGCGGAAGCTGAGCGTGCCACGCTGCCGGAAGTGGGCTGCAAATGCCCGGCGATCAAGCGTGCGAGCACACTTTTGCCAACACCATTATGCCCGACGATAGCGGTCGGTTGACCATCAAAATTGAGGTTCAGGGCTTCGAACAGTGTTGCGCCGTTGGCAAACTGAAAACCCAGTTGATTCAGGGATACGAGCGCGGGTGTACGCGAGACGTGAGTCATCGGCACCTCGAAAAAATGTCGTGAAAACTGACAAGCGCCTGAAGCGGCGTGTCGCGATTACATTTTTAGAAGGCTGGATTGTTCACTTCTGCAGTCGTCCGGAGGGTGAGAAGGTGGCTAGCCTAGACGACGCTGTGCAGCGGATCAAGGCACGTCGGTCATTTCGCTCATTCGCTCAAGAAACATCGCCAACGCCACTTCCTCGGCACGCAAGCCCTTGCGCACGCGCGGACGTGGCAGTTCAGCGAGGGCGCCGAGCATGAATTTTTCCACTACGGCGGGGTGGATGTAGCATTTTCGGCAGACCGCCGGGGTGTTGCCCAACTGCTTGGCGACGCCTTTGACCATCTCCACCACATGCCGTTTGGCCTCGGTTTCGGACTCCCATTGCAACTCGCGCAACACCGCCAGAGCCAAAGCGCTACCGGCCCAGGTGCGGTAATCCTTGGCGGTGAAATCGGCGCCGGTCAGGGTTTGCAGGTAGGCGTTGACGTCGGAAGAACTGACGGTGTGTCGCTCGCCGTTTTCATCCAGATACTGGAAGAGGTTCTGCCCGGGAATTTCCAGACAACGCTTGATAATGCGCGCCAGGCGTCGATCCTTGACGGTGATCTGGTGTTCGATGCCGCTCTTGCCGCGGAACTGAAACAGGATCGCGCTGCCGTTGACCTCGACATGTCGGCTGCGCAGGGTGGTCAGGCCATAGGAGCGGTTATCTCGGGCGTATTGTGTGTTGCCGACCCGAATCAGCGTGGCGTCGAGCAGGGTGATCACCGTGGCCATGACCTTGTCGCGACTGAAGCCGGGCGCCGCCAACAACGCTTCCAGTTGCTTGCGCAGTTTCGGCAAGGTCAGACCGAACTCGCGCAGTCGCGAATACTTGTCGGCATCGCGCACTTCGCGCCAGCGCGCGTGATAACGATATTGCTTGCGGCCACGGGCATCACGGCCGGTGGCTTGCAGATGACCGCGCGGGTCGGGGCAGATCCACACGTCGGTATAGGCTGGCGGCACCGCGAGGGCATTGATGCGTTTGATTTCGTCCGGATCGTTGATGCGTTGGCCTGAAGGTTCGAAATAGCTGAACTTGCCGCGCAGTTTTTTGCGGGTGATACCGGGCTGGGTGTCATCGACGTAATGCAGGTCGGATGGCAGTTCGGCAATCAGCTCGGTATCGGGCATGGCGGTTTCCTTCGGTGGCGCGACGGTCTGTAAAACCATTGACCGCACACCGCTGCCGTGGTGCCGAATGATTTAGGCGAGGACCGCGACCGCTTTGATCTGCGCCCACAATAACTGGCCCGGGTGCACGGCCAATTGATCTCTGGAATAGCGGGTGATGCGCGCGACTAACGGGGTGCCGCCAGCATCGAGACGAATCAGCACGTGGGCGGCGTTGTCTGCCGACTGCTCGCTGACCACCGTGACCGGCAGTCGATTGAGAATGCTGCTGAACTCGCTGTTCTGCAGTGTCAGGCTGATATCCCGGGCGTGTACTTTGCAACGCAGTGTCTGGCCGATCTTCATCGGTGCATGTGTGACGCGAATGCTCATCTCGGTAGCTGGTAATTGCAGGCTCAGCAACTGATATTGCGCATCGTAAGCGCTGACCTGGCCTTCAATGATCACACCGGCGTCATCGCCCATCGCCATTGGCAGATCGAGACGCGCGAGGGTTTCACCGATCGGGCCGCTGGCCAGCGCTTTACCTTCGCTGAGTAACACCAGATGGTCAGCCAGCCGCGCGACTTCGTCCTGCGCATGGCTGACGTACAGCAGCGGAATATCCAACTCGTCATGCAGGCGTTGCAGGTATGGCAGGATTTCACTTTTGCGCTGACTGTCGAGGGCCGCCAGGGGTTCGTCCATCAGCAGCAGTTTCGGGCTGGTCAGCAGTGCGCGGGCGATGCCGACGCGCTGGCGTTCGCCACCGGACAAATGCTGCGGATGACGTTCGAGCAAATGGCCGATGCCCAGAAGTTCGGTGGCCTGGGCCATGTCGACCCGACGCTGTGACTTGGCAATGCGCTTGAGGCCGAACTGCAGATTGGCCAGCACCGACAGGTGCGGAAACAGGCTGGCTTCCTGAAACACATAACCGAGCGCGCGTTTGTGTGGCGGGACGAAAATGCCGTTGTCGCTGTCCTGCCAGACTTCGTCGTTGATCTGGATGAAGCCATGTTCAGCGCGTTCAAGCCCGGCGATACAGCGCAGGCAGGTCGTTTTACCCGAGCCGGAGTGCCCATAAAGCGCAGTAACGCCACGGCCGGGCAAGTTCAGGTCGACATCGAGGCTGAAGCCCGTATAGGCCCGTTTCAGACGTACATCAATCATCGATCAGCTCCAGCCTGCGCGGGTCTTGCGGCTGGAGTACAACGCCAGCAACACCAGAAACGAGAACACCAGCATCGCCCCGGCCAGCCAGTGAGCCTGTGCGTATTCCAGCGCTTCGACGTGGTCGTAGATTTGCACGGAAACCACGCGGGTCTTGTCGGGAATGTTGCCGCCAATCATCAGCACCACGCCGAATTCACCGACGGTATGCGCGAAGCCGAGGATCGCCGCCGTGATAAAACCGGGGCGCGCCAGCGGCAAAATCACGCTGAAAAAAGTGTCCCACGGATTGGCGCGCAAGGTCGCGGCGACTTCCAGTGGGCGGGTGCCGATCGCCGAGAACGCGTTCTGCAACGGCTGCACCACGAACGGCATGGAATAGATCACCGAACCGATCACCAGGCCGGTGAAGCTGAAGGTCAAAGTGCCCATGCCCAGCCATTGGGTAAATTGGCCGAGAAAGCCGTGCGGCCCCATCATCAATAACAGATAGAAACCGATCACGGTCGGTGGCAACACGAGGGGCAGGGCGACGATCGCCCCGATCGGGCCGCGCAGCCACGAGCGGGTGCGCGACAACCACAGGGCAATCGGAGTGCCGATAACCAGCAGGATCACGGTGGTCAGGGACGCCAGTTTCAGGGTCAGCCAGATCGCCGCGAAATCGGCACTCGTCAGCGACATTTTAGAGCTGGTAACCGTAGGACTTGATCACCGCAGCGGCTTTCGGGCCTTTGAGGTATTCAACCAAGGCTTTGGCAGCGGCGTTGTCTTTGCCTTTGTTCAGAATGACCGCGTCCTGTTTGATCGGGTCGTGCAGGCTCGCAGGGACGATCCACGCCGAACCGCTGCTGACTTTGCCGTCCTTGTAGATCTGCGACAGGGCGACAAAGCCCAGTTCGGCGTTGCCGGTGGAGACGAATTGGTAAGCCTGCGTGATGTTCTGGCCTTCAACGATCTTGGCTTTGGTGGCTTCGGTCAGTTTGAGTTTTTCCAGCACTTGCGTGGCTGCCAGGCCGTAAGGCGCCGCTTTCGGGTTGGCGATGGACAGGTGCTGGTACTCGTTGTTTTTCAGCACCTCGCCTTTGGCATCGACATAACCTTCTTTCGCCGACCACAACGCCAGGGTGCCGATGGCGTAGGTGAAGCGAGAACCTTTGACGGTGTCGCCTTCTTTTTCAAGTTTTTCCGGGGTGGTGTCGTCAGCGGAGAGGAACACTTCAAACGGCGCGCCGTTTTTGATCTGAGTGTAGAACTGGCCGGTTGCACCGTAGGCTGCGACCAGTTTGTGCCCGGTGTCTTTTTCGAAATCGGCGGCGATGGCCTGGATTGGTGCGGTGAAGTTGGCTGCAACAGCTACCTGTACTTCATCGGCCTGAGCCGCGCCGATGGCGAAGACGGCGAGCAATGAGGCCAGACAGGTAGGGGCAAAACGTGAGGCACGAGTGGTCATGTAACAGCTCCGTTGTTGGCGGGTGCAGGGGGCAGTTATTGTTGGAGGTGGACTGCGCCGATGCGAGGGGGTGAATTCGCTATATAGCGGAATATATAGCGAAATGCCGCCAAACAGGAAGTGTTGGTTGAAACCCGTGTGAGGATGCCTGAATTCTCACAATGGGCAGCTTCAATGACGAGTAAGTTTTGCCAGCGCACCTTCAGCCAGTTGCCGGGTCAGTTCAGCGCTACCAATGTCTTTGCCCAAGGTGAATGCCTGACCGGCCCAGAGGTTGGCAAACTCTGCCTCGTTGATCGCTCGCAACGGCATCAGCGCACCACCGGCCAAAGGAAACGCCGGTGCTTTCGGCGACATCGGTCCCAGCTCACGCATGACGCGGTTGAGAATGCCCCGCGCCGGCCGCCCGGTGAAAATATTGGTGACCGCGGTTTCGCTTTCCTTGGCGGTGCGCAACGCTTTGTGGTGAGCGGCGCTGACTTTGGCTTCCGGCGTGAACAGATAGGCCGTGCCGACCTGAACCGCCGATGCGCCCAATACAAGCGCCGCCGCCACGCCGCGTGCATCGGCAATAGCCCCGGCGGCAATCACCGGCACTTTAACCGCATCGACTATCTGAGGCACCAAGGCGAACGTGCCGACCTGACTGCTCAGGTCATCACTGAGAAACATGCCGCGATGGCCGCCGGCCTCGTAGCCCATGGCAATAATCGCGTCGCAGCCATGCTGTTCCAGCCAGATCGCTTCATCGACAGTGGTAGCCGAGGAGAGGATTTTCGCCCCGGTTGCCTTGACCCGATCCAGCAGTGATTTCTCTGGCAGGCCGAAGTGGAAACTCACGACTTCAGGTCGAAATTCTTCCAGCACCTCGCAGGCTGCCGCATCGAACGGTGCCCGGTTGGACACGGGTGTCGGTGCAGCGAAATCCACGCCCAGTTCGCGGTAATACGGTTCCAGCAAACTCTTCCAGTCACGCGCACGTTGCTCATCGACTGCCGGTGGCTGGTGGCAGAAGAAGTTGACGTTGAATGGCTTGTCGGTGTGTTGGCGAATGGTTTTCAGCTCTTCGCGCAATTGCTCGATGCTCAGCATGGCTGCCGGCATCGAACCCAGGCCGCCGGCGTTGCAGACGGCGATGACCATGGACGAATTCGTCGCACCGGCCATCGGGCCCTGGATGATCGGCAGTTGAATGCCGAGCAGGTCGAGAATGCGCGTGTCTGGCCATTGGCTCATGAGGGAAGTTCTCCGAACGGTGTAGCGGGCAGGGGGCATAGCCGGTTTTTAGCAGCAAAACCGGATTCGGGGCCAGTTCGAAATTCAGAACAACCCGTGCAGTTTTTCAGCGTCGATGAAATCCGCCGTTCTCCGGCCTTAAGAAGCGTGATGAAAATTGCTGGTACGCCGGTGGTCGCGGCAATGGCGGACTCTTTAAAAATTTCGGCGAAACCACGACCGTCAAAAAAGCATAGTCGCCCGCCATGGAAATACTCGGTGGATTCGGCGATTGGCGCAAAGTCGAATGTGGCAGGGTGTTGCGATGTGGTATTCCAAGGCACGACATTCTGAAAACAGTCATGCGAGGCAGTCATGTTCAACGCCATTGTGATCGACAAAGACGACAGCGGTTATCGCGCCAACCTGCAGCAGATCAACGAAGAGCAATTGCCCAAAGGCGATGTCACCGTCGCTGTTGCGTATAGCACGCTGAACTTCAAGGATGGTCTGGCGATTACCGGCAGCAGTCCGGTGGTGCACAAGTTTCCGATGGTGCCGGGGATCGACCTGGCGGGCACTGTAGAAGCCAGTTCGCATCCCGACTATAAGGTAGGTGATCAGGTGGTGCTCAATGGCTGGGGTGTCGGCGAAAATCACTGGGGCGGTCTGGCGCAGAAGGCGCGACTCAATGGCGATTGGCTGATTCCGTTGCCCAAAGCCTTTACCGCGGCGCAAGCCATGGCCATCGGTACGGCTGGGTATACGGCGATGCTGTGCATTCTCGCGCTTGAGCGTAATGGCGTGACGCCGGATCAGGGTGAAGTGTTGGTCACGGGGGCCAATGGTGGCGTTGGCAGTTTCGCCATCGCTTTGCTGAGCAAGCTCGGCTATCGCGTCGTCGCATCCACCGGCCGTGTTTCCGAGCATGAGTATCTGAAGCAGTTGGGCGCCGGTGAAATCATCGACCGCGCGACCTTGTCAGCGCCCGGCAAGCCACTGGCCAAGGAGCGCTGGGCAGCGGTGATCGATTCGGTCGGTAGTCATACTTTGGCCAATGCCTGCGCGAGCACTCGATCGGAAGGCACCGTCGCCGCTTGTGGTCTGGCGCAAGGCATGGATTTCCCGGCTTCGGTGGCACCGTTCATTTTGCGTGGCGTGACCCTGGCCGGCATCAACAGCGTGACCCAGCCCAAGGCTCGTCGTCTGGAGGCGTGGGATCGTTTGGCCAGGGATCTGGATTTCTCCTTGTTGGCCTTGATCAGCCATGAAATCGGCCTGAGTGAGGCCATCGATGCAGCGCCAAAATTGCTCGCCGGGCAACTTCGCGGACGGGTTGTGGTGGACGTCAATCGTTAAGCCTGGGTCTCGCGTTCCAGCAACTGACGCTTGCGCTCAACCCCCCAGCGGTAGCCCGAAAGATTGCCATCGCTGCGCACCACGCGGTGGCACGGGATCGCCACCGCCAGACGGTTGGCCCCGCAAGCCTGCGCCACCGCGCGCATGGACGTCGGTGCGCCGATGCGCTGGGCAATTTCGGCGTAACTGGCCGTGTGGCCCGCCGGAATTTCCCGCAGCGCCTGCCACACGCGCTCCTGAAACGCCGTGCCGCGAACGTCCAGTGGCAGATCGAGACCAAGCGCCGGGGCTTCAATAAATCCCACAACCTTGGCGATCAATTGCTCGAACCCGGCATCGGCGCCGATCAGGTTGGCTTGGCGAAACTGATCCTGCAGATCGCACACCAGTTGATGCGGATCGTCACCCAACAGAATCGCGCACACCCCGCGCTCGCTTTGCGCCACCAGAATCGCGCCGAGCGAGCATTGGCCAACGGCGAAGCGGATGTCGTTGTTCTTTCCGGCATCGCGATAGTCGCCCGGTTTCATGCCCAGCAAATGATCCGCTGATTCATAGAAACGGCTGTTGGAATTGAAGCCCGCGTCGTACAGCGCATCCGTCACCGAACCACCGTCTGCCAGGCGCTCACGGACTTTGCGCGAGCGATGGGCCGTTGCGTAGCCCTTGGGCGTCAACCCTGTCGCGGCTTTGAATACGCGATGGAAATGAAACGGACTCAGGCCGGCGGTTTTTGCCAGTTCGTTGAGCGCCGGCAACGTCTCGGCGGATTCGATATGGCGGCAGGCAATGGCGACGGTCGCGGCATGCTGCGCGGCGACATCACTCTGATCCTTGCTGGTTCGTTTGCTCGGACGATAGCCGGCAGCTTCGGCCTGCTCAGCGGTATCGAAAAACTCCACGTTCTGCGGTTTCGGCAAGCGCGAGAGGCTGCTCGGGCGGCAGTAGATGCCAGTGGTTTTCACCGCGTAGACAAATTGCCCGTCCGCCTGTGGATCTCGCGCAACCACGGCGGCCCAGCGTGGATCGTTTTCGGTGTTGAAGGTGGTCGAAAGCGTTTTCATGAGGGGTTATCCGTTGACCTGTTTGATTCAGGTTAACCAGCGTCGCAAGGCACAACACTCCGGGCCTTGCGGTCAAACTTTTGCAGGTTATCCGGCGACGCGAAAGGTCAGATTGATCCGCTGTTCACCCAGACGTGGATGCCGACCCTGCTTGATCGGCAACACACCGTGATAACGCAAGCGATCAACGCCGCCCCAGACCACCATGTCGCCATGCAGCAAGGCAATGCGCTGGCTCTTGTCGCTGCGATTGAAGCTGCCAAAGAGGAACATCGCCGGCAACCCGAGTGACAGCGAAACGATCGGCGCGCT
Organism: Pseudomonas sp. SCA2728.1_7; assembly: GCF_018138145.1. Taxonomy (NCBI): domain Bacteria; kingdom Pseudomonadati; phylum Pseudomonadota; class Gammaproteobacteria; order Pseudomonadales; family Pseudomonadaceae; genus Pseudomonas; species Pseudomonas sp. SCA2728.1_7. Next base: position 1,061,163 of record NZ_CP073104.1, on the reverse strand, counting down.
GTAGGCTTTTTCGTCTTTGTCCTGGTGCAATGACATCTTGGCGCCGGGGACATAGCAGTTGATCAAGCAGGAATCAGCGTTGAAGTCAGCAAATCCGGCTTGCGCCGCTGCCGAGTTTGCCAGCGCCGAGAATACTTCCGGCATCGCTGGCCATGGCAAATCACTGAGCGGATCGACGCTTGAGTAACGATAACCGTGGCGATCAGTGATCCAGCCCAGAGCGCCGCAACTGCTGGTGCCTACCGACATGCTGAAACCACCCGGCGTAACCATGTGGCGCAAGGGCGCGGCGGCTAGAATCGCATCCAGCGCCGGCAGAATCTGCTCGATCAGCGGCAGGGCGAAACCATGCAGCACCGACGATTGCTCGCCAATCTGTTCGGTGCGGGGGCGTTGCTCGGATTCATGATCGGCGAACAGATCGAAAGTGTTCGGGTGCATGGTGGTCAGGTGGCGTCGTGAAAGATGATGCCTAGGGTATGCCTTTTTCCACTGTGCAGGCGACTGACGCCATGACGCATCGTCACCCGATAATCACCGCGCACGCCTTTGACCGGGCGCTGGTTGACGGCAAAGATTACTGCGTCACCTTTCGTCAGGTTCAGCACGTGAGGTCGGGATTGCATGCGCGGGCGTTGTTCGGTGAGCACGAATTCTCCTCCGATAAAGTCTTGCCCGGGTTCTGACAGAAGAATCGCCACTTGCAACGGAAAAACCGATTCGCCGTACAGGTCCTGATGCAGGCAGTTGTAGTCCTGCGGGCCGTACTGCAATAGCAGAGGAGTCGGGCGGGTCTGACCGGCGGCATGACAGCGCTGTAGAAATTCGGCGTGATCCAGCGGAAAACGCTCGGTCAGGTTCATGCGTTCGTACCAGCGATTGGCCAACGTAACCAGGCGCGGGTACAGCGCGCCGCGAAGGCGTTCTACCGCTGTCGGCAGGGGGTAACGAAAATATTTGTACTCGCCGCGACCGAAACCGTGGCGGGCCATGATGACCTGCGAACGAAACGGTTCGGTCTGCGGATACAGCGCACTCAATTGATCACAGGTTTCGACCAGCAGCAGCGAACGGATGATCGCGTAGCCGTGCTGATCCAGTTGCTGCTCAAGGCTTGCCCAGTCGAGTGAATCCAGCCGGGAAGGGGACATCGACATGCTGACTCCTTGACTCATGGTCGAAGAAAGTCAGTCTAGGCAGGGCCTCGCGGCAGAACACTCCGCCGCTTGCGGTCAAATTCCTGTCGATACTTACAGCGCTTTGCTGACGGCGATGTCGCTGATCACGTCTTCAGACGAGCCGTGAAGCGCATCCAGAGCAGCCTTGGCTTCTTCTTCAGTGCCGTTTTCCAGTTGCGCGAACTCGAAGCGGCGTTCACCGTTGAGTTTGTACTTGATGACGTATTTGGTCGTTTGGGCCACGGTCATGCATTCCTTTCTGGTTGGACGGCGTGTCTCAGCTGAGTTTGGTGCTGGAACGACGGATGATCTTGATCGAGTGGGTCAGCGTCGGCTTGCGCGTGACGCTGATCGGCCGACGGTTGACGGTGTCGATGGTGATGTTCCAGAAACCGGTGCTCGGCGCGGTGATACGGGCCGGGAAGGTGTCGAAGGCGCCGCCGTGATAGGTGTGACGGCCGCCATTCTTGAAGCTGCGGAAGTTGGCGTCGTTCATCAGACGGATGTTGCACATTTGCGAGCATTGGATGACGACGATGTCGTCTTCGTTGAGGTGTTCGCGCTGGTGAATGTATTTCATGGGCGCCTCCAGAAGGGCTTTTTCTACAAAATCAAAACGATAGCTTGTAATTGCGCGCAGTTTATCAGCCCGCACGGGTTATTATCTGGCCGTCGGGCGTTGGTTTGACAATTTTGAACAGATATTCGCAATCGGATGCGGGTTAAATGCAGAAGGCCCCGGAGAAAAACGGCATTTGTGCTGTCGGACGGTCTTTAACGGAGGTTTTGTATGAAGTGGGGTGTGGTGTGTCTGCCGTTGGTTCTGGCTGTGGCTGGTTGTGCGAGTGTTTCCGAAATCAATGAAACGCTGCCGACCATGAGCGTGATCTCCGGCAAGAAACCCCATGAATATGCCCAGTGTCTGGCCGAGAAACTGGCAGACAGCCGCGGCGCGCTGCAAGTGCAGCCGCACAAGGACGGGGTTCGGGTCATCGTGCCGGGGAAACTTTCTACCGGTGCGGCAGCGGTGTTTGATATCGAAGATCGCTCCGGCGGCAGCAGCATCAAGCTGCATGAGCGCATGTCGAATGTGCCGGTTCGCCCGCGTGACGTGCAAAAGGCCGCCAATGCGTGTATTTCCGGCTGATAGACTGGCAGTCATCAGCACCGATGCCGTCGCAGTCATGCTGTGACGGCATTTTCATTTCTGGAGTCGCGATGAAGCGAGAGCAAGTACGGGAGCGCCACGTAGAGGGCCTGATCTCTGCCACCCATGTCATCCAGAACCCGGCGAATCCGGGTGAGTGGATCGTGTTTTTCAAGAAGAGCGCCGGCCGCAGTTACTTTCTGGTCGACGATAACGACGAAGTCGAATCCTTCAACCGCCTCGACGATCTGATCGAAGTGGTGCGTGGACTTGGGATCAAATTCGCCGAAATTCATATGTAAGGTCTATTTGCAGACCACGACAACGCTGCGGTTCTTGTAATTGCCGACATCGACGCCCAAGGTTTTGTCGCTCTCTTTGGGCTGGGGCGTGCCGTCAGTGCCAACGATGCGATAACCGGTGCCCGCGCAGGACGCATCGGCTTTTTCATAGCAGGTCGCCCAGGAGTTGGCTTCGCCGGAGCAATCGATCGACAGCCCCTGTTCGCCGTTGTTCAGGTACGTGGGTTGAGAGGTGGCACAGCCGGCCAGTGCCAATACCGCAATCAGCGGCAGGAATTTTTTCAGGGTCATGTTCATGGTCTTCAGCGAGGGGGACTAGACGCTCTGACAGCGCCGGTGTGAAAAGGTTATAGCGTTTGGCCACTTGTTTGTACGTGGGCACAAAAAAGCCCTGCTCAAAGGCAGGGCTAGGCATATCGCAGCAGATCAGTCCTGATCTTTGCCACGGCGCTTGGCCGATGCCGGAGTGTCGGTGAACACGGAAGCAACATCGGTCGCCATTTGCTCGCTGTCGAAAGGCCCGGCGATGTGCTCGCCATTGGTGGTGGTCAGGGTCCACTTGCCGTCTTTCTTGTCGATCACATACCCGTTGATGATTTTTACCGCGGCCATCTATCTGTCTCGTTCGCTGGTTCAAAGGCGCCATGATACCGGCAAATGCTCGCATTGGGGGGCGATGAGCGTATGGTGATTCAGTTTACCGGCAGCTTTGAGCTACGCTGATCTGGCTGCGCCCGGATGTCGATGGAACTATCGGCGAGAATATTTCTCTATGTTGGCATCGGTTAGCCAGTGCGGGGCATTGTAAGGTGCACGCCGCCTGATTAGACTGCGCCGAAACTCGTACACACAGCCCTTTCAAGGACTTATATGATCAAGAAATGCTTGTTCCCAGCAGCCGGTTACGGTACTCGCTTCCTGCCAGCGACTAAAGCCATGCCTAAAGAAATGCTGCCGGTGGTAAACAAGCCACTGATCCAGTACGGCGTTGAAGAAGCTCTGGACGCTGGCCTGACGGAAATCTCCATCGTCACCGGTCGTGGCAAACGTGCTCTGGAAGACCACTTCGATATCAGCTACGAGTTGGAAAACCAGATCAAAGGCACCGACAAAGAGAAATACCTGGTCGGCATCCGCAAACTGCTCGACGAGTGCTCGTTCTCCTACACCCGTCAGACCGAAATGAAAGGTCTGGGCCACGCGATCCTGACCGGTCGCCCGCTGATCGGTGACGAACCATTCGCCGTGGTCCTGGCGGACGACCTGTGCGTCAACCTCGAAGGCGACGGCGTGCTGACCCAGATGGTCAAACTGTACAAGCAGTTCCGCTGCTCGATCATCGCCATCCAGGAAGTCGATCCGCAGGAAACCAGCAAGTACGGCGTGATCGCCGGCGAGATGATCCGCGACGACATCTACCGCGTGCACAGCATGGTCGAGAAGCCAAAACCGGAAGATGCGCCGTCGAACCTGGCGATCATCGGTCGTTACATCCTGACTCCGGACATCTTCGACCTGATCGAACAGACCGAGCCAGGCAAGGGCGGCGAAATCCAGATCACCGACGCCCTGATGAAACAAGCCCAGAACGGCTGCGTCATGGCCTACAAGTTCAAAGGCAAGCGTTTCGACTGCGGTGGCGCTGAAGGCTACATCGAAGCGACGAACTTCTGCTTCGAGAACTTCTACAAGACTGGCAAGGCTTACTAAGAGCGCTTGATTGGTTTGCAAGAAAAACCCGCTTCGGCGGGTTTTTTCATTTTACGCCCCCATATGACTGGCAGTGCTTGCCCAATGGGTGTCTGCAGGTATGCTGATCCCCTGCCGAGGAGATAGAAATGGCCTACGATTTTGACCTTTATGTGATTGGTGCCGGTTCCGGCGGTGTGCGCGCTGCGCGTTTTGCGGCCGGTTTTGGTGCGAAAGTGGCGGTGGCGGAGAGCCGTTATCTGGGCGGGACCTGTGTCAACGTTGGCTGCGTGCCGAAAAAGCTGCTGGTGTACGGCGCGCATTTCGCCGAAGACTTCGAGCAGGCGTCCGGTTTTGGCTGGAGCCTGGGTGAGGCGAATTTCGACTGGGCGACCTTGATCGCCAACAAGGATCGCGAGATCAATCGCCTCAACGGCATTTATCGCAATCTGCTGGTCAACAGCGGCGTGACCTTGCACGAGGCGCACGCGAAAATCGTTGGTCCGCATGAAGTCGAAGTGAATGGCGAGCGCTTTACCGCGAAAAACATTCTGATTGCTACCGGTGGTTGGCCGCAGATTCCGGAGATTCCGGGGCGCGAGCACGCGATCGGTTCGAATGAGGCGTTCTTCCTCAAGGAGCTGCCAAAGCGTGTGCTGGTGGTTGGCGGCGGTTACATCGCGGTCGAGTTTGCCGGGATTTTCCACGGCCTCGGCGCCAATACGACGTTGTTGTATCGCGGTGATCTGTTCCTGCGCGGCTTCGATGGTTCGGTGCGCAAGCATTTGCAGGAAGAACTGACCAAGCGTGGTCTGGATCTGCAATTCAATGCCGACATCGCGCGTATCGACAAGCAGGCTGACGGCAGTTTGAAAGCCACCCTCAAGGATGGTCGTGAGCTGGAGGCAGATTGCATTTTCTACGCCACTGGCCGGCGTCCGATGCTCGACAATCTGGGCCTGGAAAACACCGATGTGCAGCTCACTGACAAAGGCTTCATCAAAGTCGACGAGCAGTATCAGACCAGCGAGCCATCGATTCTGGCGCTGGGCGATGTCATCGGTCGTGTGCAACTGACGCCCGTGGCGTTGGCGGAGGGCATGGCCGTGGCGCGGCGTCTGTTCAAGCCTGAGCAATACCGTCCGGTGGATTACAAGATGATCCCGACGGCGGTGTTCAGCTTGCCAAACATCGGCACAGTCGGTTTGACCGAAGAAGAAGCGCGCGAAGCTGGCCACGATGTAGTGATCTTCGAAAGCCGTTTCCGACCGATGAAGCTGACTTTGACCGAGTGTCAGGAGAAGACCCTGATGAAGCTGGTGGTCGACGGCAAGACCGACAAAGTCCTCGGCTGTCACATGGTCGGCCCGGACGCTGGCGAGATCGTTCAGGGTTTGGCGATTGCGTTGAAGGCTGGCGCGACCAAGCGTGACTTCGACGACACGATCGGGGTACACCCGACGGCCGCCGAAGAGTTTGTCACCATGCGTACGCCGGTCGGCGCTTAAGCGTCTTTCGGTTTGGCCGAGTCTGGCGCTGCCGCAACGGTAGCCGCCAGACGCTGGCTTTCTTCCAGGCTTGCCTGAGCCTTGTTCAATTCCTTCTCCAGTGACTGGTTGAGCAGCGTCTGCTCCTCGACGCTCTGTTTGAGTGTCTGGCTTTCCAGCGCCGCTACTCGCAGGCGTTCCTGGAGGAGGGTGCGTTCGCTGTCGACGCGGGTCGCTTGTTCGAGCAGTTGATCCTGGCGCTGATTGCTCTGCTTGAGCTGGTCCTGCATCAGGCTCAGTTCACGCTGCGTGCCACGGTTTTCCGTGAGCAGGCGTTCGTTGTCGCGGTGCAGTTGCGTGATCTCGTCCTGGCGGACCAGCGCACTTTGCTGCGCCTGACGCAACTCGGCCTGAATCTGCTGCACCTGTGCTTCGTGACGGCTCTGTTCCTGCTCGCGCTGCTCTTTGGTGGCGTTGCGATAGTGCTCCAGTGCATCGCGAGCGTGCAGGTGTTTTTCTTCCAGTGAGCGGATCTGCTCGTCCTTGTCCTGCAAGCGCAATTCAAAGTCGGCCAGTGCCTGATTCAGCCCGGCATTACGGGTCTGTTCGGTTTGCAGCATCGACCGTGTGTTGCCAAGCGCTTCGGACTCACGCGCCAGTGCCGCGCCCTGAATGTCGTGATCGTGTTCGAGCTTTTCCAGCGCCTGGCGAGTCTGTTTCAGCTCCGACTCCAGTGCTTCGCGCTGTTCCTCGAACTGCTCGCGGGCCTGCTCGATAGGCTCTTGCGCCTGTTCTTTGAGGCGTTGGGCGAGGCGCGAGACGAGGGCGCTCAGCTCGTCATCAATGGGCTCTGCCGAGGCTTCAACCGGCTGCGCGCCGTCATCCAGTTCTTTCAAATAGCGATGGATCGTGGTTTTCGAGCCGGTGTTGCCCATTTCAATGCGTACTGCATCGATGCTCGGGTGTTCGCCACGGGCGAGGATTGCTGTGCGCGCGATCTGCACCAGGGCTTTGGTAATGCCGCCACGGGCCATGTGAACTCCTACGGTTACGTACTGTGGTACATGCCACTAAAGTACGCAGTGTACCATTCAGAAAATAAAGGTAAACCTTTGATAATAAAGACACGGGATATACTGGTATTACCCAGTGTCAGACGGCAAAATGCGTTTCTGCATCCCTGTCTCAGTACGCCAGCGAGAAAACAGCCCATGAGCGATCTGGATCGCTATCTGCAAGCCGCCACCCGTGACAACACCCGCCGTAGCTATCGCGCGGCTATTGAGCATTTCGAAGTGAAGTGGGGCGGGTTTCTGCCGGCGACGGCTGATAGCGTTGCGCGTTATCTGGTGGCGCACGCCGAAGAGTTGTCGATCAATACGTTGAAGCTGCGGCTATCGGCGCTGGCGCAGTGGCACAACAGTCAGGGCTTTGCCGATCCGACCAAGGCGCCGGTGGTGCGTAAGGTCTTCAAGGGGATTCGCGCGTTGCACCCGGCACAGGAGAAACAGGCAGAACCGTTGCAGTTGCAGGATCTGCAGCGAGTGATTGATTGGCTCGAACATGAAGTACAAACCGCGAGAGAGCAGCAGGATCGGCCCTTGCTCCTCAAGGCTTACCGTGATCGCGCACTCATTCTGCTGGGCTTCTGGCGCGGCTTTCGCAGCGACGAGTTGTGCCGCTTGCAGATCGAGCACGTGCAGGCGCACGCCGGCAAAGGCATCACCTTGTATTTGCCGCGCAGCAAGGGTGATCGAGAAAACCTCGGGCAGACTTATCAAGCGCCGGCGCTGCTCAAGCTCTGCCCGGTGCAGGCCTACATCGACTGGATCACCGAAGCGGCGCTGGTGCGTGGCCCGGTTTTTCGCAGCATCGACCGCTGGGGCAATCTGAACGAGGAGGGGCTGCATGCCAACAGCATCATTCCGCTGCTGCGCCAGGCGTTGCAGCGCGCGGGCATTGCCGCCGAAAACTACACCAGCCATTCCTTGCGTCGAGGTTTCGCAACTTGGGCGCACCAAAGTGGCTGGGATCTGAAATCGTTGATGAGCTACGTCGGCTGGAAGGATATGAAGTCCGCGATGCGCTATGTTGAAGCCAGCCCATTCCAGGGGATGGCTCGGATTACGGATAAACCGGCTACGTCGTAGAGATCGTTTTCTTCTATTAATACAGTCAGCTAATAGCGAAAACAAATCAGCAGCATCAGGTTTGCCAATGAGCCATCCGTCGAGTGAGTGGGTAGGATTCACCCATCAACTTCATAACCCCTGACGGAGAGTCATCAATGCCTATCATCAACAGCCAAGTAAAACCGTTCAAAGCTACCGCGTTCAAAAACGGCGACTTCGTTCAAGTCTCGGACGCTGACCTGAAAGGCAAGTGGTCGGTCGTGTTCTTCTACCCAGCCGACTTCACCTTCGTTTGCCCAACCGAGCTGGAAGACCTGGCTGACAACTACGCTTCCTTCCAGAAACTCGGCGTAGAAATCTACAGCGTTTCTACCGACACCCACTTTGCCCACGCTGCCTGGCACAACACTTCGCCAGCCATCGGCAAAATCGAATACACCATGATCGGCGATCCGACCCACGCCATCTCCCGCAACTTCGACGTGCTGATCGAAGAAGTTGGCCTGGCTGACCGTGGCACCTTCGTGATCAACCCTGAAGGCCAGATCAAAATCGTTGAACTGAACGATGGCGGCGTTGGCCGTGACGCTTCCGAGCTGCTGCGCAAGATCAAGGCTGCTCAGTACGTCGCTGCTCACCCAGGCGAAGTTTGCCCAGCCAAGTGGAAAGAAGGCGAAGCCACTCTGGCACCGTCCCTGGACCTGGTCGGCAAGATCTAAGTCTGTGACACGCAACGCAGGGCGGTACGCCGCACCTTCTTAAGTACGCTGCACCGCCCAATAAAAATGCCCGGGCGAGATTCGCTCGGGCTTTTTTTCGCCTCAAATAAAGGAAATCGCCCGTATGTTGGACGCCAATCTTAAAGCCCAGTTGAAATCGTACCTGGAACGGGTCACCCAGCCGATCGAGATCGTTGCCTCCCTCGACGACGGTGCGAAATCCCGTGAAATGCTCGAACTGCTGAAAGACGTTGCCAGTCTTTCGAGCCAAATTACTTTGATCGACAGCGGTGACGATGCTCGTAAGCCATCGTTCTCGATCAACCGCCCGGGCGCCGACATCAGTCTGCGTTTCGCCGGCATCCCGATGGGCCACGAATTCACTTCGCTGGTGTTGGCCTTGCTGCAAGTCGGCGGCCACCCATCCAAAGCCAGTGTTGAAGTGATCGAGCAGATCCGCTCGCTCAAAGGCCAGTTCAGCTTCGAGACGTACTTCTCGCTGTCCTGCCAGAACTGCCCGGACGTGGTTCAGGCGCTGAACCTGATGGCCGTGCTCAACCCGAACATTCGCCACGTCGCCATCGACGGCGCGTTGTTCCAGGACGAAGTCAACGATCGCAAGATCATGGCCGTGCCGAGCATCTATTTGAACGGTGAGAACTTCGGTCAGGGCCGCATGGGCCTGGAAGAGATTCTGGCCAAACTCGACACTGGCGCGATCGAGCGTCAGGCCGAGAAAATCAGCGCCAAAGAGACTTTTGATGTACTCGTCGTCGGCGGTGGCCCGGCCGGTGCTTCGGCAGCGATTTACGCTGCACGTAAAGGCATTCGCACCGGTGTTGCGGCTGAGCGTTTCGGCGGGCAGGTGCTCGACACCATGGCCATCGAGAACTTCATTTCCGTACAGGAAACCGAAGGGCCGAAACTGGCCACAGCGCTGGAAGAACACGTCAAGCAGTACGACGTCGACATCATGAACCTGCAACGCGCCGATAAGCTGATCCCGGGCAAAAACGGCGAGCTGCACGAAGTTCGCTTCGCCAGCGGCGCGACCCTCAAAGCCAGAAGCGTGATCCTGGCGACCGGTGCGCGCTGGCGTGAAATGAACGTGCCGGGCGAGCAGGAATACCGTAACAAAGGCGTGGCGTACTGCCCGCACTGCGACGGTCCGCTGTTCAAAGGCAAGCGTGTCGCGGTGATTGGCGGCGGTAACTCCGGCGTTGAAGCAGCCATCGACCTGGCAGGGATTGTGTCGCACGTAACGCTGCTGGAGTTCGACGTACAGTTGCGCGCCGACGCCGTATTGCAACGCAAGCTGCACAGCCTGCCGAACGTCACCGTGATCACCAGTGCGCAAACCACTGAAGTCACTGGTAATGGCGAGAAGGTCAACGGCCTGCGTTACAAGGATCGCACAAGTGACGAGCTGCGCACTGTCGAGCTGGAGGGGATCTTCGTGCAGATCGGTTTGCTGCCGAACACCGACTGGCTGAAGGGCACTATCGAGCTGTCGCCACGTGGCGAGATCATTGTCGACAACCGTGGTGAAACATCGATCCCGGGGATCTTCGCTGCCGGTGACGTGACGACTGTGCCGTACAAGCAGATCGTGATTGCGGTGGGCGAGGGTGCCAAGGCTTCTTTGAGTGCATTTGATCACTTGATCCGCACTTCGGCTCCGGCATAACTGCCACGCCAGAAATGAAAAAACCCGTGAGCGATCACGGGTTTTTTTTATTGCGCGCAAAAAGCGGCCCCTCACCCCAGCCCTCTCCCGAAGGAGAGGGAGCCGACCGAGGTGTCTGGCGCTGTCCGTCGACCTGAACGATCCAGTCGATTATGGATTCAATGCCAATCGTTCAGTCGATGAGCCTCCGCAATACCACCCAATCAGCTCCCTCTCCCTCCAGGAGAGGGAGAGGGAGAGGGAGAGGGAGAGGGAGCCGATCGAGATGTCCGAAGTGGGGTGTCGATCTGTAAGACCTGATCGATTATGGGTTCAATGCCAATCGTTCAAGTCGGCGTAATTCTCCAATATCCCCCAATCAGCTCCCTCTCCCTACAGGAGAGGGAGAGGGAGAGGGAGAGGGAGAGGGAGCCGATCAAGATGTCCGAAGTGGGGTGTCGATCTGTAAGACCTGATCGATTTTGGATTCAACGCCAATCGTTCAGGTCGGCGTAGTTCTCCAATATCCCCCAATCAGCTCCCTCTCCCTCCAGGAGAGGGAGAGGGAGCCGATCGAGATGTCCGAAGTGGGGTGTCGATCTGTAAGACCTGATCGATTTTGGATTCAACGCCAATCGTTCAGGTCGGCGTAGTTCTCCAATATCCCCCAATCAGTCCCCTCTCCCTACAGGAGAGGGAGAAGGCGCCGATCAAGACGTCCGAAGTGGGGTGTCGATCTGTAAGACCTGATCGATTTTGGATTCAACGCCAATCGTTCAGGTCGGCGTAGTTCTCCAATATCCCCCACTCAGTCCCCTCTCCCTCTGGGAGAGGGTTAGGGTGAGGGGCTTTTCAGCTTTTACAGCGGCGCCGGCTGAATGATCTCGACCCAGTAACCATCCGGATCCTTGATGAAGGCCAGGCTTTTCATACGACCATCGGTCAGGCGTTTCTGAAAGTCGCAACCCAGCTCTTCAAAGCGTGCGCATGCTGCCACGATATCCGGAACCGAAATGCAGATATGGCCAAAACCACGCGGATCGGTATTGCCGTTGTGATAGGCGAAATCGGCGTCGTTCTCGGTGCCATGGTTATGGGTCAGTTCGAGGATGCCTGGAATCGACTTCATCCACTCGGTGCGCGCAGCGGCGTCGGCCGGGATCTGTGCCTTGTCGACCAGTGCGAGGAAGTACAGGCTGAACTCGGCCTCGGCGAAGTCACGCTTTTCAACCAGCGAGAAACCCAGCACGCGGGTGTAGAAGTCCAGGGATTTGCTGATGTCTTTGACACGCAACATGGTGTGGTTGAAAACGAAGTTTCGGGTTGCGCTGTCTGGCGTAGCGGTAACGCCGGGGAAAGTGTTGAGTTCGTGCAGGCTCATGGGCCCTCCAATAACTATGGGCGAGTGAATGGGCGCAATGATACGCATGCCTGTCGGCATCGCCAAATGAAAGGGCAGACTTGCCCTGCGTGCGGGCGAGCCTCAGACTTTACTGCTCAATCTGCGAGTGCGTCCGGCAATGATCCGACTGTTCAAATCCATGTTTGTTTTTTCTTTATTGTCGCTTGTGGCGGTGTGCGCGTCAGCGGACGAGCCGAGCATCACCTGGCCGGTCGGTTGGCAAGTCGAGGCGCTGCCTGAGTCATCTCCACAGGTTTCCCGTCAGCGGGCGGTCAAGAACGACGCCGATGGCAATCAGGTGATGGTGATGGAATTGACCATGACTCAGGTTGAGGAAGGTCATCAGGTCAATCTGCAAGGTGTGCTGCTGGAAATGCGCAAGTCGATACAGAAGGATTTCTTCCAGACCGGCTACCAAAGTGTCTGCAACAAAGTGCATCCGGCCACGCTGGGTACTTTGTCAGCACTGGAAACCACTTGCACGATCACCGAAAACGGTCGACATGTGTTGTCGCAAACCTTGGTGGCGGCGGTCGAGGCGAACAGGGCTTATGTTCTTTCCTACGCTGGGCAGGCAGAGGTTTATAAGGCGAGCGCAGACGAGATAGTGGCGGTGAGAAACAGCTTGAAACTTTAAGTCGCTGTACTCTTCATGGCTTGATTAGATACCCGAAGGGATTAAGCATAAAGTTTAACGCAGGGCTGCGATCGCAACATTGCGCAGCAAAATGTTTAGCGGGCTGACTCAGCAACGTTACAGAAAAGTCGAAAATTGTTAGATGAAATTCATTTCATTTGTTAGATATTGTCAATAAAAAAGCCCTGCATCATGCAGGGCTTTTTTTTGGCGTCGGATTAACCGCGCAACCAGGAATCAACGGTGGCTGCACCGTATTGTTCCTTCCAGGCTTTCAGGCCACGGTGGTTGCCGCCCTTGGTTTCGATCAGTTCACCGGTGTGCGGGTTGTGATAAACCTTGACCACACGAGCGCGGCGGGTTTTAGGCGCTGCAGAGGTCTGCAGACCGGATTTTGCCGGGTTCGGATCGAGAATGGCGATGATGTCTTTCAGGCCTTTGCCGTAGTGTTTCATCAGCCCCTGGAGCTTTTCTTCGAATTCGATTTCTTTCTTGAGCCCGGCATCGTTCTTCAGCGATTCCAGCTGCTTGAGCTGTTCCTGAAGGGCCTTTTCAGCTGCACGAAATTCAGCGAGTCTGGACAATATCTTTACTCCAATAGTGTATTTGGCTGATACCAACCGCAAACAAAGCTGTAAGCCAAGAGCCTTGAAGCGACTCGGTGATAAATGGCTCACCTGCCAATCTTGCTCAGGTTGAAAAAATTGTAGTAGTTAATGCGCCAAGAGTAAATCCTGATGTTGTCTTCATGTAACAACCGCGGTCTTTTGTATCAATTTGGTGCGTCTGGTCGGTACGCTCGTCTTAATCCGACTTAGTTAATGGTGAGTTAATGCGCTGATGAAGTCCGCCGCCGGCATCGGTTTGCCGAACAGGTAGCCTTGCAGAAAGTTGACATGATGTGCGGTCAGATAATCGGCTTGCGCCTGGGTTTCGACACCTTCGGCAACAATACCCAAATCAAGCTTGGCCGACAGTTCGATAATGGTATCGAGAATGTGTCGGGACAGCGCATCGATGCCGATCATGGCGACAAAACTCTGATCGATCTTGAGGAAATCCACATTGAATTTGCGCAAGTAGCCGAGGCTAGAGTGGCCGGTACCGAAGTCGTCAATCGCGATCTTCACGCCCAGCGCGTGCAGTTGCTCGAACAGTTTCCGGGTAATGTCGGTCGGCTCGATCAATTCGCGCTCGGTCAGCTCCAACACCAGGCTGATGCTGTCGGGCGCGAACGCGGCGAGAAACGTTCGGCAGTCCTCCACCAGTTCCAGGTCCTTGCAATGGCTCGCGGTGATATTGATGCCGATATGAAACGGCGGGGTAAACGTTGAGGACAGCGGCCCCAGCAGCGCTGCGGTTTGTTGCATCAGTGCGCGAGTCATCGGCACGATCAACCCCGAATGCTCGGCGAACGGAATAAACAGGTCCGGGCGCACCAGACCTTCTTTGGGATGAGCCCAGCGCATCAACACTTCGGCCCCCGACCATGCCTTACTGTCGCCATGCACCACGGGCTGAAAGTAAGGAATGAACTCGCCTGCCTCGAGCGCCCGAAGCATCTCGTGGCTCGGAGACGTAGAGCGCTTTTGCAAGGCATGGCCGATGGCACCCGACACCACGCCAAAAAAGATCAACAGACTGAACAGCGGCGGGTATTCATCGGCCATGTAGCGCCAGATTTCGCCCTCGGGAAACCCTGCAGAAACGCTGAACGCATAACGCGAAGAATCCAGTGTGTGTTGTGCTATCGGCAACGCGGGGAGGGCGCCGGTGTGTACTTTGCCGTCGGCCGACAGCCAGTTGTCGCCCACTTGCAGCACCAGCAACATGTGCCGGCCGATCAGACGCAACATGTTGCTTAGATGATAGCCGTCGAGTGTTGTCAGGGCGCCGCCGCGACCCTCGCTGAGCCGATAGACCAGCAGAGCGGTGTTGGGTGTCACCGGATTGCCATTCATCAGCCACAACTTGCCCTGGTTGTAGTCGCCCGCGTTGACGGCTTCTTTATAGTCGCCAAACAACGAGCTGCAATAGAGATTGTCGTCCCACACCAGATTGGTCGAGCGCACGAACGGGCGGCGGGTTACTTGTTCGCGTAAAGCGAGTTTGACGTTCTCACACGTCTGGCCGGCCAGTGGCAGTAATTCACGGGCTGCCTGGGCGGTGTTGTCGAGCATCAATTCGAACTGGCGCAATGCCTCTTCGGCAGTCTGTTGTGAACCCTGTTCCAGCGTGCGTTCGGCCTGCATATAGAGAATCGCGCTGCCCAGCAGCACCGGAAGTAAACCGCAGAGCAGTGTAAATACGATGCGGGTGCTGCGCTTGCGGCGGGGTCTGACGGTCAACGGCATGAGCGCATCCTGTCGCGGTGGAGTGGGGCTCTCGAATGCAGGCCGGAAACGGCGCGCCGCTGAAAACCGATCAGCCAGAGGGGAGGATAGATGGCCGAAGGCGCTTGCGCCGCTCATCAGTGCTTCATTCGCGTTGCCAACTCGATAAAGGCCAGAGTCGCGGGTGACGCCTGACGCTGATCGAGGACGGCAAGTCCAATCTGACGCAGCACGGCGGGCAACAACGGCTTCTTCACGTAGCGAGGCGTGGCTTCCTCCGGCAAAGACCCTTCGGCAACAATCGTGATGGCATCGCCACGGCTGACCGTGTCGAGAGTGCTGAGCAGTTGCGAGCAGCGATAGCGAATGTTCGGTTGCAAGCGCGCGGCCATGAACAGTCGCGACACCAGTTCCGCAGAACCGGCCTCGGTCAGCACGAACGGGGTGTCGCACAAGTCCTTGAGGCTCAACGCCGACCGTGCTGCCAGCGGATGGCTGACAGGGAGCAGGGCAACCATCTGATCTTCGAGCAAGGCAAACGTGTCGAAGCGCTCTTCGGGCAACACCACAAAACCGATGTCGATCCGCCGCTCCTCCAGCCATTGAGTCACTTGCCGGTCCGGGCCTTCATCAATGTGCACTTCGATGCCCGGATGCGCTTCTCGATAGCGTCGCAGGATATTGGGCAACAGTTTTATCGACGAAGTTGGCCCGAACGAGCCGATGCGCAAGGTGCCGCTTTTCATCCCGCGAGCATCGGCGGCCTCCTGGCGCAAAGTGTTGGCCAGACCGAGCATGGCGCGGGCGCGCAGCAACAATTGCTCGCCGATATCGCTGAGTTCCACTGGCGACTGATGTCGACGCAGCAGTTCAACACCCAGTTCCTGCTCCAGCGACTTCATTGCGTGGGATACCGCTGACTGCGAAATCCCCAGCCGATGGGCCGCGAGGGTGAAACCGCGCAGTTCGGCGACCAGCGAGAAAATCTCCAGTTGCGTGAGGGTCATGAGTGTTTGCTCATTTTACGATGATGGGGAATGAGGTGAATGATACGGCAATCCTCAAGTTCTTAGGTCTGGAGCGTTATGCGCAACGTCGAGCAGCTGTATACAACATCGTCGGATATCCCCGTTTACCTGACACTGGCGGTGGTGACCATGATCTGGGGCGGGACCTTTGTCGCCGGACGTTTCCTGGCCGGCAGCCTGAGTCCGATGTTCGCCGCCAGCCTGCGCTTCCTGCTCGCCAGTGCGGCGTTGCTCGGCTTTTTGTGGCTGGCGCGGATCCCCTTGGTGCGGCCGAGCCCACGGCAGTGGCTGCAACTGCTGCTGTTGGGGTTCTTCGGAATTTTCTTCTACAACCTGTGCTTCTTTTACGGTCTGCACTACATCAACGCCTCGCGCGCCTCGTTGATCGTCGCGTTAAATCCGGCGGTGATCGGCTTGGCCTCATGGTGGTTGTTCAAGGAACGCCTGGGCCGGATGAAAACCGCCGGTATCGCCACCTGTATTGCCGGCGCCGGTCTGGTAATTGTCAGTCGCAATCCGCAATTACTGGCTGCAACGCCGGATGCATGGATCGGTGATCTGTTGATTCTCGGCTGTGTGTTGGGTTGGGGTGTTTACTCGTTGTTTTCCCGTGAATTGAATCAAACACTGGGGCCGGTGCAGACCGTGACGTACTCGATCCTGATCGGCACGCTGATGTTGTGGATTCTGGCGGCCGTACGCGGCGAGCTGAGCTGGCAGGCGCTGGATAACCTCGGCCTGCCGCAATGGCTGAGCCTGATCTACCTCGGCGTCCTCGGCTCGGCGCTGGCCTACATCGGCTATTACGATGGCATTCGTAAAATCGGCGCGACGCGTAGCGGCGTGTTTATCGCTTTGAACCCGTTGACGGCAGTCATCCTTGGCGCGCTGCTGCTGGGCGAGCAACTGACGCCGACCATGTGCTTGGGCGGTGCGCTGATCCTGGGCGGCATCTACCTGTGCAACAAACCCCTTGCAGCGGGCGCAAAAAAGCGGATTTTATAGGGAGGGCAGACAAGCCTATTTACGCTGTGTAGAATCGGGTTACGCATACAATAATAATCGTCTTCTGGCAGCAGAAGCCTCGCCCGCAAGAGCCTTGGGTCGACAATGAAGATATTCGGGTTTCAACTGATCTACGGTGACTTCCTCGCCCGCAGTGTGCGTGGCATCTCCTGCGCGCCACCCACCGACCTCACATGACTGACAAATAACCCTGGTTAATTGATAAGAAATGATGAGGCGCCACCATGGCAGATTTATACGAAAACCCAATGGGCCTGATGGGCTTTGAATTCATCGAGCTCGCATCGCCGGTGCCGGGCACCCTGGAGCCGATCTTCGAGATCATGGGCTTCACCAAAGTCGCCACCCACCGCTCGAAGAACGTGCACCTGTATCGTCAGGGCGCGATCAACCTGATCCTCAACAACGAACCGAACAGCGTTGCTTCGTACTTCGCTGCCGAGCACGGCCCGTCCGTGTGCGGTATGGCGTTCCGCGTCAAGGATTCGCAAAAAGCCTACAACCGCGCACTGGAACTCGGCGCCCAGCCGATCCACATCGAAACCGGCCCGATGGAGCTGAACCTGCCGGCGATCAAAGGCATTGGCGGCGCGCCGCTGTACCTGATCGACCGTTTCGGCGAAGGCAGCTCGATCTACGACATCGACTTCGTGTTTATCGAAGGCGTTGATCGCAATCCGGTCGGTGCCGGCCTGAAGATCATCGACCACCTGACGCACAACGTGTATCGCGGTCGCATGGCCTACTGGGCGAACTTCTACGAGAAGCTGTTCAACTTCCGCGAGATCCGTTACTTCGATATCAAGGGCGAATACACCGGCCTGACCTCGAAAGCGATGACCGCACCGGACGGCATGATCCGCATCCCGTTGAACGAAGAGTCGTCCAAAGGCGCGGGCCAGATCGAAGAGTTCCTGATGCAGTTCAACGGCGAGGGCATCCAGCACGTCGCGTTCCTCACCGACGACCTGATCAAGACCTGGGATCAACTGAAGAAGATCGGCATGCGCTTCATGACCGCGCCGCCAGACACCTACTACGAAATGCTCGAAGGCCGTCTGCCGAACCACGGCGAGCCAGTTGATCAGCTGCAATCGCGCGGCATCCTGCTCGACGGCGCCTCGGAGCAGGGCGACAAGCGTCTGCTGCTGCAGATCTTCTCGGAAACCCTGATGGGCCCGGTGTTCTTCGAATTCATCCAGCGCAAAGGCGATGATGGTTTCGGTGAAGGTAACTTCAAGGCACTGTTCGAGTCGATCGAGCGCGATCAGGTGCGCCGTGGCGTGCTCGCTACCGAGTAATCGGCCACTGAAATGAAAAAATCCCGGCCTGCAGAGATGCAGAGCCGGGATTTTTTTTGCTTCATACAAAACCTGTGGGAGCGAGCCTGCTCGCGAATACGTCCGTTCAATCAGCAACGATGTTGAATGAAAGACCGCATTCGCGAGCAGGCTCGCTCCCACATTTTCGTAGTTGCAGTCAAGGGCGGCGTTGCCGCATCAGGTGCTTGAAGCCTTCGAAGACCAGCACCACAACCGCCAGCCAGATCGGAATATACGTCAGCCACTCCCCGGACTTGATGCTCTCACCGAGCAACAACGCCACACCGAGCAGCAACACCGGCTCAACATAACTCAACAAGCCAAACAGACTGAACGGCAGCAAACGGCTGGCAATGATGTACACCACCAACGCCGACGCACTGATCAGGCCGAGCAACGGAATCAGCCACAGCAACCCCGGGTACTGATCGAACACGCCGAAACCTTGCTCGCCACCCTGCACAAACCACCAGGCGACGGGCAGCATCAGCGTCATGTCGACCCACAAGCCGCCCAGATTGTCAGTCTTCAGGTATTTGCGCAGCACGAAGTACAACGGGTAGCCAACCACGACCACCAGTGTCGCCCAGGAAAATCCGCCAACCTGATACAGCTCGTTCAACACCCCCAAAGTGGCGAAGAACACCGCAACCTTTTGCAGGTACGACAGGCTCTCGCCGTAGGCAATCCGCCCGGTCAGCACCATCGCCAGCGGCAGCAGGAAATAGCCCAGGGAGACGTCGAGGCTGTAGCCGTTGAGCGGCGCCCACATGAACAACCATAGCTGCACACCGAGCAGGGCGGCCGAGACGAGCAGCCCGGCGATCAGTTTTGGCTTTGCCGCAACCACGCGAATCAACTCCAGCACCCGCCGCCATTCTCCGGACACCAGCATGAACACGGTCATGCACGGCACGGTCAGCAGCATCCGCCAGCCGAAAATCTCTACGCCACTCAACGGCGTGAGCAGCGAAGTGTAGTAATACATGACGGCAAACAGCACCGAGGCTGAAACCGATAGAGCGATACCTTTAGACAAACTGTCCTCGCGGGTTGATGGTCAAACGGGGCGCGAAGGATACGTGGTTTTTGTGCTGAATATTGGCCGAGTGATCAATATTCCCCACACAAGCCCCTCACCCTAACCCTCCCGAAACGTCGGACCGCCCTGAGGGAGAGGGGACTGACCTGGGATGCTTCACGATATTCAGCGACGTGAAATATCGAGTCGATTATGGATTCACAACGAAAGTTTCAGGCAAAAGCGTAGCCTCAATATTCCCCAATCGGTTCCCTCTCCCTCTGGGAGAGGGCTAGGGTGAGGGCAGGGATCTCAAGCCGAACGCGGTTTACGCCCAGACACAAAATGGCTTACATCATTGAACCCCGGTGTCGATGAATGCCCCGGTGTCACCAGCGAGTCGATAAACGCTTCATCCTCCGCCGTGATCTTCACCGCCTGCGCTTTGCTGTACGCATCCCATTGCGCCTCAGTGCGCGGCCCGACAATCGCTGACGTTACCGCGCCGTTGTTCAACACCCAGGCAATCGCAAACTCAACTATCCCGACGCCGCGCTGCTCGGTGTACTGCTGAATCTGCTGGGCAATGCGCAGCGATTCCACGCGCCATTCGGTTTCCAGAATGCGCTTGTCCTGACGCCCGGCGCGGCTGTTGGCGTCCGGTGTCGCGTCCGGCGCGTACTTGCCGCTGAGTACGCCACGGGCCAGCGGACTGTAAGGCACCACGCCAAGGCCATAGGTTTGCGCCGCCGTAATCTGTTCGGTCTCGGCCTGACGGTTGACGATGTTGTACAACGGCTGACTGATCACCGGGCGATCAACGCCAAGGTTGTCGGCGATGCGAATCACCTCGGCAATCCGCCAGCCGCGATAGTTCGACAAGCCCCAGTAGCGAATCTTGCCCTGACGAATCAGATCGCCAATCGCCGACACGCTCACTTCAAGCGGCGTGTTGTGGTCTTCGCGGTGCAGGTAATAGATGTCGAGATAGTCAGTACCGAGCCGGGTCAGGCTGGCATCGATGCCATTGAAGATATGTTTGCGGCTCAAACCGCTGCGATTCGGCACACCGTCCACCGGGCCGAAACCGACCTTGGTCGCCAGCACCCATTCATGCCGATGGCGGGCAATCGCTTCACCGACGATCTCTTCGGAGCGGCCGTTGGTGTAGACGTCGGCGGTGTCGATGAAATTGATGCCCTGATCCCAGGCCTTATTGATGATGCGCAGCGAATCATCTGCGCTGGTCTGCTCGCCAAACATCATCGTGCCGAGGGTGAGGGTGGACACCTGCAAGCCCGAGTGACCGAGTGTACGGAAGCTCATGCCGAAATCCTTTTGTCGGTGGGAAAGGGTTAATCAAATACCAGAAGCGTGCAATGCGGCAAAGTGAATTATTGGCTAAACACAGCCCTCACCCTAACCCTCTCCCGGAGGGAGAGGGGACCGACCGAGTTGTTTGAAAGAGATACGCCGACGTGCAATACCGAGTCGAGCTCAAGTCTTGAAAAGCACCCAAATCTGCTCCCTTTCCCCAAGCCGTCATTGAGAGAGAGGGGACCGACCGAGGTGTTTGAGCGAGCAACACCGACGTGCAATACCGAGTCGAGCTCAAGTCTTGAAGAACACCAAAATCGGTTCCCTTCTCCCGAGTCGAACTCAAATCTTGAAAAGCACCGCAATCGGCTCCCTTTCCCCCTCGCCCCCTTGGGGGAGAGGGCTGGGGTGAGGGGGAAAAAATCTACAGGACGCCACAAACTCCAAGCCGAACCCCAATAAAAAACGACCCTGAAAAGGGCCGTTCTCCTGTGCATCAAAAACTCAAACCCGCAACGTCCGCGTCATGCGCAACGCCAGCAAACTCCCGCCGACAATCACCCCCGCCAGCAGATACAACGCCGCATCCGTCGACCCCGTGCTGTCCTTGACCCAACCCACCAGGTACGGGCTAAGGAACCCAGCCATCTGCCCCATCGAGTTGATCAACGCCAGCCCACCGGCCGCAGCCCCCGCGCTCAACATCGCCGTCGGCACCGGCCAGAACATCGGCAGACCCGTCAACGCGCCCATGGTGGCAATGGTCAAACCGAGAATCGCAATCGCCGGGTTAGCCGCGAAATTCACCGCGATCACCAGACCGATCGCGCCCATCAGCATCGGTACCACCAAATGCCAGCGACGTTCCTTGCGCAAGTCCGCCGAACGCCCGACCATCAGCATGAACACCGCCGCCAGCAGATATGGAATCGCACTCAGCCAGCCGATCACCAGGTTATCGCTGAAGCCAAGGTTCTTGATGATCGACGGCAACCAGAAGTTGATCGCGTACACGCCGCTCTGGATGCAGAAGTAGATCAAGCCAAACGCCCAGATTGCCGGGTTCTTGAACACCGCCAGCAGCGAGTCGGAGGTGGTCTTCGGCTTGTTCGCCAGGTCTTCAGCCTGATCCGCCTCAAGCACCGCACGCTCATGCGGGCTCAGCCATTTGGCGTTGGCGAAGCTGTCGCTCAGGAGGAAATAGGCAAGGGCGCCGAGGATCACCGTCGGAATACCCTGCAGAAGGAACATCCACTGCCAGCCGGCCAAACCACCTTGCCCTGCGGCGAAGTGATTGAGAATCCAGCCAGAGAACGGGCTGCCGAGCAATCCGGACACCGGGATCGCCGACATGAACAACGCCATGATCCGCCCACGGCGGAAAGTAGGAAACCACTGCGAGAGGTACAAAACAACGCCCGGGAAGAACCCGGCTTCAGCCGCACCGGTAAACAGCCGCAGAGTGTAGAACTCGGTCGGGGTGGTGACGAACAGCAGGCAGGTCGACAACGTACCCCAGGTGATCATCATCACGGCGATCCAGCGCCGTGGGCCGAATCTGGTCAGGGCCAGGTTGCTCGGCACGCCGCACAGCACGTAGCCGATGAAGAAGATACCGGCACCGAGGCCGTACACGGTTTCGCTGAATTTCAGTGCATCGAGCATCTGCAGTTTGGCAAATCCAACGTTGACCCGGTCGAGGTAGTTGAACAAGTAGCAGATGAAAATGAAGGGGATCAAACGCAGGGTGATGCGTTTGTAGACGGCGTTTTTATCGTCATCGATGGTCTGGGTAGCTGCGGCGCTCTGCGACATAGCGGCTCTCTCTTTATTATGATTTTTTGCGATGCAAAGGGTAACGTTGATCGCCCCGAGAGTCTCGGTCACCTTTGGCCGGATTGTCTTTGTGCCTGAGCACAGGGTTTGCCGCCAGACCCTGTGCGGGTGAACAACCGACCGCCGCGTTATTCAAGGATCTTGCCCATCATGTTTGAACTCGATCACGACCTCGCCCAGGACATCGTCGACCGGGCCATGGCCATTTTGCCCTACAACGTCAACGTCATGGACAGCCAAGGGCTGATCCTCGGCAGCGGTGAACCGGAGCGCATCAATACCCGTCACGAAGGTGCGCAACTGGTGTTGGCCAATGGGCGCGTGGTGGAGATCGACGCGCAGACCGCTGTGCATTTGAAAGGCGTGCAACCGGGGATCAACCTGCCGCTGTTGCTCGATCAGCGCTTGATCGGTGTGCTCGGCATTACCGGCGAACCGGAGCAACTGCGCACGTATGCCGAACTGGTGCGCATGACCGCCGAAATGCTCGTCGGCCAGCGCAACCAGCAAGCCGAGCAGCAATGGCGGCGCCAGCGTTGTGATGACTTGCTGGCATTGTTGTTGAGCGAGGCAGGGGACTCGCCGCGACTGGTCGATGAGGCGCAGCAACTTGGGCTTAAACCGCAATTGACGCGGGTGCCGTATCTGTTTGAGCTGGGACTTGAACATGGGCCGGGGCAAACCGTCGAGGCGCTGAGTGCCTGGCTGATCTCGCGTTATCCCGATAGCTGGTGCGTGAGTTCGGCGAAGTCGTCACTGCTCTGGTGTCGGCCGGCGAGTCAGCAGGTCGAGCATGATCGCCTGCTGGAAAAACTCGATGGCCTGGGCTGGAAGATTCTGCGCATCGCCGTGGGCGGGCAGGCCGATGGACTGGTGGGGTTGCGCCGTTGTTATCGGCGCGTCGGTGATTTGCTCGCCTATGGTCGGGAAGTGTTGCCGAACTCACGGCTGCTGACGTTGAACCGCTATCGGTTGCCGGTGATGTTGTGGCGGCACCGCAATGACGACGCACTGGACGAATTGCTCAAACCCTTGCGCAAAGTGATCGCCAAGGACGCCAACGGGCAGTTGCTGGCGACGTTGCGCAGTTGGTGCGAGCACGATGGCCAGAGTCAGGCGTGTGCCGATGCGTTGGGGATTCATCGCAACAGTTTGCGGTATCGGATGGAGCGGATTGCCGAGTTGAGTGGGGTTGATCCGCTCAGGCTGGATGGGATGTTGGCGCTGTATCTGGGGGTGCAGTTGCTGCCGCAGACTGATCCGAATTGATTGGGCGCCTTCAAAGACGCCATCGCGAGCAGGCTCACTCCTACATTTGGAATGCATTCCCCTGTAGGAGTGAGCCTGCTCGCGATGGCGGCGGTACATTCACCGCAGAGCCTTTTGTGAAAATGAACAATAAACGCCCCCGCCACTTGTGCAGCGGACAGGCGTCAATACGCAGGCCGACTGGCAGCATGAAGGGCATTGCAACCGGAGAATTCCCATGAAGATCGTCATCGCCCCCGACTCGTTCAAGGACAGCCTGAGTGCCCAAGGCGTCGCCGAAGCCATTGCCCTCGGCCTCGCTCAGGTGTGGCCGCAGGCAACGATGGTCAAATGCCCGATGGCTGACGGCGGGGAAGGCACGGTCGAGTCGATCCTCGCCGCGTGCGAAGGCGAACTTCGCCGCACTCGTGTGCGTGGCCCGTTGGGCGCGTCGGTCGACGCGGCGTGGGGCTGGTTGCCACACAACCACACGGCAATCATCGAAATGGCCGAGGCCAGCGGCCTGCAATTGGTGCCGCTCAGCCAACGCGATGCCTGCATCAGCAGCACCTTCGGTACCGGTGAATTGATTCGCGCAGCGCTGGATGCCGGCGCGCAACGGGTCATTCTGGCGATTGGCGGCAGTGCGACCAACGATGGTGGCGCCGGAGCGATGCAGGCGTTGGGCGTGAAGTTGCTCGATGCGCAGCATCAATCGCTGGTGCCCGGCGGTCTGGCGTTGGCGCAATTGGCGCAGCTGGACCTGAGTGAACTCGACCCGCGTCTGGCGCAGGTGCGCTTCGATATCGCTGCTGATGTGAACAACCCGCTGTGCGGCCCGCACGGTGCCTCGGCGATTTTCGGTCCGCAAAAAGGCGCCTCGCCGGCGCAGGTGCAGCAACTCGATCAGGCGTTGGGGCACTTCGCCGAACTCTGCGCGCGAGCGTTGGGCAAAGACGTTCGTGACGAACCGGGCAGCGGCGCGGCGGGTGGTTTGGGGTTCGCGGCCAAGGCATTCCTTGGAGCACAATTTCAAGCCGGGGTTGAAGTGGTTGCCGAACTGGTCGGCCTCGCCGAAGCCGTTAAAGGCGCCGACCTGGTAATCACCGGGGAAGGGCGATTCGATGCCCAGACCTTGCGCGGCAAGACGCCGTTCGGCGTCGCGCGGATTGCCAAGCAACACGATGTGCCGGTGATTGTCATCGCCGGCACCTTGGGCGAGGGTTACCAGGCACTCTACGATCACGGCATCGATGCGGCATTCGCCGTGACCAGCGGGCCGATGACGCTGGAGCAGGCCTGCGCCGAAGCACCACGTTTGTTGCGCGAACGCGCGACCGACATTGCCCGCGTCTGGCAGATGGCGAAACACAACGTGTGAAACAGGTCCACAGGGTGTTTCAATCTTGTAACACCCTGAAAAATAATTGCGCTTGACCCGCAATCTTCCTAAAGCCTGGCCGATACAGCTAACAGGCGCGCACATAACTTCCTAAAACAGTGACGCCTTACTGAGCCCGCCCCCACGGGCCAGTGATGACGCATGGACGCTCGTAGTTTCTATCTTTCGAGAGCTCAACTATGTCCCTGCGTAACCTCAATATCGCGCCCCGTGCCTTCCTCGGTTTTGCCTTTATCGCCTTGCTGGTGATCGTTCTCGGCGTGTTCGCCGTCAATCGCATGACCACCATCCGTCAGGCCTCCATAGACATGGATACCAACCAACTGCCCAGCGTGACGTACCTTGGCGTGGTAACGGAAAACGTTCTGCGCCTGCGGATTCTGTCGTTCCGGATTCTGGTCAACCGCGACCCTGCGGGTCTGCAAGAGGCGCAAACACGCATTGGCGTGCTGGTGGACAAGGTACGCGGTGCTCAGGCGAGTTATGCCGCGCTGCCTGCAGAGGCCGATGAGCGTGCCTTGTATCAGGCTTTCGCGACGACGCTCGACAACTACTTGCAAGCGCAAAATCTGATGATGGACCTGTCGCGCCAGGACAAAGTCGATGAAATGCGCACTCTGATCAACACGCGAATCAAGGACGGCACCGATCAGATGGGCGAGCAGCTCAACAAACTCATTGCGATCAACGCGGCTGACGCGAAAGCCGCTTCCAGTCAGGCCGGCGAACATTACGACAGCGCGATTACCGGCATTATCATCGTGTCGGTATTTGCAGCGCTGGCCACCGTGTTGCTGGCCTGGCTGCTGACGCGCAGCATCGTCACGCCGCTGAACCGTGCGGTGCAGGCCGCGCAAACCATTGCTGACGGCAACCTCACCAAAGTCATCGAAATCGATGGCAAGGATGAAGCGACGCAGTTGCTGCAGGCGCTCGCTACCATGCAAACCAACCTGCGCAAAACCATCGAGCAGATTGCCGGTTCCGCCACGCAACTGGGCGCTGCTGCCGAAGAACTCAGCGCGGTGACCGAAGAAGCCTCCCGTGGCCTGCAGCAGCAGAACAATGAAATCGAACAAGCCGCCACCGCCGTCAACGAGATGACCGCCGCCGTCGAAGAAGTCGCGCGCAACGCCGTGTCGACCTCCGAAGCCTCGAACCAGTCGACCCACGCCGCCCGCGAAGGTCGTGATCAAGTGGTGAAAACCGTCGACGCGATCCAGACCATGACCCACGACGTGCAGAACACCGCGCACATGATCGAAGGCCTCGCCGCGCAGGGCCGCGACATCGGCAAAGTCCTCGACGTGATCCGCGCCATTGCCGAACAGACCAACCTGCTGGCACTCAACGCGGCCATTGAAGCCGCACGCGCCGGTGAGGCGGGGCGGGGTTTCGCGGTTGTGGCGGACGAGGTCCGAGCACTGGCCCATCGCACCGCGCAGTCGACTCAGGAAATCGAAAAAATGGTCGCCGGTATCCAGAACGGCACCGGCGAAGCGGTTTCGTCGATGCAGCAAAGCAACCAGCGCACCCAGACCACCCTGGAAATGGCCCGCGCGGCCGGCGTGGCGCTGGAGCAGATCACCCAGTCGATCCATCAGATCAACGAGCGCAACCTGGTGATTGCCAGCGCCTCGGAAGAACAGGCGCAAGTCTCGCGCGAGGTCGACCGCAACCTCGTCAACATCCGCGATCTGGCCACGCAATCGGCCGCCGGGGCTAACCAGACCAGCGCCGCAACCCACGAACTGTCGCGTCTGGCGGTGGATTTGAATGCGATGGTGGCGCGTTTTGTGATTTGAGAAAAATGGAATTGCCTGAAGTGGGCTGAAACAGGTTATTGCTTCAGCCCGTTTTGACAAATCGCTGTTTCAAGAAAGGTTTACTTTAATACTTTCGTAAGCTGAGAACGGTCCTTTATTTTCTGCAAGATCTGCAAGCCTGTAAAAAACAAGTTTATCGCCGGAGCCATGCGCACGGATAATCTCGCCACTCAGTTTAATAACAGTAGGTGAGTTCGAGTCATGCACCGTTGTAATGATGACAGGACTATTCGTAAGTGAGCCATAGTGACATTCGATACTGTCGCAGGCTCGTTGCTGCAGATAGACGGGAATGATTCCCAAAACTTCATCACCGTGCTCGTCTAGATACTTCTGTGTAATCCCGTCACGGATGATCTCTGGCGGAAACTGTACGATTTCTCCAGGATTGCCGAAATTTGGAGCTGTTTTATCGATCGTAAAAGGCGTGTTCGCTGACGTCGCTGGATTCCCTCCTGTATTCACTATGTATGAAACCTTGTGTACGCCTTCCTGTTGCAGGTATTGCTCGGGGATATGGGCTTCAAACGGGAAAAGCCCAGGGTAAATAGGCGTCATGAAAGCAAAATCTGCCACTCCGATCCCGTTTAATAACAGCGTCAACGTTACGGGTACGCCTGGTGGATGATCTGAATCCGGCCATTTCTCAATCAATGTTTGCAAGGGGGCTGCCAACGCACTCAATGGCAACAAGTTAATTTGACTGCCAGGGAAGTTTACTAACGCGGCGGGGATTTCCGGTGGGGCCAGTTCGAGAATTGCTTTATTAAGATTTGTCATTGTTTAACGCTCCGTTGTTTCGATAAGAAAGACCTGCAAATGTTTCCGCAGGCTAATTAAGGGGGTGTTCTTGAAATTGGTCTACTGTCAACTCTGACAGGTAGGCATCCGACCGGAAATCGAGCACAGTACGAAGTTTTTCTTCAAACCCATCTTGCGGACAAAACGGCTGGCGCGTTTCGTGATTTGAGATACGGTGAAGGCTGGAGACCGCGCAATCAGGAGACGTACATGCGCTATTCAGCCTTGACCCAACGAATCGCCGGGGAGGGAGCCGCTGCCTGGCAGATTCACGACCGAGCGCTGGAGTTGCGCGCCGAGGGTGTCGATATCCTGCTGCTGAGCATCGGCGATCCGGATTTCGACACGCCTCTGCCGATTGTCCACGGCGCGATCGACAGCTTGTTGGCCGGCGATACCCATTATTCCGATGTGCGTGGCCGTTTGGCACTGCGCACGCTGATTGCCGAACGCCATCGTCGGCGCAGCGGTCAAACAGTCGATGCTGACCATGTGATCGTCATGCCCGGCGCGCAATGCGCGGTGTATTCAGTGGCGCAATGCTTGCTGGATCCGGGCGATGAAGTGATTGTTGCCGAACCGATGTATGTCACCTACGAAGGCGTGTTTGGCGCTTGCGGCGCGACGGTGGTGCCGGTGCCGGTGCGCCCGGAAAACGGCTTTCGCGTCGACCCGCTCGATGTCGCTGCGCGCATTACGCCGAAAACCCGCGCCATGCTGTTGAACAGTCCGAACAATCCCAGCGGCGCGAGTCTGTCACTGCTGATCTGGCAGGAGCTGGCGGCGTTATGCGTACGGCATGACTTGTGGCTGATCAGCGACGAGGTCTACAGCGACTTGCTGTACGAGGGGCAGCACGTCAGTCCGGCGAGTCTGCCGGGCATGGCTGAGCGCACTGCGACGATCAACAGCCTGTCGAAATCCCACGCCATGACCGGCTGGCGCATTGGCTGGATGATCGGGCCGAAATCGCTGGCCGAGCATTTGGTCAATTTGTCGCTGAGCATGTTGTTCGGCCTGCCGGACTTTGTGCAGAAGGCCGCAGAGATTGCGTTGCAGTCAGACCTGCCGGAAGTGACGCAGATGCGCGAGGAATATCGCCTGCGCCGGGATCTGGTCTGCGAGCGTTTGAATGGTTGTCCGGGGCTGTACCCGATTCGCCCCGACGGCGGCATGTTTGTGATGGTCGATGTGCGCCAAACCGGTTTGGGCGCTCAGGCGTTTGCCGAGCAGTTGCTGGAGGGCTATGGGGTTTCAGTCCTCGCCGGTGAGGCGTTCGGGCCGAGTGCGGCGGGGCATATCAGGATTGGTTTGGTGTTGGATCGGGTGAAACTGGCGGATGCTTGTGCACGGATTGCGTTGTGTGCGGCGCAGTTGTTACAAGCGCGCAGTGCCTGATGGTTTTGCAGCGCCGTTACTGGCCTCATCGCGAGCAGGCTCACTCCTACAATGATTTGAGGTGTACACAAATTCAGTGTTCACCCGGACCCTTGTAGGAGTGAGCCTGCTCGCGATAGCTATTTAACAGGCAATAAAATCTCAGCCCTGCCAAGCCAATGGATTCACCAGATTCGCCGGTTTCTCCCCACTCAACGCCGTCAACAGATTCTCCACCGCACAGCGCGCCATCGCCTCGCGCGTCTCATGCGTCGCCGAACCCATGTGTGGAGTCGCCACCACATTATTGAGCTGCAACAACGGCGAGTCATGCTGCAACGGCTCACGCTCAAACACATCCAGTCCCGCCGCCCGAATCCACTGATGACGCAGCGCATCGATCATCGCCGCCTCATCGACCACCTTGCCCCGCGAGATATTGATGAAGATGCTTTCCGGGCGCATCAGCGCGAACTGCTCGGCGCCGATCAAGCCTTCGGTCTGCGCCGTCAGCGGCAAGGTCAGGCAAATGAAATCGGCCTGCTTGAGCAAGTCTTCAAGGCTGCGATAGTGCGCATCGAAACGCGCCTCGACCGCCGGTTTGCGCGACTGGCTGTGATAGATCACCGGCATTCCAAACCCGAAATGCCCGCGCTGCGCCAATGCTTCGCCGATGCGGCCCATGCCGATGATGCCCAGCGTCTTGCCATGCACATCGGTGCCAAAATGTGCCGGGCCGATATTGCGGTTCCATTGGCCGCTGCGCACCATGTTCGCCAGTTCGACCACACGCCGCGCGGCGGCGAGGATCAGGGCGAAACCGGTGTCTGCGGTGGTTTCGGTGAGCACGTCCGGGGTGTTGCTCAGCAAGACCTTGCGCTGACTCAGGTAATCGATGTCGTAGTTATCGACGCCGACTGAGACGCTGGCGATGGCTTCGAGTTGCGGCGCCAGATCGAGCAGCGCGGCATCGAGCTTCAGGCTGGCGCCGAGCAAGCCGTGGGCACGGGGCAGGGCATCGCGCAGTTGCATGAGGCCGTCGGCGTCGAGGCTATTGATCAGCGTCACTTCGCACTGTTCTTGCAGACGCGCCATCAGCGCGGGCGAAAGTTTCTTGTACAACACGACCTGTTTTTTCATGGCAAAAGTCTCTTCAGGAGTGCGCTGGCACGGCACGCGTGGCAACGGCTTTGGCGACGACGCGATCACTGGCGCCGGGCTTGAGAAAAATCGTCAGCACCACCGACAGCAGCAACGCGCCGCTCATCAGCAGATACGACGCGCCGGGCGAACCGGTGGAGCTGTTCAAATAACCGACCAGGTACGAGCCGCCGAACGAGCCGAGTGCGCCCATGCTGTTGATCAGCGCCATCGCGCCACCGGCAACGTTGGCCGGGAGAATTTCCGGGACGATGGCAAAAAACGGCCCGTAAGGCGCGTACATGCAGGCGCCGGCAATCACCAGCAGCGTGTACGACCACCAGAAATGTTCAGCGCCCAATGCGTAGGAGCCGTAAAACGCGATCGACGCGATCAGCAGCGGCGGCCAGACAAAGCGTTTGCGCTTCTGCAACTTGTCCGAACCCCACGACACCACGAGCATACCGATCACCGCCGCTAGATACGGTAGCGCCGACAGCCAGCCAGCCTCGATCATGTCCATTTGCGCGCCGGCCTTGAGGATCGACGGCAACCACAGCACGAAGCCGTAAACGCCGATGCTCCAGCAGAAAAACTGCAGCGCGAGAATGATCACCTTCGGCGAACGGAAAGCCTCGGCGTAGTTCTTCACCGCTTTGATGCCGACCTGTTCGGCGGCCAGTGCGCTTTCCAGATCCTGTTTCTCCTGGTCGCTGAGCCACTTGGCCTGCGCCGGACGATCGTCGGCCAGACGCCACCAGATAAATGCCCACAGCACCGCCGGCAGGCCTTCGATGATGAACATCCAGCGCCAGCTGAAATGCTGCACCAGATAGCCCGAAACCACTGACATCCACAGCATGGTCACCGGGTTGCCGAGGATCAGAAAAGTGTTGGCCCGCGAGCGTTCGGCACGGGTGAACCAGTGGCACAGATAGACCAACATTGCCGGCATTACGGCCGCTTCAACCACGCCGAGCATGAAGCGGATGACGATCAGCCAATAGGCGTTGGAGACTACGCCGGTCAACGTGGCGAGACCGCCCCAGAGAATCAGGCTGACGAAAATCAGTTTCTTCACGCTGTGCTTTTGCGCGTAGATCGCACCCGGTACCTGGAAGAAGAAGTAACCGAGAAAGAACAGTGCGCCGAGCAGTGATGACAGGCCCGGGGTGATCATCAGGTCTTCGGCCATGCCCGATGCAGCAGCGAAACCGTAGTTGGCGCGATCCAGATACGCCAGGCTGTAGGTGATGAACACGATGGGCATGATGTACCACCAGCGGCGGGTGGCGAGGGTTACGGTTTTCATGGGTGTTGCTCCTGAGCTTGTTGTTTTTGTCGCAGCAGGTTCAATTATTTGCAGTGACTAGGCGGGCCTCTTCGCGAGCAGGCTCGCTCCTACAGTGGATTTTCTGAGCTCACATAACCCCTGTGGGAGCGAGCCTGCTCGCGAAGGCGGCCTCAAATTCAACCGATAACTCCTGGCGGGTAGGCAACCCCTCCATATCCCCGCGACTCTGCACCGCGCGACTGCCAATCCAGTTCGCGCGCTGCACCGCCTCGGCAAAACTCTGGTGCTCCAGCAGGGCGCTGATCATCCCCACCGCAAAACCATCACCGGCACCGACCGTATCGACGACATTGGCCACCGGCACGCCGGCGACAAAACCCTGATCCAGGTGCGTGCGGTAATAAGCGCCTTGCGGCCCAAGCTTGATCGCCACCGCCTCAGCGCCCTGATCGAGATAAAACGCAGCAATGTCGGCCGGGTCTTCGAAACCGGTGAGCAAACGACCTTCACTCAGCCCCGGCAACACCCAATGGGCAAGGCCGGCGAGGCGGTTGATCTCGCGGATCATTTCGTCTTCGCTGGCCCACAGGCTCGGGCGCAGATTGGGGTCAAACGACACGCTGCGCCCGGCGTTGCGCATACGGGTCATCAGTTCGAAAGACATCTCCCGCGCCGAGGCGGACAACGCCGGAGGAATCCCAGTGGCGTGCAGATGCCGCGCGCTGAGCAGGCTGGCGTTGATCGACTGCGGCGACAGATGACTGGCCGCCGAACCGCGACGGAAATACTCGACCTGCGGGTCGCTGCCATCGTCATTGCGCGATTTGAACTGGAAACCGGTCGGGTGCTGTTTATCGACGTCGACGTGACTGCAATCCAGACCTTCCTTGATCAAGGTCTCGACCACAAAACGCCCGAGCGAATCATTGCCGACCCGGCTCAGCCAGGCGACGTTGAAACCCAGACGCGACAGCCCGATCGCAACATTGCTGTCGGCCCCCGCGATACGCTTGTGGAAGTGTTCGACCGAGGCCAGATCACCGGTCTGCTCGGCGACCAGCATCGCCATGGTTTCGCCGAACGAAAGAATATCGATCTCAGACATGAGCAGGCTCCAGGCGGGATTGGCCGAGGCGGGCGAGGGCGGCGACATGCTCGCTGGTCAGTTGCACCAGATCTTCGCCCTGCAACGGGTATTCGGCGGCGCGCATAACGCCTTGGGCCATGTGCCGCAACAGTTGTTCCCACAGATGCAAGTCACTGACCGCTGGCGGCACCGCCACCAGTTTGCCGTCGGCGCGACGGGCCACGGCTTTACAGTGGACATAACCGACATGCCGGCCAAGCAAGCGCGCGGCGCTGGCGGCGGACTGGTCCTGCCACTGCCAGTTGCCGATGTCGAAAGTCATTTTGATCGGCAGATTGTGCTGTTCAACCGCGGCGAAGAAACGCTGAAACGGTTCGATGCGCCCGCCATGCAAGGTCTGGTCGTTTTCCACCAGCAACTGCACCGGACTGTGCTGCAAGCGTTCGGCCAGGGCTTGCAGATCGTTGGTGTCGGTGAAATAGCCCAGCGACACTTTCAGCCATTTCGAACCAAAGGCTTCGGCCTGTTGCAGGGCGGTGATCAGTTCTGGATTGGGTTGTGCCTGACCGGCCAGCCACAGCTCGGTGGGTGAGGAATAGATGCTGAGCAGGCCCTGCGCCTGGGTGGCCTGAGCCAGTTGCGCCGGGTCTTCACGGGTCAGCAATTCTTCGCGCCATTCGATGCGATTGGCGCCGGCGGTGGCCAGCACATCGATGAAGGATCCTTGACCGCGCTGACGCACAAGCTCGGCGCCGTAGCTGGACAGACTGATGGAAACGGCGGGTTTGTTCATTGTTATTGACCTCTGAAACCGGTTTCATTTTTGTTCAAAAAAATATCAGGTGTTTCTGTGTTGTTCTCTCGGGCGCTATCGCGAGCAGGCTCACTCCTACATTTGGAATGCGTTCCCCTGTAGGAGTGAGCCTGCTCGCGATAGCGTCAGCTCAAACAACGCTAATCCCCAGGGTCGACCCACGCTCAACCAGCACCGGCGCAAAATCCACCACCCGCGCCACCTCATCATCCCCACGCAAGCGCTTGAGCAAACACTCAAACGCCCGCGCACCAATCTCTGCCGTCGGCTGAGCCAGCGCAGTAATCCCGCTGCCCACCAACGGATACCAATCCAGATCATCCAGGGCAATCACCCCGACATCCTCGAACAACCGAACACCCAATACTCGTAACGCCGATGCGGCCGCCAACGCTGCCACACCATTGGCGCAAAACAGCGCTTTCGGACCATTGCCGGGTGTGTTTAAAAAGGTTTGAAGTTGCGCGTTCAGATCATCGCCGGTTTCCAGCACCGCCCCGGTCAACCCCGAGCGCTGCGCAATCTGCGCCTGAAAACTGCTGACCCGCTCGATCCGCGAACTGGTGCCGTCATACGGTTCAGTCACCAACAGCAGATCCCGATAACCACGCTGCTCCAGATGCGCGAGCGCCATCTGCACCGCTTGCGGGTTGTGCAGCCCGACCATGTCGCTGTCCAGCCCGTCGACTTTGCGATCCACCAGCACCAGCGGCATCTCGCGACGCAGCTCATGCAGTTCATCACGGTGATGGCCCAGCGTGTTCACGATCAACCCTTCGATGTTGTACGAGCGCAACAGCGCCAGGTGCTGGCGTTCCTGCTCGTCATCGCGGTCGGTGTTGCACACCACCAGGCTGTAACCGTGCGCACGGCAAGCGGTTTCCACCCCGTGCATCACGGCAATCGAATAAGGGTTACGGATATCGGCGACGAGCATGCCGATCAGGCGTGTGCGCCCGCGTTTCAGACCGCGAGCCATCTGGTTGGGGCGGTAGCCGAGTTCGCTGATGGCCTGTTCGATGCGCAAGGCAATGGCATCGGAGAGCAGGGCGCGATCATCGCCGATGAAGCGCGAGACGCTGGCTTTGGACACCCCGGCGCGTTCGGCGACATCAAGCATGGTCACGCGGCTGCGCTGGGCGGCGGAGAAGTCGTTCACGGTCTGAAACCTTGTTATTGGATTTATAGGCTCAACGTCTGAATACAGCGCTGAAACCGGTTTCAGGAAACACCAAAAACAAATCTTCCGTCAAGTGAATGATTACCTGCCATCAACGGGCTGCCGACGGGCGGGGTCGCGTCAGCCGAACAAACCCGCGGCGATATTGATCGAAAATCCCAGAATCGCGGTGTTGAACACGAATCCGATCAACGATTGCGCCAAGACGATTTTGCGGATATCGCGGGTGGCCACGCCGACATCTGCAGTCTGTACGGCCACGCCGATGGTGAACGAGAAGTACAAGAAGTCCCAATAGTTGGGGGTCGTCAGCCCTTCGGCGAAGCGCAGCGCCGGTTCCTTGCCATTCCAGGTGTAATACAACCTGGCGTAGTGCACGCAGAAAATCACCCCGATCAGCAGCCACGAACCGATTACCGTGAGGGCGGTGAAGCCGTAGTGCAGCAGTTTGCGCGTGGTTTCCAGGTCCTTGCTGCCAGCCAGCTCGAAGGTGATGGTCGCCAAACTCGCCAGCGCGGCGATGCACACCACGAACAGCACCAGCCCGGCATTTTCGTCTTCGACTTCAGCGATGCGTTTGACGTCCGGAGCCTTGGCGCGCACGGTCAGCCAGAACATCAGGATCAGATAAGTCCAGACACCGGCGTTCCAGCCAATGAGGATTTTGCTGACGATGGAATCGGCGGGGACCAGGAGACCGGTGGCAAGGCCGAGGAGAGCGGCGGCAGACAGGCGAGGGTGGGTGCGGGCGAGGAAGCGCATGGGGACTCGATGGGCCAGGGTGATTCAGACACCTTAGCCCAGCGATGACAGCTGTGACCACTGTACTGGATGTTTGCGGAACCCCTGTGGGAGCGAGCCTGCTCGCGAATGCTTCCGGTCAGTCAACATCAACGTTGAATGTACCGACGCTTTCGCGAGCAGGCTCGCTCCTACAGTTTGGATCAGTGGGATTTGGTGAAGCGTTGTACGAGCTTCATAACGACGACGAAGAAGACAGGTACGAAGATGACGGCCAGCGTCGCAGTGATCATCCCGCCAATCACCCCGGTGCCGATCGCTTGCTGGCTTGCCGAACTGGCGCCAGTGGCAATGGCCAGTGGC
Source organism: Pseudomonas sp. SCA2728.1_7 (assembly GCF_018138145.1). Classification (NCBI taxonomy): domain Bacteria; kingdom Pseudomonadati; phylum Pseudomonadota; class Gammaproteobacteria; order Pseudomonadales; family Pseudomonadaceae; genus Pseudomonas; species Pseudomonas sp. SCA2728.1_7. The sequence continues at coordinate 1,025,648 of NZ_CP073104.1, read as the reverse complement.
ACCACACCAAGAATGAACGCCAGCGAAGTCATCACGATCGGCCGCAGACGCAACCGCGCTGCCTGCAACGTTGCATCGATCAGGTCGTGACCTTCGTCATACAGGCTCTTGGCGAACTCGATGATCAGGATCGCGTTCTTCGCCGACAGCCCGATGATGGTGATCAGGCCGACCTTGAAGAACACATCGTTGGGCATCCCGCGCAACGTCACGGCCAGCACCGCGCCGAGCACACCCAGTGGCACCACCAACAACACCGAGGTCGGAATCGACCAGCTTTCGTACAGCGCCGCCAGACACAGGAACACCACCAGCAACGACAGACCGAGCAGGATCGGCGCCTGATTGCCGGACAAGCGTTCCTGCAACGACAGCCCTGTCCATTCCTGACCCAGGCCTTTCGGCCCCTGCGCCACCAGACGTTCGATTTCCGCCATGGCCTCACCGGTACTGTGCCCCGGCGACGGTTCGCCGGATATCGCAATCGCCGGATAGCCGTTGTAACGGGTCAATTGCGCCGGGCCCTGAATCCAGTTGGCCTGCACGAACGCTGACAGCGGCACCATGTGCCCGGCGTTGTTGCGCACGTGCATTTTCAGCAGATCGGCGACCTGGCTGCGTTGATCGCCTTCGGCCTGCACGACAACGCGCTGCATGCGCCCCTGATTGGGAAAGTCGTTGATGTAGCTGGAGCCCACAGCGGTGGACAGCATGTTGCCAATGTCGGCAAACGATACGCCCAAGGCGTTGGCCTGTTTACGGTCGACGATCAATTGCACTTGCGGCGCTTCGGCCAACGCGCTTTCACGCACGTTCATCAGCACCGGACTTTTCTCGGCGGCAGCCAGCAACTCAGTACGCGCCTGCATCAAAATCGCATGGCCGAGGCCGCCGCGATCCTGCAAACGGAACTCGAAGCCGCTCGACGTGCCGAGGCCATCCACGGGCGGAGGCAACACCGAGAACGCCATGGCGTCCTTGATTTCGCTCAGCGCAATATTGGCGCGATCGGCAATCGAGCTGGCGGAGTCATCACTGCTGCGCTGCGACCAATCCTTCAGCGTCGAGAACGCCAACGCTGCGTTCTGGCCGCTGCCGGAGAAGCTGAAACCGAGAATCACCACACTGTCGCTGATCCCCGGCTCGCCGGCGTTATGCGCCTCAAGCTGTTCAGCCACTGCCACGGTACGATTCTTGGTCGCACCGGGCGGCAGTTGAATGTCAGTGATGGTGTAGCCCTGATCTTCCACCGGCAGGAACGAGGAGGGCAGACGCGCGAAGCACAGGCCCAACCCGACCAGCAACACGACGTAAATCAGCAGATAACGGCCACTGCGTTTCAGCGCATAGCCGACCCAGCCTTGGTAACGATCGGTGAGGTGCTCGAAGCGGCGGTTGAACCAGCCGAAGAACCCGGACTTTTCATGATGCTCACCCTTGGCGATCGGCTTGAGCAGCGTCGCGCACAATGCCGGCGTCAGGGTCAGGGCAAGGAACGCCGAGAACAGAATCGACGTCGCCATCGACAGCGAGAACTGCTGGTAAATCACCCCGACCGAACCTTGCATGAACGCCATCGGAATAAATACCGCGACCAGCACCAGCGTGATGCCGATGATCGCGCCGGTGATCTGCGTCATGGCTTTGCGCGTGGCTTCCTTGGGCGACAGGCCCTCGGTGGCCATGATCCGTTCGACGTTCTCCACCACCACGATGGCGTCGTCCACCAGAATACCGATGGCCAGCACCATGCCGAACATGGTCAGCACGTTGATCGAGAAACCCAGCGCCAGCATGGTCGCGAACGTGCCCATCAATGCCACCGGCACCACCAGTGTCGGGATCAGCGTGTAGCGCACGTTCTGCAGGAACAGGAACATCACCGCGAACACCAGCAGCATCGCTTCGCCCAAGGTGTACACGACTTTGGTGATCGAGACTTTGACGAACGGCGAAGTGTCGTACGGGATCTTGTATTCCACGCCTGCCGGGAAGTAGCGCGCCAGCTCATCCATCTTCGCCCGCACCAGCGTCGCGGTGTTCAGCGCGTTGGCCCCCGGCGACAACTGCACGCCGACCGCAGTGGACGGCTTGCCATTGAGGCGCGTGCCGAACTGGTATTCCTGACTGCCGATTTCCACGCGTGCGACATCGCCGATGCGCACGGTCGAGCCGTCGCGATTGGCCTTGAGGACAATGTCGGCGAACTCTTGCGGCGTCGACAACTGACCCTTCACCAGAATGGTCGCGGTGATTTCTTGGTTCGACGGATTGGGCAGGTCGCCGATGCTGCCGGCGGACACCTGGGCGTTCTGCGCCACAATGGCTTCATTGACGTCAGCCGGTGTCAGGTTGAACGCGATCAGTTTCTGTGGATCGATCCAGATGCGCATGGCCCGTTCGGCGCCATACAACTGCGCCTTGCCGACGCCATCCAGACGCTTGATCTCGTTCATCACGTTGCGCGCCAGATAATCACTGAGCGCCACGTCATCGAGCTTGCCGTCGCTGGACGTCAGGGTGATCAGCAACAGGAAACCGGACGAAACTTTTTCGACCTGCAAACCTTGCTGATTGACCGCTTGCGGCAGGCGCGACTCGACTACCTTGAGGCGGTTTTGCACGTCGACCTGCGCCAGTTCCGGGTTGGTGCCCGGCTGGAACGTGGCTTTGATCGTCGCGCTGCCAAGGCTGCTTTGCGATTCGAAGTACAGCAAGTGATCGGCGCCGTTGAGCTCTTCCTCGATCAGGCTGACCACGCTTTCATCGACGGTCTGCGCCGAGGCGCCCGGGTACACAGCGTAGATTTCGATCTGCGGCGGGGCGACATCGGGGTATTGCGCCACCGGCAACTGCGGGATGGCCAGCGCACCGGCCAACAGGATGAACAACGCGACGACCCAGGCAAACACCGGGCGGTCGATAAAGAACTGCGGCATAGAAAAGCGTCCTGCTTACTGACCAGAGGTCTGGGCAAGTGGAAGAGGGGTGTCGTCGATCTGCACGGTTTCGCCGGGACGGGCGTGTTGCAGGCCTTCGATGACGATACGGTCGCCGGGCTTGAGGCCGCCGGTAACGATCCAGCGATTGTTCTGCACTGCACCGAGTTGCACCGGTTGTTCGGCGACGCGCATTTGCTCGTCGACGGTCAGCACCTGAGCAATGCCGGCGCTGTCACGCTGTACGGCGCGTTGCGGCACGGTGATGCCGTTCTGGATGGTGGCCTGCTGCAGACGCACGCGAATGAAACTGCCCGGCAGCAAGTCGAGATCCGGGTTGGGGAATTCGCTGCGCAGGATGATCTGGCCAGTGCCCGGGTCGACAGTGATGTCGCTGAAGAGCAATTTGCCCGGCAGCGGATACAGGCTGCCGTCATCCTGAATCAGCGTGGCTTTGACCTGATCCTGGCCGACTTCCTGCAACTGCCCGGAGCGGAACGCGCGGCGCAATTCATTGAGTTCACGGGTCGACTGAGTGAGGTCTGCGTGAATCGGGTTGAGTTGCTGAATCAGTGCCAGCGGCGTGGTTTCGTTCTGCCCGACCAGTGCGCCTTCGGTCACCAGTGCACGACCGACACGGCCGGATATCGGCGCGGTGACGGTGGCGTAACCGAGGTTCAGTTTTGCCCGTTCGACGGCAGCCTTGTTGGCCGCAACGTCAGCGGCGGTCTGCCGGGCGTTCGCACGGGCGTTGTCATAGTCCTGAGCGCTGATGGCCTTGTCGTCGATCAACTGCGCGTAACGTTGCTCCTGCAGTTTCGCTTGAAACGCATTGGCTTCGGCCTTGCGCAGGGCGGCTTCGGCGCTGTCGAGGTCAGCCTTGAACGGCGCCGGGTCGATGCGGAACAGCACATCGCCCTTTTTCACGTCACTGCCTTCGCGGAAAGTGCGCTGCAACACCACACCGGCCACCCGTGCGCGCACTTCGGCAATCCGTGGCGCGGCGATGCGGCCGCTGAGTTCGCTGCTGATCGTCAGGGGGTGCGCTTCGATCGTCTCGATGCGCACCGTGGCCGGTGGCGTCTGATCCTCTGCCTTCGAGGACGAATCACAGGCGCTCAGCGTCAGCGCCATCGCGATCAGGCCGAGCCCGGCCAGCAGTTTGTTCGACATGTACAACCCCCAATATTGATGTCCGCATCCTACGGGCAGACGCCGAGATTAGCGGTGAAGCTTTGTAGGCGCTGTGTGAAATTGTGTAAGGGTTTTACTCAGGGACGGGCGGGGGCGTATATCCTTCAGGTCTTGAATTCTTTTGTGACGGTTAAACCGCTTTCGCGAGCAAGCTCGCTCCCACACTTGGAATGCGATCCCTTGTGGGAGCGAGCTTGCTCGCGAAAGCGGTCTGACATCCACCACAGCAATATCTGGATCACCCATGCCCAACATCCTCCTGGTCGAAGACGACACCGCCCTCGCCGAACTGATTTCCAGCTACCTGGAGCGCAACGGTTATTCCGTCAGCGTGATCGGCCGTGGCGACCATGTGCGTGAACGGGCGCGGGTCAATCCGCCGGATCTGGTGATCCTCGACCTGATGCTGCCCGGCCTCGATGGCCTGCAAGTCTGCCGTTTGCTGCGCGCCGATTCGGCGACGCTGCCGATCCTGATGCTCACCGCCCGCGACGACAGCCACGATCAGGTGCTGGGCCTGGAAATGGGCGCTGACGATTACGTGACCAAACCGTGCGAGCCACGGGTGTTGCTGGCGCGAGTGCGTACCTTGTTGCGCCGCAGCAGCCTCGGTGAACCGTTGACCGTCAACGACCGCATCGTCATGGGTAATCTGTGCATCGACCTGTCCGAACGCACCGTCACCTGGCGCGATCAACCGGTCGAGTTGTCCAGTGGCGAATACAACTTGCTGGTGGTGCTGGCGCGACACGCCGGTGAAGTGTTGAGCCGCGACCAGATTCTGCAACGCCTGCGCGGTATCGAGTTCAACGGCACCGACCGCTCGGTGGACGTGGCGATTTCCAAGCTGCGCCGCAAGTTCGATGACCACGCTGGCGAGGCACGCAAGATCAAAACCGTGTGGGGCAAGGGCTATCTGTTCAGCCGTTCCGAATGGGAATGCTGAGCTGATGTTTCGCATCCTGTTTCGCCTGTATCTGGTGACGATCGTCTCCTACAGTGCGGCAATCTATCTGGTGCCGGATCTGGTGGTCATGGCGTTCCGCGAGCGTTTCGTCACCTACAACCTCGATTATTCACGCGGTCTGCAATCGCTGATCACCCGCCAGTTCCATGCGGTGCCGCAGGAGCAGTGGCCGGCGCTGGCGACGTCGATGGACAAGGATTTCCAGCCGCTGCACATCGTCTTGGCGCGGATCGACGATGCCGAGTTCACCGCCATTGAGCAGGAGCGCCTGCGTCGCGGTGAAAACGTTGTACGTATCGGCGATTGGGGCTGGCGCACGTTGGCGGTGACGCCGCTGGACGACATCTCGGCCGTGCAAATGGTCGTGCCGCCGGATCCGCTGGACGTCAATCTGTTGTACTGGAGCATCAACGTGCTGATCGGCGCGAGCCTGCTCGCCTGCCTGCTGATGTGGCTGCGCCCGCACTGGCGTGATCTGGAACGCCTCAAAGGCACCGCCGAACGCTTCGGCAAGGGCCATTTGAGCGAGCGCACGGAAATTGCCCCAAGCTCCAACATCGGCAGCCTCGCCAATGTCTTCGACACCATGGCCGGTGACATCGAAAACCTGCTCAACCAACAACGCGATTTGCTCAACGCCGTGTCCCACGAACTGCGCACGCCGTTGACGCGTCTGGATTTCGGTCTGGCCCTGGCCCTGTCCGATGACTTGCCGACCGCCAGCCGCGAGCGCTTGCTGGGGCTGGTCGCGCACATTCGCGAGCTGGATGAGCTGGTGCTGGAGTTGCTTTCCTACAGCCGTTTGCAGAACCCGGCGCAATTGCCGGAGCAGGTCGAAGTGTCACTGGACGAGTTCATCGACAGCATTTTGGGCAGCGTCGATGAAGAACTCGAATCGCCGGAGATCGTCATCGACGTGTTGCTGCACGGTCAGCTCGAACGTTTTTCGCTCGATCCGCGCCTGACTGCGCGGGCGATCCAGAATCTGCTGCGCAATGCCATGCGCTATTGCGAGAAGCGCATTCAGATTGGCGTGCAGGTCAATGCCGAGGGCTGCGAGATCTGGGTCGATGATGACGGCATTGGCATTCCCGATGACGAACGTGAGCGGATTTTCGAGCCGTTCTATCGGCTGGATCGCAGTCGTGACCGGGCTACGGGTGGTTTTGGCCTTGGCCTGGCGATCAGCCGTCGGGCACTGGAAGCGCAGGGTGGCACGTTGACGGTGGAGTCTTCGCCGTTGGGCGGTGCGCGGTTTCGGCTGTGGTTGCCCACTAACGCCTGAGCTTCATGCCTTTGAACATATCTCTGTGGGAGCGAGCCTGCTCGCGAAGGCGGTATGTCAGCCAAGTATGCGTTGACTGACCCGACGCCTTCGCGAGCAGGCTCGCTCCCACATGGGGATGTGTTGTTCAGACCAGTTCTGTGGATTGAATCAACCCGACCCCGGCACTTTGCATCCGCTCAATCGCTGCCGCCAGTGATCCATTCATATCGATCGCCCGGCACGCATCCAGCACCACATAGGCATTGAAACCCACCGCCCGTGCATCCAGCGCCGAAAACATCACGCAGAAATCCAGCGCCAGACCCACCATGTAGACCGTATCGATCCCGCGCTCTTTCAGGTAGCCGGACAGCCCCGTGGTGGTGAGGCGATCGGCTTCCAGAAAGGCCGAATAGCTGTCGATATCAGGATCGCAGCCCTTACGAATGATCAACTGGGCATGAGGCAAGTCGAGTCCCCGGTGAAACTCGGCCCCCGGTGTCGATTGCACACAGTGGTCGGGCCAGAGTGTCTGCTCGCCGTAAGGCAATTGAATGACATCGTAGGGCTGGTGACCGGGATGACTCGAAGCAAAGGATCCGTGACCGGTCGGATGCCAGTCCTGGGCAATAACCACCTGCGTGAACTGGCGAGCGAGCTGGTTGATCAACGGCACAATCAGGTCACCTTCCGGTACTGCCAATTGGCCGCCGGGGGTGAAGTCGTTTTGAACGTCGATAACCAGTAAGGCAGAACGCGATGAATCAGGCATATTGGAGTCGTCCTTGGAAGAATACTCGATCAGCATAGTGCAGGATCTAGCCGGTAATTAAGCGGCTTTTCAACAGCTTCGCCTTGTCTTCCAGTGCTACCGGGGCGTCGTGTCCGATCAGCATCCACGCGTGTTCACGTTCGGTCCAGTACACCACGTTCATCTCGCTTCGACGCTCATGGGCCAACGGCTGAGTGCCGCTGTTCGAGCGTGTGACACACAGCGCCAGCGGCCCGTGTTTCGCATCCAGATAAACAATCTGTGCAATCGGCACGCCGTCGTACTCAAGCATTTGTGCCCGTTTGAATTCGACGCCCGGCAATTTCAAAGTGGCTGGCGAAAGATTCAGGCCAAGACGCGCATCGACCGTACGCAGTTGCGCGCGTTGGGAGGCTTCATCGGTGGGTAGATGATCGAGCGTCTGCGGCACGTACAGCGCCATGTAATCGCCGACCAATGCGCGCCAGTTGTTCGATTGCGCAGCATGCCAGCCGAGGAACAACCGATCGGCCAACACTCCACCGGCCAATAGCGCTGCGGCGGCACCACCGATAAACCAGCGGCGGTTGAAGCCCGGACGCTGCGGCGCCGGGATGGCATCCAGCCGCGCTTGCAGGCGTTCCAGCGGCGCCTGTTGCGCCAGTTCGTCATAGGCGTTCTTGTACGGCAGGTTGCTGCGGCTGAGCCATTGCACGCGCAGACTCAGCAGCGAGTCTTCAGCAATGGCACTGTCGAGTTGGTCGCGATACTCGCCGTCAAGTTCGCCGTCGAGGTAGGCGACCAGTTGCTCATCCGAAGGTGTGTTCATGATCGGTCTCCTTCGGTGGATTTCGGCACCGCTTGCAGTGGCGGGTATTCGGCGAGTTTCAGCCGTGCGGTGGCCAGGCGACTCATGACCGTGCCGATCGGTACCTGCAGGATCTCGGCGACTTCGCGGTAGGACAAGCCTTCGACATAGGCCAGATAAACGGTCTCGCGCTGAGTTTCCGGCAGCGCGTCGACGCGGCGAATCACTTGTGCGGCCATGACGTGAGTCTGCGCCGCGTATTCACCATCGAACGCCAGTTGGCCATCGGCATCGACCTGACCCGCACCCTGACGCACGCGTCGAGCGCGCACTTCGTTGAGCCAGATCGAATGCAGAATACTCAGCAACCAGCGATCCATACGCGTGCCGGCGGCGTATTGACCGGCGCGCTCCAACGCGCGCACACACGTGGCCTGCACCAGATCCTCAGCCAAATGCCGATTGCGCGACAGCAACAAACCGTAGCGCCACAATCGCGCCAGATGCTGTCCGAGTTCTGCTGTGAATGCCTGATCGTTGACGATGATGGCGGCCCTTATAAGTGCTCAGGTTTTCGATGAATCGTTGATGGCTTCGGCCAGATCCTGGTATTCCTCGCAGGACATACCGCAAATCGATTTGATCTGCTGCAACTGTTCCTGCGCCAGATCGACGCGGCCTTTGATCACATAGGCTTCGCCGAGATATTCGCGCACTTGCGCGTACTGCGGATCAAGCTTCAGCGATTGCAGGTAATAACCGATGCCCTCGTCGGTGCGCCCCAGTTTGCGCGTGGCGTATCCGCGATAGTTGAGCGCCTTGGCGGTGTTCGGTTGCTTGAGCGTATCGAGCAGTGCCAAAGCTTCTTCGTAGCGACCGACCTTGGCGAGGCGATAGGCATAATCGGTACGGTCGGCATCTGAAAGTGCTTTGCTGACTTGCATCACGCACTTTTGCGTTTTGCTGTCCCAGACCTGTCCTTTCGGGCATTCGGGTTTCTGCACCGGTGCTTCTTCATCACCATTGGCCAAGGCCAACTGGCTGGACATCGCCGCGACCAGCAGCAACGGGGCGGCGAACATAACGGAACGGATAGTCATGGGCAAGGCTCCACAGGGGCTTATGTTTCACTTTGAACACCACAGGGTGAATTTTTATTCATTGCTTTATCAGTGACTGTTCAAGTTCAGCGTAAATTCAAGCGCTATGCTCGTCAGCGTCTGCCGTCGATCCGATGTTTTGCCGTAAGGAGCGTTGCCATGACCGACCACGTCCATCATTCAGCCGCTGCCGGTTATAAAACCGCTGCCGAGACTTACGTCAAAGGGCGGCCGGACTATCCGCCGCAGGGCAGTGAGTGGTTGACCGCGACACTGGGTCTGGATGGGCACAAGACCGTGATCGATCTGGGCGCCGGTACCGGCAAGTTCACCGGACGTCTGGTGGCGACCGGTGCGCAAGTGATCGCCGTTGAACCGGTGGCGCAAATGCTGGAAAAGCTCTCGGACGCCTGGCCTGACGTGCTAGCCGTGAGCGGCACCGCGACCGATCTGCCGTTGCCGGACGCCTCAGTCGATGTGGTGATTTGCGCGCAAGCGTTTCACTGGTTCGCCAGCACCGAGGCACTGAGCGAAATCGCCCGGGTGCTCAAACCCGGTGGCCAGTTGGGGTTGATCTGGAATCTGCGCGACACCCAGGTCAGTTGGGTGCCGAAACTGGACGCCATCGTCAATGCGCTGGAGGCTGACACGCCACGCTATTACACCGGCGTCTGGCGCACAGCGTTTCCGCACCCGGCGTTCGCGCCTCTGCAGGTTGAACGGTTTCACCACAGCCATACCGGCTCGCCGGAAGACGTGATCTTCAACCGCGTGCGCTCGACCAGTTTCATCGCCGCGCTGCCGGAGGGGCAGCGGGCGAAGGTTGATGAGCAGATTGGTGCGTTGATTGCCGCCGAGCCTGAGTTACGCGGCAGGGATGTGGTGACAGTGCCGTATGAAACGGCGGCGTTCGTCGCTGTAAAAAAAGGCTGAATCCCACGACATTCCAGTGTAGGAGTGAGCCTGCTCGCGATAGCGGAGTGTCAGTCACCTCATTTTTGGCTGACACTCCGCTATCGCGAGCAGGCTCACTCCTACAGGGGTTTCAGGTGTTCATACTATCTGATTGCACTTTTCCACCAATTTCCGGCGTTCGCGAACCCCGCGCACCACCAGATACAACAACGGCCCAACCGATACGAAAACCGCCGTCAACAACAAATACGGCAGCACCGACCAAACCGACTGCCCACGCGACCGGGCATCCTTGACCATCCAGATACCCGCCAGCGTGGCCAGCAGATACAGATCAATCACCACCTGCGCAGTATCGGGCCGCGACATCAGGCTGATGCCGAAGTCGATCAATGACTGTTCAGCCTGGAGCATCACCGAAACGGTGTAACCGCTAAAAGCGAGCAGAGCCGTGAGGGGCAGGGCGATAGCCATCATGCATTCCTTCCTTGGTGTGATGAGAGAGTCGCCAGACTAACGCCGCCGGCAAAAATTGGCCATTGACTTGCCAGTAGCGCGCAGGCTAATTTCCAGCCCATGACTTCGACTGTATCGCGCTGCCAGCCAATGATTATTACCGCCATTCCTCATTTGGCGGGCTAGCTCACGACTGCAGCACCCAACCCGCCCTAGAGGCGGGTTTTTACTTTCTGTCTCCGGGGTTTTTGAAATGTGGCTCATGTAGGAGCTGCCGAAGGCTGCGATCTTTTGATCTTGTTTTTGATTTAGAAAAACCAAAGTCAAAAGTTCGCAGCCTCCGGCAACTCCTACAGGGACCGTGTGAATTCTGCCAAGGAGATGTTCATGAGCTACACATACGATCAGCAAACCCTGCTTGAGCACTACGTGAAAAAGATCCTCGCCGCGCCGGTGTACGACCTCGCGGTGCGCACGCCTTTGCAAGCGGCGCCGGCGCTGTCGGATGCGCTGGGCAACCGGATTCTGCTCAAGCGTGAAGACCTGCAACCGACGTTCTCCTTCAAGATCCGTGGCGCCTACAACAAACTGGTGCAACTCAGTGACGAGCAAAAGGCGCGCGGGGTAATCACCGCATCGGCCGGCAATCACGCGCAAGGCGTGGCGCTGGCAGCTCGCGAGCTAGGGATTGCGGCGACCATTGTCATGCCGGCGACAACGCCGGAACTGAAAGTGCTGGGTGTGCGCAGTCGCGGCGCTGAAGCGTTGCTGCACGGCGAGAGTTTCCCGTTCGCACTGGCCCATGCGCTGCAACTGGCGGAACAGAGCGGGCGCACCTTCGTGTCTCCGTTCGATGACCCGGAGGTGATCGCGGGGCAGGGCACCGTGGCAATGGAAATCCTCCGCCAGCATCAAGGTACCCTGGATGCGATCTTCATCCCGGTGGGCGGCGGTGGTCTGATCGCCGGCATCGCGGCGTACGTCAAATACCTGCGCCCGGAAGTGCGGATCATCGGCGTTGAATCGGAACATTCAGCGTGTCTGAAGGCCGCGCTGGAAGCCGATCAGCGTGTCGTGCTGCCCAATGTGGGGACGTTCGCCGATGGTGTGGCAGTAGCGCAGATCGGTGCGTTCGGGTTTGAGGTTTGCCGTTTCTGCGTCGACGAAGTGATCACCGTCAGCAATGACGACCTCTGCGCAGCGATCAAGAATATCTACGACGATACCCGCTCGATCACCGAACCGTCCGGCGCCTTGGCCGTGGCGGGAATCAAGCAATACGTAGCGCAAACCGGGGTGCGCGAGCAGACATTCGTGGCAATCGACTCGGGCGCCAATATCAACTTTGACAGCCTGCGTCACGTCGCCGAGCGCGCCGCGGTGTACGGCGTCTCGGCGTGAAGCGGTTTACGGCAGCAAAGGGCGCAGGAAGCTGCGCTCGTAGCTGACGATGAACTTCTTCTCGACCAGACTGGCCACCAGTGCGGTGCTTTCCGGATCGGTCATCGCGATGTGCCGATAGCTTTCGTAATCCGCCAGTGACGGAAAACTGAACAGGCAATAAGCGATGTTGCTCGCGCCCTCGGACGGCAAAAAGTAGCCGTGATGAGTGCCGCCCAAGCGCTCGACGATGCCGAGCCAGGCCTTGGCATAGGCCTCGAACTCGGGCAATTGGTAGGGATCAATGACATATCGGACGTGGCAGGTAATCAAACGACGCACTCCTTGTTCGGGTTATTCCTGCAGGGCGGTACCGACTTTGTCCGAGGCCGACCAGATGCGATAGCGCACTTCGACGTCCGACGGCGCGTATATCACGACCGGCAACTTGCTGTTGTACCGCAGCATGAAACCGTCACCGACGACCGGCACGAACGCGCGCTTCTTCTGGCTGCCGGGCGGGCAGGCCATCATCGTGCTCATCGGCCCAATGACTTTTTCCAGGCGATAGAACGGATAACCCCAACCTTCAAGATTCTTCTCATCGAGAACACCGCCCAAACGCTGGCGGTTGCAATCCACTTCCAGAGTTTTGCCGGCGAGGATTTCCACCTGGAAGTTCTCTTCCTGCTCTTGCTTGGGCAAGTGAATGACCTGGCGGGTGAACCCGGCTTCAGCCTTCGGGTACGGCGCGACGTCTTCAAGTTTGGCGGCGTGGGCGAGGGTGGACAGGCTGGCGATGAACAGCCCGGTGGTCGCGTAAACGCGGAAAGAACCCATGGAAGCCTCCGTGCGGGTGTAGGGTGGATAACGGGCATTCTTACCGTCATGGGCCGTGATTGCAAACCAGCGTCGAGTTGCAAATTGCAGTACCCGCCGAGGCCATTCTTGCAATTTGCAAGTAGCCAAATACTGGCGCCGCCGCCAAGTGCTTGATTTCATGAGGGTGAAAATGAACCGATGAAAGGCACGCTTTATGCGTCTTTTCAGTGCGGCGCACCGGCCTTGGGCGCCTACACTCCAATGGGCATTTCGCAGTACCACCGCTTGTCGCACCAGGGAAACAGCGGGGACACACCCGTGCAGGGGCAGCAACGGTCAGCGTGAATACTTGATTGGCATCTCACAGTAAGGAGAGGGTTTCGCCATGTTTCTGTCTGCGTTGGAACTACGCAATATCATTGAAAGCAGTTTTCTGCCGAAACGCTGCCAGTGCACGCTGTCGCCGGACTTGTCGATGACCGTCAAGGTTTTCGGCGATCACCAGACCGATCAAGTCGATCTGCTGGTCAGTGGCATCGACGCCAGCCACCTCAATGGCTGTCGTGAAATCAACGAACTGATCGCCGGGCTGCGATCGGATCTGAACCAGCAAACTGTGCAACATCACTACAGCCCACGCTCCAGAGTCGTCTAACGCACCGTTTCACCCAGTTCGACCGTCACGCGCCGGGCCTGCACAAAACCAAGGCCCAGCGCGAACTCGACCAGCACCGCGAGCAAAATGCCGGGGCCGGCATGACCGTTGAGCCATTCCGCAAAGCCCAGCACCGCCAAACCAAAACAACCGACGATAAACCCGTTGCTCAGCGCATTGCGCCCCAGCGACGGCGGCGCATTGCGCACCAGATAAAACATCACCCCCAACGCCGCAAACAGCACCGCACTGCGCCGCGCGACAAACCCGGCAGCGTCGGAGTACTCGATGCTCCAGATCGCCAGCAGCCTCTCCGGGAAAATGCCCCAGGCCAGTGCCAGCAAAAAACACAACGAACACGTGAAGCCCGACAACGTGCGAAACGACAACTGCATGGCGAATCCTTGCGGCAGTGAGGAGGGCTCCGAGCATAACCGCCGAAACACCCCACGCCTACCGCAAACCCGCAAATCAGACGTTTCTGTCAGTTCTGGAAGTTGCACGCGTCAGACAATTTCCGGTAGCTGATTTCCTCGGGCTTACCGGCATTGTCGATGTACTTCATATCGGCCGTGACCACTTTGCACAGTTGCGTTGGCGGCTCGGTCAACGACACCACTTTGGCCACATGCAGCGGCATGCCGTACTCATACGGCACGGCTTTGGACGTGGCGGAAGTGTCATTGGCCTGTGCCAGCCCGGCAAACGCGGTGGAGGCGAGGGCGGCGGTGAGCAATAAAGGACGAATGTTCATGAAAGGACTCCCGAGTGGCGGTTCTAGCGTTCGGCGCGATTCAGCCGAACCTGCCGCACTGGGCAACAGCCAAAGCGGCTGAGGGCGTGCGGTTCAGTAGAGTTTTTGACCACGGCGTTAAGGGATGGTTAACCAAGCTGAACGCCGGCTGTCAGGGAGTGGGGTGGTTTTCTTCGGGATGTTTGGCGAATTCCTACAAAGGCTGGTGCCTTGTCTGCTTTCGGCGGCTGGAGCGGGGCGGTTATTGTCGGTTGCCGCTGCAAAATCAGTGGTTCGGGTTTGGTCACCTGAGAAAAGTTCATTGCATATGTGCCATCATTTGCATCGCTCGGATTTCACGATCCGTGAAGTGCATTGCTGTGGCGGCTGTGTGCAGGACGCCTTCGGGCGAGCTGAGTTTGAACTGTTCTCGGTTGACCAAGCCTGTACACGGCCGCCTCCCACCGTTTGGTCACGGCTATGGCGGTTACCTTCTAATACAGTTGAGTAATCAAAATGCCAATAATTAAACTGCTACAAAACCGCTATCTCCCCCTCAGCAGCAACGTCACCGAAACCCCGACCCTGCTCATCGACACCCAAGCCAACCCGAAAGACATCCTCGAAGCCGCCGTCCAGCGCATCCGCGCCGCCGCTGACCTGCTCGAAACCCTGCATTGCCTGTGCTTCAAACACGCCGACGTGCAAGACATTCCACACATCACCCATGCGCTTTACCTGCTGACGCAGGATGGCAATGATTTGCTGCAGGTGGCGCAGCAGCAGATGTTGAGTTGGAAGGCGCCGGTTTGATGGGCTAGTGAAAACGGCAGGGGTGAACAGCTGAATTTACGCGGGCTGATTCACTTGCTGCCGGTTAATGCAAGCGGGGTGTTGTGCGACTAACCGCTGGGGCTGCGGTCAATCTCCTAGTTTGTCAGGGAAAAATGAGAGGGGTGGGTGAGTGTCTTTCCACTGTTTTGCGAAAACTTTTGATTGCTCGATTTGCTCGGGTGTCATCTTCTCAGCAATTTTTTCTATCTTCCGGTCAACATAATCTTGAATGCCTCCGGCATCATTCAAGTCTTTCATTAGATAGAACATCGCATAGCCTTCGACTAGATTCAGTGGGTAGCCAATTTTATCTGGCGTATGCGAAATGTAAGCACCATAGTTGCTCATAGCATCTTGCTCGCCAGTTTCAGCTGCAATTTTTAGCCAATGATGGACAGCCTGCATGTCGCCGTCCCTGTAAAGAATTTCCAGATAGTTATTCATCGCTTTAGGGTATCCACCCTCTGACGAAAGCCTTAACCAATTTCGGACCGATTCGTCGCGTTTCCCAGGGATAAAAAAGAATCCCTTCCCCTGCCGCTTACTCACCGCCATCCAATACTGCGCAAGTGGGTAACCAGCGTTTGCTGACTTTTCAAGCCATTCGTCATTCAAAGTTATTTCATACATCAAGAATAGAGACTCAGCGTCACCGCTGTTCGCTTTTGCCAACGCTAGTTCTTTGGCATACGCAAACCACTGAGCAGGACTTTTGGAACTGGCAGGGCAGTTATCCATTATCTTGCACAAATCCGAATTTTTACGGCCTAGCTGAATCATCGCGTATATGGAACCATTCATCGCAGCCGTTTCATACCAGTGCTGTGCTTCGGGCGTCATGTATCGGTTTCGCTTTCTTAGCGCTTCGCCTAGGTAGTATTGCGATTCCACGTTTCCAGCTTGCGCTTCTTTTTCTAATACAGGAAAGGCTGCATCAAGCTTTAGCTGATTATATAAAATAATGCCTGCAGATACTTCGTGCGCTGGCTGCGACGCAAAAGTAAGTGTGGCACTTGTTAAAAATGTCGCGATAATAAAATATCTAAATGGCCTCACTGGCGTTAATATCCTAGCTTGTCCGGAAAAAATGAGAGTGGCGGGTGAGTGGTTTTCCACTCTTTAGCTATTCTTTCTGAATCTTCAATCTGTGCTGGTGTCATTTTCTCGCGAATTTCTTCACCTTTTCGCTCAACATATCTTCCGATTCCGCCAGCATCACCTAGATCTTTAAGCAATGTAAAAAGCGCATAACCTTTAACTAGATCTAGGGGGTAATCCAGTTTGTCTGGAGTGTGGGAAATATAGGCACCATAGCTGCTTACTGCCACTTGGTAACCACTGCGGGCTGCTAACTCAAGCCACTGGCGAATACTCGCTGTGTCGCCTTCTCTATGTAAAATTTCTAGGTAATCCATCATTGCTTTTGGATATCCGCCTTCCGACGAAAGCAAAAGCCATTTTTTACAGATGCATCACGTTTTCCTGGAATCAAGAAGAAACCTTCGCCCTGACGCTCGCTGACCGCCATCCAGTACTGCGCGAGCGAGTATCCCGCGTTTGCAGATTTCTCTAACCACTCACGATTAAGAGTGATTTCATACATTAGATACAAGGATTCGGGATCGCCTTCCTGCGCCTTTGGTAGAACTAATCCTTTAGCTTGTGCAAACCATTCCGCTTGGGTTTTCTTGAATGGAGGGCAGTTGCCAATCTTCTGACAAAAGTCATTTTTGTGTCGGCCCAGTTGAATCATTGCATAGATATTGTCTTTTTCTGCCGCCTTTTCATACCAATGTTGCGCTTCGGGGGCCATGTAACGGCTTTTTTTACGAATGATTTCCGCCAAATAGTATTGAGAGTCCGAGTTTCCGTCGTTGCTTTCAATTTGGAGTTGTTGAGTCGCTGCGTTAATATTGAGTTGGTTGTATAGAACTAATCCTGAAACTTTTTCAGGGGCGCTGTCTGCCGCCAGACTTGGTTCCGCCCAAGAAAAAAGAGCAATTAATAAAGGCCAAGTCAAGAATCTTGTCATTCTAATTATCTGCCTAGCTTTTCGGGGAAGAAGGAGAGCGGTGGGTGAGTGGTTTTCCATTGCTCAGCGACAGCTTTAGAACTTTCTATCTGTTTAGGTGTCATTTTGCTGCCAATTTCTTCGAGAGTATCTTGAACGAAATCTTGAATAGCGCCTCCACCATCCAGCTCTTTCAGAAGGCTAATCAGTGCATAACCTTTAACAAGATCGAGGGGATAACCAACTTGGTCGGGTGCATGGGCAATGTAAGAGCCATAGCTGCTAATTGCTTTTTGATCGCCCGTTTCAGCTGCTGCCTGAAGCCAATGGCGCACCCCATCAAGATCGCCTTTCTTATACAGGATCTCAATGTATTCCATCATTGCTTTTGGATTGCCGCCTTCAGAGGCAGCTTTCAGCCATTTGCGGATGGCCTCATCACGTTTTCCAGGTATAAGAAAAAATCCCTCACCTTGTCGATCTCCGACGGCCATCCAATATTGAGCGAGTGGATATCCTGCATTTGCAGATTTCTCTAACCACTTATGATCCAAGGTGATTTCATACATTAAATACAGAGATTCTGGATCGCCGTCATTTGCCTTCGGCAAAGTGACCTTCTTGGCTTCCACGAACCACTCGGCTTGAGTTTTTTTAGACGGTGGGCAGTTTTCCATTATTGCGCAAAGATCGTTTTTTGCTCTGCCCAACTGAATCATAGCGTAAATCGAGCCATTCATCGCCGCTGTTTCATACCATTGCTGTGCTTCAGGCGTCATATATCGGTTACGCTTTCTTAGCGCTTCGCCTAAGTAGTATTGCGACTCCACATTTCCAGATTGCGCTTCTTTTTCTAATGAGGGAAAGGCTGCGTCAAATTTTAACTGATTATATAACGCAATGCCTG
The DNA here is from genome assembly GCF_018138145.1 of Pseudomonas sp. SCA2728.1_7. NCBI lineage: Bacteria > Pseudomonadati > Pseudomonadota > Gammaproteobacteria > Pseudomonadales > Pseudomonadaceae > Pseudomonas > Pseudomonas sp. SCA2728.1_7. Next base: position 1,007,909 of record NZ_CP073104.1, on the reverse strand, counting down.
CAGAAACTTCGCGCTCTGATTTTGACGCAAAAGCAGGCGTGGTACTTATTAAAAATGTTGCGACAAAGAAATACCTGAATAGCCTCACTGGCGTTAATATCCTAGCTTGTCAGGGAAGAACGAGAGAGGCGGGTGGTTGGCCTTCCACGTTTTGCGAGTTCTTTTGCTTTCCCTATCTGCTCTTTTGAAAGGTTTTTTTCCACTTCTGGCAAAACATCGTTAACATTGTTTGTTACGTTTCCACCACCATCAAGCTCTAGTAGATTTGATAGTAGCGCATATGACGTCACTGGGTCTGAGGTGAATCCGTATTTTGGTTCAACTTCGCCTATATAAGAAGCATAACCAAAAACCGCTGATACGTAGCCTGAATCTGCAGCTTTTTCATTCCAAGTTCTAAACGATGAAAAGTCGGCTTTTTCAAGCCTGGCAGCGGCAAATCCCATCATAGCTGGAGGATAGCCATTCTCTGCAGACGCTTTCATCCACTTTTCGATTTCATCTGATCTTCTGGAGGGCAGTAGGAATACTCCGCCACCTTCTTGATATTTAGTCGCTAAACGAAATTGCGCCAATGCGAAACCTTTTCCTGCAGATTTTTCTAACCATTCATCGTTCCCTGTTATTTCCCATAACAAGTACATAGACTCAGCATTTCCATGAGATGCCTGATCAGTTGCAAGCTTCTTAGCTTCATTCATCCAGCCTTCAGGCGATTGCTCAGAGGGGGAACAATTCTTCATGGTTACGCACAAGTCTTGGTCCGCTCCTCCGAGCCGGATCATAGAATAAATATTGCCTTTTTTTGCTGACTCCTCGTAAGCTTTTTGTGCTTCCTGAGTCAAGTATCTGTTGTTTTTTCTTATTGATTCACCTAGGTAGTAGAGTGCCTCATCATCGCCACCATCAGCTGCGATCTTCAAAAACTCAATCGCAGAAGTGGCTTTGTATTGATTGTAGAGTTTTATCCCCTCGCTTTTTGATTTTTGTTGTTGGGTGGATAGCTCGGAGTTTGCATGCTTGCTAAACAGCATGCATGCAAATGCCAAGCTTAGAGTCAAGATTTTGAGTGGTTCAAAGTAACTTGGTCTTGCAATTATGCTTGTTTTTAATTGTAGAGGCTGATGCAAGATTAAAAGCCTATTTTTTCAGGGAAGAAAGAAAGAGGCGGGTGAGTAGCCTTCCATTCAATCGCATATTTTTTTGCTTCCTCAATTTGAGCTGGCGTCATTTTCTCTGCTATTTGAGGTAACTTGCCATCGACATAAGCTTGAATGTTTCCACCGCCATCCAGTTCTTTAAGCAAGGATACGAGTGCGTAGCCTTTAACTAGATCTATGGTATAGCCAACCTTGTCGGGAGTATGGGATAGATACGCACCATAACTTGCAACGGCGGTTTGGTAGCCGGTTTTTGCCGCCACTTCCCACCAATATCGAACACTTTCTAAATCGTTTCGTTGGAAAAGGATCGATATATATTCAATCATCGCTGGGGGATAGCCACTTTCTGAGGCGGATTTTAGCAACTCCTCCTCAGCATTCTTCCTCTTCCAAGGAAGTAAAAATGTGCCTTCGCCCTCGGCATAACGATTGGCGAGTAACCACTGTGAAGGTGCATATCCAGCTGCCGCTGACTTCTCCAACCACTTTAACTCTGCAGTTGCATTGTACAAAATCGCCATTGCTTCGCCATCTCCACTTACGGCGCGAGGAGTTGCGGTTTTTATCAATAGGTCTAACCATTCACTCGGTTTTTTGCTTCCTGGAGGACATTGATTGATGACGGAGCAAAGATCTCCTGAAGTCGTTGCAAGTTTGAACATTGCATAGTAATCGCCCTGGGAGGCTGAAGCCTCATACCATTTTTTTTCTTCTTTATTACTATAGCGCTTCTTTTTGCGAAGTTCTTCCGCTAGGTAAAATTGGGCCTCTGCATCTCCAGCTTCCGCAGCGATACGTAACTGCATCTCAGCAGCTTTGTATTGGTTGTAGAGTTTTATCCCCTCGTTTTTTGATTTTTGTTGTTGGGTGGAGAGCTCGGAATGTGCATGTTTGCTAAACAGTATGCATGCAAACGCCAAGCTTAGAGTCAAAATTTTGAGTGGCTCAAAGTAACTTTGTCTCGCAGTTGAGCTTGGTTTTAATTGTAGAGGCTGATGCAAGATTAAAAGCCTATTTTTTCAGGGAAGAAAGACAGAGGGGGGTGTGTAGTCTTCCACTTGGTAGCAAAGTCTTCTGCTTCCTGAATCTGCGTCGGGGTCATTTTTTCTGAAATTTGTGGAAGTGTCTCCTCAACATCTGTTTGTGCTGCTCCGCCGCCGTCTAGCTCTTTCAGCAGAGAAATTAATGCATACCCTTTGATTTTATCTTCCGTAAATCCGAGTGCTTTAGGGTCGACGGCTAAAAAGTAGCCATAGTTATAGACGCCGGCCTCATATCCAATCGACGCCGCTTTTTCTACCCAATAGCGGGCTTGTTCCAGTTCGCCTTTTTCTCTATATATACCAAAAAGTTGCATCATTGCTTTAGGGTTTCCTGCTTTCGCAGAAAGTAAAAACCAATGTTCGACTATCTCTTGGCGCTTCCATGGAAGAATAAAGCCTTCTCCTTGACGATCACCAATAGCCATTCGATATTGGGCGATTGCATCTCCTGCGAGTGCTGATTTCTTTAACCACTCTCTCTCTGCGGTCAACTCATACATTATGTAAAGGGCTTCCGCATCACCGCGATCGGATTTGTCTTTCGCGATTCTCGTCGCTTCAGCCAACCATTCTTTTGGTTCTTTTTTTCCTATTGGACAATTCTTCATTGTCAAACATAGGTCATTATCGGTTCGGCCGATTCGAATCATCGAATAAAGGTCGCCTTGGGTGGCTGCCGCCTCATACCATTGAAGAGCTTCAGCATTAAGGGTTATTGTTTGTTGTCGGAGTTCTTCGGCTAAATAGAATTGTGCTTCAGTATCTCCAGCCTCAGCCGCAATGCGTAGTTCGTGCTCGGCTTTTTTATGTTGATTGAATAGCTTGATTCCTTGCAGTTTTGCTACCTGTTGTTGTGTGCTCAACTGCGCCGACGCGTAAATGGGAAATATGAACGAAGTCAAAAAGGTGAAATAACCAATACACAATTTTTTTGTAAGGCGCGTTCCTTTTGTAGAATAAAAATGTTTCGTCAAAATCCATATTTTCCGGGATAAAAGGATAGGGGAGGATGCGTATTTTTCCACTGCTGTGCAAATACCCTGGCTTCTGCTATCTGCTCAGCACTCATTTTTTCAGAAATTTCTGGCAGAACTTCATCCACGTAAGGCTGTATATTCCCACCGCCATCAAGTTCCTTCAGTAATGATGTCAGTGCGTAACCTTTTACTAGGTCAAGCGGAAAATCATATAGGGAAGGGGCATGAGCAAGGTAGGCTCCGTAGCTGCTGACGCCAGACTCGTACCCCGTTTTTGCCGCCTCTTCGATCCAATGCCGGGCTACCCCGATATCGCCACCGTTTTCATAAAGAAATGCGGAGTATTCAAGCATTCCTGCGGGGAAACCATTTTCAGCTGACGCTTTTAACCAACGTCCGACTTCTTCAGTTCGTTTCCAAGGCAGAAAAAATTTTTCACCTTCTTTGTAGCGATTTGCCAAAAGCCACTGGCCTCTGGAGAAGTTAGCTGCTGCGGATTTTTCCAGCCACTCTAATTGCCCAGACGACAGATATTTAATGTACATTGCTTCGCCATCACCATTATCTGCTTTTTGTTCACTTTCTTTGTTTAATAACTCCAGCCAGTCAGTGCGTTTTTTCGTGCCCTCAGGGCAATTGTTCATGACCTCGCATAAGTCATTATTTGATGTCGCTAGTCGTAACATTGCGTACAAATCGCCTTGCAAAGCTGCGGCTTCATACCATTTTTGAGCCTCGGCAGTAATGTATTGTTTTTGCTGTCGAAGTTCCTCTCCCAAATAATATTGCGACTCGGCATCACCCGCTTCGGCGGCAATTTTTAATTCTGCAGCCGCAGGTTTGTATTGGTTGTAGAGTACCAGGCCTCTCTCTTTTGCTTCTTTTTGTGATGAGGAAAGATCGGCATGCGCTTGGCTGCACAAAGTTATGGCAAGTAATCCTGCGAACCATTTGGATCTGATTGGCATAAATAATCTTCTGTTTAGTGTTTTGGGTCAACGTAAGTTGCTTGGCCGCTCGGCAAGAATGTATTGCCATAGTATCTTGTACGTTTGCAATATCCATCCAAGCGTCCGCCAAGGATCTCAACGTGTTTTTTGTATCGGCTGCGCATTCTGTCGTTATCAACGCTAGCTAGTCTTAAGACCGCTTCAGACATGAAATTGTCCATTCCCAGTCTGTTTTCACAATAAGTTTGCTCTGCGGCGCTGGCGGCTTTTGTCCCAAAGCGATTCATGCTCATGCACGCCTCTTCAAACTGTGCTTGTGCAAGAGGGACTGTTCCTTGTGATTCTGCTTGGCGAACAATCAGTCCAAGTATACGTTCTATAGCTTGTTGTTGAAGTAGTTGGCACTGGTCTTTTGAATATGTCTTTGTTTTTGCGCCGCTTCCGCCGTATTCCTCTATCTTAAATTCTTCAGCAGCGGAAATTAGTGTCATGAACATAGGCCCAAGCGCACCAGGGGTTGCTGCTAAGATCCATTGGTCCAGCTCAGTTTGATTACGATAGTTCATAATCGTATGAGCGATCGTCGCCCCTTTACCTCCGCCGGTTAACGCCTCATACAACGACATTACGATATCAACACCTTGCATGTAAAACATTGCAACTTCAAAGCCATTAGCACCTAGGAAGTTCAGTTTGTCGATGTACTCGGCAGCTTCATCCGTAACAAAAATCAGCGATTTATCCTGATTTTTGTGCATCTCACGGCGCAGGAGGTTAATCAGGTCAATGACGCCGTCATAACCGACTTCGAACTGGAATTCGCCGCCGGCTCCGGCACCGACAATGACGGATGCCTTGAACCGCATGATGAAGCGGCCTTCGTGCAAGGAAATACCGATGTCTGCTGATGCACCGAGGCCGTATGCGGCGGTGAAACCGGCGGTCAGTCGCGCCAGACTCGACCATTGGCTGGCTTTGGTGCTGTTGACGCTGTTGGTCATTCCTGGTGAAGGTGCGGTTCGCAATGCTGCGATTTCTTTTGGCGGCGCCCAGTTCAAGGCGCCTGTCAGTAGGATCCCTGCCTGCACTCCCGCAAAGAGGTTGAACTGGGCTTTGGCGCCGTCCTCTACCCGAACTTTTGCCGCGTTACCTTCCAGCACCGGTTCGCTTCTCGCGGTTGCAGCGGTTGCATGTGTCGTATCCGGTCGTTTTGCGTCGGTGATTTCCGGTAGGTTCAGGCCGCCTTGTACGTTTGCCCGTCCCAACTGCACGCTGGAGGAAAGGAGGAGGGTGGCGCCGGTGTATCCCCAGGCTCTAGCGCCCAGGTGGATCGAGAACCGACCTAGATTCAGGTTTTTGCGGTTTTTCTCATAGTCGAGGTAAGGGATCAGGATGTCTTGGGCCTGATCTCTGCCCGGAAGATCCATTTTCATCAATTCAACTTCGCCACGGGCGAGGTCAATGCCCAGACTCACTTCTGCCTTCGCGGAGGCTTTGAAGTTATCCGCCACACTGAATGTCGGGCCGGTTATCTTGGCGCCGGTGTGGATTGATGGCTGTGGCGGTGTGAGGCAACGCACGAGTTGAGCTTGAGGACTATTGTCGAACAGGCGCAAGGAGCTTCTGACTTCTTCCTTGAACAGCAACTGACGAAGACGAAGTCCCCAATCCTTGCGGGCTCCGGCATCCTCAAAGGTTTCGACCTTGTAGTTCTTCGATTTCAGGTAAGAGTGGAACATTTCCACATCAAACCAGCCTTTCTCATCAAACCAGTCACTCTGCTGATCTTTGATGGCGAGTGCACCTTCAAGCCGCAGCCACTCATGGAAAGGATTGTCGTCAGTGTCCGACGTTGCTTTCCCGGTGCTGTTCCCCGGAAGTTTCTGCAAGTCTTTGCTTGCCTTGGCGCCGATTTCACTCGCGTCCTTTTTCAATACCTTTGTGATGCCCTCGAGATTGAGCAGGCTCAGGTGTTTGACAGGACTGTTGGGGCTATTTAAAAGTGCTACTTCGCGCAAAGGAAAGCCTGCTTTGACCAAGCGTTCTTCCGGTTTCGGCTGAAATTGCTCGGGCTCCCACAGCAGATGTCGCAGCGGCAGGGCTGCGGCCACTGCAGCCTCTGCGTCATCGCGAAGTTGCAGGCGATCTTGCTGAATGCGCTGCCATTCTGCCCGTTCCGCCTCCACGATACCTGCAGGTGCCGCGACGTTTTGCCCGCTGGCGTCAATCCAGGCTTTATATTTCGTGCGGATCTGCTCCGTGAGCTTGATCTGGCGCTGCTCCATCTCGAGATATGCCTTGAATTTCTCGATACCTGCGCTGATGTCGCCAGTGTCAGGAATTAGCGCAAATTCCGGTAGGGCCAGCCCATAGTCGGCAACTTTCAAAATCGCATCGATATAAGCAGCAAAGTCTTTTTCGACTTTTTCGCGCTCGTTGGCGACTTCCTTTAAATAACCGCACATCCGGGCTTTACCATCAATGACGCAGTTTGTGGCGTCCAGATAGGCCTTTTTGTTTTTCTGAAGGTCTGCCTCTTTCAGAGTCGTCAACTTGCCACTCTTGGTGAGCGCAGCGCGGGCCTTCAAGTAAGTCTGCACGCGATTTCTTGCTTCGATCGCCCCTGGGGAAAACAGGTTGCCGCTTTCGTAGGTGTAGCCAGCAGTTTTTGCCTGTGCGACTGCAACCGCTTTCAGCTTTTTCCATTCGTTGTAGAGGCGCTGCAGTTTCTGCCCATCAGAGTTGGCTTCAAGCAGGCTCGCTTGCTGTTGATTGGCAAGCTCCCGATTGCGAGCGTATTCGCTTTGGTCCGGCAGTTTGTCCAGCGCTGCGGAGTTTCGAGCCTCTCGGCTGACAGCCTTCAATCGCATAGCCATCGTGGGCTGCGCGATATCGGGTTCCTGAGCCTCGATTTCGAGCATTCGGCTTTTTTGCTCGCCTTGCAGGAAATTACTCAGCTTCGGCTCCAGAAAGTATTCCAGAAGCCCCGCGGTGTTCATCCCCTTGAGTCGTTCTTCTGGAGACTTGCTGGCGCTGATATGTTGCTCGAGTTCATTCATCGCCTCTTTGATCGAGCTGGCCGCACGTTTAGGCAATAGGTAAAACATTTTTTCTTTGGTGGCGTAGATCACTTCGCCATATTCCGTCGAGCAGGCCGTCTTTACCTGGTCGAACGCGTTGGAACAACTGTCAGGCGCTTCAGGCTGGGGATCAAGTTCCAGGGCAGGCTTGCTCTCGACCGGTACCGCTGAAGTCGATGGGTTCGCAGCTGGTTTGTTGAAATCTACCTTGGGTGCTTCCGAGATATCAGTTTCCATTTCGCTTCCATTCATTCTTTACGGACGGGTCATCAAGCAGCGCTGGTAGTCAGTTGCTGCAATTGTTGCACTTTGATGAACGACTCTTCCCTGGATTGCAGGATGGCCATTGCCTGAGGCTGCGTCTCGAGCAGCGGGCCGTTGGTGATTTGGCCCAGCTTCAGTAAATGACGACCTTCGTAAATGTTGTGGGCAACCAGCACGTTGAGGTTTTCCACGAGGTTGGGCAGCTGTTCGTCGGTGGGTTCACCGTAGGCAGTGTATTGCTCGTCTGCCCAGTAAACCCAACCCAGATGCTCCTGAACCTTTGGCGCTGTTGGCGGCAGGTTGAACGCTGAGACGTCGCCCAGCCATTCAAGTTCCGAAACGGGGCGCCAACTGAACCAGCGACCGCGATTGCGCCCGAAGTGGACCGGTGCCGGGCTGTAAACGTGTTGCCAAGGGCCGAAAAGCTGATGCGAAGTTTCACCAGCGGTGTAGGCCAGCGCGGCCCACAGGCTTGGCTTGTGATAGCTCAACAGGCTTTGGCCACCGGAGCCATCGTTGGCACGCAGGAGCCAGCGGGCATGTGCCAGTGCCTTGGCTGGATCTGTTGTGGAGAGGGCAATGCCGGAGAAATTTTCTTCGCAGAGCTTTGCCGCTTCGGCTGCGAGTCGACTGCCCCACGGGGCGACCAGCCAGAGAGGACCGTCAGCGGCAATTTCAGCGAAGTTGGTGTTGAGAAACAGACCTTGCGTGTCTACGGGCTCGCCGACACGGTACAGGCGGCTCATGGCTTCCGGCTGACGGACGCGATCAATGATGAAACACAGGGTCAGGTCGGAGCTTTCTCTCGGCAATTCCTCGAACCCATGGCGTGGCGCTTCGAGGAGGGCGCTTAGCGCTTTTACATGCATGTGCAATCCTTACGGCTGCAGGCGCCGTTGCTTTGTTTTCCGCACAACGGCGTGATACCCGACTCGTTCAAGCGTTTGGGCAGCGGGATAGGGACCGTACCGGCCTTATCCGCATCCGCTACCTTCATCGGTCCCGGCAGCAATGGTGCCGCAGGCGTCCCAACCCCCGGCGAGCCGCCGGTATTGATCTTCACTTCCGCGCCGCTGATGGTCACTCCACCCGCATCGACCTTGACGAAACTCCCGCCAGCCTTGGCCGTGAGTTCCATCGCACCTTCGATCACAACCTTCTGGCCGGCGTAGTAATGGATTTCTGACCCAGCCTCAACAAACTGCGCGGTCCCGACCTTCAGATGCTGAGTCACCGCCACCGTCAAGTGATCATCCGCACGCATCTCGCTAATCCGATCAAGATGGGTAATCCGGTGCTCTTCAACCTTGAATTCGCTCAGCGTGTTGGCTTCAACGGTGTCATGCCGTTCGTTGCCCACCCGAATCTTCTGGTCGTGCTCGATGTTCTCGTCCCAGTCGCGCTGGGCGTGGATGTAGATCTGCTCGGCGCCTTTCTTGTCTTCGATGCGGAACTCGTTGTAGCCCTTGCCGCCCGGTGAGCTCAGGGTTTTGAAGGTGCTGCGGGTCTTGTTTGCCGGCAGGTCGTAGGGGACGACGTTTTCCTTGTGGTACAGGCAACCGGTGACTAGTGGCTGGTCGGGATCGCCTTCAAGGAAGGTGACGAGGACTTCCATGCCGATGCGCGGGATGGCGATGCCGCCATACGCCGCGCCGGCCCAGCCGCTGGCGACGCGCATCCAGCAGGTGGTTTTGTCGTTGGACTGGCCGTCGCGGTCCCAGTGGAATTGCACTTTGATGCGGCCGTATTGGTCGCAGTGGATTTCTTCGCCTGCGGGGCCGGTGACGACAGCGGTCTGGCTGCCGAGCACTTTTGGTTTCGGGTGTTCGAGGGCAGGGCGGTAGTGCGCGTCCCACGGGGTGGCGAGGAAGCTGTTGCGGTAGCCCTGGTGGAAATCGCTTTTGTTGTCGGTGACGTCGCTGGTGACGTTTTCGCCGAGGACTTGCGGTTGTTTGCCTTCGTGGAAGACTTCCAGCAGCAGCCACAGGTCGTTCCATTCGGCGCGCGGGTGTTCGGCGAGCGTGAGGAAATGGCCGCTGGTGAGGGTCGGTTCGTCACCTTTGCCTTCGGCGAGTTTGTAGTCGCTGCGATGGCGTTCGAGGGCGCGGGTGGAGAGGAACTTGCCGCGCTCGCGGGTGGTGAAGCGGCCGGGGTAGTCGTAGTCCTCGAGGTCCGGGGCGAACTCGGTTTTGACCGCGCCTTCGGGGAGGATCTTCGGTTTTTCGAAGTCGTAATCGCGGCGGCTGACGCGGGTGGTGCGGGTTTCCAGACGCAGGTTGAAGCGTTTGATCACCGGTTTGTCGGCGGCCATGCCGGAGTCTTGCTGGTAGCTCACCGGTTTCAGCTTGCGGAACACGGTCTGGTCGTCGCCGAACACCAGTTTGTGGCCGCTGCTGCTGTGCTGGAAGTGAAAGTGAATACCTTCTTCTTCGCACAAGCGCTGGATGAAATGCAGGTCGGATTCGTCGTACTGCACGCAGTAGTCGCGTTCCGGGTATTCGGCGCCGAGCTGAAAGCTGTAGGCGTCGGCGAGAATGCCGCGATCTTCCAGCACCTGAGCGATGATCTTCGGTACGGTCAGTTGCTGGAAAATCTGCTGATCGTGGTTGTGCCGCAGGTAGGCCAGTTGTGGCACCAGACTGAGGCTGTAACGGGTCAGGGTCTTGCCGGAGTCGCCTTGCTCGATGCGATAGACCAGACCGTGGATCTTGCCTGCGCCGGTGGCGCCGAAAGTCAGGACGCCGGGCTTGTGCAGCAGCTCTTCGAGTTTCAGGTCGGGGCGGGCGCTGACGAGTTCGAGGTCGAAACGGAACGGTTCGTTGAGGGCTTCGCGACCGGTGAAGCTGAGGACTTGCAGGTCGGCGTTGGCGCCTTCAAGCGTGAGGGTAATGTGGGTTGCGTTGGCGTCCAGCATGCCTTGAATTCCGTCCGTTGAATAAGCAGGTGACGGATGATGGAGGATTAAGCGGCCTCGTTCAAGGCACAAAAGCCGTAGGTCTGGCAGGTTTGCGGTATAGGGAAAACCCTTAGGTGAGGTGTTTCGCCCAATGAAACCGGGCGTTTGCTGCGAATTGGCGTTGATTGCCGGCAACTTTTCCCACGACCCTGGGTTGAAGAATCCTCAGTCAGATTCAGACTAAAGTCGCCTGTAGCCCGTCAAAGCCATCTGCCATCATTGCCGCTCACCCCTGCGTGTTCACTTTCTCCTGGTTCAATTCGACCCGGGACGGGAGCTATTTTTCTGGCTTGTTGCGCGCTTGCGCAAACGCTGCATTGTTGGAGTTTTTCATGCGTCCCCCATTTCCCCTCATCACCCCGCGCCAGTCGTTTGGCTTCGGAGCCGTTGTGCTGTGCGCAGGTTTTACCGCACAGGTTCAGGCCAGCGGATTTTTTGAAGACACCACGGCGAAAATCGAATCGCGCACGGTGTACTTCAACCGCGATTTCCGTGATGGGCACACCACGAACGATCAGGGCGCGTCCAAGCGTGAAGAGTCGGCACAGGGTTTTATTCTCAACCTGCAATCGGGCTACACCGACGGTACCGTGGGTTTTGGTATTGATGCGCTGGGCATGCTTGGCTTTCAACTCGATTCCAGCCCGGACCGCAGCAACAGCGGCTTGCTGCCTTCCAGCGGCAACGATCCACGCGGCTCGAAAGGCCAGTACGCGAAAATGGGCCTGACCGCCAAGGTCAAGATTTCGGACACGGTGCTGAAGTACGGCGCGTTGTTGCCGGATCTGCCGTTGCTGAAATACAACGACGGTCGTTTGCTGCCGACGATGTTCAACGGCGCCATGCTCACCTCTAAAGAGCTGAAAGACCTGACCTTCATGGCCGCGCGTCTGGACAAGTACACCGCGCGTGATTCCACCGATTCGCAAGACATCCGCGTTCACTGTAAAAACAAACGTTATGCCTGCAACACCACCGCCGACCATTTCGACATGTACGGCTTCGACTACAAGATCAATGATCGCCTGACTGCGCAGTATCACTACGCCGAATTGGAAGACATTTATCGTCAGCACTTTGTCGGGCTGTTGGGTAATCAACCGTTAGGCGGCGGTGTACTTAAAGCGGATCTGCGCGTGCTGAAAAGTGCCGACAGCGGTGATGCCAAGGCCGGTTCCATCGATAACCGGGCGTTGAGCGGCATGCTCTCTTACGCGCACAGCGGCCACACGTTCAGCGCCGGTTGGCAGCGTATGAACGGCGACAATTCGATGCCGTACCTCGATGGCAGCAATCCGTATCTGGTCAACTACGTGCAGGTCAACGACTTCGCCGCTGCGCAGGAACGCTCCTGGCAACTGCGTTATGACTATGACTTCAAGGCCATTGGCATTAATGGTTTGAGCTTCCTGACGCGTTATGTGAACGGTGATCACATCAAGGTTTTGGGCAGTGATCAGGAAGGCAAGGAGTGGGAACGTGACAGCGAGTTGAAGTATGTGATTCAGACGGGCACGTTCAAGGATGTGAGTTTGCGTTTGAGGAATGCGACGTATCGCACCAATTACGAGAAGTTTGCCCGGGATGTGGATGAGACCCGGTTGATTGTGAGTTATAGCTTTTCGGTGTTGTAGGTCTTGGATGTGTAGTGCTTGATCGGGCGCTATCGCGAGCAGGCTCACTTCTACAGGGGATCTTCAGTGGACGCGGATATCGTGTTCAACATTGATCCATTGTAGGAGTGAGCCTGCTCGCGATGAGGCCCTTGAAGTCACCGTTACAACCAATGCCAGAACCGGCTCCAGAACCCCCGATTCAAATCCTCTTTGCACCCGGCATATTGCCGCGCATACACGTCCGAGCGGTTCTGCACTTTGCGCGCCGTCGGCATCAGCCAGGCTTTGCTCGCGTAAGTCTTGTTGCGAAACCCGCCCCAGCCTTCGTGGTAGTTGAGGTACTGGTTATAGGCGTCGTACTTGTAGACGCCGTTGATCGAATAGGTCTTGTCCATGTACCAACCGACAAAGTCGATGGCATCGTCGAAGTCTTCGCGATCGGCGCCGCTGCGGCCGGTGCTTTTCTGGTAGTCGGCCCAGACTTCATCTTTGGCTTGCGCATAACCCGAGGCGGTCGAGACGCGGCCCCACGGGATCACCCACAGCAGGTATTTGCGCGGGGTCTTGGCGTCGTAGCGGTAGCCGGATTCCTGATACATGATCGCGAAGGGCACCTGAATCGGCACGCCCCAGCGTTTTTGCGTGACTTGCGCAGCGTCGTACCAGTCGCTTTTTTCCCGAAAGATTTCGCAGATGTCTTCCGGCGAACGGGGCGGCGAGGTGCCGCACCCGCTCAGTAGCGTTGCCAGTGTCAGTAGTCCAAGCGTCTGCCCGTAATTCAAAAGCCGTTATCCCGTCGTGCGCAAAAAGGCCGACAGTCTACGCGCTCAGCTCAATTGGTGACGATAGGGCAGATCCGGGCCGGTCTTGCTGCAGGTCAGCGCGGCGGCTTGTACGGCGAACCTGAGCATGGCGTCGATCTGCTCGCGAGCGAGTTGCTGCACGCCTTCGACCGAATCCAGACCGTGCTCGGTCAGCCAGGTGATCAGCGCGGCCTGGAAGGTGTCACCGGCGCCAACGGTGTCGGCAATCTTCACCGAGGCCGCCGGCACTGACCAGTTGCCATGCTGGCGGCTGAACACACTGGCACCGTCGCCGCCACGGGTGAGGAAAACGATCTGGCAGCGATGTTCGAGCCAGCCTTCGATCACGCGTTGCGGGTCTTGTTCGGGGTAGAGCAGGCTCAAGTCTTCGTCGCTGACCTTGATCAGATCGGCCAGTGGCACCAGCGTCGCGATGCGTTCGCGCCACAGGTCGATGTTCGGCTCGGGATTGAGGCGCACGTTCGGGTCAAGGCTGATCAGGCGTTTGCCGCTCTCGCGCTGCACCAAGGTCAGCAAGGTGTCGCCGATCGGCTGCACGACCAGCGAGAATGAGCCAATGTGCAAGCCGCGCACCTCAGGGCCCAACACCGGCAGATGCGCAAGATTCAGTTGCCGATCGGCACAGCCTTCACCACGAAAGCTGTAGTGCGGCGAGCCATTGGCACCGACGGCGACCATGGCCAACGTGGTCGGTGCGGCGAAGTCCACCAGATAGTCCGGGCGCACACCTTCGTCCTGCAGCACTCGCTGCAAGCGGCGGCCGAGGTAGTCGGTGGACAGCCCGCCGAACAGGGCCGAGTCCACGCCCAAACGGCGCAAACCGACGGCGACGTTGAACGGCGAGCCGCCGGCAATCGCCTTGAAGTTCACTTTCGAAGCCAGACCGCTGGCGTCGTCTTCACTGAAAAAATCAAACAGGGCTTCGCCACACACCAAATACATAATTGTTTGCTCTTTATAGGGTTGCGACATGCTGTTGATAGCGTTCATAGGCCTGCTGAAACGCCGCGACGTTGGCGGCAATCGGCAGGGTTTCACTGCTGGAATCGAGTTTCACGCAGCGCTGGCACAGGTCGGCGAGGGTGTCTTCGTGGCCGTTCGACCAGGATTTACACCACGCCGCTTGAATCGCCGCGCCGAGGGCGGCGGCTTCGCTTTGTTCGGTGCAGATCACCGGGGTGTTCATGATGTCGGCGACGATCTGCCGCCACACCGCGCTTTTCGAACCGCCGCCGATCAGGCAAATGCTGCGGCTTTGTAAACCATTCTGGCGGAGCAAATCCAGCCCGTAGCGCAAACCGAAGGTGGTGCCTTCGACGGCGGCGCGGCACAGATTGGCCTGGGTCAGGTTGTCCAGCGTCAAGCCGTGCAGGCTGCCGGTGGCGTGGGGCAGGGCGGGGACGCGTTCGCCGTTGAGGAACGGCAGCATGCTCACGCCGTCGGCGCCGATGGGGGCTTGGGCGACGAGGTCGTTGAACTGCCGCAGGTCGAGGTCGAACAGCTCGCGAATCGCGCCGGTGGCGTTGGTCAGGTTCATGGTGCAGATCAGCGGCAACCAACCGCCGCTGGACGAGCAGAACGTCGCGACCGAGGCGTCCGGGCTGACTTTCGGCACTTCGGAATAGGCGTACACCGTGCCGGAAGAGCCGAGGCTCATGGTGATCGCGCCGGGCTGAATATTGCCGGTGCCGATGGCGCCCATCATGTTGTCGCCGCCGCCGCTGGAGACCAGCGCATTGGGGTTGATGCCGAGGTGTTCTGCGATGGCCGGGAGGAGGGTGCCGACGTTTTGGTGCGCATCGATCAGCTCTGGTAGCGCCGCTTGCAGGCGTCCGCTGGCGTCGATGTCGCGCAGCAGCTGCAAGTCCCATTGGCGCGTGCGCACGTTGAAATAGCCGGTGCCGGAGGCGTCGCCGTACTCACTGCAGGCGCGACCGGTGAGCCAGAAGTTCAGGTAGTCGTGGGGCAGCAGAATGCGTGCGATGCGTGAGAACACCACGGGGTGCTGTTCTTTGGTCCAGAGCAGTTTCGACACGGTGTAGCCCGGCGCGATAACCACGCCGAGGCGTTCCAGCGAGCCTTTTTCACCGCCCAGATGAGTGAGTAGGCGGTCGTTCTCGGCGCTGGTTTCGGTGTCGCACCAGAGCTTGGCCGGGCGCAGGACTTCACCTTGATCATCGAGCAGGACCAGACCGTGCTGCTGGCCGGAGACGCCGATGCCGAGGATCGACTGGCCGTCGACATTCGCCGCGAGTAATGCACGGCGAGTGGCGAGGGCGAAGGCTTCCAGCCATTGCTGGGTGTCTTGCTCGCGGCGGCCGTTGGCGCCGCTGATCATTGTGTGTGCGGCGGCGCCTTGGCCAAGGACTTGACCGCTGATGGCGTCGAGGATGATGGCTTTGGTGCCTTGGGTGCCGCAGTCGATGCCGAGGAACAGTTGTTGTGTTGTCATGTGTGAACCACTCGGGGTGTGGTGAGGATCAAGAGCTTACCCCCTCACCCCAGCCCTCTCCCCCAAGGGGGCGAGGGGGAAGGGAGCCGATCGGGGGCTGTTCAAAACCTGAATTCGACTGTGGATCTCTCAATCAGGGGCTTTTCAAATTTTTTGTTCGACTGCGGATATCTCAATCAGGGGCAGTTCAACATCTGAGTTCGACTGCGGTGCTCTCAATCAGGTGCTGTTCAAACCCTGAGTTCGACTGCGGTTCTCTCAAACCGGGGCTGTTCAAAAGCTGAGTTCGACTGCGGTGCTCTCAATCAGGTGCTGTTCAATACCTGAGTTCGACTCCGGACTTTCAGGTCGATGTATTCCGCAAGAACGCCTCGGTCAGTTCCCTCTCCCTCCGGGAGAGGGCTAGGGTGAGGGGCTTTTCAATCCAGAATCCGCTGCAAAGTCCGTGTCACACCCTGTTCACGCAAGCTATTGCAGCACCACTCAAACGCCGCCACAAACTCCGCCGAACGCGGAATCGCCGTGCCAAAAATCTCTTCGACCGCCAACAACCGCTGCGTGATTAAAGCATCATCCGCCACCAACGCCTGACAAAAAGCCGCGCGCGGATCCGGGATCGAATAGGTATCACCATTCTCATCAACCCCCTTCAAATACAACGCCCACGCCGCCACCACCAACGCCGCGCGCTTGGTCTCCTGCCCATCGGCAATCAACCGGTTGATGGTAGGAATGGTGAACTTGGGAAACTTCGACGAACCGTCCGAACACACCCGCTCCAGTTGATCGGCAATCGCCTGATTGGAAAACCGCGCCACCAGGGTGTTTTTGTATTCGGTCAGATCAATGCCCGGCACCGGCGCCAGTTGCGGGGTCACGTCGAGATCCATATAAGCACGCATATAGCGCACGAACAGCGGGTCATTCATGGTCTCGTGCACAAACCGATAACCCTTCAAAAAGCCCAGATAGGTCAGCGCCAGGTGGCTGCCGTTGAGCAGTTTGATTTTCATCTCTTCATACGGCGAAACATCGTCGGTGAACTGCACGCCGACCTTTTCCCAAGCCGGGCGGCCGTTGACGAATTTGTCCTCCAGCACCCACTGCACGAACGGCTCGCAGACCACCGGCCAGGCATCGTCGACGCCGTGTTTATCGGCCAGTTGCAGGCGATGCGCGGTGCTGGTCATGGGAGTGATGCGGTCGACCATGGCGTTGGGGAAACTGACGTTGGCGTCGATCCAACTGCACAGATTGCTATTGCGCAGCGTGGCAAAGGCCAGCAGCGCCTTGCGCGTCACGGCGCCGTTGTGTGGCAGGTTATCGCACGACATCACGGTAAACGCCGGGATGCCCGCCGCCCGGCGTTTTTCCAGGGCTGCACACAAAAAGCCGAACACGGTTTTCGGCGTATCCGGGTTAGCCAGATCGTGCTGAATCTGTGGCAGGTGCGCCATGAATTCGCCGTTGCTGTCGTCGATGCAATATCCACCCTCGGTGATGGTCAGCGAGACGATACGGATTTGCGGGTCGGCGAGTTTGTCGATCAGCGCCTGGGCGCCGTCCTCGGCCAGCAGCATGTCGCGAATCGCGCCGATCACGCGCACTTCGGTGTCGTCGCTGTCACCGAGTTCGAACAGGGTGAACAGGTAATCCTGCTCCTTGAGATCGTCGCGGGCGCGGCGGTCTTCGGCACGCAGGCCAACTCCGCAAATGGCCCAGTCGAGCGCTTCGCCGGTGTTCATCAGGGCGTCGGTGTAATACGCCTGATGCGCGCGGTGAAAACCGCCGACGCCAATGTGGGCGATGCCCTGGCGCGTGTCGTTGAGGCTGTAGGCCGGCAATTGCACTTCGCTGGCCAGACGATGGAGATTCTGTTGATTGAGTTTCATCGGGAGTTCTCGAAGTCAGGCCGCAGCACGCAGAGGACGGGTCAACGCGATACCTTCGGCATCGAATAAATGGCACTGAGCCGCGTCCAGGTGCAGGCTCAATTGTTCGCCGTAACGGCTGGCCAGATCACCGCGCACGCGCATGGTCAGGGCTTCGCCGGCGTTGGTGGTGACGTGGCAGAAGGTGTCGCTGCCCAGGCGTTCGCTGACGTCAGCGGTGACTTGCAGGGTGCAATCACCGGGTTGCGCCAGTTCCAGATGTTCCGGGCGAATGCCCAGGGTCACGGCGCTGCCGACACTGAGGTTGGCGGCGTTGAACGGCAGGGTGATGCGCGTACCGGCGTCCAGCGAGACTTCGCAGCTCTGGCCATCGACGCGGGCAATCTTGCCTTTGAGGAAGCCCATTTTCGGCGTGCCGAGGAACCCCGCGACGAACAGGTTCGCCGGGTTGTGATACAGGTCCAGCGGCGAGCCGACCTGTTCGATCTTGCCGCCATTGAGCACCACGACTTTATCGGCCATGGTCATCGCTTCGACCTGATCGTGGGTCACGTAGATCATCGTCGCTTGCAGATCCTTGTGCAGACGCAGCAGCTCGAGGCGCATCTGCACGCGCAGCGCGGCGTCGAGGTTGGACAGCGGTTCGTCGAACAGGAAGATTTTCGGATTGCGCACGATCGCGCGACCAATCGCCACCCGCTGACGCTGACCACCGGAAAGCTGTTTCGGCTTGCGCTCAAGCATCGGCCCGAGTTCGAGAATCCGCGCCGCTTCGCCGACTTTTTTCTCGACTTCGGCTTTCGGCACGCCGGCCAGATCGAGGGCGAAGGACATGTTTTTCTTTACGGTCATGTGCGGGTACAGCGCGTAGGTCTGGAACACCATCGCCAGATCGCGCTTGGCCGGGCTGACTTCGGTGATGTCGCGGCCATCGAGTTCGATGGTGCCGTCGCTGACTTCTTCCAGACCCGCGATCAGGCGCAACAGGGTGGATTTGCCGCAGCCCGAGGGACCGACGAAGACCACGAATTCCTTGTCATTCACTTCCAGGTCGATGCCCTTGATGATGGAGAAGCCTTCGAAGCCTTTTTGCAGATTCTTGATTTTCAGGTTGGCCATGATGATGGGCCTCCGCAATTTATTATTCAGTTGAATCGAACGCGTTTTTGTAGGAGTGAGCCTGCTCGCGATAGCGGAGTGTCATTCAACAATGATGGCGACTGACACGCCCTCATCGCGAGCAGGCTCACTCCTACAGGGGAATGTGTTGGGTTCGGGATGTTCATTTCACGGCGCCAAAGGAGAGGCCGCGCACCAGTTGCTTCTGGCTGATCCAGCCGAAGATCAGAATCGGCGCACAGGCCAGGGTCGATACCGCCGACAACTTGGCCCAGAACAAACCTTCGGGACTCGAATACGAGGCGATCAAAGCGGTCAGTGGCGCAGCTTTCGACGAGGTCAGGTTCAGCGACCAGAACGCCTCGTTCCAGCACAGAATCAGCGACAGCAACACGGTCGAAGCAAGTCCACCCTTGGCAATCGGCAGCAGCACGCGGACCATTTCCTGCCACAGTGTGGCGCCGTCGAGGCGGGCGGCTTCGAGGATGTCTTTGGGGATGTCCTTGAAGTAGGTGTAAACCATCCAGACCACGATCGGCAGGTTGATCAGCGTGTAGATCACGATCAGCGCGATGTGCGTATCGAGCAGGCCGAAACTCTTCGCCAGCAGGTAGATCGGCATCAGCACGCCCACCGGCGGCAGCATCTTGGTCGAGAGCATCCACAACAGCGTGCCTTTGGTGCGCTGGGTTTCGTAGAACGCCATCGAGTAAGCGGCGGGCACCGCGATCAGCAGGCACAGGGCTGTAGCGCTGAAGGAAATCACCACCGAGTTCCAGGCGAAACTGAAGTAATCGCTGCGCTCATTGATGTGCAGGTAGTTCTCCAGCGTCGGCGTGAAGATGAACTGCGGCGGCGTGGCGAACGCGTCGATTTCGGTTTTGAAACTGGTCATCACCATCCAGAAGATCGGGAAGAAGATCACGATCGCGATGGCCCAGGCCAGGGTGCCGAGCAGCAGGCTTTGCAGCCGGCGGGATTGTTGGAGAGTCATGGCAGGCCTCAGGCTTTGTCAGTCAGGTTTTTGCCGATCATCCGCACCAGAATGATCGCGGCGATGTTGGCGATGACCACGGCAATCAAGCCGCCCGCCGAAGCCATGCCGACGTCGAACTGCACCAGCGCCTGGTTGTAGATCAGGTAGGCGAGGTTGGTCGAGGCGTAGCCGGGGCCGCCGTTGGTGGTGGTGAAAATCTCGGCGAACACTGACAGCAAGAAGATCGTTTCGATCATCACCACCACGGCAATCGGCCGCGCCAGATGCGGCAGGGTCAGGTGCCAGAAGATCGCGATCGGCCCGGCACCGTCGAGGCGCGCGGCTTCTTTCTGTTCCTGGTCGAGGGACTGCATGGCGGTCATCAGAATCAGGATGGCGAAGGGCAGCCACTGCCACGAGACAATGATGATGATCGACAGCAACGGGTAGTGCGCGAGCCAGTCCACCGGTTGCGCGCCGAACAGCTTCCAGATGTAAGCGAGGATCCCCGAGACCGGATGGAAAATCAGGTTCTTCCAGATCAGCGCACCGACCGTGGGCATGATGAAGAACGGCGAAATCAGCATGACTCGCACAATGCCACGGCCGAGGAATTCGCTGGCCTCGAGCAACGCGCTGATCAACACGCCCAACACCACACTGATCAGCAACACGCTACCGACCAGCAACAGTGTGTTGGTGGCGCCGGGCATGAAGCCCGAATCAGTCAGGAAATAGCTGAAGTTCTCCAGCCCGACGAATTCGTTTTCGCCGGGGTAGAGCAGGTTGTAGCGGATCATCGAGAAGTAAATGGTCATGCCCAGCGGCACGATCATCCACAGCAGCAACAGGGCCACCGAAGGGCTGACCAGAAACCAGCCGGGATTGCGTACGCGGACCTTGCGCGCAGGCTGCGACAGGTCGAGGTGGGCTTTGGCAGTTGAAGTATTCATGGCGATCACAACCGAGTCATACAGACCTATGGAGATCTAATGTAGGAGTGAGCCTGCTCGCGATAGCGGTTTTCCATCCAACACCGTCGGTGACTGATACACCGCTATCGCGAGCAGGCTCACTCCTACAAAAGGCAGGAGCGAGCTGTTGCGGTTACTTGGGATAACCGGCGCGCTTCATCTCGCGTTCAGTGGTTTGCTGGGCGGCAGCCAAGGCTTGATCCACCGTGGTCTGGCCGATCAGCGCCGCCGAGAACAGCTTGCCGACCTGGGTGCCCACGGCCTGGAACTCAGGAATGGTCACTAGTTGAATGCCAATGTACGGCACCGGTTTCAGCGTCGGTTTGCTAGGGTCAGCCACTTTCAACGATTCCAGGGTCACCTTGGCGAACGGCGCCGCGCTCATGTAAGCGTCGCTGTAGGTCGAGGCGCGAGTCCCCGGCGGTACGTTGGCAATGCCGTCAGTCTTGGCCACCAGGTCGCCGTACTCTTTGGACGTTGCCCAGGCGCTGAATTCTTTAGCGGCGTCTTTGGCTTTGGAACTGGTCGGAATCGCCAGCGCCCACGAATACAACCAGGCCGAACCTTTGTCAGTCACTTGATGTGGGGCAAAAGTGAAACCGACGTGATCGGCAACCTTGCTCTGGGTCTTGTCGGTAACGAACGAACCGGCGACGCTGGCATCGACCCACATTGCGCATTTGCCGCTGTTGAACAGTGCGAGGTTTTCGTTGAAGCCGTTGCTGGAAGCGCCCGGCGGGCCAGATTTCTTCATGGTGTCGACGTAGAAGTTCAGCGCGTTTTTCCACTCAGGGCCGCTGAATTCCGGTTTCCACTGCTCATCGAACCAGCGTGCGCCGTAAGCATTGGCGACGGTGGTGATCAGCGCCATGTTCTCGCCCCAGCCGGCCTTGCCGCGCAGGCAGATGCCGTACTGCTCCTTGTCCTTGTTGGTGAGTTTTTCGGCGAACCCGGCGATCTGTTCCCAGGTCGGACGCTCGGGCATGGTCAGCCCGGCATCCTTGAACAGGTCAGTGCGGTAATAGGTGATCGAGCTTTCCGCGTAGAACGGCAAGGCGTACAGCGAACCCTTGACTGACAGGCCTTCACGCACCGACGGGAACACGTCGTCGAGGGCGTAACTGGCCGGCAGATCCTTCATCGGCTCCAGCCAGCCTTTGGCACCCCACAGTGCGGCTTCGTACATGCCGATGGTCAACACGTCGAACTGCCCGCCCTGAGTGGCGATGTCGGTGGTCAGGCGTTGGCGCAGGACGTTTTCTTCCAGCACGACCCAATTGAGCTTGATGTCCGGATTCTCGGTCTCGAAGGTTTTCGAGAGTTTTTGCATGCGGATCATGTCGCTGTTGTTGACGGTGGCGATGGTCAGGGTCTGGGCGCCAAGGCTGACGCTGCTGAGGGTCATGCAGGTGAGGGCAAGCAGAGCTTTTGCAGTGGGTTGCATCGTGCACTCCTTTTCTGCACCCGGTGGGTAACAGAAGGACAGTTATTGTTTTTGTGTCTTCCTGTGCAGGAAGAATGTGCGCTGATTACAGCCTTCAATCGCGGGGCTGACAAATCATCCCTAACACTTTTGTCGATACTTTTTTGCACTGGGCTTTGACGTGGTGAATGCAGAGAAGGGCTTTTCAGCGCCGAGGTGCTATCGAATGCGTACAGGTTTCTGATGCCGACACAGCCCCTTGTAGGAGTGAGCCTGCTCGCGATAGCGGAATGTCGGCCAACATTTCTGCAAGCTGACCCACCGCTATCGCGAGCAGGCTCACTCCTACAGGGGAATTGCGTTGTCAGTGGTGGTTTTGTTCAGTCAGGCGCTGCACGGCGAGCCGCCGGTAATGCGACGGCGTCATTCCTTTAAGCTGCTGAAAGCGCCGATTGAAGTTGGAAATATTGTTGAACCCCGATTCAAAGCACACCTCGGTCACCGGTTTGTCGCCGTCGGCCAGCAGTTCGCAGGATTTGCTGATGCGCAGGCGATTGACGAACTCGATGAAATTGCGCCCGGTGGCTTGTTTGAACACCCGGCTGAAATAGGTCGGTGTCATGCCCAGATGCTCGGCGACTTCTTCCAGCGAAATATCGCGGGCGTAGTGGCTGAAAATGTAATCGACCGCCCGGTTGGTGCGATCGATATTGTGCTCATCGGCCAGTTGCGGAGTGGTGGCGCCGGACAACAACTGAAAATCATCGCTGGCGGCAAGCAACTCCATCAGGATGAAAAAGTGCCCGAGGCGGGTAATGCCCTTGCTGTCGGCGATGCGTTGCATGAGCGTCATGGCCTGGCGGATGGTGCGCTTGCAGCGAAACTCGATGCCGTACTGCGCGCGCTCCAGCAGGGGCGCCAGGGTTTTCAGTTCGGCAAACACCTGGTGGCCACTCTCGAACAGCTCGTCGGTGAAGTTGACCAGCATGTCGCGCTTCTCAACGACCTCGTCCTCGGCCACCTGGCTGATCCAGTTGTGCGGCAAGTTAGGGCCGGTGAGAAACAGGGTTTCTGGGTAAAAATTGCCGATGTAGTCGCCGATGAACACCTTGCCGGAGCTGGCCACGATCAAGTGCAGCTCGTATTCCTTGTGGAAATGCCAGCGCACCAGCGGGCACGGAAAACCGTGCTGGCGGTAGATGATGGACAAGCCGTTATGGTCATCCATCAACTCGTAAGAAGGGTCGGTCACGCGGGCGGTTCGGGTCATGGCGAGCTACTTTTCTTGTTATCGCCTGCCGATCATGCCTCGTTTCTCGGGGTGTGCGCCAGCTTCACTCAAACGGCCCGTTCGTGAACCATGCTGCGGGACTTATCAACGGCTTTTTCCTGATTGACCCGCTGGCAGAAACGCACAATGTTCGAGTTTTTAATAAAGTCGAAATTGATGATGTTGCACTTTTTTGCCCAGTCGGATTTGTCAGGGTCGAACCACATGTCGAGATCGTCGAGAATCCGTTGAGGGCCGCCAAGGGTAAAACTGGTTGCCGACAGCGACCATGGGTATAACGTGCTTTTGTGGATTTTCAATACTTCTTTGATATAACCCTGCAGGTCTTGCGCACTGACAAGCTGTTTATTGATCCACATATGCTCGATTCTTCCATAAATTCGATAATCCTGTGTTTCCCAGGACATCGGGGCTGCCACCATTATTCTTTGCAATGGACTGATTGCCTTGAGCTGGCCGAGGGTCATATGCAGATTCCGATTGGGAATCATTCGTTCACCCAGATGTTCCAGTATCAACGCCTGAAACTCGGAATGATCAAAAGGATCCTTGCCATTTCCCAGTTCATGAAAGTCCAGAATGATGAACTCATTGGTGTTTCTTTCATAAAAGCCTTTCAAGTCACGTACAAGTTCTTCGAGCGTACGAGAAGAAAGATAGCCGTTGTGGTGAAAACGAAACTTAGCCAGACCTGTCGCCTTGTTATCGACCGTCAGGCGTACATCGAGGGCCCGCGCGCCGCGATTCAGCTGTGAATAGAAGGATACGTCCTGACAGGCGAGCCAGTTCTTGCCGGGGATCAGCGCATAACTCGCTTCCCCGTCGCAGCCGGCATTATGTGTGCCTGGCAAGGTCAGTTCAAAAAGCGACAAGTTGTCAATTTGCGGTGTGTCGGCCATCCATTGGGAGGCCTGGAAATTTTCAAGCTGGTTCATGTTATACATCCTGCGATGGATTTAAAGTTTGTAGGAGGTTTTGCGCGCAGGATGTTTATAACGGTTGTCGGTTAATTGGCAAAGTTGGCTTTTAATGCAAGTCGTGTAGAAGTCATTGCTTATGAATTTTGCACTTGTTGGCTGCTGTTGTTTTTTGCTTCAATCCATTGCGACATATATTGAGTGCTTTTGTGGGCGTGATGGCGAAGCATGCTGCCCGTGAAGTTTTTCGCTCTAAGGCTATGCAGGTGTTGTTGGCAATAACGCAGTTTCTCTATCAATGCAAAGCCATGTACCGACTGTGGGTAGCGTTGTTTCAATAGCGTATATCCTGCCAGACGGGCTTCCTGCCAACGTGCCTCGTCGTTATAAAGCGCCACGGCATTGTTGGCGAACTCGACGGCGCTGCTCGTAACTGCACCGGGCCACGCGTGATCGCCATGCATGGCCTCGGCACCCACCGGTGTCGTGACGCTGGGCGTGCCACACAGCATGGCATCAATCAGTTTGCCCTTGATCCCGGCACCAAAGCGCAAAGGCGCCAGGCAGACCCGTGCGGCAGACATGACCTGCAACGCATCTTCGGCCCAATTCATGATGTGGAAGCCTTCGCTGGCGTTATGCAGTGCGGTGGCTTTCGGCGGCGTATACGCGCCGTAGATGTGCAGTTGGGCCCGGGGCAATTGCTCGCGAATCAGCGGCCAGATCGTGGTTTTCATCCACAGCACGGCATCCCAGTTGGGCGCATGACGGAAGTTGCCGATGCTCAAGAAGTTCGCCCTGTCTGCAAATATGGCAGGTGCGGCCGCAGGCGGATCGATCATCAACGGGCACCAGTGCAGCAACTGCCGAGGCAAACCGAACTGCTCGATCAGCAATTCGATTTCCACTTCCGAGATCATCAGGTTCAGATCGCAACGATACAGTGCGGCAATTTCGCGCTTGGCCAGATCGGTTTCGGCCATCAGTCCGAATTCATCGCGCAGGTCTGGGGCAAAGACATCACTGAAATCATTCTGGTCAGGATTGACCTTGAGGCGCGACTTGAGTCGCTGATGACGCGCATGCCGCAGGCTTTGCAGGTCGGAAGTCTCCAGCACGCGCAGCGCCTGAGGACAGTGCTTTTCAACCCGCCAGCCGAACTGCTCCTCCATCATGAACTGGTCGAACAAGACGATGTCCGGTGCCAGTTCGCTAATGAATGCATCGAAGCTGCTGTTGTTGAGTTCGATCGGCACCTCGCGGATCCCCAACGCCGTCAGGTCGGCCTTGTGCTCGCCTGGACCGGCCGGGCTGCTGAACGTGATCTGCCAGCCTTGCTGCAAAAACGTTTCAAGGATCTGCATGACATGCCCGCTGGCAGCCGAAGAGCGTGGTTCCGGCCAGACGTAGCCAATAACCAGGACTTTGGTGGAGGGGGCTTGGTTCATGCGCGGGTATTCCTTGAGGCGGGCTGTGGCAAAAAAAGGCGCGCAATTAAACCACAGGTCGCCCGGTACTCAGGTGTTCTGGTCGAGAACAGCCTTGACCTTGTCGCGCAGTTGATCGATCGAGAACGGCTTGCCGATAACGTGCATGCCCGCCGGAACATCAATCGATTCTGCGTAACCACTGGCGAACAGGATCGGCAGGGCGGGGCGCAGTTTGCGTGCTTCGGTCGCCAGTTGGCGGCCATCCATGCCCGGCAGACCGACGTCGGTCATCATCAGGTCAATGTGTTTGGTGGCGTCCTTGAGAACCTGCAGAGCCTGTTCGCTGCCGTCAGCTTCGAGCACCTCGAACTCCAGCTCCTCGAGCACATCGACAATCAGCATGCGCACGATGTTGTCGTCTTCTACGACCAGGATGGTGGATGGGGTGGCAGACATATTAAGGCTCTCGAAAGTCAGTTCAGGGTCGCCGGTCGATCAAAAGTGCCGGGCTCTTTCATCAGTAAGTGGCGCAGTGCCACAAGTTCCCCGCCCGAGACAAAAAAGCATAGCCGCAGATGGGGCCGCAAGGATAACTGTTCGGGGGCGCGAACATGCCGGTGAGCGTAGGAATTTGCTGCGAAAGGTGTGAGAAAAATGGATCCACGCCGTCGTTTTGGGGCAAACTGCCTGTTTTTCAACAGTTCGACAAGGCTGCCCCATGTCCTCTCCGTCTACGGTTGATGAGCAACGGTTTCGCAAACTCCTGAGTCGCAACATCAGTCTGCCTTTGGGCGTCGGTGTGCTCAGTGCCGTGTTCTTCGTGTCGCTGATCACTTATCTGCTGTCGGTGATCCAGTGGGTGGAGCACACCGACCGGGTGATCAATAACGCCAACGAAGCGGTGAAACTTACCGTGGATCTGGAAACCGGCATGCGTGGTTTCCTGCTCAGCGGTGACGAGCACTTCCTCGATCCGTATGAAACGGCCAAGCCACGCATCGCCGTGGCGCTCAACACCTTGCTTGAATTGACCGCCGACAACCCGGTGCAAACCGATCGCTTGCGCCGTCTGCAAGCCTTGCAGATCGAGTGGGCCAATTACGCACAGTCGATGATTGATCTGCAGCGTTCCAGCGGCGATTACCGGGGCGCGGTGAAGGCCGGACGCGGCAAGCGCCTGACGGACGAAATCCGCAAGCAATTCGAAGATGTCATCGAGACCGAACAGGTTTTGCGCACCACGCGCAATGAAGACGTGCGCCGCACCACGATCTGGAGCATCAGCCTGTACCTGCTGTTCATTGCCGGTATCAGTGGCTTGCTGGCCTATATCGGCCGTCGCGATCTGGTCAATCTGTCGACCAACTACAGCGCCAACATGGCCGCACAGCAAGCCAGCGCCGAGCGCCTGGAGCAACAGGCGTGGTTGCGCAATGGTCAGACCGAACTGGCCGAGCAGGTGCTGGGGCAACTGACGCTGAATCTGTTGGGACGCAATATTCTGCAGTTCTGCGCGCAATACCTCGGCACCGCCGTCGCCGCGCTGTATGTGCGGGAAGAGCACGGTGGCCTCAAGCGTGTCGCCACTTACGGCTTCTCCCGCGAGCAGGAAGAGCAGGACCAGTCGATCTACAGCGGCGAAGGTATCGTTGGCCAAGTGGCGCAGCAGGCGCGGCTGATTCGTCTGGATTCGGTGCCGTCGGACTATTTCAAAGTCAGTTCAGGGCTGGGCGAAGGCTTGCCGCACAGCGTGCTGGTGGTGCCGACCAGCGATGACGATCGGGTCAACGGCGTGATCGAACTGGGTTTCCTGCGTCCGCTCAATGACCGCGATATTGAACTGCTGGAGCTGATTGCCGGCAACATCGGCACCTCCATCGAAGCTGCACGCTACCGTCAGCGTTTGCAGGAGGTGCTGGCGGAAACCCAGCAGCTCAACGAAGAGTTGCAGGTGCAGCAGGAAGAGCTGAAAACCGCCAACGAAGAACTGGAAGAGCAGTCGCGGATTCTCAAGGAATCCCAGGCGCATCTGGAAACCCAGCAAGTCGAACTGGAACAGACCAACGAGCAGCTTGCCGAGCAGGCGCAGACTTTGGCCGAGCAGCGCGACGCCATGGACCTGAAGAACACCGAACTCAATCAGGCCCAGGTACAGCTCGAAGAACGCGCCGAAGAGTTGCAGCGCTCGAGCAAGTACAAGTCCGAATTCCTCGCCAACATGTCCCACGAACTGCGCACGCCGCTGAACAGTTCGCTGATTCTGGCCAAATTGCTGGCGGAGAACCCGCAGGACAACCTCAGCGCCGAACAGGTCAAGTTTGCCGAGTCGATCTATTCTGCCGGCAACGATCTGCTTAACCTGATCAACGACATTCTGGACATCTCCAAGGTCGAGGCGGGCAAGCTCGAAGTGATTCCCGAGAACACCAGCGTCGCGCGCCTGGCCGAGGGCCTGCGCAATGTGTTCGAGCCGTTGGCGGCAGACAAGCAGCTGACCTTCAGTGTCGATTTGCAACCCGGCACACCGGCGATGTTGTTCACCGACCGACAGCGTCTGGAGCAGGTGATCAAGAACCTGCTGTCCAACGCCGTGAAATTCACCGAGAAGGGCACCGTCAGCCTGACCATCGCTGGTCAGCCGGATGATCGGATTGCGTTCATTGTGCGTGATTCGGGTATTGGCATTGCCGCTGATCAGCAGGAGAGCATTTTCGAAGCGTTCCGCCAGGCCGACGGCACCACCAACCGCAAATACGGCGGCACTGGTCTGGGCCTGTCGATTTCGCGGGATCTGGCAAACTTGCTCGGCGGTTCGATCAGCGTCAGCAGCGCGCCGGGGCAGGGCAGTGTGTTCACGTTGGTGTTACCGCAACAGTTCGACGAGTCCAGCGACGTACCGTTTGCGCCGTTGACCTTTACTCCGCCAGCGGCGGCGGCCAGCGCGCCATTGGCGCCGGTGGTTTCGCCGTTGGCGCCGGTGCACATTCCGCGCTTCGCCGACGACCGCGACAAGGCGCCATTCGCCACGCGTTGCATTCTGGTGGTGGAAGACGAGCCGAACTTTGCGCACATCCTCTACGATTCTGGCGCATGAACTCGGTTATCAGTGTCTCGTGGCCCATGGCGCAGACGAAGGTTATGACCTGGCAAAAGAGTTTGTGCCGGACGCGATTCTGCTCGACATGCGCCTGCCGGATCACTCTGGCCTCACCGTGTTGCAGCGCCTGAAAGAGCACGCTGAAACCCGCCACATTCCGGTGCATGTGATTTCCGTCGAGGACCGCGTCGAAGCGGCGATGCACATGGGCGCCATCGGTTACGCGGTCAAGCCGACCACCCGCGAAGAGCTCAAGGACGTGTTCGCCCGCCTCGAAGCCAAGCTGACCCAGAAGGTCAAACGCGTGCTGTTGGTCGAGGACGACGATCTGCAGCGCGAAAGCATTGCCCGACTGATTGGCGACGAAGACATCGAAATCACCGCCGTTGGCCTCGCGCAGGATGCTTTGGAGCTACTGCGCACGACGATCTACGACTGCATGGTTATCGATTTGAAGCTGCCGGACATGCTCGGCAACGACCTGCTAAAGCGCATGTCCACAGAGGATATCTGCTCGTTCCCGCCGGTCATCGTTTACACCGGGCGCAACCTGACCCGCGATGAAGAAGCCGAACTGCGCAAGTATTCGCGCTCGATCATCATCAAGGGTGCACGTTCGCCGGAGCGTTTGCTGGACGAGGTCACACTCTTTCTGCACAAAGTCGAATCGCAGTTGTCCCATGAACGGCAGAAGATGCTCAAGACCGCGCGCAGCCGCGACAAGGTCTTCGAGGGTCGCAAGGTGCTGCTGGTGGACGACGATGTGCGTAACATTTTCGCCCTCACCAGCGCTCTGGAGACCAAAGGTGCAGTCGTGGTCATCGGCCGTAACGGGCGTGAGGCGATTGAAAGACTCAATGAAGTCGAGGACATCGATCTGGTGTTGATGGACGTGATGATGCCGGAAATGGACGGTTTCGAAGCCACCATTGAAATCCGCAAGGATCCGCGCTGGCGCAAGCTGCCGATCATCGCGGTGACGGCCAAGGCCATGAAGGACGATCAGGAGCGCTGCCTGCAGGCGGGCGCCAATGATTACCTGGCCAAGCCCATCGACCTGGATCGGCTGTTCTCGTTGATTCGCGTGTGGTTACCGAAGATGGAACGCATTTAGTGGAAAGCAGTACGCCAGCCGAACGAAACAGTGAAATCGAACTGCGCTTGTTGATCGAGGCGATTTACCTCAAGTACAGCTACGATTTTCGCGATTACTCCGGCGCTTCGATCAAGCGCCGGGTGCAGCACGCGCTGAGCCAGTTCGAGTGCGCGACCATTTCCGCATTGCAGGAAAAGGTTCTGCACGATCCGACGGCGTTCATGCAGTTGCTGCAATTGCTGACGATCCCGGTCAGCGAAATGTTTCGTGACCCGTCGCACTTCCTCGCCATTCGCAGGGAAGTGGTGCCGTTGCTGCGCACGTATCCGTCGATCAAGATCTGGATCGCCGGGTGCAGCACGGGCGAGGAGGTCTATTCGATGGCGATTCTGCTGCGCGAAGAAGGCCTGCTCGATCGCACGATCATCTATGCCACCGACATCAACCCGCGCTCGCTGGACAAGGCCAAGCAGGGGATTTTTTCGATGGAGAATGTTCGCGCGTACACCGCCAACTATCAGCAGGCCGGTGGTCAGCGCTCGTTTGCCGACTACTACACGGCAGCGTACGGTTACGCGATTTTCGACAAGAGCCTGTGCGAAAACGTGACCTTCGCCGACCACAGTCTGGCGACCGACAGTGTGTTCTCCGAAACCCAGTTGATTTCCTGCCGCAACGTGCTGATCTACTTCAACAAGAAGCTGCAGGATCGGGCGTTTGGCTTGTTCCATGAATCGCTTTGCCATCGTGGCTTTCTGGTGCTCGGCAGTAAAGAGACGCTGGATTTTTCCAGCTATGCCAACCAGTTCGAAGCGCTGGTGAAACAAGAACGGATCTACCGCAAAACATGAACGAGGCCGTGGATTTACCTCGCGTCGAGGCGATTGTGGTCGGTGCTTCCGCCGGTGGCGTTGAGGCTTTGCTCGCGCTGCTCGGGCCGCTGCGCCAAGGCTTCGTGCTGCCGATCATCGTCGTGCTGCACCTGCCCGAAGAGCGCCGCAGTCAATTGGCTGAGGTGTTTGCCCGGCGCCTGATGCTGCCGGTGGAAGAGGCGACGGACAAGCAGGACATCGCTCCCGGGACGGTTTATTTCGCCACGCCGGGTTATCACCTGTCGGTGGAGCAGGATCGCAGCCTGTCGCTGAGTCTTGAGGACCGCGTGCATTATTCCCGGCCTTCGATCGACTACCTGTTTGAATCGGCCGCCGACGCGTACGGTTCATCACTGGCCGCTGTCCTGCTGACCGGCGCCAATCACGATGGCGCGCGCGGGCTGGCGCAGGTCAAACGCTGTGGCGGATTGACCATTGTCCAGGATCCCGAAGAGGCGCAAGTCGCCACCATGCCCCAGGCTGCACTGAACATTCAGCAGCCGGATCATGTCCTACCCATTCACGGCATCGGCCGTCTGCTTGTCGAGCTGGAACGAATCGCATGCTGAGTAATATCCAAGCCAAACTGCTGATCGTCGACGATCTGCCGGAGAACCTGCTGGCACTCGAAGCGCTGATCAAGCGTGAAGACCGTACTGTCTACAAAGCGTTGTCGGCGGACGAAGCACTGTCGTTGCTGCTGCAACACGAGTTCGCCATGGCCATCCTCGACGTGCAGATGCCGGGCATGAACGGCTTCGAGCTCGCCGAGTTGATGCGCGGCACCGAGAAAACCAAGAACATCCCGATCATTTTCGTCAGCGCCGCCGGCCGTGAACTCAATTATGCGTTCAAGGGTTACGAGAGCGGGGCGGTGGACTTTCTGCACAAACCGCTGGATATCCATGCGGTGAAGAGCAAGGTCAATGTCTTCGTCGATCTGTACCGCCAGAGCAAGGCGATGAAGCAACAGCTCGAAGCGCTGGAACAGGCTCGACGCGAGCAGGAAGCGCTGCTGCAACAACTGCAGAGCACTCAGCTGGAATTGGAGCAGGCAGTGCGCATGCGCGACGACTTCATGTCCATCGTCGCTCACGAAGTGCGTACGCCGCTCAACGGCCTGATCCTCGAAACCCAGTTGCGCAAGATGCACCTGGCCCGAGATAACGCCGCGGCGTTCACCCTCGACAAGATGCACGCCATGGTCGACCGCGATGAGCGGCAGATCAAAAGCCTGATCCGCCTGATCGAAGACATGCTCGACGTTTCACGCATTCGTACCGGCAAGTTGTCGATCCGCCCGAGTCGTTTCGATCTGGTGCAACTGGTGAGCAACCTGCTGCAAAACTTCGCGGCACAGATCGAAGCCGCTGAAACCGAAGTGTCGTTCACCGCGCCAGCGCCGGTGGAAGGCAACTGGGACGAGTTCCGCATCGAGCAGGTGGTCACCAACTTGCTGACCAACGCCCTGCGCTACGGCGGTCGCAGCCCGATTCAGGTGCGGGTTTACCGTGAAGGTAATGAGGCTCGGGTCGAGGTGCAGGACCGTGGCATCGGCATCAGCCAAGAGAACCAGAAGCGTATTTTCCAACAGTTCGAACGGGTTTCCGCCAAGACGGTAGTGGCCGGGCTCGGGCTGGGTCTGTTCATTTCCGAACAGATCATCGCCGCCCATGGCGGCTCCATCGTCGTCGAGAGTGAAATCAACGAAGGCGCCCTGTTTCGCGTTTGTCTGCCAATTCAGGAAAACGGCACATCCGACGCAACCTCTGATTGACCGTACGGTCGTATCAGCAGCTATTGACCGAACAAAGGCTTCCCATGAGCGTAGATGCACAAGATGTAGTACTCGTCGTCGAGGACGAACCGGTTATCTTGATGGTCCTGACGGATTACTTGTCAGGGCAGGGGTATCGCGTGTTGCAGGCGGAAAACGGCGAGCAGGCGTTCGAGATTCTTGCGAGCAAGCCGCATCTGGACATGTTGATCACCGATTTCCGTCTGCCGGGCGGGATCTCCGGCGTGCAGATCGCTGAACCGGCGGTGAAATTACGCCCGGACCTGAAGGTGATTTTCATCAGCGGTTATCCGCAGGAAATCCGCGAAACCGGTAGCCCGATCACGCGCAAGGCGCCGATCCTGGAAAAGCCGTTCGACCTGGATGTGTTGCAGGAAAAGATTCAGGAATTGCTTGCCTGACCACCCGGCCTGCTTCAGCAGGCCGTATTCTCCCGATCAGCTTTTGATCATCTCCCGCACCTTGGCGGTCAACAGGTCAAAAGTGAACGGTTTGGTGATCATCTGCATCCCTGAATCGAGGAAGCCGCCACGTACCGCCGCGTGTTCGGCGTATCCGGTGATAAACAACACCTTCAGACCTGGCCGATATTGACGGCCGACTTCCGCCAGTTGCCGGCCGTTCATGCCCGGCAGGCCGACATCGCTGATCAGCAGATCAATGCGCTGCGTCGAGTTCAGAATCGGCACGGCGCTGTCGGCATCCCAGGCTTCGACAAAGGCATAACCCAGCTCACCAAGTACCGCGCAGACCAGCACGCGTACGGCCGGGTCATCTTCGACGATCAGCACGGTTTCGCCGTCCAGTGCATCTGGCAGTTGTTGAACATCGGGGGCAGGGCTAGCCAGTTCCTCACCGCGAAAGCGCGGCAGATAAAGCCTGACCGTGGTGCCTTCATCGATTTCGCTGTCGATCGAGACATGGCCACGGGACTGCTTGCTGAAACCGTAGATCATCGACAGACCCAGCCCCGTGCCCTGGCCGATCGGTTTGGTGGTGAAGAAAGGATCGAACGCACGGTTGATGACACTTTGCGGCATGCCGCTGCCGTTGTCGGTGACACTGAGCATCACGTAATCACCGGGTTCGAGGTTGCTGTAGGCTTCAGTGAATTCACGTTTGAGCACTTGATTGCTGGTCTCGACCACCAGTTTGCCGCCGTCGGGCATGGCGTCGCGGGCATTGATCACCAGGTTGAGCAGGGCGCTTTCCAGTTGATTGGGATCGGCCTCGGCCACCCATAATTTGTCGTTGAGGCGCATGTCCAGTTGAATGCTTTCGTTGAGGCTGCGTTGCAGCAACTCACCCATGGACAGCACCAGCGTGTTCATCTGCACGGCTTTGGAGTCGAGCGACTGGCGGCGTGAAAACGCCAGCAAACGATGGGTCAGACCGGCAGCGCGGTTGGCCGAGGTCACCCCTAGATCAATCAGACTGTCGAGGTCATCCGTGCGCCCACGGGCCAGACGTCGACGCAGCAACTCAAGGCTGCCGATGATGCCGGTGAGCATGTTGTTGAAGTCGTGGGCGATGCCGCCGGTGAGTTGGCCGACCGCTTCCATTTTCTGCGACTGACGCAGTGCTTCTTCGTTGTGGCGCAGTTGCGCGGTACGCTCCTCGACTTGTTGCTCAAGGGTTTCCAAGGTCGATTGCAGGCGCCGTTCGCTTTCGCTCAAGTCGATCAGCCGGTCGCGGGCCTCGTACTGTCGTCGTCGGCCGCGCAGTGCGGCCGAGACCATACTGACCAGTGTCGCCGGATGAAACGGTCGCTCAAGAAATGTCACGTTGCCCAGCAGATCGCTCAGGCGCGAGGAGGGGCCTTGTTCCTGGCCGCCGTGATGGGTCAACAGCACAATCGGCAGATCCGACCACGCAGGTTGCTGTTCCAGATGCCGGAACAGCACTTCCAGTTCCGGCCCGCGCAAGGCTTCCGCGGCGACCAGCACCAGACCGGCGCCTTGCTCGAGCTCCGTGCACAGCGACCCCAGATCGGGCGTGACGACTCCGCCGTAGCCGGCCTCTTTGAGGATCATCAGCGCAATCTGGCTGTCGCGACCCACGGGCGCCAGAATCAGCGCCCGTTCGGCCAGCGGCACTTGAACCGTCACAAGTGCTCTTCCTGCAACAGCGGGTTACTCGCGCCGAGGTAGGTGGGGACGCCACGCAGTACGCCCTGAAAGGCTTCCAGTGGTTCACCGATGGTCATGCCTTGGGTGGAAATGCGGTATTCACGAATGGTCGATTCGTGGCTGCCGGTGCGTTTCTTGATGATCGAGATCGCGCGGCGGACTTTGCCCAGTGCTTCGAAGTAGCGCAACAGAATCACCGTGTCAGCCAGATAAGTAATGTCGACCGGCGCTTGCATGTCGCCAACCAGACCATGTTGGGCAACGGTCATGAAGGTCGCCGCACCTTTGCGGTTCAGGTACAGCAACAGTTCGTGCATGTGTAGCACCAGCGCGTTTTCTTCCGGCATTGCCGCCTGATAGCCGTTGATGCTGTCGATGACCACGGTTTTGATTTGACCTTCATCGACGCAGCGCCGCACGCGATGAGAGAACTCGCCCGGCGACAGTTCGGCGGCGTCGACCTGTTCGATCAACAGATTACCGGTGGCTTGCAGCGCCTTGAGGTCGATGCCGATGTTTTTCATGCGTTCGAACAGCAGGCCGAGTTCTTCATCGAAGATAAACAGCGCGGCTTTTTCCCCGCGTAGTACCGCAGCGGCGGCGAAGATCATCGAGATCAGCGATTTACCGGTACCGGCAGGGCCGAGAATCAGCGTACTGGAGCCGGTTTCGATGCCGCCGCCGAGCAGGGCGTCCATTTCCGGGATGCCGCTGGACAGCTGCAAACGCGCATAGTCGCCGCGATGTTCAGCCGCCACCAGCCGTGGGAACACATGCACGCCATCGCCCATGATGGTGAAGTCATGGAAACCACCGCGATACTTCTGGCCACGGTACTTGACCACCCGCACGCGTCGGCGCTCGGCGCCGTAGTTGGGTGTCAGTTCTTCAAGACGAATCACCCCGTGGGCCACGCTGTGCACGGTTTTGTCGAGGGACTCGGTGGTCAGGTCGTCGAGCAGCAGTACGGTGGCGTTATAACGCACGAAGTAATGCTTGATCGCCAGAATCTGTCGGCGATAACGCAACGAACTCTGCGCCAGCAAACGGATCTCGGACAAGCTGTCGAGCACCACACGCGTAGGTTTGAAGCGTTCGACCGCTTCGAAAATCTGCTTGGTGGCTTCGCCCAGTTCCAGGTCGGAGGAGTACAGCAGGCTCTGCTGGTGTTCAGCATTGAGCAGGCTTTCCGGGGGCGTCAGCTCGAAGATCTTGATGTTGTCATCCAGCGTCCAACCGTGGGACAACGCCCCTTGCCTTAATTCGCGCTCGGTTTCCGAGAGCGTGATGTACAACGAGCGCTCGCCGGCTTTCGCGCCGGCCAAGAGAAAATGCAAAGCGACCGTGGTTTTGCCGGTACCGGGTTCACCCTCCAGCAAAAAAACATGACCGCGAGACAGACCACCGGCGAGGATGTCATCCAGACCCACAATGCCGGTAGCGGCTTTCGCACTGATCAACTCGTTAGAAGTAGACAAAAAATGCCCTCTCATGACTAAGGGAAGCGAGGCCGCCAACTTATCGAGCGGTCTGAATAACTTGACCTTGCGCCGTGATGGCAGTTCCGAAATTCCTTGCCAAATGTGTCGATTGAACGGTCAAAAGTGGCTCAGAGACCCTGCTGCAAGGCCGGATCATCCGGGTTGAGCTGTTCCAGCTGCGCCAACAGAATCTGCACGTTCTGCAATTGGCCGCTCTCTTTCCAGTAGTTGATCAGCAACACCCGCGCCTTGCGGTCAGCGGGGTGACGCTGAACGATTTCCTGCAACTGGTTTTGCGCCGCTTCCAGTTCTTCGGCGCTGTGCAGGGTGGTGGCGAGGTCGTAGCGATAATCCTTGTTGTCGGGTTCCAGCTCGACGGCTTTGGACAAACCGAGCAGGGCGTATTCGCGCTGATCGTGATGCAACAGCCAGAGACCCAAGGCATGTTGCAGGTAAGCAGAATCGGGTTGTGCTTTGAGCTGCTTGACCAGCAGTTGCCGGGCGGCGTCGGTCTGGCCCTGGCGATCGAGAACATCGATCTGCATCACCAGCGCCTGCAGATTGCCGGGTTCCAGGCGCAGGGTATTGTCGAGCGCGACCTGTGCCTCTTTCAGCTCGGCGTTATGGATATGCAGTCGGGCCAGTTGCGCGTAGTTCGTGGCGCTTTCCGGCTGCGCCTTGAGCGTTTGTTCCCAGCCGTCGATCGCTTGTTGCAACGGCGCGAAATACAGACCCAGTTCATCCGGCGTCAAGCCGAGCAGGGCGTTGATCGCGGCAAAGCGCACGGTTTGGTCGTCATCCTCGAGCATCGGCCCGAGCAACAGGCTGCGTTGCCCGCCCGGCACCAGGCCCACCACGCTTTTGATCGCCGCCAGCCGCACGGCGGCGGCTTCGTTCTGCAGGTCGGTGTCGGCCAGTTTCAACGCCTGTGGACTCGGGTAGTTAGGCAGCTCGCCATGCAGCCACACGCGGCGTTTGACCGAAATGTCCGGGCGGCCCAGTTGCTGATACAACTGACGCGCCGCGCCCGGTTGACCCTTGCGGGCAGCATCGAGCGCTTCGCTATAACCGTGCTTGATTGCATCGGGTATGACCGGGACGGTGCTGCGCACCGACAGCCAGGCCACGACGACGACAAGCACAAGGCCCAGGCTGATAAGCAGGTAGCGGCGAGACTGAGGCATGCAGGTTTCCGAAACAGGCGTACTTGAGCAGAGCGGCAAGCTTCGGTCAGGTCGGGCCACGAGTCAAACCCTGTGGATGCGAATCGCCCTACAAGCTGCGTCGACTCAGTTACCCGTCAGGCTTTCGATGCAGTGTCTACGCTTGCAGAAGTCGTTTCGATGAGTGTGCCCATGCAAGCCCTGTTCAATTATTTCCGAGCCGTGATCCACCCCGGTCAGGCCGCCTTGCTGTTTGCCCTGCGAACCATCGTGGCGGGCTTGCTGACGCTGTACCTGGCGTTCTTGTTCGATCTCGATCAGCCGAAGTGGTCGATCATGGCAGTGGTCATTGTCAGCCAGCCGTTGGCCGGGATGGCGCTGGCACGCAGCTTCGGTCAGGTGATCGGCACGACCCTCGGGGCGGCGGTGGCGGTATTGATCATGGCGATCTTTCCTCAGGCACCGCTGCCATTCATTACCACCCTGGCCCTGTGGCTGGCGCTGTGCACCGCCGGCGGCACGCTACTGCGCTACACCAGCTCGCAAGCCTTTGTGCTCAGTGGTTATACCGCTGTAGTCGTGGCGTTGCTGGCGATTCCGGATCAGGATGGCACCTTTTTACTGGCGGTTACCCGCGTCACCGAAACCTTGCTGGCCGTGGCCTGCGTATGCGTAGTCAGCCTGTTGACGGCACGCCCGCAAGCGGTGGCCAAGGGATATTTCGCCAAAGTCGATCAAGTCATCAAACTGGCCGCCAGTCACGCTGCGGCGGTCCTTCGCACGGAAGAAAGCGAGGCCGATTTCCAGCGTCGGCAAATGCAATTGCTCGGTGAGATCAGTGCCCTCGAAGGCCTGCGCCGGCACTTGTATTTCGATGCACCACGATTACGCAGCGCCAACCATCTGGTACTGCTGTTGGGCAACCAGCTGATGTTGTTGACCTCGCGATTGACCGCGCTACGCCATCAGCGCGAACTGCTCACCGAGCGCTGGGAAGGTGATCTGCCATTGGACATCCAGCGCCTGCGTGCGGACGAACTGGCGCTTCTTGATCAGTTGGCCGAGCAGGGGCGATCGCTGCCCGAGCCCACACGTCACCGGTTTATCACGCTGCAGCAACAGTTCGAGGCGCTGGCTTATCAGGCCGAACAACTGACTGAAGACATGAGCGCCACGTTGCGTTCACTGGCCTGGGCGTTGCGCTGGGAGCAGGCGCGGCTGTTGCAGCAACTGGAACAGATCCTCGAATTGAGCGATGCCATCCAGGAAGGGCGCGAGGCCAGTTGCCTCTATCGCGGTCAGGTCAGCCCGCTGCATCTGGATTTCACCCTGGCGTCGATGAACGCGATTCGTGCCTTCACCGCGTTGCTGGTGGCCGGGTTGATCTGGATCGAAACCGCTTGGGACGGCGCACGGGGCGGGATGATTCTGGTGGGAATTCTCTGTTCGCTGATGGCGACGTTTCCGCGTCCCCTCATGGCCGCACAGAGTTATGCCCGAGGCTTGGGGCTGGCGCTGGTGGTCTCGGCGCTCTATCAATTCATGCTGGTGCCGGCGATCAGTGATTTCGAGCTGTTGGCATTGCTGCTGGCGCCGCTGCTGTATGTGATCGCAATCGGTCTGGCCAGTCCGGCGACGGCGGGCATCGGCATGGGGTTGGGGTTGTCGAGTTTCCTCATGCTCGGCCCGCAGAATGTCGGGACCGGGCAGAACACCGCGATTCAATGGTTCGAATTTGCCGGAGCCTACGTCAGTGCGGCCATGCTTGCCCTGATCGTTTACGCGTGGATTTTCCCGTTTCGCCCGGCGTGGCGCCTTCGCCGCTTGTACAACGAAGCGCGCGAGCAGGTGTATGCACTGAGCAAAACCCCGGCGACCGATGAACAACAGTTTGCCTTTGAAAGCCGCATGGTCGATCGCCTGACCAGCATGCTCGGCCTGCTGCCAGCGGTGAACAACCGGGCCATGCAGCAACTCTATGAAATCAGCCTCGCTTGCGTGGCACTCGGTGTGGCAATGCACCAGTTGCGGCAGCAGGCGCAAAACAATGCGCTGCTGACGGACGCCTTCATTCAGCGTCTGGCATCGGCCGTGCGCAAGACCGGGCGCTTTGTCGCCGGGCGGCAGGATGTCGAACTGGCGCCATTGATGACCACGCTGCATACATTGGGCGATGAACTGGATGAACTGCACGTCGCCAGCCATGAGCATGTCTGGTCGCTGTTTCGTATGCGTGTGGCCCTGTTGATCGTCGTGTCATTTCTACAACGCCACGGTGACGCTATCCAGCACTCTGTTCCGGAAGGAGAAGCAGCCCTTGCCCATTGATTTCGAGATTGGCGGTGTCTACCTGCCGCCCATTGCCCAGGCGTTGCTGTTGGCCATACCGATATTCATGCTGCTCGACTGGGGGTTACGGCGTCTGGGTGTGCTGCGTCTGGTCTGGCATGAAGCGCTGTTCGAAGGCGCTTTGTATGCCTGCGTCTGTGCCACGCTGATTTTGCTGATGGGAGCCTGATGCCTTGAAAGTGTTATTCACGCGATTGATCACGTTGGCAGTGGTGCTGTTGGCGATCGTCCTCGGCTGGTTTGCCTGGGAGCATTACACCCGCGCGCCGTGGACTCGCGATGCGCGGGTCAGAGCCGATGTGGTGACGCTGTCGGCGGATGTCTCCGGGCGTATTGTCAGTCTGGCCGTGCAGGACAACCAGCATGTCGACAAGGGTCAATTGTTGATGGAGATCGACCCGGCGCGCTACCGCCTCGCGGTGGAACACTCGCGCCGTGAGGTGGAAGTCGCAAAGGCAACGCTGGGTCAGTCGCAAGCGGCAATTGTAGCCAGTGAGGCCTTGCTCAAGCAGCGGCAAAGCGAAGAACGCCGGCGGCGTACGCTCAAGCAGGGTTTTGCGATTTCCGGGGAAGAGTGGGAAAAATCCAGTACCGATGTCGCGGTGGCCCAGGCGGATCTTCTACGCAATCAGGCCAATCTCGGTCTGGCCGAGGCCAACGTGCAGTTGGCGATTGCCGCGCTGACCCAAGCCGAACTGGACTTGCAGCGCACCCGCGTCGAGTCCCCTGTGAGCGGTTATGTCACCAACCTGCTGACCCGTGAAGGTGACTACGCGGTGAGCGGTGGGGCTTTATTGGCACTGGTCGACAGTGACTCGTTCTACATCAGCGGCTATTTCGAAGAAACCAAATTACCGCGGATTACAGAGGGTGATCGGGTACGGGTTCAATTGATGAGCGGGGAGACTTTCGGCGGTACGGTGCAGAGCATTGCCTTTGCCATTGCCGACCGGGAAAACGCGCCGGGCAGCCGGCTGCTGGCCAACATCAACCCGAGCTACACCTGGGTAAAACTGGCACAGCGGGTGCCGGTGCGGATCGACATTGATGGCGACTATGCCGGCAAGAACCGCCTGCGTGCGGGCACCACAGCGACCGTCACCGTGCTGGAAGACACCCAATCCAAAGAACACCGTTAACCCCTGTGGGAGCGAGCCTGCTCGCGAATGCGTTGGATCAGCCCCAATGGTGTCGCCTGACACACCGCATTCGCGAGCAGGCTCGCTCCCACTAGATTTCATTGATCAAAAATGAAAAAAAAGCCCCGCGACCGAATGATACGCGGGGCAAAAAATTTGGTTGGTTGCGGCCAACCAAAGGAGCTCTTTAACAATCGATTACTTGCTGGCAACAGTCTCCGGTTGCCAGCCGCCGCCAAGGGCCTTGTAGATCGCGACGATGCCGCGATACAGGTCGACTTCAGCCTGGGCCTGACTGTCTTCGGCGTTCAACCGTTCGCGCTGCGCGTCGAGCAACACAAGGAAGTCGGTCGTGCCTTCGCGATAGCGGATTTCAGCGAGGTCGGCAGCCTTGCGGCTTGATTCGCTCTGACGTATCAGCGAGATCAGGCGTTGCTGACGTTTGCCGTAATCGCTGAAGGCGTTTTCCGACTCTTCCAGGGCCAGCAGCACTTGTTGCTCGTAAGTCGCCAGTGCGCCTTCGGCTTCAGCATCGGCGCCACGCAAACGGGCGCGTACGCTGCCAAGGTCGAACGCTGCCCATGTAATGCTCGGGCCGAGTGCCCAGGCGTTGGCCGCCGAGGAACCGATCTGCGAACCACGCCCGGCCGTCCAGCCGAGGAAGCCGCTGAGGCTGACCCGTGGGAACAGATCGGCTTTCGCCACGCCAATGCGCGCCGTGGCCGAAGCCAGATTGCGCTCAGCGCTGAGAATGTCCGGACGACGCTGCAGCAGTTCACCCGGATCACCGATTGGCAGGGCCTTGGCAATCGCTGGCAGGTCTTTTGGACTCAGATCGACGGTCAGTTTGTCCGGACGCTCGCCCAAGAGGGTAGCGATACGGTTTTTCTGCCGAACCTGTTCTGCCTGCAATTGCGGCACGCTGGCTTCGACCGAAGCCAGACGTGCATCGGCACGTTCGACGTCGAGCTGATCACCGACACCGGCGTCACGCAGGCTGATGGTGATCTTGCGCGATTCCTGCTGGTTGTTCAGGTTGGCCACGGCGATCTTTTCGCGCAGCTGAGCGCCACGCAGTTGACCGTAAGCGTCGACCAGTTCGGCAATCATGGTGACTTGCAGTTGATACAGATCGGCTTCGGCCGCTTGCTGGTCAGCGTCGCTGGCTTCCAGATTGCGCTGGATGCGGCCAAACAGGTCCAGTTCCCAGGCCATGTCCAGACCGAGGTCATAGCGTTCGCTATTGACCCGGTTGGTGGTCTGGCCAGGGATTTGTCCCTTGGCCAAGTCACTGCTGGCGCGGCTGGTGATGGTCGGCATCGCATCGTTGCTGGCGTCGTCGCGGATCGCCCGGGCGGCTTTCCAGCGGGCGAACGCCACGCGCAGTTCACGGTTGCCTTGCAGCGATTGGGTCACCAACTGGTTGAGGGTCGGATCATCGAATTGCTGCCACCAGATGCCTTCGAATTTCGAACGGTCGAAGTTCTTTTGCCCGGCGGCGCCGTCGGTGACGGCCGTGATATTGGCCGCCTCCGTGGCTGGGGTCTTGTAGTCGGGGCCGACAGCGCAGGCGCTGAGGGCCAGCACCAGCAGACTCGGCAGGAAGACTTTCAGACTCATTGTTGCGCCTCCAGTTTCAGAGCTTTGGCCGCTTTGCGGGCTTCGCCGCGTTCGACAAAGTTACGGATCAGTACGTAGAACACTGGTGTCAGCAACAGACCGAAGAAGGTCACCCCGAGCATCCCGGAGAACACCGCCACACCCATGGCGTGACGCATCTCGGCACCGGCACCGCTGGAGAACACCAGTGGCACCACACCCATGATGAACGCGAAGGAGGTCATCAGGATCGGCCGCAGACGCAGACGGCAAGCTTCGAGAACCGCAGCGAGCGGGTCGAGGCCTTCTTCCTGTTTGTCCTTGGCGAATTCGACGATCAGAATCGCGTTCTTACAGGCAAGTCCCACCAGTACGATCAAGCCAATCTGGGTGAAGATGTTGTTGTCACCGCCCGAGATGATCACACCGGTGATGGCCGACAGCAGGGTCATCGGTACGATCAGGATCACCGCCAGTGGCAGGCTCCAGCTTTCGTATTGAGCGGCCAGCACGAGGAACGCCAGCAATACGCAGAGCGGGAACACGAACAGCGCGGTGTTGCCGGACAGAATCTGCTGGTAGGTCAGGTCGGTCCACTCGTAGGTCATGCCGTTCGGCAGTTCATCCTTCAACAGTTTCTCGATGGCTTTTTCCGCCTGGCCGGAGCTGTAACCGGGAGCAGCCGCGCCGTTGATTTCTGCGGTGATGAAGCCGTTGTAGTGCATCACGCGATCCGGGCCCGAGGTGTCGCTGACCTTGATGAAGGTCGCCAGCGGGATCATTTCGCCTTTGTTGTTGCGTACTTTCAGCTGGCCGATCTGGTCGGATTCGAGGCGGAACTGTTGCTCGGCCTGAACGTTGACCTGATAGGTGCGCCCGAAGCGGTTGAAGTCGTTGGCATACAACGAACCCAGGTAGATCTGCAGGGTGTCGAAGATGTCGCTGACGGCCACGCCGTGGGTCTTGGCTTTTTCACGGTCGATGGCGGCATCGACTTGCGGCACGTTCACGGTGTAACTGGTGAACAGCCCGGCCAGTTCCGGCACGCTGTGGCTCTTGTTGATTATGTTCATGGTTTCTTTGTACAGCTCGTCGTAGCCCAGGTTGCCCCGGTCTTCGATTTGCAGGCGGAAACCACCAATGGTGCCCAGACCTTGTACCGGCGGTGGCGGGAAGATCGCCATGTACGCCTCTTGAATGTTCGCGTACTGGCCGTTCAAGGCACCGGCGATTGCGCCGGCGGACATGCTCGGGTCTTTACGTTCGTCGAACGGTTTCAGGGTCACGAAGACGATGCCGGCGTTCGGGCTGTTGGTGAAGCCGTTGATCGACAGACCCGGGAACGCTACGGCGCTTTCCACGCCTGGCTGTTTCAGTGCCAGGTCGGACATGCGCTTGATCACTTCTTCGGTGCGATCCAGGCTCGAAGCGTCCGGCAGTTGTGCGAAAGCTACCAGGTACTGCTTGTCCTGGCCGGGGACGAAACCGGTCGGCGTGCTGGAGAAACCGAAGAAGGTCAGCACCATCAGACCGGCGTAGAGCAGAAGGGCGATGCCGCTGCTGCGGATAACCCGGCCCACCGTACCGACGTAGCCATGGCTGGCGCGGTCAAAGAAGCGGTTGAACGGACGGAACAGCCAGCCACCGAAGATCTTGTCGAGTGCCTTGGAGAAGCGGTCTTTCGGTGCGTCATGGCTTTTCAGCAATACAGCGGCCAGCGCTGGCGACAGGGTC
This sequence comes from Pseudomonas sp. SCA2728.1_7, assembly GCF_018138145.1. NCBI lineage: Bacteria > Pseudomonadati > Pseudomonadota > Gammaproteobacteria > Pseudomonadales > Pseudomonadaceae > Pseudomonas > Pseudomonas sp. SCA2728.1_7. Next base: position 964,105 of record NZ_CP073104.1, on the reverse strand, counting down.
AGCGAGTTGAACGCCGAGATCACGGTCGAGATGGCGATGGTCAGTGCAAACTGTTTGTAGAACTGCCCGGTGAGACCGGAGATGAACGCTGCCGGAATGAACACCGCACATAGCACCAGAGCCGTGGCAACGATCGGACCGGTTACTTCACGCATCGCCCGTTTGGTGGCTTCGACCGGTGTCAGTCCGAGTTCAATGTTCCGTTCGACGTTCTCCACCACCACGATGGCGTCGTCCACCACGATACCGATGGCCAGCACCAATCCGAACAAGGACAGCGCGTTGAGCGAGAAGCCGAACAGGTGCATCACCGCAAACGTACCGATCAGCGATACCGGCACCGCCACCAACGGAATGATCGAGGCGCGCCAGGTTTGCAGGAACAGGATCACCACCAGTACCACGAGGATCAGTGCTTCGAAGAGGGTGTGTACCACCGCTTCGATCGAACCGCGCACGAAGATCGTCGGGTCATAGACGATGCTGTAATCCATGCCTTGCGGGAAGCCTTTCTTCAACTCGTCCATTTTCGCCCGAACGTCGTTCGAGATGTCGATGGCATTGGAGCCTGGACGCTGAAAGATCGGGATGGCTACGGCCGGCTGGTTGTCCAGCAACGAACGCAGCGCATATTGGCTGGAGCCCAGTTCAACGCGAGCGATGTCCTTGAGGCGAGTGATTTCACCGTCGTCGCCTGCACGAATGATGATGTTCTCGAACTCTTCTTCTGAGACCAGACGACCCTGTGTGTTGACCGACAGCTGGAAGCTCTGGGCATTCGGGGCAGGGGGCGCACCCAACTGACCGGCAGCCACCTGGCGGTTTTGCTCACGAATCGCGGTGACCACATCGGTCGCGGTCAGATTGCGCGAAGCGGTCTTGTTTGGATCGAGCCAGACCCGCAGCGAGTAATCGCCCATACCAAACAACTGCACATCACCAACACCGTTCAGACGAGCGAGCTCATCCTTGATGTTGAGGATTGCGTAGTTGGACAGGTAGAGCATGTCGTAGCGCTTGTCCGGGGAGGTCAAGTGCACAACCATGGTCAGGTCGGGCGAAGCCTTGTCGACGGTGATACCGATGCGCGTCACTTCCTCGGGAAGCTTCGGCTCGGTTCGGGTCACCCGGTTTTGCACCTGCACCTGCGCATTGTCCAGGTCAGTGCCCAGGGCGAAGGTGATGGTCAGGGTGATCTTGCCGTCAGCGGTCGACTGCGAGGACATGTACAGCATGTTCTCGACACCGGTGATGGCCTGCTCCAGCGGAGCGGCCACGGTTTCACCGATGACTTTAGGGTTGGCGCCTGGGAAGTTGGCACGTACCACCACGGTTGGCGGCACGACTTCCGGGTATTCGCTGATCGGTAGCTGGAACAGCGAGATCGCACCGGCGATCAGGATCAACAGCGACAGCACCGCTGCGAAGATCGGCCGTGAAATGAAGAATTGGGAAAAATTCATCGGAGTTGTCGTCCCTTAACCGCGTGGGGTCGTAGCAGCCAGCTTCACAACCGAACCGGACGCGCCTTTGGCAGGGGCGACTTTGGGCAGGTTGCTGGCTTCCAGCGCTTGACGTTGTTGAGCGAGTGCCGCGATGGTCTGTTCGCTGGCCATCGGCACCACTTCAGGCGTGACCGGGGAGCCAGGACGAACCCGTTGCAGACCCTTGACGATGATCGTGTCGTCCTTGTTCAGGCCATTACGAACGATGCGCAGGCCTTCGATTTTCGGACCCAGTTCAACGGCGCGGTACGCGGTTTTGTTGTCCGCATCCATCACCAGTACGAACTTCTTGCCGAGATCGGTACCGACGGCTTCGTCGTTGATCAGCATGGCGTTGTAGGTGCCGCTGCCGACCAGCTTCAGGCGTGCGTAGAGGCCCGGGGTGTAAGTGCCATCGCTGTTATCGAACACCGCACGACCACGGATGGTGCCGGTTTTCGGGTTGACCTGGTTGTCGACGAAGTTCATCTGGCCGAGGTGCGGGTTGCCGTCTTCATTGGACAGGCCCATGTACACCGGAGTGGTCGCGCCGCGCTGGCCGTTACGGGCAAGTTGGGTGTATTTGAGAAACACCCGCTCATCGGCGTCGAAGTAGGCGTAGACGCGGTCAGTGGAAACCACACTGGTCAATGGCGTGGTGTCGGCGGTCACCAGGTTGCCGGCGGTGATCTCGGCACGGCTGACGCGGCCACTGATCGGCGCGGTTACGCGGGTGAAGCTGAGGTTCAGTTTGGCCAGGTCCAGTTGCGCTTGCAGGGCACCGACGGCGGCGCGGGCTTCTTGGGCAGCGCTGGTACGCGAGTCGGCCAGTTCGGCGGAAATGGCGTTGCTGGCGCGCAGACGTTCACCACGACCGGCTTCGTTTTCACTGCGGGTGGCGTTGGCGCGGGATTGAGCTACGAGTGCTTCGAGGCGGCGAACCTCGGCTTGAAACGGACGCGGGTCGATCTGGAACAGCAGGTCGCCTTTTTTGACCAGTGCGCCTTCAGTGAACGCGACGTCATCGATCTGGCCGGAGACCCGTGGACGGATTTCAACGGTTTCCGGCGCTTCGAGGCGCCCGGTGAATTCGTCCCACTCGTTGACCGGTTGTTCCAGCACCTTGGCCACGCTGACTTTCGCAGCGGGCATAGTGGCGGCAGTCTCCGGAGTCTTGCCGCAGGCGCTCATCACCAGTACGGCCAACATGGCCAACGGGAAGCGCAAATGTTTGAGTGACTGTTCCATGGATGCATCCGCCAATGTATTGAAGATGGGCGGATGATGCTCGGCGGGGTGTGATGGCACGAATCGAATGAAGCAAAGGTAACTATCATTCGGAATGATATAAGACTCGAACTAGCCCTCTAGCATGCACCTTTCGTTAGGTGGCTATCAATCTCTTTGAGGGCAACTCTGTGTTGCCCAGTGTGCAAAAGTCTGGGGCGAGGCTGCGCGGCAAGGATTATGCGCGGATTAAAAATGCCGAACCCGCCATGGCGGCGGGTTCGACAATGCGGTCAGAGTTTCGGCAACTGGCCGATGCGGCCGATCATTTCGGTCACGATCTGCAGGTCCAGCTGGAATTGCTCCACGGTCTTGAACTCGCCATCGGTGTGACCGGTGTACTTCACGTTCGGCATGGCCAGACCGAATTGCACGCCGTTCGGCAACTCATGCACCGAGGTGGCGCCGGCGGAGGTGCCGAACTCGTGTTTCATACCGAGGTTTTCTGTCGAAACCGCCAACAATGCCTTGACCCATTCGCCCTCAGGATTGCGGTACATAGGCTCGGCGATCGAATAGTCGAAGGCTACGGTTACGTGGCTTTTCTTGCTCCAGGCAGCCAGTTTCTCAGCGATTTCAGTCTTGAGTTTCTCCGGCGACTTGCCCTTCGGCACGCGCAGGTTGACCGCGAGTTTGAAGGCCTTTTCGTCCATGCCGACGTAGGTCGGCGACGTTGTCAGCGGCCCCATGAAGGCATCGGAGAAACCGACATTCAGCTTGTTGCCCAGGTAATCCAGACCCCAATTGTCGGCAGCGTAACGTGCGGCATCGGTGATGTGGTTGTGCTTGAACGCGACTTTGCCATCAAGGCTATTGATAAAGACCAGCATGCGCGCGACCGGGTTGACCCCGGATTCGGGCTCGGAGGAGTGCGCAGATACGCCAGTCACGGTCAGTTTGACGTCTTTGCCGTCGACCTTGGCGCTCACCTGGAAATCGCCGCCGTTGTGCTTGGCAAACGCGTCACCGGCCTTTTGCAGGCTGGCAGCCAGTTCCGCAGGCGTGTCGGTTACCAGCGTGGCGACCGACGCCGATGGAATCTGGTTGGTCGCCAGGCCACCGGTCATCGAGATGATTTCCGCACCTTTGCCTTCACCTTTGCGCTTGGCAAAGTCGGCCATGACGGTGCCGTAGCCTTTCTCGGCAATCACCACCGGGTAACCACCATCCAGCGCGAGGTTGTAGTTCGGCGTCGGATTGCGTTCGAAGTAGTAAGGGATCGCGTCGCCCGTGGTTTCTTCGGTGGTGTCGACCAGCAACTTGAAGTTGCGCACCAGCGGCAGCTTTTCTTCCTTGATGACTTTCATGGCATACAGCGTAACCACGATACCGTTCTTGTCATCCTCGGTGCCGCGACCGTACATGCGATCGCCGATCAGGGTGATCTTGAACGGGTCGAGGCGGGTGCCATCTTTGAGCACCCAGTTTTCCGGCGTTACCGGCACCACATCGGCATGCGCATGAATGCCAACCACTTCATCGCCGCTGCCGTCGAGAGAGATCTCGTAGACGCGGTTGTCGATGTTGCGGAATTTCAGATTGAACGACTCGGCAAGGCTCTGAATCTTCGCCGCGATCTTGGTGAATTCCGGGTTTTCATGCTGTTCGACACCGTCCTTGCGAAAGGTCGGGATCTCGACCAGTTCGCGCAGGGTTTCGGTGGCGGCGGCGCTGTATTTCGCGCGCGTGTAGAGACCCAGCAGACGATAGATTTCGTTCTGCTGCTCGGCGGTCAGGGTCTTGTTATCAAGGTACGCACCAATCGCCGGGCCGATGTCGGCGGTTTTCGCCAGATCGCTCTTGCCCAGGCTGCCAAGGAACTGGCGGAAGTCCGTGGCTTTGTCGGCGCTGTAGGTCTTGAGAATTTCAGCGCTCTGCTGCGTGGTGATATTGGCTTGCGCGGGCGCGGTGAATACGGCAAGACCGGCCAGCATTAAAGTGGTGGCAGCCAGTTTTTTGAAAGGGACATTCATTACGAAGGGCATTCCTTTGCAGGGCAGTGAGTTAGGCGTGCCTCAACGCTGAGACACATACACTTACAAACTAACACCGTGCCAGAGCCTTGCGGGAGTCCTGAAAGGGGATGTGTCGCACAAAAACGCAAAAGAGGCGCACAAATGAAAAAGCCCGGGGACGGTTTCCGGGCTTTTTTATGGGTGCAATCAAGTGACCATCAGAGCTTCGCCAATTCCCTGCGCCAGGCTCAGCAAAGGGCGGTTATCTGAAGATCTGTTCAATCATGATCCTGGCCGGGATGAATAACGTGTTCGTGTAATACGCCTCATACCCATAGGCAGTTATGCGAACTTTGCACGGGATTGAAGCTTGCGACGCCAGCAACGGTTTGATGGCGTCGTAGTCATTCAAGTCGCGTTGCGTTCCATCCGCATTGGTGTAGTAAAAGATCAGATCGGAGGAAAACTTGTAATTGGGCCTGGCTTGACTGCTTGCGTTCACTCGCCCTTCGGCTTTTACCGCGATTGAATGCTCGGATGAGAATTCCATGTCTCGGTTCAGAGAGCAGATCAGGGTGGGGCTGAGCTGGTTGGAACTTTCGTAATCATTGAAAGCGTTCTGCAAATCCACAGTGGAGTTGAAGTGTGCCGTGAACAGATTGGCGGGGCCGAGCTCAAACGACGATAACGTGAGGTCGGCGGGTGGAATACTGGCCGTTTTTACGCAGCCAGTGCAGAGAAGAACGCCCAGGTAAATGACCGCGCGGAAGCTGTTCATTGGCCAAAGATACCGGTGATTGAATCAAAAATCAGATCGCAAGCGGACTTCGTTCCTTGCACAGGTTCGAAAAACATCCAGTCAGCAGAAGCATGGTGCTTATCAATGGTTTTATTGATGGTCGGACCTGCTTCGATAATCCAGCGCTCGCCGAAGTCAGCGACACCGTCAGATTGGTCGGGTGTACTGGCGTTGGCGCGGATGTTGATCCATGTTTCGGCGACAGGCGTTGGTTCAGAGAAATAGATGTCGGAACCCAGCCATACGAGGAACCCTTCACCCACGGGATCCAGTGTCACCAGATATTTGATGGTGTAACCGGCTTCGGACAGGATCTGTGACAGATGTGCACCGTTCCATGCGCCGAGACTGTGGCCGACGATGTAAACCGGGCAGGACTTATTGGGGATGTTGTCGATGAAGTGAGTCTGGATATCGCCGGCCCCCCTTGCATCCTTATAGCTTTTAGGGAGGCCCGTGTATTTCGCCTTCAGCTTAGCGTTGCCGGCTATTTTGGCGTCGAGCAGTTTTTGTGCGTCATCGATATTGTGGAACGCGCCCTGGAAATAGTATTTCTCCTGGTCGGCAGCCCCGCCGATGAAAAAAACTATCGCTTTCTTTATTGCAACGGGAGCCGTCTTTACAGACTGATCCTTCACGAGTGTTAACGTCGGCGTGACTGCCAGACTCGCGGTATTGCCATTTGGAAGCTGGATTTGCTCTGCCGGCATGTTTTCAATCTTCCAGGAAGAGTTTGAAGGTTTCTGCCACGTGCGAACTGACAACGTGCGTAAACCCCAACGCATCGCTGGTTCCGTACTCGAAGCTGCCGTTAGCGCGTTGAATGGCGTAGCCATGGTTAGGCATGGGCTCACCGGTGCTTTCGTCGATCAACTTGATCTTGTCGCTGAAGTGCACCGGCATCGGCAGCAGACCGCTGAAAGGTGCCGAGACGAAGGTGTCGCCGATGATGACTGTTCCGGAACCGCCCACCACGACGTTGCCGTGTCCGCCTGTGCTGTCAATCGTCGCAGCGTTCAAGCCATTGATGAAAACTGTCGAGCTGACGCCGCCGGTGATTGGACTGCCGCAGGCGGACTTGTCGGTCATCCGCGCGGCAGCAAGTCCGTCGAAGTTCACGTTGGGCGAGCCACTGGCAATTGGATTCGTGCCATGTCCCGGAAGAGGGCAGCTAGTGGGGTCCGAAAGGCGTGCAGCAGGTTTTCCGCTCATTGGAAGTTCCGTTTCAAGAGATCACAGGCTATTCGTTGAATGGTTTTCGTGCAGCGACGGCTGGAAAGCAGCGCTTGAGCTGGCCTGAGAATATCGGCCTCAAGCAGTCATGGTGACGGGGAAGTGCGAAGGTGGGGTGTCAGTTCAGCGAGACTTTGACCACGTGGGCATCCGGACGCACGCGCGTGCTCGCCTTCAATCACATCGACGATGCTTGAAGAGGAGAGATGCACAAGCGCTTGCATGCGCGAAGTACGCATAAAATCTTACCGTCCCTGGAAATTTCGTTGCAAAGAATGCCGCAAGCCAGTGTTGCGTTCAACAGTATTGCGCATCTCAAACGCTGATATCAGAGAGGAATACGGTGTGGCTCGCGCGTATTGTGGCGACAGCCGCCCCAGCAATGACGGCTTTTCACGAGACTTCCTGCGCAGGGAGGTGAGCTTTTGAGAGGGAGAGTGAGTGATAGATCAGAGAGTACGCACGATGAGGATTGATATGTTCAAGGTTAAAAAAATACGTCCCAAATTACACATTGTTGCGAGGATATCCCGGGAGCTGGCACTCGCCTTTGCATTGGGAGGAGTGCCAGTTCTGTTAAATTCAGAGTCGTCAACACAGTTCAAGGCAATGCTGGACCTTTTACTCACCGCGCCTTTTTTGATGGGCTACTACGCGTGTCTGTGTTTAGCATTCGCGATGGCCGCAATTTTTAAATACAAGTGGAGGTTCATGTCCGCTCGGTATCAGTGTTGGCTCGACGCTGTGCATCTTTTTTTAGGTGACATTGGTGGAAGTTTTTTGACTGCAGGCAGAACGGGTCTAGGCGCGATACTGGGATTTTTAACGGTTTGGCACTGGGTCGAACCCGACTCGTTGAGCACTGCGAATGTAATTCGTACGCTTGTCATGGTTGTCAGTCTCACCTTGCTTAGCATGATGCTGGCATTGGGCGAAGAGACTTTGAAAGATCCAAAGCAGGCAGCGGCCAGTAAATAGCTCAGTAAAGTGTTCGGAGCACTCTGTCGAGGGCAAAGACCTCTTGCGGGTCTCGTATAGCGACTGCGAGATATTCAGCGTTCGCTGCATATCAAGTCATACTGACGGCAATAGAGTTCCTGCAATGTACTGAGGTCAAACGGTAACGGATCCGCTTCACGAATCTGCTCTGTTTCGAGTGAGGTTACGGTGTCTTGATGGGCAGTTGTTACACGACTGCCCACGACTTCACGCTTGCGTACATCGAATGAGCTTTTGCCGGTGGTATCCAGCCCCAGGGATGGTAAAAGAGTTTGGTCAACCCGGCGACACGGTTTGTCGCCCGGCGCTGGAAGATAGGGTCAAACGTCACCGAGACCCTCATCATGAAAAACCTCTTCGCTTTCATTGGACTGTGCGTAGTGCTCAAAAAGGGCTACGAGTTCTACACCGAATACACCGACCTCAAACACGAGCAACGCCAGCGAGCAGACTCCTGACGTGGCTGCAGTCATGGATTTGAAGATAACTTCGGGGTGGAACCATCACGGAGTTATGGCAGAATGCCACTCTGTTGAATTGGATTCACTGCAATGCCCGGCCGCTGTAGCGGGCGCGAAGAGTACAAGGAAGTCCTGATGTCCCAGGCTAAAGACACACTGCTCAGGCTGTTTGCCTTGTTGCGCCTTATCCCTACCGAACCGCAGCGTATCGCCACCACGACCTTGTTGGAAAAGCTGCGCGACAAGGGCTTTTCGGTGACGTTGCGCTCGATTCAGCGTGATCTCAACCGGCTGTCCATCCCGTTCTCGCTGCAGTGCAACGATAACGAGGTGCCGTTCCGCTGGAGCTTCACCAAGGACGCGCCGTTGCAGCTGCAGGACATGGACGCCTCGACGGCGCTGGCCCTGTACCTGTCGGAAAGCTACCTGAACACCTTGCTACCGCAGACCGTGCTCGATCAACTCGGCCCGCAGTTCCGCCGGGCCCGCAACTTCCTCGGTGACCTTGGCCACAATGGCCTGGCCGACTGGTCGCGGCGGGTGCGTGCGGTGCCTAACGGCAAGACCCTGATCCCGGCCGCGATAGCCCCGAGCACCTGGGCCCAGGTGTCCCAGGCCTTGCTTGAGCGGCGACCGCTCGACGTAGCCTACCGCAGTCGCAGCAAATGCGAACTCAAGCAGTTTCGCTTGCACCCGGCGGGCCTGGTTTCGCGGCACTCCATCAGTTATCTGCTGGCCTCGGTAGACGGCTATGACGACGTGCGCCAGTTCGCCTTGCACCGCATGCAGCAGGTCGCGGTGGTCGACGCCCGGTCGCCATCGCATAGCCAGTTCGATGTCGACGATTACATCGCCACCGGGATCTTCAGCCACCGCCAGGCCGAGACGCAGGTGGAACTGGTCGCCGACGTCAGCGCGCAGATCGCCGTGCTGCTCGAAGAAACCCCGCTCAGTGCGCGACAGTCCCTTGAGGTCATCCCCGGACAAGCGTGGAAGCGCCTGCACGCCTGGGTACCCCAGGATCGCGACACGCTGTGGTGGATCTTTGGCCTGAACGACAACATTCGTGTCCACGCGCCACAGGTCTGGGTCGATGAGATCGCCCAGCGCCTGCACAGCATGCACGCGCTTTACCGAATGCCTGGCCTAGACGGCCGGCAACTCCTTTCAGCGGACACCGCTATCCAGGAAACCAGCCTGAGGAATACCCATGGATAAAGAACGCCAACGCGCGCTTGAACAGTCCGTCAGCCTGTGTCCGATCTGGACCGTGCAAGCTGCGGACAAGGCCGGGCGCATGCTTGCGGAAATCGGCCAAGCCAACGGCATCCTCGCCAAGGTCTCGTCCACCGCGCAAAACGCCGCGATCAAGGGCGGCTTCGCGGCGGAGACTTGGCACGCCGAGTCATTCAATCTTGACGCGATCCTGAAGGATAAGGACGTGCGCGCCTTCACCGACAACTTTGCCAATACGCCGCTGGGCCGTAACGACATGACCCACGACATCGTGGTCATGCGCGGTGACGACCAGTTGCTGGGCGCGCAGCTCAAGTACTTCAAAAATGCCGAGGCGACGCAGAAGGCGTTTCGCTCCACAAAGGACGGCGTGCACGCCTACAAGGACAGCGACCTGTTCCTCGGTCCCTCGGACCAGATCGAAGGCGTGCGCCTCTCGGCCGAGCGCGACGTCTTGAGGAATCAGCAGACCCGGCCGGAAGTGTCCCGGGCTGCGGAAAAGGTCCGGGACAACACCAGCGGGCAACTGGACGTCGATGGCGTGCAGTCCACTTCCTTGAGCAAGCGTGAGGCCGAGCACCTGGGCACCGCGAGCAAGACCGGCCAGGAGCTGCACGACAACTTGCAGACCGGCTACCTGAACAAGGCAACTGTGCAGCAAAGCCTGCGCGCCGCTGGCTCGGCGGCGGTCATCACCACGGTGATCGCCGGCAGCATTAACACCTTCCAGTACATCAAGCAGTTCAAGGACGGCCAGATCACGGCGGAGCAAGCCACCCTGCGCATCCTTGAGAACACCGTGATCGCCGCTGGCGACAGCGCCCTGAAGGCCGGCGTGGCCAATGCCAGCGTGAGTATCGCCGCGCGTTCCATGCCCGGCCTGTTCACGGGCACTCTGTTCAAGCGCAGCCTGGCCAACGGCGGCGTCGCCGGTGCGACAGTGTGCGCGGTCGACCTGGTGCAGTGCCTGGTGCTGTTCTCGGCCGGCAAGATGAGCGCGCAGGAAATGGAAACCCGCACCGGCAAGAACCTGTTCCAGACCGGCGCGGGCGTGGTCGGCGCGTCGGTCGGCGCCACTGTGGGGGCCATCGGCGGCCCGCCCGGGGCGCTGGTGGGCAGCCTGATCGGTGGCTTGATCACCACCCTGGCGATGAACATCGCCCTGGATAACCATATCGAGAAAGAGTTCCAGCTCACCCTCGCCAGTACCGAGCAGGTGGTGGGCAGCGCCATCGGCATGCATCAAGCGCTGGAGTTTCTGCAGGTTTCCCAGCAGTTCTACGCCGATTTTCACAAGGGCCTGTACCTGTCCGAGCGCCATTTCGCCGGGCAGGTCCGGACCCTGGCAGGACAAAGCAAACGACTGAAACACCAGATCGAAAACCTTTAAGGCCAATGAAATGACCGACACAACTGTTGAGGTAACGCAAGAGATCTTCGAACAGCCTCTCGAAGACGCAGACGCTCGAGCGATCGAAGCTCTGGTGAACCAGCACAAGGGCAATGCCGCCCTGACCCAGCAGTTGGCGCTCGATGCCTCGCGGGTCTTGGCGTCCAGCCAGGAACGCTTGGCCAGGCAGACCGGCGCGGGTTTCTTCAAGCGTTTGGGCAACAAGGTCAGCGGCAAGACCGGCCAGGATCAGTTGCACAACCAGGTCGACATGCTGCAGATGCAGAAATTCGCCTGGCACTACCTCAAGCAATTGCAGCAGCAAAACCTGATCAACGCCCAGAGCATCGCGGTGATCCGCAACAACCTGGGGACGATGAACGAATACATCATCGAGACCCGCGAATTCCTCTCGCTGGCGGTCGACAAGATCAACAGTCGCCTGGTGCAGGTAGAGAACCACGCCAGTTTTACCAACTGGTCGCTGCACATCGAAGCCAACAAGCGTCGCTTCAAGTCGATCCCGCGCAACCTGCTGGTGCTGCACCTCACCTATGACTTCATACGCAGCCACCGCGACGTGGTGTTGACCTCGCGGGACGTCAACCACCTGGTCGTTACCCTCGACAAGCTGGGGATCGACTGCGACGAAGATGTCCGCCTGCTGGACTTCATCATGGAGTTGATCGAGGGCATCGAGCTTGCCGGCATCGATCGCTTCCGCGAAATGATCGCGCTGGGCTTCGACGAGCATGTGGTGGATTCGCACTTCATCCAGAAGAACATCTCCGGCATTGGTTTCAATGCGCTGTATTTCTTGTCCGATCAGTACGAGCGCATCGTCAGCCTCATTGATGACGAAGAGATCTGCCGCAGCGACGAGGACCGCGAGAACATCATCTCGAAGCTGTTCGGCGAGGAGTTCTCCGGGCTGTCGACCACCTACGGCATCCGTGACCTGATCGGCGAGGTGATCGGCGGCAGCGCACTGGCCATCGACATCTACAAGGACGTCAACGGGCTCAACGTCGTCGAGCAGGACGACGAGCACGAGCATCAGGAGGGCGAGCCGCTGTCGCTGACCTCGGCGTTGCCGGAGATCAAGGTGCACAGCTTCTTCGACACGACACCCGACGAAGAAACCCGGCGCACCTACCTGCGCCTGTTCGCTTTGGCCATCGAGGGTTCCGCAACGCTGAACAAAGCAGGCGTGGAGTTCCTTGAACACCTGGCGGAGAAGGCCGGTTGCCCGGACATCGTCGGGCAGATCGGCCAGATCGCCGATAGTCCGCGCAAACTGCAGGACTACCTGCCGGCCATGCAGACGCTGCTCAACGAGGATGACCGCACCTACACCTGGCTGCTGGATGCCTTCTTCCTGCTGACCCTGTGCGGCCGGAAAATCGAGAACCAGTACGTGGCGCGGATTCTCGCGACCCTCAAGCCGGCGCAGTTCCGCGACAACTTCTCGCACATGCAGACGCTGCTCCGGGAGACCGAGGAAAAGCCGTTGCTCGACGCCGCCGCGAAACTGGCTGCACAGACCCGTGGCTGGAAAAACATCATTCGTTACCGCGTCCTGAGCTTCGAGCAGACCTACGAGGACATCGGCAAGAAACTGCACACCGCCAGTTGGGCTGCGACGACCCTGAGCTTCGACCTGATTGCGGTCACCAGCAAGGCCGCGGACCACTCGTTCTATATGGAATCGTTCGACGATGGTTTCTTGGCCAAGGTCAGTTCGGCAGTCTCCGCGTCCGCCTGCTCAGTAGGCCGCGGCCTGGCCCTGTCGAGTCTCAACACTGTGCGCAAGAAGGCCAGCGAGCTGATTTCAGAACACGGCACAGCCTTGAATTCGGCCAACGGCATGATCCGGCGCATGAATCTGCCGCCGATCAACTTCGACAGCGAGCTGGGCTACAGCGACTTCGACTTGGACAACTCGGCCTCGAACGACGACTGGCATGAACAGTTCTGCCGTTACGAAAGGCAGGTCGACAACACCCTGACCACCTTCTCTGAAGCGTGTTCCGCGGCGGATCGGCAGATCGACCTGTTCAAGGCTGGTGAATTCGACAGGTCGGTGGTGGAGATCGAGGCGCAGGAGCGTGCCTCCCGCGAACTGGCCCGGCAGCAGGAGCGGCTGGAGAAGTCGGCCGTCGTGGTCGAGATCGAGGGGAGCGCGCACCGCTTCAGCATCGAATGGCAAAACCTCGACAATCCACCTTGTGATCCGGAAAACGTCCGCCAGATCAAGACCAACGGCAAGGTCTGGTTGCTGGTCGACGACGATGGCGTGTTCCATCGCAGCGAGGACGGGCTGCACTGGCAGGTCGTGCAGCCGGATCCGCAGGAAGAGAAGCTCTACGTCAGGAAACTGTCTGTCGTCGACGGGGTGTGGATCCTGGTGGCGGGGTATCGCGAGGCTTTCTTCTACTCCCATGACGGGGTGTCCTGGCAGCGCAGCCAGATGCCGGACCTGCCCGATACCTACGGGTACTCGCCGACTGAGGATATTGTGCACTTCAATGGCAAATGGCTCTGGCGGTTCACCGAGCGAACCGAGTACTCGTATGTCGAGAAGGGCATCATTTTCGACTCGAACAGGACGGCGAGCTACGACAAGCCGTTGATCTACTGTGCCGATCGTCTTGATGGCACCTGGGAACGCTGGGAGGGTACTCCAAGGCTGCCCGAGGGCGCCGAGGCGAAAAGCATGCGCTCGCTGCCCGGTTCGCCGTGCCTGCTGCTGTTCTGCAGCTACAGCTACTTATACGTCTCGACCAAGAAGAAGAATGACGCGGCGTCCTTCGTCAAATACCTGCTGCCGGGCAAGAGCGACCGCACCTGTACCTGGGGCAGCGACAGGGACCACTTCGACGACCCGCTGATCACCCGCATGAGCGGCAAGTTGATGTGCGTCTGCTGGGATCAGTATCTGACTTCGGACAAGGGTTACGACTGGAAACTCCAGTCGCAGGAATTGCTCGTCGATAGCGTCTTCCACCTGGAGCGCCTAAGCCTGTTCACCAAAGCCAATGACGCCCAGCGCATCTATCTGAGCGAGGACGGCGAAGCGTTCAAAGAGTTCATGCTAGAAGAGGGGCGCTGGCGGTATCTGGCGGCGAAGGATCATGCCGTGTTGAGCGTCCACGAACTCAACGCCCATGAAACCTTTCTGCGCATCGGGCGCATTGTTTGCGAGCCGGTGGGGTGAGGTGATGCGGAGCGTTGCAGTCGCTGAGGCGATTCAACGCTCCGTGAGTATCGTCCGGTCGCCACGTTTCGAGTGAGTTTCGCACTATTATGAGCTAGCGTTCATGGATGCACTTTTCTGATCACTCGCTGGATACTGCTCTTATGAGAGACCTGCCGCCCACCGCGACCTTGCGCGCATTTGAAGCTGCCACCCGGCACTTGACCTTTACGTCGGCCGCACAAGAGCTACATGTGACTCAAAGTGCAGTCAGTCATCAGCTCAAGCACCTTGAGGCCCTTTGGGGAGTGCAGTTGTTTGAACGTGGCAAGGCGTTACGTCTCACCGCTGCGGGGGCTGCGCTGGCGCCCATCGTGCGCGAGTTTTTCATCAGCCTGGAGGCGACTTTGGGCGATTTGCGCGAGCAAAAAGACAGAGTTCGACTCAGCGTCAGCACTACCTATTCCTTCGCTCTCAAATGGCTGCTGCCACGCTTGCCACTTCTCGCTCGTCAGCACCCCGAGCTGCTGGTCTCGCTGGACACCACAGATAGAATAATCCACTTCTCTCAGGGCCAGGCGGATGTAGCCATCAGGCTTGGCAAGGGCGATTACCCCGGTCTGCATTCTGAGTTCCTGTTTGGGGAGCAGGTATTTCCTGTGGCCAGCCCTGAACTGCTGCGACGCGTCGGGACTCCGCAGAGCCCCGCAGAACTGTTGCATTTTCCGCTGCTGACGCGCGATGGTGTCGAACTGGTGCCAAAATGGGCGGTGTGGTTTCAAGCCGTCGGGCTGGCCTATTTGCCGCTCAAGGAGAGCGTCAGATTTGGCGATACCAACATGACGGTCGAGGCCGCCTTGCTCGGCCAGGGCGTTGCATTGGTGCGCAGCGGGCATGTCGAGAACGAAATCAGTGATGGCCGTTTGGTGCGGCTGTTTGATGTGCCATTCCCATCACCGCTGGCGTATTACTTCGTCTGTCCCAAGGGCATCGAAGCGCAACCGCACATCGCCAGCTTTCGCCAATGGTTGGTCAGCGAGGCACTGAAAGTCCGACGACTGGATGAGTGAGTCATGAGTTTTCGTTCATGCTGTGATGAGGAGGCTTCGCTTTAGTCCCGGTGCCGCATTGCCTAAAGTGACGCATGCCTATCCATATCATCTTCCTCGTGCTTTTCGCTGCGCTCCTGCATGCCAGCTGGAATGCGCTGCTGCGTAGCGGTGCCGATCGGCTGTGGTCGATGACAGTGATGTGTATTGCCATCGCCATCACCAGTGTCGTCGCCGCAGTGTTCATGGATCCCCCCGCGATTGAGAGCTGGGGCTATGCGCTGCTGTCGGGGTTGCTGCATGTCGGCTACAACCTGTTTCTGGTGCGCAGTTACCGGGTCGGCGACCTGGGGCAGACCTATCCGATTTCACGTGGATCGTCGCCGGTGCTGATCACCTTGGGGGCCGCCGTGTTTGCCGGAGAACGCATCACGCCTGACGTGTTACTCGGTATTGCGCTGGTGTCAGGCGGGATTATATCGCTGGCTTTCAGAGGGCGCAGTCTGTCGGTTCCCGGCCTGCCTTATGCGTTGGGAACGGGCGGCTTTATCGCGGCCTACAGCGTGGTCGACGGCATCGGCGCCAGGCTCTCCGGCGCGCCGCTGGCCTACACGGTGTGGATGTGCGCCCTGTGGGGCGTGCTGATGCCGGTGGTCTACATCGGCCTACGCGACACCCGCAGCTTGTTCTGCGTCCGGCCCGGAACAGTGACCGCATTGGTCGGCGGGCTGGTCTCTTTGCTTGCGTATGCAATGGTCACCTACGCCATGACCGAAGCGCCCTTGGGCGCAGTATCGGCATTGCGCGAAACCAGCGTGCTGTTTGCGGCGTTGATCGGCTATGTGTTTCTCGGCGAGACGCTCACCGCGCGCCGGATACTGGCATGCGTAGTGATCGCCAGTGGCACCCTCATCATCGGCTGATACAGCCAACGGCTCAGGAGCTTTATTTCATGATCAACGTCTCGCAGGCACCGCTGATTCTAATCACGGGGGGAAGTCGTGGAGTGGGGGCAGCCACCGCGCGGCTGGCCGCCGAAAGAGGTTATGACGTGGCGATCAGCTACGTTGCCAACGCGTCCGCAGCGCTGGCCGTGGCCGCAGATGTAGAAGCATTGGGGCGCCGGGCGTTGACGATGCGGGCCGACAGTGCGGACCCCCAACAGGTGGCCGATTTGTTCGCGGCCATCGACCGCACGTTCGGACGCATCGACGTACTGGTCAATAACGCCGGGATGCTGGCGCCTCAGTCTCGCTTGGAAGACCTCGGCTTCGAGCGGATGCAGCGCATCTTTGCGGTCAATGCCATTGGGCCAATACTCTGTGCCCAACAGGCGGTGAAGCGTATGTCTTACCGCCACAACGGCCCGGGCGGTGTAGTGATCAATGTCTCTTCGGCTTCGGCGCGCCTCGGCAGCCCCAACGAGTACGTCGACTATGCGGCGTCAAAGGGCGCCTTGGAGACGTTCACCATTGGCTTTGCAAAAGAGGTGGCTCGGGAAGGAATACGCGTCAACTGTATTCGCCCCGGACATATCTATACCGAAATGCATGCCAGTGGCGGTGAGCCGGGGCGGGTCGATCGTGTCAAGGACTCGATCCCGATGGGACGGGGCGGACAGCCTGAGGAAGTGGCACGCGCGATTCTATGGTTGGCGAGCGCGGAGGCTTCATTCGTTACCGGTACATTCCTTGATGTAACGGGGGGTAAATGAGTCGGTGGCAGGGATCATCGACTGTTTGCGCTCGATTTCAAGTAACAGCGGGCTGCCTCACCTTGCGACTCAATCCAGGCGTATTGCCCGTAATGCGCTTGAATGCACGACTGAAAGCGGCCTGGGAGGTATAGCCCAAACGCTGCGCCACCTCTTCAATCGGTAGCCTTTCGAGGGTCAGCCACTGGCTTGCAAGCCGCATCCGCAGTTCGGTGACATAGCGCAGCGGAGCCATGCCAATCGTCGCCTGGAAGCGGTCCGCGAAGACCGAGCGTGAGGTATTGCAGTGCTCTGCCAACTGCGCAACAGTCCAGTCGCGGCCCGGTTGTTGATGGAGCGCAAGCAGTGCACTGGCCAAGCGGGGATCGCGCAGGGCGGCGACCAGACCAGAGGCATTGCCGCAGGCGCACTCGACCCAGCCGCGAACGACCATGGCCGCCACCACGTCGGCCAACCGCGCGAGGATACCGGCGAAGCCGACACGAGCGGCGCTTACCTCGCGCTCCATGGTGGTGAGGATCGGCACTAGTCCGGGGTAACGCTGGCCGCCGGCATCAATCAGCATCAGGCCCGGCATCAGCCGGCCAAGGCCATGGATACTGCCCAGTTCAAACTCCATACAAGCACTGAACAGAATAGTGCTCGGAGTGGCGCTGGCATCGGTTCCGGTATCCACCGCGCTGACGGTGTCACCCAAGGGCGCACCGTCTAGATGATCGATGTCCTGAACAGGCGCGCCCTGATGGGAAAACAGTTGATGGGCTGCGCCATGGGAAATAAACACGGCGTTGCCGGCAGACAGCGCGTACGTAGTTCCGTCCTCCATCCGCAACACCGCATTGCCGACGGCCATGAAGTGGAACCAGGCGTGCCCAGGTTTTTCAGCAAAGCCCAAACCGAAAGCTGGACCCGTTTGGATACGCCGGTATTCAACGCCACGCAGGCGCATGCCGCGCAACAGCTCGTTGATGAGGTCCGAGGAAAGAGCAAACTGATCAGCAGGCATCGTTCAGGTGTTTTAGTCAAAAAGTAGAGACTTTGGATCATAGATCATCCGGATTTCGGCGCCTAGACTTCGGCTCTTAATGAAGATTGGGAAATCCGTGCAATGACTGACTGTGTATGTAACACCGTATCCGACCGCCCTTGCGGCGTCGGCGCGGACGTAGAACCTGCAACCCCCGCGTGGATGGCAGTATTTTCGTTGGCAATGGGTGTGTTTGGGTTACTGACCGCTGAGTACCTTCCGGCCAGTTTGTTGACGCTGATGTCTACTGACCTGGGAGTGTCCGAAGCGCTGGCTGGCCAGGCGGTAACGGTCACCGCCGTGGTGGCGCTGTTCGCCGGCTTGTTGGTGCCAGGTCTGACCCGTGGTATCGACCGACGCTGGGTGTTGTTGGGTTTTTCGACATTGATGGTCGCCTCCAATCTGTTGGTCGCCGTTTCCTCCAGCTTCGTGGTGCTGTTGTTGATGCGTATCTTGCTGGGCATTGCCCTTGGCGGGTTCTGGAGCATGGCGGCGGCGGTAGCGATGCGCTTGGTGCCGAGTGCCTTGTTGCCCCGGGCGCTGTCGATCATTTTCAGCGGCATCGCCATCGGCACGGTCGTGGCGGTGCCGCTGGGCAGCTATCTGGGCGGGTTGTATGGCTGGCGCAGCGCGTTCTTCGCAGCGGCGGCGGTAGGCATGGTGACCCTGGCGTTTCAGTCATTCACTTTGCCGCGCCTTGCGCCGCGCCGACCGGCACGTCTGCGCACCGTACTCGAGGTGTTGCAGCGCCCAGGCATCGCCATGGGCATGTTCGGTTGTGTGCTGGTGCACAGCGGCCACTTCGCGATGTTTACCTATGTTCGACCCTTCCTTGAAGGGACTACCGGTATCGGTCCGCAAGGGCTGTCCCTGATGCTGCTGGGGTTCGGTGTGGCGAACTTCGTCGGCACGCTGTTGGCCGGCCGGCTGCTGGAGCGCCACCCGCTGGCCACTCTGGTGCTGATGCCCGCGCTGGTCGGCGTTGCAGCACTGGCGTTGGTGCTGTTGCCGGCCTCGGTGCCGGGGCAGGCGCTATTGCTGGCGGTCTGGGGCATGGCCTTCGGTGGTGTGCCGGTGGCGTGGTCGAACTGGGTCGCCAGCGCGGTACCTGATCAGGCGGAAAGCGCCGGAGGCATGGTAGTGGCCTCTGTGCAGTCAGCCATCGCCACTGGCGCCGCCGCTGGCGGTGCAATGTTCAGCCTCGGTGGCAGCGCAGGCGTATTCGTAGCGGCAGCCGTGTTGATGCTGCTGGCCGCGTTGCTGATTGCCCTGCGTGTCCGCGTCCCTTCTGCCCATGGCGTTCGCCAGTCCAAGCCCGCGTTGCACCTTTGATCCGGTTTGCCAAACCGCCTAAATCCGTCCTGTTCTGTTACTGAACTCCCACGCCGCTAATGGGCCAGTTGGATTGGGTCCAACTGGCGCAGAAGCCGGATCCCGAAATCTGGCAGGGTTGGGTCAGTGAAGCGGCGGCCAGGAAAATCGATGCGACGTTCTGGAAGGTTTTCCAATGCAGGGAAGCCTTTTTTTAATCGCAGATAGATTGCGCTGAGTTTGCCGATGTTCGCCGTTCTAAAGTGCGCACCGTCGCGGTCGATAACTCAGAGTACGCATGGGCTCTATCTCCTCATAACAACACATGCGACGTTCAGTGCTAGCGTTTCCCCTTGCCAAAACTATAAATATCCGCAGGTGAAGTCATGAATATCAAGCAGAAGCTGACCTGGGCGTTTGCGGCAATCGCGTGCGTCCCGGTCATCCTTGTCGCCGTTTTGGTAGTGCTGAATCTGCGAGAGGGGGCCCTGACCAATTTTCTCGACAGCAGCGGTCGCGAGATCCGCCAGATCGACAATGGCATGAAACAGTTTTTCGACGGCATTAGCCAAAACGTCGACTATGTAGCCAAGGACCCGCGCGTTGTTGCGGCCAAAGACCTCAAGAGCTACGCGGGTGCCGAAGCCGCGCAAATTCCACTTACTCAGGCCAACAAAGAGCTGCTGGCGATATTTGACCAGTTCGCCAAAACTCATCCGAGTACCGCTTACCTGTCCCTGGGTCTGAGCGACGGCGGCTACGCCAGTTGGCCGGACGACACCAAGCTGAACAACTACGATCCGCGCGTCCGTCCCTGGTATAAAGCGGCCATCGCCACGCCAGGCACCACTGTGCGCACGGGTGCCTACTATTGGGCGCCGGACGATGTGACGCTGATCGGCACTGTGCGTACTGTCGCCGACGCCGCCGGAAATATCCTGGGAGTGGTTGGCCTGGACGTGTCGCTCAAACAGCTCACTGAACTGGTGCGCAACATCAAGCTGGGCGATAGCGGCTACCTGATGCTGGTGGAAGACAACGGTAACGTGCTGGTAGACGCTAGCGATGCGAAGCACAACTTCAAACCTCTGGCCGATCTGGGTCCCAACTACGCCGAACTAGCCAAGGGAGGCGACGGCGTGACCCAAATCGAGATTGATGGCGTGGCCTACATGGCCAACGTGGTCAGTTCCAAAGGCCTGGGCTGGCGCTTTATCGGCCTGATCAAGCGTGATGAAGTGATGGCCGACGTCACCCGGCTGACCTGGCTGATCGCCGCCATTGCCGCGGCATTGGCGTTGGTGTTCGCGATAGTAGGCGCCAGCTTTGCCAGCGTCATCGTGCGTCCGATTCGCGGCGTGGCCGACGGCCTGCAAGAAATCGCCGAAGGAGAAGGCGACCTGACGCGCCAACTCCAGGTGCAGGGCAAGGATGAAACCGCCAGCCTGGCGGGCTGGTTCAACCAGTTCCTGAGCATGATTGCACAATTGGTGCAACGCATCGGCAACGCCTCATCTGACCTGCAGACCGCGGCCGCCGACACGAGCGAAGTGGCCAACAACATGAACCAGGCTGCAGGTCGCCAGCGTGAGGCCGTGGAGTTGGTGAGCACCGCATTCAACGAAATGGTCGCTACTGCCAACGAAGTCGCACGTTCGTGCAGTGCTGCCGCGACGAGTGCCGACGAAGGCTACCGCGACGTACATGACGGCCAGCAGCACATCGGCGAAGCCACCGGCAGCGTGCTCAAGCTCAGCGAAGACCTGCAGAAATCGACCCAGACCATGCAGTTGCTGGAGCAGGACAGCCAGAACATCAACACCATTCTCGACACCATCCGCTCGATTGCCGAGCAGACCAACTTGCTGGCGCTCAACGCGGCGATTGAAGCGGCGCGCGCCGGTGACCAAGGCCGAGGCTTCGCCGTGGTCGCCGACGAAGTCCGCGCCCTGGCTCGCAGGACAGCCGACTCCACCGGCGAGATCGACAGCTTGCTGGGCAATCTCGCCCGCCGCACCCAAGAGGTCACGCAGCAGATGCAAGGCAGCCTGCAAGTGTCCCACGCCAGTGTGGAACGCATTCAGCAGGCGCGTGACAGCTTCGACAAGATCCGTGGCTCGGTGGACTCGATCCGCGACCAGAATACCCAGATCGCCACAGCTGCTGAGGAGCAGCACCAGGTGGCCGAAGAGATCAATCGCCACATCGCGCAGATCCATGCCGATGCCCAACTGGTCGAAGGCTTTGCTCAGTCGTCACAGGCTGGCTCGGGTCGATTGATAGACATTTCCGGTCAGCTCAAAGGCCTGGTGGGTCGTTTCAAATATTAGTATCCCGACCCGAATGAAAACGGTGAGCACTCACCGGTTTCATTCGGCCGACATACGCAGGTTTATTGCTTCCACTGTTCCGTTGAAAGTCTCAGACCGGTCTATCGAATAGCGGAGAAGACCCTAGAGACTATCCGGATCCCCGAAAAACATCTGAATCCGCGACCGTAACCACCGCTCACCCGGGTCATTATCCTGCGACCCACGCCACGCCATATGCAGTTCAAACGTGCGCGTCGGCAGCGGTGGATCTTCCGCACGAACGCCGCCAGCAGCCGTCAGCGCATCCGCCGTGTAATCCGGCACGGTCGCCACGATGTCAGTGCCTGCCAGCAACGTACTCAAGCCATTGAACTGCGGAACGGCCAGCACCACATGACGTTTGCGGCCCAGTTTCTCCAGCTCTTCATCAATAAAGCCACTGAGGTCGCCAGCAAATGACACCAGCGCATGCGGACGTGCGCAGTAGTCGTCCAGGCTCAACGGCCCCGGCACGGTATCGGCGCGCAGCAGTTTTGGTGCGCTGCGACGCAGGACCTTGCGTTTGGCGTTGGCCGGCAGGTCCGTGGTGTAGCTGACGCCAATGGAGATCTCGCCGGAGGCCAACAGGCCCGGCATCAATATGTAGTTGACGCGACGAATCACCAACACGATTCCCGGCGATTCGGCGCGCAGGCGTTTGAGCAGCATCGGCAGCAGGGCGAATTCGACGTCGTCGGACAGGCCGATACGGAATACCGAGGTGCTGGTCGCCGGGTCGAATTCGGCCGCACGGCTGACGGCGGTCGAAATCGAATCGAGGGCCGGCGAGAGCAGGGCGAAGATTTCCACCGCGCGGGCGGACGGTTCCATGCTGCGCCCGGTGCGCACGAATAGCGGGTCATCGAACAGGCTGCGCAGGCGCGAGAGCGCCGCACTGATCGCCGGTTGACCGAGAAACAGTTTTTCTGCCGCCCGGGTCACACTGCGTTCGTGCATCAATGTTTCGAATACGATCAACAGGTTCAGGTCGACACGACGCAGGTCATTACGATTCATCTGGAGTCCTGGCAGAGTCATCAAGCTTGACGAGAGCGGCCATATGAGAACAATGGCCGGCATGAATCTTACGGGGAAAGGCTGGTACTCTGCACCGGAAAATTCAGCTTTACTGAGACGGTGGCAGCAGTTTTTTCATGGATTTTGCCAACGCCGCCCCTGCTGCGGAATCAATGACAGGCATGTCGACTATTAATAGCCACTGATAGTCTTGGGTCAAAAGCCCAGATAGAGTTCATGGCATTAGAGGTTACTTTGACGAGGTTTGCGATGTCCCGCACGATCCGTTTTCACAAGTTTGGTCCGGCCGAGGTGCTCAAATGCGAAGAGCATGCGGCCGCTCAGCCAGGTCCTGGCGAAGTGCAGGTGCGCGTCGAGGCGATCGGCATCAGCTGGTACGACACCCTTTGGCGTCAGAATCTGGCCTCGTCTCAGGCACGACTGCCTGCCGGTCTTGGTCACGAGATGGCCGGTGTGATCACCGCTGTCGGCGACGGTGTCGATGATCTGGCAGTGGGTGACAAGGTCGCCAGCTTTCCGGCAGAGAGCGCGAACGACTACCCGGTCTACGGCGAGTCGATCGTGCTGCCGCGCACCGCGCTGACCCGTTATCCGGATGTGCTCAGCCCGATCGAAGCCAGCGTGCACTACACGCCGTTGCTGATCGCCTACTTTGCCTACGCCGATCTGGCGCGGGTCAAGCCGGGGCAGTTCGCTCTGGTCACGGACGCCAGCCATTGCGCCGGTCCTTCGTTTGTCCAGTTGGGCAAGGCGATGGGCGTGCGGGTGATTGCCGCGACCAAAGAAGCTGAAGAGCGCGAGTACCTGCTGTCCCTTGGTGCAGAAAAGGTCATCGTCACTGAAGAGGAAGATCTGTTGATGCGAATCAACAAGATCACCGACAACCGTGGTGTCGACGTGGTGTTCGACGGTCTCGGCGGGCCGCAGATGTCGCTGCTTGGCGATGTGCTGGCGCCGCGTGGCAGCCTGGTGTTGTATGGCTTGCAGGGCGGCAATCAGACGCCGTTCCCGGCCTGCGCAGCGTTCCAGAAGAACATCCAGTTCTTCGTGCATTGCATCGGCAATTTCACCGGCAAGCCGGAACTGGGCATTACTCAGGATCACGTCGCGTTGCAGCGTGCCTTGCGTGACATCAACCAGTTGACCGCCGACCGCGTGTTGCTGCCGCTGAAGACGCGTGTATTCCCGTTCAACGAGTTCGTCGAAGCGCATCGCTACATGGACGAATGTCCGTGCCGCGAACGGGTCGCGCTGCAGGTCGAACCGGCGTAAGCCCTGTCATCAGAGTCCGTGGCCCCACGGACTCTTGTGCGTTTACCTTCCCTCCTGAAAAACAGAGCTCCCTGGCACGATGCCCGGGGCCGTTCAGCAACTGAACTGGTTTTTGCTCTTCATCTGTATCTTCTAATCACAATGTAAGCCCTGATAATTGAATGATTACTTTCATCTCAAGGAATGAGTCATGGCTGTGCATTCAATTTGTCCTGCGCGATATCAAACGAATAAATCGATTGATCAAGCCGGTTTTTGTTTAATTGTTGTAGGGCTATTCGGAAACCGCTTCTCTTTTTCTTGTGCTCACTTTCCGTGGGACGTTGTGGGAAGTTTCCTAGGATTATGTCCAGGAAAAAATATCTCAACAATTACAGGGGCTTGGAGGTCCGCTTTGGCAGTTTAAGGCGGTTTGTCAGTTCAAGTGTTTCAAATAACTACAAACTTGTAAGTGTTAGCATTCGAACGTCTATTACTTATTGATGAATTGTCGCCTGACTGATTTTCAGTCCGCGTGGCATGAAACTTTCGATACCGGGTAAATACCGATGAGCACGATCCATGATCAGGCAATGAACTATGTCTACCAGCAAGTATTGCAGCGTTTGCTGAGTTTCTTCTCTCGAGCAGAACGCACGGCGCTGCAGTTGCTGATCCAGCGACTGGCAGTGGCTGCCGGCGGTATGGAGAACATCGGTCATTTCAAGGTACTGGTGAACCAGTCAGGGTCGCGCGACAGTTGTTATACGCTGGCATTGCTGCGGGCCGCTCAACTGACCATCGCTGGCCGTTCGCCCGCGACCTTCCAGTTGCGGGTCGCCAACCTGCGCTGGAACGGCAGCAGCCAGGTGTCGCTGCAAAACATGCATCGCAGCTATAGCGCACTGTTTCTGTATGACGATCCCCGGGTCGAACTGGTGATGGTGGATCACCGCGAGGTTCTGCCGTTTGATCATCAGGCTCCCATTGGCGAGGCGGGGCGTGAGGCCAACCGCATCAATCTGCTGTTGATTGGACATTGTCGAAGCTGGAACGAACCGCTCGAATTATGGGATGACGCTTATCTGGCCACAGCCGAGTTCTATGGACAGGTTGCCCGCTGGAACAATGGCGTCGATGCGATGATCGGCAGTGAGTCCACGCGCCGTCAGAAGCACTTCCTCGACGGATTGGGTCGCGCCGTACAGAAAGCTGCGATCGCCGGACCGCAAGTGAGCACTGTCGGCTTTGACATGCTGTTCCCGCTGCTCGATGGGCTCGGTGGCGATTATTACCGCGAGTTTTACCCCGAAGACGAGCGGGTAACCTGGCGGCCGGAAGGTCAGTTTGAAGCCTGTCGGCGCACCAGTTTTGTCAGTATCAACGACATGATTGTCGGCAAACTCGAAGAGCGCTGGCCTCTGCTGAGCGACTTTCTGGGTTTTCAGGCGGATGACCTGACGCTTTATCAAGGTGATGACGAACACGTGGAGCCTTTGGTGGCCGCGCATTTGCAAGGCATGCAGGCGCAATTCATCGAGGGACGGACCTATGAGGCCGGCGTCGCTGATTACCTGAAAAGCAGCCTGATCACGATGCGGCAAAAGCAGGTCCCAGAACCTGTTTGCGAACAGTTGCTGGCGAGCTTCGGCAATCTGCAGGAACCTGAAAATCTGCGTTTGCAGGCGGAAAGCTCCTTGTTGGCCAACTTCGACCTGAATGAAATTCAGCTGACGTGCCTGCTGTTTGCACCGTTCATCAACAGTGGTGCCGGGCTTGAGCGGTTCCTGCGTAATTGTCACCCCGGCATGTTGGTGGCGTTGCCGGAACTGCACCGGGCCATGCAGGGCCTGCATGCGCCGGAACAGGTCATGAAGTGGATGACAGATGTCAGTGGTCTGCCCGTCAAATTGATTGTGCGTCTTTACAAAATGGGCCCGATTCGTATGCCCGCAGCCAGCGACGAGGCTTCGAACACCGAAGGTGGGGACAACGCGAGTGTCGAACCGACAGTCGACCGATCCGCTGAAGGTTGATCGTGAGCCACTTGCCGGGAGCTAAAACCATGCCCACGGATGCGGGCTCGTGAAAGCGTCGAGGGCGAACGACTTCGTTTATCAGGCGGTGTATCGATATCTGACGTTGTTGATAGACGAGGCGGGGAGCAGTGCGGCGGTGCGCTTGCCCTCACTGCGTCAACTGGCTGATCGACTCAACGTCTCGATCTCGACTGTCCAGTACGCCTATTCGCTGCTGGAAAAGGAAGGCCGGGTGTATTCGATCGCCAAGTCCGGTTACTACGCGCAAGCGTTGCACGTGATGGATTCGCCAGAAAGTGGCAGTGATTTGCTGGAAACCGTTTACGTCAACGCAAGGCGCCCGGGCATGTGCGTGCTCAGCGCTGATGAACCGGCCTCATTGCAACCGCTCGACAGTCCGTTGTTAACGCTGGAGCGGGAGCTGCTGCGCCAGTATCCGCGCCAGCCGCAAGCGCTGGTGCAACCCTGTGGCGAACTGGAGTTGCGTACGGTACTCGCCGCACGTTACACCTCATCAACCGCCAACTATTGGCGTGCAGACGACGTTTACATTGGCGCAGATCTGCGCGGCGTCCTGGAAATTCTGATTTCCGTGCTTGAGCTGCGTCGGGCCACTGTGATCGTTGAATCGCCCTGTGACTGGGTGATTTTACGCCTGCTGGCCGCCGCCGAGGTGCGCGTCATCGAGTTGCCGTTGCTCGCCGGTGGCGTGATTGATCTGCAGCGGCTGGAGTCGTTGCTCAAAAATGAGCCGGTGCGTTTGATGCTGTTGTCGTCAGTGCTGAGCATGCCCCGGGGAAGCCTGATACCGCTGAGTAACCAGCAGGCAATCGCACATTTGCTCGGGCGTCACGGTACCTGGGTGCTGGAAAACGACTGTTACAGCGAGCTTCATGAAAGCGCTGATGCCCAACGGTTGCGCGACTGGCTTGATCCTGACCGTTTGCTGGTGTTTTCCACGTTCGAAAAATTCATCGGGGCCGAGGCGCCTTTTGGCATTTTGCTCTCACGACATTGGCGCAATGAGCTGCAGCGGCAATTTCTGTTACGCGCGTTTCGCTTGTCGCCGATCCGCCAGAAGGCCGTTGCCAGGCTGCTTGGGGGAGGGCGACTGGATCAGCATTTGCTGGTATTGAAACGGATGCTCAAGGAGCGTCGCACGCAATTGATCGAGTTGTTGCGAGAGCGTCTTGGCGATGCGCTGCAGATTGTCGAACCGCAAGGTGGCGCGACGATATGGGTACGTTCTCTGCGCCCGGTGAACATGGCACAGGTGTTCCAGCGCCTGCTCAGACAGCAAATCATCATTGCACCGGGCGAGCTGTTCAGCCTGCAAGGCCTGCATGCGCACCATCTGCGGTTGAGCCCGCTGAACCATGGCGACCATGACCTGGCCAGCGTCGTTGGCCTGCTCGGTGACGCCTTGCGTCTGGCGCCTGCTGAATAACGTTAAAAAACATCGGGAGCGTCCCGGATAGATCCCATCGCACTGCGGTCAAACTGCCAGTAAACTGCGCTCTATTCCTGAACCACTCTATTTCAGAGGTTTTGCATGACACTCAGTCCTTTTGCGGGCAAACCGGCACCGGCAGAATTGTTGGTCGATATCCCGCGACTGGTAACGGCTTACTACACCGGACAGCCCGACGCCTCGATTTCCACTCAGCGTGTGGCATTCGGTACATCCGGACACCGGGGCAGCTCGTTCGACTTGAGTTTCAACGAGTGGCACGTTCTGGCCATCAGCCAGGCGATCTGCCTGTACCGCGAAGCCCAAGGCATCACCGGGCCGCTGTTTGTCGGCATCGACACCCACGCACTGTCGACCCCGGCCGGGGCCAGCGCGCTGGAAGTTCTGGCCGCCAACGGTGTGACGGTGATGATCGCCGAAGGTGATGAATACACGCCGACACCTGCGATTTCCCACGCGATTCTCTGCTACAACCGTGGCCGTACCTCGGGCCTGGCGGATGGCATCGTCATCACGCCGTCGCACAACCCGCCACAAAGCGGTGGTTACAAATACAACCCAACCAATGGCGGGCCGGCTGATACCCACATCACCAAGTGGATCGAAGCCAAGGCCAATGAGCTGTTGGCCGCGAAACTGGCCGGTGTGAAACGCATCAGTTACGAGCAGGCGCTCAAGGCCAGCACCACGCATCGCCACGATTACCTGAACACTTATGTAGCCGACCTGATCAACGTGATCGACTTCGACGCCATTCGTGACGCCAAACTACGTCTGGGCGTTGATCCGCTGGGCGGAGCAGGGGTGCGCTACTGGTCGGCGATTGCCGAGCATTACCGCCTCGATCTGCAAGTGGTCAACAAGGAAGTCGACGCGACGTTCCGTTTCATGACCGTCGACTGGGATGGCCAGATTCGTATGGATCCGTCGTCCAGCCACGCGATGCAAGGCCTGATCGGGCTGAAAGAGCGCTTCGATGTCGCTTTCGCCTGCGACCCCGATCACGACCGCCACGGCATCGTGACGCCGTCCGGTGGTTTGCTTGCGCCGAACAACTATCTCGCCGTCTCGATCGATTACCTGTTCCAGAACCGCCCGCAGTGGCGCGCGGATGCTGGCGTGGGTAAAACCGTGGTCAGCAGCGGTCTGATCGATCGCGTGGCCAAGCGTCTGGGCCGTCGTCTGTACGAAGTTCCGGTCGGTTTCAAATGGTTCGCTGACGGCCTGTTCGATGGCTCGTTGGGTTTCGGTGGTGAAGAGAGCGCCGGCGCATCGTTCCTGCGCAAGGACGGTGGCGTGTGGAGCACCGACAAGGATGGTCTGATCCCGGCGCTGCTCGCCGCCGAAATGACCGCACGCACTGGTCGCGATCCAAGCCAGGCCTACAAGGCATTGACCGATGAGCTGGGCGAACCGTTCTCGGTGCGCGTCGACGCCAAGGCCAATCCTGAGCAGAAAGCACTGCTGAGCAAGCTGTCACCTGACCAGGTCACCTCGACCGAACTGGCCGGCGAGAAAATCCAGAGCATTCTCAGCCATGCCCCGGGCAACGATCAGGCAATTGGTGGTCTGAAAGTGATGACTGAAAACGGTTGGTTCGCCGCGCGTCCGTCGGGCACCGAAGACATCTACAAGATCTACGCCGAAAGCTTCATCAGTGACGACCATCTGAAGCAATTGGTCGTTGAAGCGCAGACGCTGGTGGATGGCGCCATCTCCAGCAAGTGATGCTCGCAAGCGCATGAAAAAAGGGGCAACCATGATGGTTGCCCCTTTTTTTGCCCTTCAGGCGATCAAGCCAAATCCACCAGGACGATTTCGCTGTCCTCAATGGCCGTGACGCTCAACACGCGCTCATGCGCCACCGCCACACCGTCTCGAGCTTGTGCACGCAAGCCGTTGACGTCAATCACGCCGGTGGCCGGTACCAGATACGCGCGACGGCCTTCATCCAGACGATATTCCGCCGTTTCACCCGCCTTGAGATTGGCCGCGACCAATCGCGCATCAGCGCGAATCCGCAGGCTCTGGTCATCGCCGTCCTTGCCGCTGGCCAAGGTGACAAAGCCTTCACGCTGGCCTTTCGGGAACGGTTTTGCGCCCCACGATGGCGGTGCGCCGGTTTCCGTCGGCAGAATCCAGATCTGGAAGATCTTGGTGTCTTTCGCTTCCAGGTTGTATTCGCTGTGAGCGATGCCGGTGCCGGCACTCATCACTTGGACGTCGCCAGCCTCGGTGCGGCCCTTGTTGCCTAGGTTGTCCTGGTGAGTAATCGCACCTTCACGGACATAGGTGATGATTTCCATATCGCGATGCGGGTGCTGCGGGAAACCAGTGCCTGCTGCAATCACGTCATCGTTCCACACCCGCAGGTTGCCCCAGTTCATGCGCTGCGGGTCGTAGTACTCGGCGAACGAAAAGTGGTGATGGGCATCCAACCAGCCGTGATGGGCGCCGCCCAGCGAGCTGAAAGGTCTGAGTTCAAGCATGATCGTCTCCTCAAAAGGTTCGTCATGGGGTGTGAATGGTTGACACCCGACGCGACACCGGTGGTTTATGACGGCCATCATCTATCAGTTAATAATCGATAAAAAGCGTAAAAAGTGCGGCGTTATGATCGAGATTTCAGATAGGAAAACAGCTCGAAAGCGTCTCATCTCACCTTCAGTTCATCGCCTAAACCAATGACCTGTAAGCATTTCGCTAGAACTGAACGGCAAATACAGACACCATAGCCGCAACAGCCTCACACACTGGAGCCCGTCAGCGTGGCGCAACACACCCCCGATCTTCCTCCCGAACTTCGCCCCTTGGCCGAGATGCCATGGTTCAAACGCCTGGCAGCGCGCTTCTTCGGCCATGGCTTGACGCGTCTGCGCGCGCAGCACCGTGCATCGTGGTTGCACGGTCAGGCCGATGGTTTCCGCAGCGGGCATACCGCTGGTGTCGAATATGGCTTTAAGGAAGGCAAGCTTGAGGGGCTGGAAGAAGGTCGGCAGGTGCTGCTGATCCGTGACAGCCGCAACACCGAGCATCGCCCGCCAAGCGTCGATAATCATCTGTTTGATGATTGGCGTCTGCCGCTGACAGCGGAATTGAAGAAGCGCATGAAGGCCGATGTCGCCCGTTTGTTGCCTGAGCACGCTCAGCCAAGCGTCGCGCAATGGAAAATGATTTTCAGCGAAACCCCGTCGACCTCAGTGGTCGCCGGCGCCGGTGCGGGGAAGTCCACCACACTGGTACTGCGAATTCTGTTGCTCAATCACTATCTGGGTTTTGAACTTGATTCGATGACCGTGGTGACCTTCACCCGCGAGTCGCGCAAGGATTTCATCAATAAGCTGATCGAGCTGTTCGCACTCTGGGGCCAGACGCTGAATCTGCGCCAGGCTCGCGACCTGGTGCGTACTTTCCATTCGCGCATTTTGCCGATGGTGCGCAGCTTGCCGGGTTTTGAGCGCTTGCAGGCCTTTGAAAACCTCAGCCACCGAGCGCAAGGTGCTGACGAGGAGGTCGACAGTAATCCGTTCGATCTGCGCATCAACGATGCGCAACGCCAGCAACTCAACGGCTGTTATCACCGCCTGTTCAACGAAGACGAACGTTTCCGTCAGCTGATTCAGCCATTGTCCCGCGCCGGTCTACAGCTCAAGGAGCTGGAACGCGATCACCCGGACGTGCAAAAACGCGTAGCGGTGACGCAGTTAGCCTCACAGCGCGATGAAGAACTGTGCGATGCCATCGAAGATCTGTGGTTTCGTGCTGGCGCCTGGCCGATCAAGGGCATTGAGCCGAACCGGCAGAGTTTCGATATCAACGGCGCAAAATTCCATTGCCATGGCTATATTCCGAGCCTGGATGCGTGGGTGGTGCTTGGTTTCGACCCGCGGGAAAACCCGCAGGTGAGCCGGCCAAACGCCAAGCTAAGCGTGCGCGCAGAGTGGGCAGTAAAGCGCACCCTGTTTCAAGCTTTCTGTCGTAAGCCGTTGATTTGGCTGGATAGTTACGAGTCATCAAGGCGCGTTCTGGCGACGCTGGCCGGCGATGCCAGCGCCGGGCCGGGCTTCGATTACAAGGTCAAAGGCGAGTTGGCCTCCGCGCCGTTACTCGACTGTTTCGTGGCGGCAGCGGGCTTCATCGAGAACCTGGGCCTGGACGTGCCTGATGCGGTCGGTCGCATGAGTTTTGCCAAAGACGATCCTGACCGTTTCTTCTTTGAGGCCCTGAGTCTGTTCTGGCGCGCCTTTGAAGATCATCTGCTGGATCAGAAACCGCCAATCATGACCTACAACCGTATGTTCGCGCTGTTCAGCGAGCACTCGCCGGAGAACCTCAAGCTGTTGAGCGATGAGTTGCTCCGGCCGTTGTCGCACTTGATGATTGACGAGTTTCAGGACGTATCGCCGCAGATCGTTTCGTGGATTCGCGCCAGCCTCACGGAAATCCGCAGCCGTGGCCCAGCCATGCATGTCGGGCGGGGCGCGCAGCGTTCATCGTTGCTGTGTGTCGGCGATGACTGGCAGTCGATTTACGGTTGGCGTGGCAGTTCGCCGAGTTACTTCATGGCGTTCGACAAGGAGTTCCCGTCGCCGAGCACCACGCGGGTGATGCTCAGTGACAACTACCGCAGCCACCAGCACATCATCGATGCCGCTGAGCATATCGTGCGCGCTGCGCCAGCGATCCCCGGCAAAAAAGCCAAGGCCAGCGGTGCGCCCAAGCCGCTGCAGCCAGTCAATGTGCTGGAGCGCGACGATCAGGCCTTGGGGCAACGCCTCGCCGAACACTACCGTCAGGGTCATTCAATCTTGATGCTGTATCGAAAAAGCAGCGATAAGTTATTGATTGAACAGCATATTCAGTCCGTAGTTAATGTGGATTCGAGCTTGCCATACGAGGCGCGGCGGCTGAAACAGCTGACCTACCACAGCGCCAAAGGCTTGCAGGCGGATGCGGTGTTTTTGCTCGGTGATTGCCAGCACTTGACCAGTTCGCCCTACAAGAACCAGGTCTATCGCATGGCAGGTTTGGGTAAATCGGGTGACAGCGAACCGTACGACAGTGCGCAAAAAGACGAGATCCTGCGCCTGGCGTATGTCGGCATCACCCGC
The DNA here is from genome assembly GCF_018138145.1 of Pseudomonas sp. SCA2728.1_7. Classification (NCBI taxonomy): domain Bacteria; kingdom Pseudomonadati; phylum Pseudomonadota; class Gammaproteobacteria; order Pseudomonadales; family Pseudomonadaceae; genus Pseudomonas; species Pseudomonas sp. SCA2728.1_7. The sequence goes on along the minus strand of NZ_CP073104.1, from coordinate 931,703 downwards.
GCTGTCAGTCATTGCTACTGGTACGTCGAGCCGCAGGAAGCGCAAGCGGTGAACATGCCTCGGGCATCCGACCGAGTGGCCAAGGGCAAGCCGTTTTTCGTTGATCATCGAGCGGCCAAGCAAAGCGCATAAGCCACAAAAAGCCCACATTGCTGTGGGCTTTTTTGTTTTAAATCATAAGCTTATGCGTAACTCCTGAAAGACTCCGGAGGTACGAAAGCTTCAAGCTCGTCCTCCACAGCCTCGATAATTCGTTCGACATCCGCTGCATTCATCACCGTCGCGCACGGGATACCGGCGATGGCGATCATGGTTTCGCCACTGGCGCGATCAAACAGACGGGCGATCATGCTGCCCGGCGCGTCCATCGTTGCCTCGAAACCCATGGGATGAAAATGCCAGCGCATCAGCTGGCATGCATTGGGGAACGTGACTTTGCTTGACCCTTTATTCATGTGTTGCCCGCCTTCTTCATCGAGCGCTTCCGTTTGCTCATGTTAGGTGGGAAGAGCCTTCATTGGCTCAACCGGTGACTGACATTAAAAGTAGCATCCGGATGTGAAATTCCTGTGAGATTTTTCAGTTCATTTTGCGATTGCTTCGCATTTTTTGATGTAAGTCATGGCCTACGCAATCATCGCCAAATGGCCACTACGGATTAGCCATTGAAGCCCGCGCCGAACTTCGGCAAGCTCGATTCTTTTGCGCCGAGCCCCTTATGCACGCCGACGACGACGGCCCAGAACAGACCCAGGCCACGGCGGCCACGGTCATGCGCTATCACCTGAGCTGGAAACACCGCGACCTCGACAGCGTCATGGCGTTGTACCACCGGGACATCCAGTACAACGATTTCTTCCAGAATCGCGTGCTCGGCCTCGACGAATTGCGCGAGTACGTGCGGGTCAGCATGCCGCGCGAATCTGACGAACTGCTGGAGCATTGCGACCGCATTCGCGTCGACGGCAATACCGCGTTCATTCAATACGAAGTGACCTTGCGCGGCGGTGACGGGCTGGTGTCGTTTCGCTCAAGCGAAGCGATCACGGTGAAGGACGGGCTGATCTGGCGCGTCAACGAATACGCTTCGTTGGTGCGCACGCAAACCCATGGCCCAACCTCTTCAAGCCAGCGCCCGGCGGTCAGTCGTCTGGGCCTTTCGCCGCGCCAGTTAAGCTTCATGGCTGAAGACCTGCAGCAGTACTTCGAAAAGCAGCAGCCGTACCTCGATCCCGAACTCGACCTGCAACGGGTGGCGAAGGAGTGCGGTTACAGCCGCAATCAGATTTCCTATCTGCTCAACCAGGTGCTCGGGCAAAGTTTCTACCGCTACGTCAATCAGGCGCGCCTGCAACATCTGCTGCGCTCGCTCGACAACGCCACGCCGCCGGTGCGCATCGATGAATTGGCGTTCGCTGCCGGTTTCAATTCGTTGTCGGCGTTTTACAGCTGTTTCCGCCAGCACACTGGTCAGTCGCCCAAGGCCTACGCCAAACAAATTTCTTTGCGGGCACGCGCGCAAGACATCAACTGAGCACAGCCACTAGGATCGACGCCATCGAAGGTTTTCAGTGGCGGAGTCTTGCATGCCGGCGTGGCGCACTATCAGTTTGTGGATGGATCAACTCGATGAGCCGCTGACCGCGCGGCCCGAGCTTGAGCGAGATCTGGACGTCGACGTGGCGATCATCGGCGCCGGTTACACCGGGCTGTGGACCGCGTACTACCTGAAGAAGCTTGCGCCGGGGCTCGACATCGCGATCGTCGAAGCGCAGACCGCCGGTTTCGGTGCGTCCGGTCGCAATGGCGGCTGGCTGATGGGCAACCTGCTTGGCGAGGATCGTCTGCTGGCCGGGCTGTCACCCGAGCAGCGCCGCGCGTCGTTCGATCTTCTGCACAGTATTCCAGATGAAGTCGAGATCGTCCTCGAACGCGAAGGTATCAACTGCGATTACCGCAAGGGCGGCGTGCTGTATTGCGCGGCGCGTTATCCGGAGCAGGAAGCCTCCCTGCGTGAATACCTGAACAAATTGCACGCCCAAGGCCTGACCGACGACGATTACCGCTGGCTCAGTCCCGAACAACTGGCGCAGCAGATCCGCGTGGCCAAACCGTACGGCGGGATTTACGCGCCACACGTGGCGACCATCCATCCGGCGAAACTGGTGCGCGGTCTGGCGCGCACCGTGCAGAACATGGGCGTGAGGATCTACGAAAACAGCCCGGTCACGCACTGGCAATCGGGCAGTTTGCGCACCGCGAAAGCCAGTGTGCGCAGTCGCTGGATCGTGCCGGCCGTCGAAGGGTATTCGGTGACTCTGCCGCCGCTGGGCCGTTATCAATTGCCGGTGCAGAGCTTGATTGTCGCCACCGAGCCTTTGTCGGCGGCGACCTGGGACGAAATCGGCCTCAATCGTGGCCAAGCCTTCAGCGAATTCAGTCGTCAGGTCACTTATGGCCAGCGCAGCGCCGACAACCGGCTGATCTTCGGCGCACGCGGTGGTTATCAGTTCGCCGGCAAGCTGCGCCACAACTTCGATCTGACCCGCGATGAAGTCGAATTGCGCCGCTATCTGTTCGGTGAGCTGTTCCCGCAACTGAAAAACGTGCAGATCACCCACGCCTGGGGCGGCAACCTCGGCATGTCACGGCACTTCAAGCCGCACATGCTTTGCGATCGCACCAACGGCATCGCGCTGTCCGGCGGTTATGGTGGGGAGGGCGTCGGCGCCAGCAATCTCGGTGGGCGCACGCTGGCGGATCTGATTCTTGAGCGCGATACCGAATTGACTCAGCAGCCGTGGGTACTGCCCGACGGCGGGATTCATGCACTGCGCGCCTGGGAGCCGGAGCCGTGCCGCTGGCTCGGCTACAACGCCATCATCAAAAGCTTCGTCCATGAAGACCAGACCCTGGCCAACCCCGCGACCGCGCCATGGCGGCGCAAGCTTGCCAGTCAGGTGGCGGGTTTTATGGAAGGTTTCATGCACTAAACGCCGATTGACTTCAAGAAAGCCCAAAAGACAGGTCAGACCATGAGCATTACCCAGTTTAAAAACACTGCGACATTGCAGCTCGACGAATCCAACCCGGTGGCCGTGCCCCTCGGCGAGCCGATCGCGATTGCCTCGACCACCAGCGTCGAGCGCGACGACGGCGTTGAAACCGGCGTCTGGGAATGCACGCCCGGGCGCTGGCGCCGGCAGATCACCGCGCAGGAGTTCTGTCATTTCATTTCCGGGCGCTGCACGTTCACCCCTGACGGTGGCGGCGAAACCCTGCACATACAAGGTGGCGACGCACTGATGTTGCCGGCCAACACGCTCGGTGTCTGGGATATCCAGGAAACCGTGCGCAAGAGCTACGTGCTGATTTTCTGATTGTTTGATCCTTTGATTGCCTGCCAACAAAAAAGAAAACCCACACAGGAATCGATCCATGATCCGCAAGACCCTCGCTCTGGCACCGCTGATGCTCGCCGTTTCCCTTGCTCAGGCAGCGGAAACGGTCAAGGTTTACAACTGGTCCGACTACATCGCGCCGGACACCACCAAGAACTTCGAGAAAGAGACGGGCGTGGGTGTCACCTATGACGTCTACGACAGCAACGAAACCCTCGACGGCAAGTTGATGACCGGTAAATCCGGTTACGACGTGGTGTTCCCGTCCAACCACTTCATGGCCCGGCAGATTCAGGGCGGGGCGCTGAAGAAACTCGACAAGAGCCAGTTGCCGAACTGGAAAAACCTCAATCCGGTGCTGCTCAAAGCGCTGCAGACCAACGACCCGAACAACGAACACGGCTTTCCCTATCTGTGGGGCAGCACTGGCATCGGCTACAACATCGCCAAGGTCAAAGCCGTGCTCGGCGACGACGCGCCGGTGGACTCCTGGGACCTGATCTTCAAGCCCGAGTACATGGAAAAGCTGCAGAAGTGTGGCGTAGCGATCCTCGACAACGGCCCGGAATTATTGCCGGCGGCGCTCAACTACCTGGGCCTGCCGCACCACAGCAAAAATCCCGAGGACTATAAGAAGGCCGAAGCGCTGCTGATGAAAGTGCGGCCGTACGTCAGCTACTTCCACTCGTCGAAATACACCAGCGACCTGGCCAACGGCGACATTTGCGTGGCGGTCGGCTTCTCCGGCGACATCCTGCAAGCCGAGAACCGCGCCAAGGAAGCCAAGAACGGTGTCGACATCGGCTACAACATTCCCAAGGAAGGCGCGGCGATCTGGTTCGACATGGTCGCCATGCCCGCCGATGCCCCGGACGAGAAGGCCGGTTATGCGTTCATGAACTACCTGCTGCGCCCGGACGTGATGGCCGGCATCAGCAATTACGTGCATTACGCCAACGGTAACGAGCAGGCCGACAGCCTGATCGACCCGGCGATCAAGAACGACACCAAGGTGTATCCGAGCCCGGAGATGATGGGCAAGCTGTTTGCGCTGGAGGCGATGCCGTTGAACATTGACCGGATCCGCACGCGGGTGTGGAACAAGATCCGGACTGGTAGCTAATCATCCAGGCATGCATAAATCCCTGTGGGAGCGAGCCTGCTCGCGAAGGCGGCCGGTCATTCAACATCATTGTTGTCTGACTCGACGCCTTCGCGAGCAGGCTCGCTCCCACAATGTCTTTCAGTGTTTGGCTGGTTGATATCAATACACTGGCATCGCACTAATAAAGTGCAGGAAAGTGAGACGCGCCTAACAAAAAACAACTTACCCATATTTAATATTTAAATAGAAAATCGTCAGACAATTAGGCAAAGGCCGCGCAACTAAAACATTCTTTCACCTCCGCACGCTTTGTTTACGGCAGTTTTACGAAACAGCCCGATTTGATCTCAAAAAAATCCTTTACGGCAGATTTCAAATTGTGTCAGGTTTCTTACGCCTTCATTGGGCGAGTGATAGGACGATCTCGCCAGAGAGAGTCCTATCGGACAAAAACTGTTCCATTGCTAAACAAGGAAGTGTGTTTATGTCGAAAGTTAAAGCGAATGCTATTGATACCGCCGAACAGGCTTTTCAGCTGTCTGCCTTCAGCTCGGCGTACAACCAGATCAATAGCTTCAGCCATCAGTACGACCGTGGCGGCAACCTCACGGTCAATGGCAAACCCTCCTTCTCCGTCGACCAGGCCGCAACCCAGTTGCTGCGCGACGGCGCTGCCTACCAGGACAAGGACGGCAGCGGCAAGATCGAACTCACCTACACGTTCCTGACCTCGGCATCGTCCAGCACGATGAACAAGCACGGGATCACTGGGTTCAGTCAGTTCAGTGCGCAACAACAATCCCAGGCCAAGCTCGCCATGCAATCCTGGGCTGACGTGGCCAACGTGACCTTCACCGAGAAAGCCTCGGGCGGTGACGGCCACATGACCTTCGGTAACTACAGCGGTGGCCAGGATGGCGCTGCAGCATTCGCGTATCTGCCAGGCACCGGCGCCGGTTATGACGGCACCTCGTGGTACCTGATCAACAGTGGCTACACGCAGAACAAGAATCCGGACCTGAACAACTACGGTCGTCAGACCCTGACTCACGAAATCGGCCACAGCCTGGGTCTCGCTCACCCTGGCGACTACAACGCCGGCAATGGCAACCCGACCTACAACGACGCGTCCTACGGGCAAGACACCCGCGGCTACAGCGTCATGAGCTACTGGAGCGAAAGCAACACCAGTCAGAACTTCAGCAAGGGCGGTGTCGAAGCGTATTCGTCCGGCCCGCTGATGGACGATATCGCTGCCATCCAGAAGCTCTACGGTGCCAATACCACCACCCGTACCGGTGACACCACCTACGGCTTCAACTCCAACACTGGCCGCGATTTCCTCAGCGCTTCGTCGTCGAGTGACAAAGTGGTGTTCTCGGTGTGGGACGCCGGCGGCAAGGATACTCTGGACTTCTCGGGCTTCACCCAGAACCAGAAGATCAACCTCAATGACGCCTCGTTCTCCGACGTTGGCGGCCTGGTGGGCAACGTGTCCATCGCCAAGGGCGCGATCATCGAGAACGCCATTGGCGGTTCCGGCAACGATCTGTTGATCGGCAACAGCGTGGCCAACGAACTCAAGGGCGGTGCCGGCAACGACATCCTCTGGGGTGGCGGTGGTGCTGACAAACTGTGGGGCGGCGCGGGTTCGGACACTTTTGTGTTCGCCGCCAGTTCCGATTCCAAGCCGGGTGCGATCGATCAGATCCTCGATTTCGTCAGCGGTCTGGACAAAATCGACCTGACCGGCATCACCAACGGTGCGGGCCTGCACTTCGTCAGCAGCTTCACCGGTTCTGCCGGCGACGCCATCCTGACCTCGTCGGGCGGCAACAGCCTGCTCTCGGTGGACTTCTCCGGGCACGGCGTGGCTGATTTCCAGGTCAGCACCGTTGGCCAGGCAGCGAACAGCGACATCGTGGCGTGATGTAGCAGTGGAAAGCGGCGTGTGATGCGCCGCTTTCTTTGCTTGCATCGTATTGGCAGGTAAGCAAGGCTACAGGCCGGAGCGAATATTCCCATGATCTATAAAGCTTTTACCTACACGGTAGCGGCGTGGCTCTCGGCGGCGCTCATCATGATTTCAGGAGAAACCAGCATGGCAAGCAGCCTCAGACTCGAAGAACCGTCCGTATTTGTCGGGCAGTGGCAAGCGACGCTGTCCACCCGAGGTGATGATCCACAAGCGCAAAAGCAGCAGGACAAACCTTCCAACACTTGCTCCTTGGAGTTAAAGGTCAACAAGACCTTGGGCGAGGGCGCCGACTGCCTGGGTGCCTGGCTTGAAGAACTTCCGATCGGCTGGTTTCCCGACCCTGACGGCCTGTCCATCACCGGCAAGGAAGGCTCAAGAATCCAGTTTTTCAGCCGACAACGTGACGGGCTTTATCTGACTACCTTGAAGTCGGGCCTGGTGATTACCCTCGAACGCGCGGCGCACTAGTTGTGATGATCCAGACTGCGACAAGGTTTTAATATAAAGCGCCAGCCGTTGGTTATAAGAAACACCGAGTGGCAACTGCACCGCTGTTAATTGCGCAAGTTGTTATGAAAGTGTAAGCGGGTACTTGCAAGTCATCTTTCGCAGGTAAGCGGAACATTAATTGAAGCCTCGCCCAAGTGTGGCGAGACCGGACATTTCAGGAAGAATCAATGAAGATGGCGAAGGCCCCAGCCACCGCTCCGTTATTCAAGGCTTTGGCTGACTATAAAAGTATCCTGATCAGCGTCGGCTGCTTTACCGCGCTGATTAACGTGCTGATGCTGGTGCCCTCCATCTATATGCTCCAGGTCTATGACCGGGTGCTGTCGTCGCAGAACGAAACGACCTTGGCGATGCTGTCGCTGATGGTCGTCGGCTTCTTTGCCTTCATCGGCATGCTGGAAGTGATCCGCAGCTTTATCGTCATCCGCATCGGCAGTCAGTTGGAGCGCCGCTTCAACTTGCGGGTTTACCAAGCTGCGTTCGAACGCAACCTGTTCAAGGGCGAGGGCAATGCCGGGCAGTCGCTGGGCGATCTGACGCACATTCGCCAATTTGTCACCGGGCCTGCGCTGTTCGCGTTTTTCGATGCGCCGTGGTTCCCGGTCTACCTGTTTGTGATTTACCTGTTCAACGTCTGGCTCGGCGTGCTCGCTACTGCGGGCGCTCTGCTGCTGATCGGCCTGGCCTGCCTCAACGAATACATGACCAAAAAGCCGCTGGGCGAAGCCGCCGGTTATTCGCAGAAGTCCAGCCAGTTGGCCACCAGCCATTTGCACAACGCCGAAACCATTCAGGCGATGGGCATGCTCGGTTCGCTGCGTAAACGCTGGTTTCAGGTGCACTCGCGTTTCCTCGGTCTGCAGAATCAGGCCAGCGACACCGGTGCGGTGATCAGCTCGGTGAGTAAAACCCTGCGTCTGTGCCTGCAATCGCTTGTGTTGGGCCTGGGCGCATTGCTGGTGATCAAGGGCGATATGACCGCCGGGATGATGATCGCCGGTTCGATCCTGATGGGCCGCGTACTGAGCCCGATCGACCAGTTGATAGCCGTGTGGAAACAGTGGAGCGGGGCGAAGCTGGCTTACCGCCGTCTCGATGCGTTGTTGCAAGCGTTCCCGCCGAGTGACGACGCCATGGCGCTGCCGCCGCCGAAAGGCCAGATCACCTTCGAACAAGTCAGCGCCGGCCCACCGGGGCAACGCGCGGCGACCCTGCAAATGGTCAACTTCAATCTGAATGCCGGCGAAGTGCTCGGCGTGCTCGGTGCATCCGGTTCCGGCAAATCGACGCTGGCCCGTGTGCTGGTCGGTGTCTGGCCAACCCTCGGCGGCACCGTGCGCCTCGATGGCGCCGATATTCATCGCTGGAACCGCGATGACCTTGGCCCGTACATCGGCTACCTGCCGCAAGACATCGAACTGTTCAGCGGCAGCATCGCCGAGAACATTGCGCGTTTCAGCGAGGCCGATCCGCAGAAAGTCGTGGCCGCCGCGCAACAGGCCGGCGTCCACGAAATGATCCTGCGTCTGCCGCAAGGTTACGACACGCAACTGGGCGAGGACGGCAGTGGCTTGTCCGGCGGCCAGAAGCAGCGTGTGGCATTGGCGCGTTCAATGTATGGCACGCCGAGTCTGGTGGTGCTGGATGAGCCCAATTCCAACCTCGACACCGTCGGTGAAGCGGCATTGGCCAGCGCCATCGCCGCACTCAAAGCCCAAGGCACTACGGTGGTGCTGGTCACGCACCGTTCTTCGGTGTTGGCCCAGGCCGACAAACTGCTGGTGCTCAATGACGGTCGCTTGCAGGCGTTTGGCCCAAGTCAGGACGTGCTCAAGGCACTTTCCGGCCAGCAGGAACAACAACGGGAAAAAGCTGCACCGGCACCGGGCGGGCTCAGCATGAGCCGTCAGTATCAGCCCTCGACAAGGAATTCGGGTGTATGAGCAGCGCAAGCATGAACACTGAAAACGAAGCGAGCATGGAACACGCCTACATCACCGAACGCCCAGAACGCGATGCGAAGTTTTTCGCGCGCATGGGCTGGATTCTGGCGATCGTCGGCGCTGGCAGCTTCTTCACCTGGGCGGCGCTGGCGCCGCTGGATCAAGGCATTCCGGTGCAGGGCACGGTCGTCGTGTCGGGCAAGCGCAAAGCGGTGCAGTCGATGAGCAGCGGCGTGGTCAGCCGGATCCTGGTGCGCGAAGGCGAAATCGTCAAGCAGGGCCAGCCGCTGTTCCGCCTCGATCAGACGCAAGTCGCCGCCGACGTGCAGTCGCTGCAGGCGCAGTACCGTATGGCCTGGGCCAGCCTCGCGCGTTGGCAGGCCGAGCGCGACAACCTCAAGCAAGTGACCTTTCCCGCCGAACTGAGCAATGACCCGGACCCGCGTCTGGCACTGGTGCTGGAAGGCCAGCGACAACTGTTCAGCAGCCGTCGCGAGGCGTACTACCGCGAGCAGGCCGGACTGCGTGCGAGCATCGAAGGCGCCACCGCGCAACTGGCCGGCATGCGTCGCGCCCGAACCGACCTCAATGCCCAGGCCGACTCGCTGCAACAGCAGTTGAGCAACCTGCAACCGCTCGCCGACAACGGCTACATCCCGCGCAACCGTTTGATGGAATACCAGCGGCAACTGTCGCAAGTGCAGCAGCAACTGGCAGAAAACACCGGTGAAAGCGGTCGGGTCGAGCAGGGCATCCTCGAGTCGCGGCTGAAGCTGCAACAGCACGCCGAGGAATACCAGAAGGAAGTTCGCACGCAATTGGCCGACGCGCAGCTGAAAAGCGTGACCCTGTCGGAGCAACTGACTTCGGCCGGTTTTGACCTGCAACACAGCGAAATCATCGCCACCGCCGACGGCGTCGCGGTCAACCTCGGTGTGCACACCGAAGGCGCTGTGGTGCGCCAAGGCGAAACGTTGTTGGAGATCGTTCCGCAAGGCACCACCCTGGAAGTGGAAGGGCACTTGCCGATCAACCTGATCGACAAGGTTGGCGCGCATCTGCCCGTGGACATTCTGTTTACCGCGTTCAACCAGAGTAAAACCCCACGTGTACCGGGTGAGGTCAGCCTGATTTCCGCCGACCAGATGGTCGATGAGAAAACCGGCGTGCCTTACTACGTGTTGCGCAGCAGCGTCAGCGATCAAGCCATGGAAAAACTCAACGGTCTGGTGATTAAGCCCGGCATGCCGGCAGAGATGTTCGTGCGCACCGGCGAACGTTCACTCCTCAACTATCTGTTCAAACCGCTGCTCGACCGGGCCGGCTCCGCGTTGACCGAGGAATAAGGATGTTCGGCTGTATGAATAAGCTTTCCCTGCTCGGCGCGGCAATGATGCTGCTCGCGAGTCACTCAGCAGTAGCGGCCATGGGGCCGTTCGAGATCTACGAACAGGCGTTGCGCAATGACCCGGTGTTCCTCGGGGCGATCAAGGAGCGTGACGCCGGTCTGGAAAACCGCGCGATTGGCCGCGCCGGCCTGCTGCCGCGCATCGGTTACACCTACAACAAGGGCCGCAACTCGTCGAAAGCCACTTCCCTAGACGAACGCGCGCGTAATCGTACCGATGACCGCAACTACAGCAGTTATGGCTCGGCCCTGACGTTGCAGCAACCGCTGCTCGATTACGAGGCTTATGCCGCGTATCGCAAAGGTGTCGCGCAGTCGCTGTTTGCTGACGAAAACTTTCGTGGCAAAAGCCAGGAATTGTTGGTCCGCGTGCTGGATAACTACACCAAGGCGTTGTTCGCGCAGGACCAGATCGACATCGCCCAGGCGAAGAAGAAGGCCTACGAGCAGCAGTTCCAGCAGAACGAACACATGTTCAAGCAGGGCGAGGGCACCCGCACCGATATTCTTGAGGCCGAGTCGCGCTATGAACTGGCGACCGCCGAGGAGATCGAGGCGCGTAACGAACAGGATGCCGCGCTGCGGGAACTGGGTGCGCTGGTTGGCGTGCCGGCGGTGGATATTGGTGATTTGGCGCCGCTGGGTCAAAACTTCCAGACCTTCGCGCTGATGCCGGCCAATTACGACACCTGGCACGAAATGGCGGTGAGCAATAACCCGAATCTGGCCTCGCAACGTCAGGCGGTGGAAGTTGCGCGTTATGAAGTGGAACGCAATCGCGCCGGGCATCTGCCGAAAGTCAGTGCTTATGCCTCGATGCGTCAAAACGAATCGGAAAGCGGCAACACTTACAACCAGCGCTACGAGACCAACACCATCGGTTTTGAAGTCAGCGTGCCGTTGTATGCCGGTGGCGGTGTTTCGGCGTCGACGCGTCAGGCCAGCCGCACTATGGAACAGGCTGAGTACGAGCTTGATGGCAAGACGCGCGAGACGCTGATTGAGCTGCGTCGTCAGTTCAGTGCCTGTTTGTCTGGGGTGAGCAAACTGCGGGCTTATCAGAAGGCATTGAGCTCGGCGGAAGCGCTGGTGGTGTCGACCAAGCAGAGCATTCTCGGTGGTGAGCGGACCAACCTCGACGCGTTGAACGCCGAGCAGCAACTGTTTACCACCCGCCGCGATCTGGCGCAGGCGCGGTACGACTACTTGATGGCCTGGACCAAGTTGCATTACTACGCCGGGACCTTGAACGAGCAGGATCTGGCGCGGGTGGATGAGGCTTTTGTGGTCGCTCAACAGCCCTCACCCTAACCCTCTCCCAAAGGGAGAGGGGACCGATCCGGGGATATTGCAGACGTACACCGACCTGAACGAGCGTCACTGAATCCAACATCGATTAGCTCCGTTTGCCTTGGCGAGGGAATGCTCTACCGAATCCATAATCGACGCGGTCTTTCAGGTCGATGTATGACGAGAGACACCTCGGTCAGCTCCCTCTCCCTCGGGGAGAGGGCTGGGGTGAGGGAAGTGCTCTACCGAATCCATAATCGACCCGGTGTTTCAGGTCGATGTAAGACGCAAGACACCTCGGTCAGCTCCCTCTCCTGGGGGAGAGGGCTGGGGTGAGGGGAACAGGCAACACCGCAAAACAACCTGCATAAAACAATAAAAGTGAGTGGTGAACATGGACGTACGCATCAAGCCGATTTCGGTCGGCACCCTGCTGCTTGTGGTTTCTGCGACCCAGGCCCAGGCGCAATACCTTGAAAGCGGCCAACCCGGCGATCCCACCAGTTGGCGCAGCGCTGAATTCCTCCGTGACTGGGGCCTGAGCCGCATGCAGGCCGAGCAAGCCTACGCCGCCGGCATCACCGGCCAAGGCGTGAAAATCGGTGCCCTCGACTCCGGTTTCGATGCCGCCCACCCGGAGTTCGCCAGCGACCGTTATCACCCGGTCACAGCCAGCGGCAGCTACATCGACGGTTCACTGTTCAATGTCGACGGCAACCTCAATCCCAACAACGACTCCCACGGCACCCACGTGGTCGGCACCATGGGCGCCTCGCGCGATGGCAGCGGCATGCACGGCGTCGCGTACAACGCGCAGATCTACGTCGGCAACACCAACAAGAACGACAGTTTCCTGTTTGGCCCCAATCCCGACCCGCGCTATTTCAAAGCCGTTTATGACGCCCTCGCCGATGCCGGCGTCCGTGCGATCAACAACAGCTGGGGCAGCCAGCCACCGGACGTCAGCTACCGCACCCTGGCCGATCTGCACGCTGCTTACGCCCAGCACTGGAACAAGGGCACCTGGCTCGATGCCGCCGCCGATGTCTCCCGACGCGGTGTGATCAACGTGTTCAGCGCCGGCAACAGCGGCTATCCGAATGCCAGCGTGCGTTCGGCGCTGCCGTATTTCCAGCCGGATCTGGAGGGTCACTGGCTGGCCGTATCGGGCCTCGATCAAAGCAATCAGCAGAAGTACAACCAATGCGGCCTCGCCAAATACTGGTGCATCACCACGCCGGGGGCGAAGATCGACAGCACCATTCCCGGTGGCGGTTACGCGATCAAGTCCGGCACCTCGATGTCGGCGCCGCATGCGACCGGTGCACTGGCACTGGTGATGGAACGCTACCCGTACATGAACAATCAGCAGGCACTTGAAGTGTTGCTGACCACCGCCACGCAACTGGATGGCTCGGTCACCGATGCGCCGACCGAACGGGTCGGTTGGGGCGTGGCCAATCTGAATCGGGCGATGCGCGGGCCGGGGCAGTTGCTCGGTGCGTTTGATGCCAACCTGGGGGTAGGGCAGCGCGATGTCTGGAGCAATGACATCTCTGACAAGGCGCTGATTCAGCGCCAGAGTGAAGACCTCGCCGAGCACAGCGCCTGGCAGCAAACCCTGCGGGACAAGGGCTGGCAGAACGGCGTTCCTACAGGCGCGAGCCAACAGGATCAGACCGACTACGCGGTCGGCACTGCCCGTGATGCAGCGGCGGCGAGCCGGGTGTATCAAGGCAGCCTGATCAAATCCGGTGGCGGGCAGTTGATCCTCTCTGGTGACAACACCTATCGCGGTGCGACTACAGTCAATGGCGGCTTGCTGACGGTCAACGGCTCGCTGACTTCTTCCGTGACGGTGAACGACAGCGGCACCCTCGGCGGTTCCGGGCGGATCGGCGCGTTGACCGCCAACAGCGGTGGCCGCGTGGCGCCGGGCAACTCCATCGGTACGCTGAATGTGGCTGGCGATGTGAACTTCGCGCCGGGCTCGACCTACGCCGTTGAACTGTCGCCAACCAGTAGCGACCGCATCGTTGCCGGCGGTACCGCCAACATCAGCGGCGCCACCGTCAGTCTGTCGCTGGAAAACAGCCCGACGCTGCTCAGCACCACCGAAGCGCAAAGCCTGCTCGGTCGGCAGTACGACATCCTGCAAGCGGCCGGTGGCATTCAGGGGCAGTTTGGCGCGGTATTGCCGAATTACCTGTTTATCGGCGGCAGCCTCGACTACGCCGCCAACGCTATTCAACTGAGCGTCGAACGTAACGCCACAACCTTCGCCAGCGTCGGGCAAACGCCGAATCAGCGCTCGGTCGCCGTTGCCGTCGAAGGCCTGGGCGCGGGTAACTCGGTGTATGAAAGCATGTTGCTCTCGCCAACAGCCGCTTCGGCGCAACAGGCGTTCCAGCAGTTGAGCGGCGAGATCTACCCGGCATTGAGTTCGATGCTGATCAATGACAGCCGCCAGTTGCGCGATGCGGTGGGCGAGCGCCTGCACGATACCAACGCAGCGCAAAGCAACGGCTGGATCAAGGCTCTCGGGGCGTGGGGCACGACCGATTCGAGCCGTGACACGGCGGGCTACAACACTTCGATTGGCGGTCTGCTGGCCGGTGTCGATGGCGCGCTGGACGAGCAGACCCGCATCGGTCTGGTCACCGGTTACAGCGACAGTTCGCTGAGCATGGGCTCGGGCACGCATTCCTCGGCCAAGGTCGACAGCTACCACCTCGGTGCTTATGCCGGTCACGAAATCGGTGCGTGGCGCTTGAGCACGGGCGCTGCCTACAGCTGGCATCGCGCTGATGTGAAACGCGATCTGCAATACGGCGACGTCAGTGGCAAACAGAAAGCCAAGGTCGACGCGGCGACCACGCAAGTGTTCGGTGAGGCGGCTTATCGCTTGCACCTGCAACCGCTGGCGCTGGAGCCGTTTGCCAACCTGGCCTACGTGCATCTGGACACTGAAGGCTTGACCGAGAAAGGCGACGCAGCCGCGCTGAAAAGTTCGGGCGATCAACGTGACGCCGTGCTGAGCACCCTCGGCGTGCGGGCGATCAAGACCTTCAATCTTTCGCCCGGGCAATCACTGGATGTGAGCGGCCACCTCGGCTGGCAGCACAGCCTCAGCGACATCGACTCCGAACAGCATTTGCGCTTTGCCAGCGGCGGCACGCCGTATTCGGTAGAGAGCTCGGCGCTGGTGCGCGATGCCGCGCTGGTTGGCGTGCAGGCCAGCCTGGCGCTGAGCAAAGACGTGCGCGTCAACCTTGATTACAACGGACAACTGGCCAATCGCGAAAAGCTGCATGGCGTTGGCTTGAGCCTGAACTGGCAGTTCTAAGCAAGATAACCCGGCTTCTGGTGATCGTTCCCACGCTCCGCGTGGGAATGCAGCCCGTGACGCTCCGCGTCACTGGACGCAGAGCGTCCCTAGAGGCATTCCCACGCGGAGCGTGGGAACGATCAGTTGCTCTGTGTGGCAACGATCAGGATTTTTCGCAACATCACTAAGGAAGGTCGCTGGATGAATAACAACAATACCCCCGCGCAAACGGGAGGCCGCTTTGCCCTGAAAACCCTCACGCTCGCCGTGCTCTGTGCCATCGGCACCGCCCATGCCGCGCCCTACGTGGAGAGCGGTCGCACGGGCGATCCGTCGAGTTGGCGCAGCGCCGAGTTCCAGGCCGATTGGGGCCTGGGCGCGATCGGTGCCGATCACGCCTACGCCGCTGGCTATACCGGCAAAGGCGTGAAACTGGGGATCTTCGACCAGCCGGTGTACGCCGCGCACCCGGAGTTTTCCGGCAGCAATAAAGTCGTCACCCTGGTCACCAGCGGGATCCGCGAATACACCGACCCGTACATCCCGGTCAAAGCCGGCGATGCGTTCCGCTATGACGGTTCGCCCTCGGTCGGCTCCGACGGCAAACTCGGCGCCCACGGCACTCACGTTGGCGGTATCGCCGCCGGCAGTCGCGATGGTGGGCCGATGCACGGCGTCGCGTTCGGTGCGCAGATCATCAGCGCCGACAACGGTGATCCGGGCCCGGAAGACGGCATCGTTCGCGGCAACGACGGCGCGGTGTACAAGGCCGGTTGGGATGCGCTGATCGCCAGCGGCGCGCGGATCATCAACAACAGTTGGGGCATCGGCATCACTGACCGTTTCGACCTCGGCGGCCGCGATCCGGCGTACCCGCATTTCACCGTCAATGACGCGCAGTTGCAGTTCAACGAGATCCGCACGCTGCTCGGCAGCAAACCCGGTGGCGCCTACGACGGCGCGATTGCCGCCGCGCGCAGCGGCATCGTGACGATCTTCGCCGCCGGCAACGACTACAACCTCAACAACCCGGACGCCATCGCCGGCCTCGGCTATTTCGTTCCGGACATCGCGCCGAACTGGATCACCGTCGCCGCGTTGCAGAAGAACCCGGATCTGGCCAGCGCCAATCCGTACATCATGAGCACGTTCTCTTCGCGCTGCGGCTATACCGCGAGTTTCTGCGTCTCGGCGCCGGGCACGAAAATCTTCAGTTCGATCATCGAAGGCACCAACGCCGACAACCTCACCACCGGCTACAAAAACTACAACGGCACCTCAATGGCCGCGCCCCACGTCGCCGGTTCCATGGCGGTGCTGATGGAGCGCTTCCCGTACATGAGCGGTGATCAAGTCGCCACAGTCTTGCGTACTACCGCCACCGACCTCGGCGCGCCGGGCATCGACGCCTTGTACGGCTGGGGCATGATCAACCTGCGCAAGGGCATCGACGGCCCGTCGATGTTCGTCACCGAGCAGGATATTCCGGCGGAATTCCGCATCGACGGCGCTTACGGCTCCGGCCAGTTTGTCGCGGATCTGCCGGGCATCGGCGCGATCATCGATCAGGGCAAACCGACCGAACGCGTGTGCACCGACATCACCTGCGGCCTCGACACCTGGCGCAACGACATTTCCGGTCACGGCGGTTTGACCAAGCAAGGTCTCGGCACGCTGGTGCTGACCGGCAACAACACCTACAGCGGCCCGACCCTGGTCAATCAGGGCCGCCTGGCCATCAACGGTTCGCTGCAGTCGGCGGTGACAGTGAATGACGGCGGTATCCTCGGCGGCAATGGCCACATCGGCGCGCTGTCGGTGAACAGCGGCGGTACGGTCGCACCGGGTAATTCCATCGGCACCCTGAACGTGGCCGGTGACGTGACGTTTGCACCGGGTTCGACCTACGCCGTAGAGCTGTCGCCAACCAGCAGCGATCAGATCATCGCCACTGGCAAAGCGGTCATCGAAGGCGCCACGGTAAGCATGTCGCTGGAAAACAGCCCGACCTTGCTGACCACCAACCAAGTGCAAAGCCTGCTCGGCACGCGCTACAACATCCTGCAAGCGGCGGGCGGCATCGAAGGACGCTTCGGTCAGGTGTTGCCGGATTACGCCTTCCTCGGCGGCACCCTGGCGTACTCGGCCGATGGCATTCAGTTGGCAGTCGGGCGTAACGATGCCTCGTTCGCCAGCGTCGGTTTGACGCCAAACCAACGCGCTGTCGGTGCCGCGGCGGAACGTCTGGGCGCCGGCAATGCGCTGTTCGAAACCCTGTTGCTGTCGCCGAATGCGGCGTCGGCGCAGCAAGCCTTCCAGCAACTGTCTGGCGAGATCCATCCGGCGATCGGCACCATGCTGATCAACGACAGCCGTTACCTGCGTGAAGCGGTGGGCGAGCGTCTGCGCGAGCGTGATCTGTTCAATGCTGGCGCACCGACCGACGAGCGCAGCAATGCATGGGTCAAGGTCTTGGGTTCGTGGGGCAAGAGCGATGGCGGGCATGACAATGCCGACTCCAACAGCTCCATCGGTGGCCTGCTGGCCGGTGTTGACGGCTTGATCGCTGAAGATACCCGTCTCGGTTTCGTTACCGGTTATAGCGACAGCTCGTTGAGCATGGGCAGCGGCACGCATTCGTCGGCGTCGGTCGACAGCTACCACTTGGGTGCGTACCTCGGGCATCAGATCGATGCGCTGCGTCTGACCGTCGGTGGCGCCTATAGCTGGCACCGTGTTGACGTCAAACGTGACCTGCAGTTCGGGGACGTCAGCGGTAAACAAAAGACCAAGCACGATGCCGCAACCACTCAAGTGTTCACCGAGGCCGCTTATGATCTGGGCCTGCAACCGATGAACCTGGAGCCGTTCGCCAATCTGTCTTACGTGCACCTCAATACCGAAAGCTTCACCGAGAAGGGGGATGCTGCAGCGTTGAAGGGCGGTGAGGACAATCGCGATGTGGTGCTGTCGACCCTCGGTGTGCGCGCCAAGCGTTCGTTCGCCTTGTCGGATCAGCAGCAACTGGAACTGGGTGCGAGCCTCGGCTGGCAGCACAACCTGAACAACGTTGATGCCGACAGCCATCTGGCGTTCGCCAACGGCAACAGCGCGTTCACCGTGCAGGGCGTGTCGATGGATCGCGATGCCGCAGTGGTCGGCGTGCGCGCAGGTCTGGCGCTCAATCGCGATGTGCGGGTGAACCTGGATTACAACGGCCTGATCGGCTCGAACGAGAAGGACCACGGCGTGGGTCTGACCCTGGATTGGCAGTTCTAAAGAGTACTGGCAGTTCTAAGGCGTGCTGGCAGCTCTGCAAAGAGCTGCCAGTCATTTGAAGGAAGAGAGAGCACAACATGGGACTGTTCGATTATAAAAATGCCGATGGCAAAGCGTTGTACAGCGACGCCATCGCACTGACGCTGTATGCCTACACGCCGACCGGCAAACCGTTGCCGGCCACCGCTTGGGCGCCGCTCACAGCGACGGCGCTGGGTTATCAAGGCAAGGTCGGGCCGCAGGGCACCTTCTTCGGCGAGAAGGACGGCTTCACCAGCGCCGAAGCCGAAGTGCTCGGCAAATACGACGCTGCCGGCAAACTGATCGGCATCGGCGTGGCTTTTCGTGGCACCGGTGGGCTGGGTTACAGCGACACCTTCGGCGACTTGAAAAACAACCTGCTCGCCGCCATCGGGCCGTCGGATTACGCGAGCAACTACGCGAAAAACGCCTTCGACAATTTGCTCAAGGCTGTCGCCGCATTCGCGATTGCCAATGGCATCGCCGCCAAGGACGTCCTGCTCAGCGGCCACAGCCTCGGCGGACTCGGGGTCAACAGCGTGGCCGAGTTGAGCGCGAGCAACTGGGGCGGCTTCTTCAAGGACGCCAACTACATCACCTTCGCCTCGCCAACCCAGAGCAGCACCGGCAATAACGTGCTGAACATCGGGTTCGAGAACGACCCGGTGTTCCGCGTACTCGATGGCACCACGTTCAGCACGGCCTCGATGGGCAAGCACGACAAGCCGCACGATTCGACCACCGACAACATCGTCAACTTCAACGACAACTACGCGTCCACCGCGCAGAACCTGGTGCCGTTCAGCATCGTCAATCCGCTGAACTGGTCGGCCCACAGCTCGCTGGGCTATGCCGATGGCTTGAATCGGGTCATCGATTCGAAGTTCTACAACCTGACGCATAAAGACTCGACGATCATCGTCTCCAATCTGGAAGAAGCTTCTCGCGGCAAGACCTGGGTTGAAGATCTCGGTCGCAGCGGCGAGCCGCACACTGGCAGCACTTTCATCATCGGCACGCAGAGCAACGACTGGCTCAAGGGCGGCGCGGGCAACGACTTCCTTGAAGGCCTGGGCGGCGATGACCGGTTCCGTGATGACGGCGGCTACAACATCCTGCTCGGTGGCCAGGGCCACAACACTTTCGAGCTGCAGAAGCCGTTGCAGAACTTCAGCTTCGCCAACGACGGTGACGGCACGCTGTACGTGCGCGACGCCTACGGCGGCATCAGCATGACCCGCGACATCGGCGCGCTGGTGAGCAAGGAGTCGGGTTCGTGGTGGGGCAGCAAGGAAATCACCTGGGGCGTCACCGCCAAGGGTTTGACCAACGGCAGCGAGCTGACCCAGTACAACCATTCGCTCAGCGGCGATGGCTACGGCAATGCGCTGCACGCCACGGCCGACGGTGACTGGCTGTTCGGCCTCGGTGGCGATGACAAGCTGATCAGCGACAAGGGCCATGTGACTTTCGTCGGTGGCGCCGGCAATGACGTGATGAGCGCAGTGGGTGGCAACAACACCTTCCTGTTCAGCGGCGCGTTCGGTTTCGATGCCATCAATGGTTATCAGGGCAGCGACAAACTGGTGTTCATGGGCGTCGAAGGCGCGGGGCAGGGCTACGACTACAAGCAACACGCGTCGCAGACCGGCAGCGATACCGTGCTGAAGATTGGCGACTATGCCGTGACCTTGATCGGGGTGGGAGTGGCTAACCTGTCGGACTCGGCGTTCGTGTTCGCCTAGTAATCCCTGTAGGAGTGAGCCTGCTCGCGATAGCGTTGTGTCAGGTTGCATTTTTTCATCTGGCACACCGCTATCGCGAGCAGGCTCACTCCTACAGTTTAAAGCTATGTAGATTCTGAAATGCTCCGGGGCGTCCCCGTGGGGCGCCCTGGCTGTGAGCTATCTCTAACAATTCCAACAAGAGAGAGGCAATAGCAATGGGTGTGTATGACTACAAGAACTTCGGCACAGCCGATTCCAAGGCGTTGTTCAGCGATGCCATGGCGATCACGCTGTATTCCTACCACAACCTCGATAATGGCTTTGCCGCCGGTTATCAGCACAACGGTTTCGGCATCGGCCTGCCCGCTACGCTGGTCACGGCGCTGCTCGGCGGCACCGATTCGCAAGGGGTGATTCCCGGCATTCCGTGGAACCCTGATTCGGAAAAACTCGCCCTCGACGCCGTTAAACAGGCCGGTTGGACGCCGATCACCGCCTCGCAACTGGGCTACGACGGCAAGACCGATGCGCGCGGAACCTTTTTTGGCGAGAAGGCCGGTTACACCACCGCGCAAGTGGAAATCCTCGGCAAGTACGATGCTCAGGGCCATCTCACCGAACTCGGCATTGCCTTTCGCGGCACCAGCGGCCCGCGGGAAAACCTGATCCTCGACTCCATCGGCGACGTGATCAACGACCTGCTCGCCGCCTTCGGCCCCAAGGATTACGCCAAGAACTACGTCGGCGAAGCGTTCGGCAATCTGCTCAATGATGTGGTGGCGTTTGCCAAGGCCAACGGCCTCAGCGGCAAGGACGTGCTAGTCAGCGGCCACAGCCTCGGTGGCCTGGCGGTCAACAGCATGGCCGATTTGAGTGGCGGCAAGTGGGGCGGTTTCTTTGCCGATTCCAACTACATCGCCTACGCCTCGCCAACGCAAAGCAGCACCGACAAAGTGCTCAACGTCGGCTACGAAAACGACCCGGTGTTCCGCGCCCTCGACGGCTCGACCTTCACAGGTGCCTCGATCGGCGTGCACGACGCGCCCAAGGCCTCGGCCACCGACAACATCGTCAGCTTCAACGATCACTACGCCTCGACCGCGTGGAATCTGTTGCCGTACTCGATCCTCAACATTCCCACCTGGATCTCGCACTTGCCGACCGCGTATGGCGACGGCATGAACCGGGTGATCGACTCAAAATTCTACGACCTGACCAGCCGCGACTCGACGATCATCGTCGCCAACCTCTCAGACCCGGCGCGGGCCAACACCTGGGTGCAGGACCTCAACCGCAACGCCGAAACCCACAAGGGCAGCACCTTCATCATCGGCAGTGACGCCAACGATCTGATCCAGGGCGGCAGCGGCAACGATTATCTGGAAGGTCGCGCCGGCAACGACACCTTCCGCGACAGCGGCGGCTACAACGTCATCCTCGGCGGACAGGGCAGCAACACCCTCGACCTGCAAAGCGCGGTGAAGAACTTCGACTTCGCCAATGATGGCGCCGGCAACTTGTACGTGCGCGATGCCAACGGCGGGATCAGCATCACCCGCGACATCGGCAGCATTGTCACCAAGGAACCGGGGTTTCTCTGGGGCCTGTTCAAGGATGATGTGACCCACAGCGTCAC
Source organism: Pseudomonas sp. SCA2728.1_7 (assembly GCF_018138145.1). Classification (NCBI taxonomy): domain Bacteria; kingdom Pseudomonadati; phylum Pseudomonadota; class Gammaproteobacteria; order Pseudomonadales; family Pseudomonadaceae; genus Pseudomonas; species Pseudomonas sp. SCA2728.1_7. The sequence continues at coordinate 910,077 of NZ_CP073104.1, read as the reverse complement.
GGCCAGCGGCTTGAAAGTCGGCAACAACGTCACCGCGTATGAGTCCAGCGTCAAAGGCACCGCTGGCGCCGACACGCTGAAGGCGCATTCGGGTGGCGACTGGCTGTTCGGGCTGGACGGTAACGATCACCTGATTGGTGGCGCGGGCAACGACGTGTTTGTTGGCGGTGCCGGTAATGACCTGATGGAATCGGGGGGCGGGGCGGATACGTTCCTGTTCAACGGCGCGTTCGGGCAGGATCGGGTGGTGGGTTACACGTCCAACGACAAACTAGTGTTTCTCGGTGTGCAGGGTGTGTTGCCGGCGGAGGATTTCCGTGCCCATGCCGCGACCGTTGGACAGGATACGGTGCTGACGTTTGGCAATGATTCGGTGACGTTGGTCGGGGTGTCGCTGAATAGCCTGAGTGCTGACGGCATTGTGATCGCCTGATGTTGATGGGGTGCCGGTAAGGGCCCTTTCGCGAGCAGGCTCGCTCCCACACGGGATCTGTGTCGTTTACAAATCCCCTGTGGGAGCGAGCCTGCTCGCGAAGAACGATAACGCGGTTTCAAAAGTGACTCGACAGCCATTCCCTGACTCAAACCCCTGCAAAACAGCAAGTGCGGCCTAAAGCCGGCACGTGCGCACACGTTCTATAGCTAGCCGCCATTGAGTACAGGAGATTCAAACGTGAAAGGTTTCAAGGGGTATGTCGGGTTCGTTGCACTGACGCTGTGTTCGGCCAATGCCTGCGCCGATCTACCTCAAACTTCGATTCTGAGCCGTTACGGCATCACCACCGACCAACTGCCGAGTCCGCCGAAAACCGAGGTGGTCGAGCCGGTTGAAGAGAAGAGCCGCTTTCAGATTCAGCCCGAACAACCGTTCGTGACCCTGCGCCTGGGTGACGGCAAACAGCCGCAAACCACCGGCAATCTGAGCATTGATCGCATGGCGCAGCAGGATCTGGAACGCTGCCGGCGTTTGCAGGGTGAAGTGGTCAAGCGGGGCGGCACGTACATGCCTTGCGATGGCAGCATTCCGGGTATGCCGACCTTCGAATAATACAAATATCCCTGTAGGAGCTGCCGCAGGCTGCGATCTTCTGCCTTTGATTTTCAAGATCCGGATCAAAAGATCGCAGCCTGCGGCAGCTCCTACACGTATCGCGGGGTGTCAGTCTTCTTCGCGCACGGTCGCGACTTCATCAGCACGCACCTTCACCTTGGCCCCGGAAATATCCTCGAACTCATAGAAGCCGTCCTTGGTTTTGGTCTTCGGCATGTCCTTGGTCAGATACTGGGTGCCGTTCTGCAGAGTGACCACCGTCGGGGTCGAGCAACCGGCCAGTGCCAGCGCGGCAACGACGGCGAAAGGGATGCCCAGTGACTTGATTTTCATACCCACCTCTAAATCCTCATTCGATGTGATGCCGAGCATTGTCGGCCTTCTAACGCGGTTGGTGCCATCCCCGGGGGAAAAGTTCGATAGCCCGGCGAAAAAATGCCATTGATCATTTTCCGTTTGCACCGAGCAGGGCACAGCTGGTATCTGTACGCATAACCAGTACTCGCTCGCCATGGCCCAGAATTCCCGTGACTGCCAATCCCCTCGACGACCCGTTCTATTACCTTAACAACTTCCGGCAAGTGCTTGATTGGCTTGATTTTCGTTATGCCGATGTAATGAGTGAAACGGAGCACGCGTTTATCCGCGACTTCAAGACCTTGCCCCGTGCATCGCAGGGATTACTGGTGCGCATGGTGATGCGCAAGGGCGTGCACTTTCGTGCCGGCAAACTCAGTTACGCTGAAATCGGTAACATCGCCGAGGCCGCGCAACCCTTGTTGCAGCGTGGCTGGATCGATGAACACGCGCCGCTGGCCCTCGCCGAGTTGTTCGACGTGTTGCTCAAGGCCGAAATTCTGCAAGCCTTCGGCGCCGCCATCGAACAGCCCAAGGGGCGCAAGGACGACTGGCTGCCGCTGTTGGTCGAACAGTTCAGTGAAATGCGCAGCCTGCGCGACTGGGCGCCACTGCTCGATGACCGGCTGTTCAGCTTGACCATCATGGACCTGTGCGACCGCTTGCGTCTGATGTTCTTCGGCAATTTGTATCAGGACTGGTCGGAATTCGTCCTCGCCGACCTGGGCATCTTCACCTATGAAAAAGTCGAGTTCTGCGCCGACTCGCGAGGCCTGCGCAGCCGCGAAGACGTCGACGCCTGCCTGTTCCTGCACAACTGCCAATTGCGTTTCGAGGCCGGCGAACCGCTGGAAATCATCGTCGCGCAGGTCAGCGCCTTGCACTTCGACAACCCGTGGCTGCAACGCCGGCGTGGCAAGGTGCTGTTCCAGATCGGCCAGTATTGCGAGCGCATCACCGAGTTTGCCCTGGCCCTGAGCATTTACCGCGACTGCGCCTATCCCGGTGCCCGTTTGCGCATGATTCGCGTGCTGGAACGCAGCGGCGAATACTCGTTGGCACTGGAGCTCGCCACGCTGGCCGAACAGGCGCCGGAAAGCGCTGCCGAGCAGCAAGGCCTGCAACGGATATTGCCAAGGGTGCGGCGCAAACTCGGCGGCCCGCCGCTCAAACGTGTGCCGGCCAGACCGGTCGAGCGTCTGGACCTGCACTTGCCGCGCAGTGATCCCGCGTTGTCCGTGGAGTATTACGTGCAGGCGCATCTGCACGATGACGACGGGCCGGTGCATTACGTGGAAAACAGCTTGATCAACTCACTGTTCGGCCTGTTGTGCTGGCCGGCGATTTTCGCACCGTTGCCCGGGGCATTCTTCCACCCGTTCCAGCGTGGCCCGGTGGACCTGCTCAACGAAGACTTCCAGCAACGCCGCGCCGAACTGTTCCAGGCGTGCCTGAGCGAACTCGACGACGGCCGCTATGCCGAGACCATTCGGCAGCGCTTCATCGACAAGTGGGGTATCCAGTCGCCATTCGTGTTCTGGGGCGCATTGAATGAAACGTTGCTGGAGCAAGCACTGGCCTGCTTGCCGGCCGAACACCTCAAGCACTGGTTCAGCCGCTTATTGCTCGACATCAAGGCCAACCGTGCCGGCATGCCTGATCTGATCCAGTTTTGGCCGCAGCACAAAACCTATCGAATGATTGAAGTGAAAGGCCCCGGCGATCGCTTGCAGGACAATCAACTGCGCTGGCTGGAGTTCTGCCATCAACACCAAATGCCGGTGGCCGTGTGTTACGTGCAATGGGCGGAGCAGAGCGCTTGAGCTACAGCATTGCCGTGCGCGCACTGTGCGAGTTCACCGCCAAGACCGGCGACCTCGACCTGCGCTTCACCCCATCACCCACGGCGCTGGAAGGCATTGCCGGGCACCGCACCGTGGCCTCGCGGCGCAGCGAAAAGTATCAAAGCGAAGTGGCGCTGGAAGGCGAGTTTCTGCAATTGAAGGTCAAGGGCAGGGCGGACGGCTACGACCCGGCGCAAATCTGCCTGGAAGAAGTCAAAACCTACCGTGGCGACCTGAGCAAACAACCGGCCAATCACCGCCAGTTGCACTGGGCGCAGGCGAAGATCTACGGCTGGTTGATGTGCTGCAAACTCGAGCTTGAACAGATCAATCTGGCGCTGGTGTATTTCGATATCGTCAGCGAAAAAGAAACCTGTCTGGTCGAGGCGTTCAGCGCTGATACGTTGAAAGCGTTTTTCGATCAGCAATGCACGCTGTTCCTGCAATGGGCCGAACAGGAAATGGCCCATCGCGAGGCGCGCAATCTGGCCGCGCAACAACTGGCGTTTCCCCATGCGGATTTTCGTCCGGGACAGCGGCATTTGGCCGAGTCGGTGTTCAAGGCTGTCAGCACCGGGCGCTGCCTGATGGCCCAGGCACCGACCGGCATCGGCAAAACCCTTGGCACGCTGTTCCCGATGCTCAAAGCGCTGGCACCGCAGCAACTGGACAAGGTGTACTTCCTCACCGCCAAGACGCCGGGGCGCAAGCTGGCGCTGGACGCCAGCCAGGTATTGTTCGATCAGTCGCCAGCCTTGCCCTTGCGGGTGTTGGAAATGGTCGCCCGCGACAAGGCCTGCGAACACCCGGACAAAGCCTGCCACGGCGAATCCTGCCCGTTGGCCCAAGGCTTTTACGATCGCTTGCCCGCCGCCCGTGAAGCGGCCAGTCGACTCCAACTGCTCGATCAAGCGGCCATGCGCGAGGTCGCCGCGCAACACGCGGTGTGCCCGTATTACCTTAGTCAGGAGATGGCCCGTTGGGTCGACGTGGTGATCGCCGACTACAACTATTACTTCGACTTCAGCGCCATGCTCTTCGGTCTCGCCCAGCTCAACCAATGGAAAGTCGCGGTGCTGGCGGACGAGGCGCACAACCTCGTCGAGCGGGGCCGGCAGATGTACAGCGCCAGTCTCGATCAGTTCACCTTGGGCAGCGTGCGCAAAACCGCGCCGGCGGCGCTGAAAAATTCCCTGCAACGGATCAACCGTGAATGGAACGCCCTGCATGCGCCGCAACTGGCGGCCTATCAGGCTTACGACAAGGCGCCGGAAAAACTTCTGCAAGCGATCTCGTTATGTTGCGCGGCCATCGGCGATTACCTCAATGATCATCCGCAGGGTCTCGACAGCGCCTTGCAGAACTTCTATTTCGACTTGCTGCAATTCGCCCGGGTCGCGGAGCTGTACGACGCGCATTACCTCTTCGACATCAGCAAGCGTGACCTCGAGCGTAAAAAGCCGCTGTCGCAGTTGTGCCTGCGCAATGTGGTGCCGGCTGCATTTATCGGCCCGCGCTTGAAAGCGGCGCGCAGCAGCGTGTTGTTCTCCGCTACCCTCAGCCCGCGTCACTATTACGCCGATTTGCTCGGCACGCCTGCCGACAGCGTGTGGATCGACGTCGAATCGCCGTTTTGCGCCGAACAGTTGCAGGTGCAGATCGTCAGCCGCATCTCGACGCGCTTCAACCATCGGCAGGCCTCGCTGGAACCGATCGTCGAATTGATCGCGCGGCAGTTCAGCGAGCGTCCGGGCAACTATCTGGCGTTTTTCAGCAGCTTCGATTATCTGCAACAAGTGGCGTCGTTACTGGCCGAGCGCTATCCGAACATCACCCTGTGGCAGCAATCGCGGGGGATGCTCGAAGGCGCACGGCAGGCTTTCCTCGATCAGTTCACCGCGCACAGCCAGGGCGTCGGCTTTGCCGTGTTGGGCGGTGCGTTCGGCGAAGGCATCGATTTACCCGGTGCGCGGTTGATCGGCGCGTTCATTGCGACACTGGGGCTGGCGCAGTTCAATCCGGTCAACGAACAGCTGAAATACCGCATGGCGGCGATCTTCGGCGCCGGTTACGACTACACCTACCTGTACCCCGGCGTGCAGAAAGTCGTGCAGGCCGCCGGGCGGGTCATCCGTACCCGCGAGGATCGCGGCGTGGTCATGCTGATTGACGATCGCTTTGCCGAGAGCCGGATCAAACAGCTGCTGCCGCGTTGGTGGGCAATCAATCATGAGTCGGCCGCTTCCCAATTCGCCGGATTGACGCATACTTCCGATCATGACAATGGCTGGTGAGTGTGATGAGCGAGAAAAACAAGACCGCGGCGATCGAAGAGATGCGTTTTCGTCTGCTGATCGATGCGGTGGTCGACTATGCGATCTACATGATCGATCCCGACGGCATCATCACCAGTTGGAACTCCGGCGCCAAACGCTTCAAGGGCTACGAAGAAGCGGAAATCCTCGGCGAGCATTTCTCTCGCTTTTATACCGCTGACGATCGCGCCGCCGGTCTGCCGCAACGGGCGCTCGATACCGCCATCCGTGAAGGGCGCTTCGAAGGCGAGGGCTGGCGGGTGCGCAAGGACGGCACCAATTTCTGGTCGCACGTGGTGATCGACCCGATCATTGATCCCAGCGGCAAGTTGCTCGGTTTCGCCAAGATCACCCGCGACCTGACCGACCGCAAAATGGCCGAGGAAACCCTCAAGCAAAGCGAGCAGCAATTCCGCTTGCTGGTGCAGGGCGTCACCGATTACGCGATCTACATGCTCAGCCCCGAAGGCCGGGTCAGCAACTGGAACCAGGGCGCCCAGCGGATCAAGGGCTATCTGCCGGAAGAAATCATCGGCCAGCACTTTTCGATCTTTTATACCCCCGAAGACCGCGAACTCGGCGAGCCGCAACGGGCGCTGGAAATCGCCACCCGCGAGGGCCGTTTCGAGAACAAGAGCTGGCGCATGCGCAAGGACGGCACACGGTTTCTCGCTCATGTGGTGGTCGATGCGATTCGTGGCGACACCGGCACATTGCTCGGTTTTGCCAAGATCACCCGCGATATCACCGAAGCCCATCAGGCCCAGCAGGCGCTGGAAAAAACCCGTGAAGCGCTGTTCCAGGCGCAGAAGATGCAGGCCATCGGTCAGCTCAGCGGCGGCATCGCCCATGACTTCAATAATCTGCTGACGGTGATTCTCGGCAATCTGGAAATCGTGCAAAAGCGCATGGGTGACGATGCGAAAATCAGCCGGTTGCTGGAAAACGCCACCCAAGGCGCACTGCGCGGTGTGTCACTGACTCAGCGCATGCTGGCGTTCGCCCGGCGTCAGGAACTGAAAACCGAGTCGGTCGATATTGCGCAATTGGTTCAGGGTATTACCGGGTTGTTGCGCAGTTCGCTGGGGCCGGGCATTCGCATCGATACGCGGTTTCCTGCAGATCTGGAGCCGGTGCTGGCGGACACCAATCAGCTGGAACTGGCCTTGCTCAACCTGGCAACCAACGCCCGCGACGCCATGCCCGACGGCGGTACGGTAAGCATCACTGCTGAACCGCAAGTGGTGCTCGAACTCAGTGATTCGGATCTACCGGCAGGTCGTTACGTTTGTCTCAGCGTGATCGACAGCGGGGAGGGCATGGATGAGCACACACTGGCCTCGGCCAGAGATCCGTTCTTCACCACCAAAGGCTTGGGCAAGGGCACCGGACTGGGATTGTCGATGGTCCACGGCTTCATGGAGCAACTGGGTGGGCGTTTCGTCCTCAAGAGCAAAAAGGCCCAGGGCACCACGGCTGAACTGTGGATTCCGGTGGCCGTCGAGGGCATGGCCAGCAAGCCGCTGCTGCCACACGCCGAGCCGGTGACGGTGCCACGACTCAGCGTGCTGGTGGTGGATGACGACTCGCTGGTGTTGACCAGCACCAGCCTGTTGCTCGAAGACCTCGGCCATCGGGTGGTCAGTGCCACGTCCGGGGCGCAGGCGCTGGCATTGTTCGATCAGGGTGAAGTCATCGACCTGATGATCACCGACATGGCCATGCCGCAAATGAGCGGCGCGCAACTGGCCCACGCAGTGCGCCTGCTCAAACCGGATCTGCCGATCATCCTGGCCACCGGTTACGCCGAGCGTCTGGAAGGTTTTGCTGCGCAACTGCCACGCTTGCCCAAGCCGTTCACGCAAATGAATCTGGTGGCGATCATTGCTCAATCGATGAAGTGAGGCAGCGGTCAATCGTTCTGAACTTGCGCGCCGGTGGGGATTTCTAAATGTTTTCCCCAACCCGGAGCGTGCATCTTTTGTCTCGCATACTGACTGAGCCCACCGCTGAAGAAACCCTGACCGAACATGACGCGAAAATGTTCGGCTCACCCAAGGAACGGCTGGATTTCTATCGCCGGGAGATCCAGTACGAAACCAGCATCCTCGCCAACCGCACCGACGCCTATCTGGCGGCGCAGTCGTTTCTGGTGATTGCCTTTGCGTCCTGCATGGCCAATCTCAACCCGGAGTGGGGCAAGTTATTTACGTTGGTGGTGCCGCCGTTTCTCGCCTTGCTCGGACTGCTCAGCTCGCTGAATGCCTGGCCGGGGATTCGCGCGGCGTACGACATCATCGATCATTGGCATTTCAAACAGAGCCACTTGCTGCACAGCGAGCCGCTGATGGGCCTGGCGTATGACGAATCGCCGCTGTTCAGTGAGATGGAGTCGAGCCACAAGGGGTATCGCAAGTCGCTGCTGTTTTCGGTGCGCACGCCTTGGATCTTTGCGACGTTCTGGGTGTTGCTGGGGAGTTATGCGGTATTTATTCAGGTGACCAATCCTGGAGGGTGATGGGCAGATATAGAAAAGCCCGGCTTATGTGGCCGGGCTTTTTCATTCGCTTGGATTTTGTGTTGCCATTCAGACCGATCCCCCTCACCCCAACCCTCTCCCCCAAGGGGGCGAGGGGGAAGGGAGCAGATCTTCGTTGTGGTCAAAATCCGCGTTCGACTCGGTATCTCAGTGTCGTGGTCAAAATCCGCGTGCAACTCGGTATCTCAAGTCGGCGTACCTCAACCATTCACCGCGGTCAGTTCCCTCTCCCTCTGGGAGAGGGCTAGGGTGAGGGGCTGTCAGGGTTCATATCGCAGAGAGCCGATATTTGCACTGCTCAAAATCCGCGTGCAACTCGGTATCTCAAGTCGGCGTACCTCAACCATTCACCGCGGTCAGTTCCCTCTCCCTCTGGGAGAGGGCTAGGGTGAGGGGGCTGTCAGGGTTCATATCGCAGAGAGCCGATATTTGCACTGCTCAAAATCCGCGTTCAACCCGGTATCTCAGGTCGGAGTACCTCAACCATTCACCGCGGTCAGTTCCCTCTCCCTCTGGGAGAGGGCTAGGGTGAGGGGCTGTCAGGGTTCATATCGCAGAGAGCCGATATTTGCACTGCTCAAAATCCGCGTGCAACCCGGTATCTCAAGTCGGCGTACCTCAACCATTCACCTCGGTCAGTTCCCTCTCCCTCTGGGAGAGGGCTAGGGTGAGGGTCTGCTCTGACTCACTCCACAGTCTCAAGCTCTCGACGCAACGCCACCGAGTTCTGCGAGGACATTGGAATCGGCGGAAAATCCTCGTTCAACACGCACAAATGATCAATGGCATCTTCAAACATCAAATCGGCTTTCTTGCGCAGCGCTCGATAGTGCTCGAATTGTTCGATGTCCAGATGTTCAACTTCCAGCAGCGCATTGGCCGCGCGGTTGAGGGTGTGGGCGTTATCGAACAATTGACGATTGCGTTCCAGAGCCAGTGCTCTGCAAGCCTTGATTTGTGCCGGAGTCGAGCATTCTTTCATGACCGTAACCTTATTCTTCAAGGATTCCTTTAACAGGCTTAAACGCCGCAGTGGAACCGAACCTGCCGGGCCCCGCCTGATGTTTCCGGCGAGGGGTTATGCTTGTGACTGCCGGCCATTACGCAGGGATCCATTTTTTTACAGAAAAAAATTCGATCAATCAGCCGATAAAGCTCTGAATTAAAAATCAGGTTTTTAGTTTCTTGTGCTGCTCATAGCGAGCGAGGATCGGTTGCGTGCTGATCCCGTGGAGCAAAATGCTCAGCGCCACCACCGACAAGGTCAGGTCGGTACACACGCTGGCCACGGTGTCGGTCAGCCCGTGATTCAAGGCATAAAACAGATAGAACAGGCTACCGATCCCGCGAATGCCGAACCAGCCGATCAACAGCCGTTGCCGTCCTTCCAGTAATGCGCCCCACGGCATCAGCGCGACGCAGGCCGGGCGGATCAGGCAGAACAACACGCCGCCGACCAGCAACGCCCGCCAGTCCCAGTGCGCCACCACTACTACGCCGAGCAGGGTCACCAGAAACACTTCCATGGCACGCTCGACCAGACTGCCGAACGACAACATATCGCCCATCATGATCCCGGCGGCGACCTGGCTGCTTTCCAGTCGTTCGGTGTCGCCGTGCACCGCGTGTTGCGGTTCGACGTTTTGATGGCCGACCACCGGTTGCACCAGATGCTCGGCGGGCGGTTGGCCGGCGCCAGTGGATTTCACTTCGACCTGGCGCAAACCCAGCCCGGCCGCGAACACCGACAGGAAGCCATAACCGCCGATGGCTTCGGCGACGACATAGGCTAGGGCAATCAACGACAACGCCAGATAATCATTGGGGCTGAGCGTGCTGTCGTCGTTGTGGATACGCAGCGACAAAGTCACGCGGCCGATACCGCGGCCCATCCAGTAACCGGTGAGCAATCCGGCAGGCACCGCCCACAATAAACTGCGCAAGACCCAGCCCTGCCACTCGGCGGCAGAACCGTCCCCGTGGATCAGCAACAAGCCGAGAATCACAAAAGGAAAGGCCACCCCGTCATTGAGCCCGGCCTCACCCGACAGGCCGAAACGCACACTGTCGACATCCCGGGCATCGTTGACTTGCACCAGCGCCGCCAATACCGGGTCGGTCGGCGCCAGAATCGCGCCGATCAACAGCGACGGTCCCCACGGCAAGCTCAAGCCAAAGTGCAGCAGCAGACAAACGCCGACAATGGTCAACACCATCACCGGTCCGGCGAGGCCAAAAGCAATCCGCCAACGCTTGTCGCGCAGGGGCAAACGCAACTTCAAGCCGCAGACGAACAGGGAAAACAACACCGCGACTTCCGTCAGGTGCTCCATCCACAGCGAGGCGTTTTCCAGCGACAGTTTCAGCAGATCGAGGCCACTGGGGCCGATGCCGATCCCCAGCAGCAGGCAGACCGCCGAGGTGGTCACCGGCATCCAGCGCAGGTACGACGAGGTCAGTGCCAAGGTCAGCAGCACGGCGCCGAGCACCGCCACCCACACGACAAAACTCATGATGTGCCGCCCTCAGTGATTAATGACGGCCGCCTGCAGAGACCCTTTCGCTTCTGACGCCGCCCCTGTAGGAGCTGCCGCAGGCTGCGATCCTTTGACCTTGTTTTTAACATCCAAATCAAAAGATCGCAGCCTGCGGCAGCTCCTACAGTGCGGTTACTCACAGCATCGGCTTACCGCCGGTCACGCCATAGCGCTGGCCGGTGATGTAACTGGCTTCGTCTGAGGCGAGCAACACGTAGATCGGCGCGACTTCCACCGGTTGGCCGGGGCGGCCGAGCGGGGTGTTTCCGCCGAAGTTTTGCACTTCTTCATCGGGCATGGTCGAGACAATCAGCGGCGTCCAGATCGGTCCGGGTGCCACGCAGTTCACGCGAATCTCTTTCGGCCCGAGCATCTGCGCCAGACCGCCGGTGAAATTGGCGATCGCGCCTTTGGTGGTGGCATAGGCGAGCAGAGTGGGTTTGGGCATGTCCGAATTGACCGAACTGGTGTTAATGATCGACGCGCCGGCACTCATGTGTTTGATCGCCGCCTGACACAACCGGAAAATCGCGGTGATATTGACGTCGAAGGTCATCACCCATTCGTCATCGGGGATTTCCTCGAAGGTTTCGTGGGTCATCTGGAACGCGGCGTTGTTGACCAGCACGTCGATACGGCCGAAGCGCTCGACGGTTTTGTCGACCAAGGCCTGGCACTGGGATTTCTGCGCGATATCACCGGGCAGCAACAGACACTGACGCCCGGCCTGTTCGACCCAGCGCGCGGTTTCCTTGGCGTCTTCGTGTTCATTGAGATAGGCGACCGCAACGTCGGCGCCTTCACGGGCGAAGGCAATCGCCACGGCGCGGCCGATGCCGCTGTCGGCGCCGGTGATCAGGGCGATCTTGCCGGCCAGTCGCCCGGAACCGACATAGCTTTGCTCGCCGCAATCGGGATAGGGCTCCATTTTGCGTTGCGAACCTGGAACGGCTTGGGCTTGTGCGGGGAAGGGTGGTTTTGGATAGTCGGTCATCGCGGGTCTCCGAGGTCTCATGGCTGGTATGGGTGGTTGACCCGGTGCGTTTGCCGTGAGTTCGATCGGATTTACGACGAAGATTTTGCGTGAACATACATTCCCTGTAGGAGTGAGCCTGCTCGCGATAGCGGTATTTCAGTCAACAATGATGTTGAATGTCAGGACGCTATCGCGAGCAGGCTCACTCCTACACGGGGGATGTGGTGCTCTTAAATGTTGCGGTGGGTCAGCGCGCGTTCCATGCGGGCGATGCCTTCTTCGAGCAACGAGCGCGGGCAGCCGAAGTTCAGGCGCACGAATTGCTGGTGTTGATCGCCGAAGTCCAGACCTGGGCTGAGCCCCACTTTGCCCTGCTCAAGGAAGAACTGCTGCGGGTTATCCAGATCCAGCGCCGAGCAATCCAGCCACGCCAGGTACGTGCCCTGCGGGACATTAATGGTCACACCCGGCAACCGGCTGCGCACCGCTTCAACCAGCCAGTCACGGTTGGCTTGCAGATAGGTTTTCAACTCGGCCAGCCACGGCGCGCCGTCGCTGTAGGCCACGCGGGTCGCTTCCATGCCCAGCGGATTGACGCTGTCGACCATGCCGCAGCGGGCGTGGTTGACGCGCTCGCGCAGGGCGGCGTCCTGGATGATCATGAACGACGTCTTCAGCCCGGCGATGTTGTACGCCTTGCTCGCCGACATCAGGGTGATCGTGCGCTGGGCGATTTCCGGGCTCAGCGAAGCGGTCGGAATATGCACGCGACCATCGAAACACAGCTCGGCGTGGATCTCGTCGGAGATGATCCAGGCATCCTGCGCCGCGCAGATATCCGCCACCGCTTGCAGTTCCTCACGGCCAAACACTTTGCCGATCGGGTTGTGCGGGTTGCTCAGCAACAGCGCGCCGCCACCGTTCAGCGATTCACGCAGTACGTCCAGCGGGGTGGCGTAGGTGCCGTCGGCTTGTGCGACGAACTCCAGCTCGACCTTGTTCAACCCCCAATGCCCCGGCGCGTGGCGCAGCGGCGGGTAGTTCGGCACCTGCACCACGACATTCTGTTGTGGCTGCATCAACGCTTTCAAAGCCATGTTGAAACCGGACTCGACGCCCGGCAGGAAGATCAGCTCTTGCGGTTTGACCTTCCAGGCGTACTTGTTCCAGAGGTCGGCGACGATGGCTTCACGCAGGTTGTCCTGCGCCACGCTGTAGCCCACCAACGGGTGCAGCAAGCGTTGCTGCAGCGCCTCGATCACCACCGGCGGCGCGGCGAAATCCATATCAGCGACCCACATCGGCAACACCTCGGCCGAATAGCGGCTCCACTTGGTGCTGCCGGTGTTGTGGCGGTCGAATACCTGATCAAAATCGAAAGTCATGCGCGGTCTCGTGAAGGCGGGATTGGTCCTGCGGGCATGATAAGCCCATGGCCGTGCAGGAGCACACAAAACCTGTGGGAGCGAGCCTGCTCGCGAAGGCGGTGTGGCAGTCAATATTTGTCTCAACTGAAAGGGCCTCTTCGCGAGCAGGCTCGCTCCCACAGGTTTTCCAGTGCATGACCGATTGTCGCCGACGGTCGGTTTTCACACAGATCGTGTGGTCATTGTCTACAGTGAAAAGGTCGGCACTCAATTGCCGCAACCGTGATTGTCCAGATAAAACCCGGCTCAAGTACCGGGTTCCACCTGATCAGGAGTGCACGATGGATCTCAGCCGTCGTCAGTTCTTCAAGGTCGCCGGTATCGGCCTTGCAGGCTCGAGCCTGGGCGCGTTGGGCATGGCCCCGACGCCAGCCTTCGCCGAGCAGGTGCGCCACTTCAAGCTTGCCCACACCCATGAAACCCGCAACACCTGCCCGTATTGCTCGGTCGGTTGCGGGTTGATCATGTACAGCCAGGGCGATACCGCGAAGAACGTAGCGCAAAGCATCATCCATATCGAGGGCGACGCCGACCACCCGGTCAATCGCGGCACCCTTTGCCCGAAAGGCGCAGGCCTGCTCGACTTCATTCACAGCCCCGGCCGCTTGCTCTACCCGCAAACCCGCAAACCGGGCAGCAGTGAATGGACGCGGATCAGTTGGGACGAAGCGCTCGATCGCATCGTCGACCTGATGAAGACCGACCGCGACGCCAACTTCATCGAGAAAAATGCCAACGGGCAAACGGTGAATCGCTGGCTGAGCACCGGGTTCCTCGCGGCATCGGCGGCGTCCAACGAAGCCGGTTACATCACCCAGAAGGTGATTCGCAGTCTCGGCATGCTGGGGTTCGATAACCAGGCGCGTGTCTGACACGGCCCGACGGTGGCAAGTCTTGCCCCGACGTACGGCCGTGGTGCCATGACCAATACCTGGACCGATATCGCCAACGCGAATCTGATCCTGGTGATGGGTGGCAACGCAGCAGAAGCGCATCCGTGCGGCTTCAAATGGGTGACCGAGGCCAAGGCGCATAACGCTGCGCGGCTGATCGTGGTCGATCCGCGTTTTACCCGGACCGCGTCCGTGGCCGACTATTACGCGCCAATCCGCACCGGCACCGACATCGCCTTCATGGGCGGCTTGATCAATTACCTGCTGACCGAGGACAAGATCCAGCACGAATACGTGCGCAACTACACCGACGTGTCGTTCATCGTCAAAGCAGGCTATGGCTTCGAAGACGGCATCTTCAGCGGTTACGACGTCGCCAAGCGCAGCTACACCGACAAATCCGGCTGGGGTTACGAGCTGGGCGACGACGGCTTCGCCAAAGTCGACCCAACCCTGCAAGACCCGCGCTGCGTCTATCAATTGATGAAGCAACATTACAGCCGCTACAACATCGACCTCGCCAGCCAGATCTGTGGCATGCCGGTCGACGCCATGCAGAAAATCTGGGACGAAATAGCCACCTGCTCGATCCCGGGCAAGACCATGACGATTCTTTACGCCCTCGGCTGGACCCAGCACTCGATCGGCGCGCAGATCATTCGCAGCGCGGCGATGGTGCAATTGCTGCTCGGTAACGTCGGCATGCCCGGTGGCGGCGTGAATGCCTTGCGCGGTCACTCGAACATTCAGGGCCTGACCGACCTGGGTTTGCTCTCCAATGCACTGCCGGGCTATCTGACCTTGGGTCAGGACAGCGAGCAGGACTACAACGCCTTCATCCATAAACGTACGCAAGTGCCGCTGCGCCCGGGGCAACTGTCGTACTGGCAGAACTACAGCAAATTCCACGTCAGCCTGATGAAGTCGTGGTACGGCGCCAACGCCACCGTCGAGAACAATTGGTGCTACGACCACTTGCCGAAGCTCGACATCCCCAACTACGACGTCCTGAAGATGTTCGACCTGATGAGTCAGGGCAAGGTCAACGGCTACTTCTGCCAAGGCTTCAACCCGATCGCTGCACTACCGGACAAGAACCGCGTGATGGGCGCACTGGCCAAGCTGAAATGGCTGGTGGTGATGGACCCGCTGGCCACCGAAACCTCGGAGTTCTGGCACAACGTCGGGCCGTATAACGATGTGAAAAGCGCGGAAATCCAGACCGAAGTCATTCGCCTGCCGACCACTTGTTTTGCCGAGGAGGACGGTTCGCTGGTCAACAGCAGTCGTTGGTTGCAATGACACTGGAAAGGCGCCGATGGTCCGGGCGAAGCGCAGACCGACATTCGCATCATGGCCGAACTGTTCCTGCGCCTGCGCAAGCGCTATCAGGCCGAGGGCGGCAAATTCCCTGATCCGCTGTTGAAACTGACGTGGCCATACAAGATCCCTGACGAGCCTTCGCCGGAAGAGCTGGCCAAGGAAATCAACGGCAGCGCTGTTGCCGATTTCACCGACGCCACGGGTGTCGCGGTCAAGGCCGGCTCGCAACTGGCCGGTTTCGGCTTGCTCAAGGATGACGGCAGCACTGCGTCCGGCTGCTGGATTTTCGCCGGTAGCTGGACCGAGGCCGGTAACCAAATGGCGCGGCGCGACAACAGCGATCCGTTCGGCATGCACCAGCATCTCGGCTGGGCGTGGGCCTGGCCGGCGAATCGGCGGATTCTCTACAACCGCGCTTCGGCGGACGTCGCCGGCAAACCGTGGGATCCGAAAAAACGTCTGGTCTGGTGGAACGGCAAAACCTGGGGCGGCACCGATGTGCCGGACTACAAGGCCGATGTGCCGCCAGAGGCGGGGATGAACCCGTTCATCATGAACCCCGAAGGCGTGGCGCGGTTCTTCGCCGTCGACAAGATGAACGAAGGCCCATTCCCCGAGCACTACGAGCCGTTCGAAACGCCGATCGGCATCAACCCGCTGCACCCGCAAAACAAGAAGGCCACCAGCAACCCGGCGGCGCGGATCTTCGATTCGGTCTGGGAAACCCTCGGCGAGGCCAAGGACTTCCCGTACGCCGGCACCAGTTACCGGCTCACCGAACATTTCCACTTCTGGAGCAAGCACTGCAAGTTGAACGCGATTGCCCAGCCTGAGCAGTTCGTCGAAATCGGCGAAGTGCTGGCGAAAGAGAAGGGCATTGCTGCCGGAGATCGCGTACGGGTCAGTTGCAAACGCGGCTTTATCGAAGCGGTGGCGGTGGTGACGAAAAGGATCCGGCCGCTGCAGGTCAACGGCCAGGTCGTGCATCAGATCGGCATCCCGCTGCACTGGGGTTTCACCGGCCTGACGCGTCACGGTTATTTGACCAACACCCTGGTGCCGTTCCTCGGCGATGGCAATACACAGACCCCGGAATCCAAGTCATTCCTGGTCAACGTGGAGAAGCTCTGATGGAGAATCTTTAAATGGCCAGCCAAGACATCATTGCCCGCTCGGCTACGACCACGGTGCCGCCATCGGTGAGGAATCAGGAGGCGGTCGCCAAGCTGATCGACACCACCAAATGCATCGGCTGCAAGGCCTGCCAGGTTGCCTGCTCGGAATGGAACGAGTTGCGTGACGAGGTCGGCCACAACCACGGCACCTACGACAATCCGCAGGATCTGAGCGCGGAGACCTGGACGTTAATGCGCTTCACCGAGCACGAAACCGATGCTGGCAACCTCGAATGGCTGATCCGCAAGGACGGCTGCATGCACTGCGCCGAGCCCGGTTGTCTGGCGGCGTGCCCGAGCCCCGGCGCGATCATCAAGCACGCCAACGGCATCGTCGATTTCGATCAGGACCACTGCATCGGTTGCGGCTACTGCATCACCGGTTGCCCGTTCAACATCCCGCGTATTTCGCAGAAAGACCACAAGGCCTACAAATGCACCTTGTGTTCGGATCGGGTCGCGGTAGGGCTGGAACCGGCCTGTGTGAAAACCTGCCCGACCGGCGCCATTGTTTTCGGCACCAAGGAAGACATGAAGGAACACGCCGCCGAACGCATCGTCGACCTGAAAAGCCGAGGCTTTGAAAACGCCGGTTTGTATGATCCGGCCGGTGTTGGCGGCACGCATGTGATGTACGTGTTGCACCACGCCGATACGCCAACCATCTACGCCAACTTGCCGCAGGATCCGGCGATCAGTCCGTTGGTGGGGTTGTGGAAAGGCATCAGCAAACCTCTGGGCCTGTTGGCCATGGGCGCGGCGGTATTGGCCGGGTTCTTCCATTACGTGCGCATCGGCCCGAACCGGGTCGAAGAAGATGAACATCCAACGCCACCCGACACCTCGGTGCACGTCGTCGACCCGGCGGTGCACACCTTCGATCCACGCGGGGAGGACCGGCCATGAGCAACAAGACGATCCTGCGCTACACCGCCAACCAGCGCACCAATCACTGGCTGGTGGCGATCCTGTTTTTCATGGCCGGGCTGTCCGGGCTGGCGTTGTTTCATCCGTCGCTGTTCTGGCTGAGCAATCTGTTCGGCGGCGGGCCGTGGACGCGGATTCTGCATCCTTACATGGGCGTGCTCATGTTCGTGTTGTTCCTCGGTCTGGTGTTGAATTTCTGGCGGGCGAATTTTTTCATCAGCAACGACGGCAAATGGCTGCGGCGCATTGATCGGGTGCTGGTCAACGACGAAGAAAGCGTGCCCCCAGTGGGCAAATACAACGCCGGGCAGAAGCTGCTGTTCTGGACTTTACTGCTGTGCATGCTCGGTTTGCTGTTCACCGGGCTGGTGATCTGGCGTGCCTGGTTCAGTGCGTATTTCGGCATCAGCGTGATTCGCTGGGCGATGCTCCTGCATGCGCTGGCCGGGTTCATTCTGGTGCTGAGCATCATCATTCACATCTACGCCGGGCTGTGGATCAAGGGCTCGGTCGACGCGATGATGCACGGCTGGGTGAGCCGCGCCTGGGCGAAGAAACACCATGAACTCTGGTATCGCGACATCACCCGCGATGAGCGTCAACCGGACGTGCCGGAGCGACCGATCACCAAAAAGGGCTGACTTTTGCCAACCATTCTGGAACCTGGGGAAATTGAGGCGGCGGCGAGTTCGCCGCCGTTTCTGCATCTGCCGCCTTCGAATCTGTTTGCGCTGCGGGCTGATCGACTGGAGCAACTGGCCGAGGGGCATGCGCTGGCTGACTATCTGCGGCTGATTGCCGGGTTGTGTCGGGTGCAGCAGCAGGTGTTTGACGATCCGCCGCTGACGGCGCCGTTCGATCAGCAACGGATCGAGGCTTGTCAGCAGCATGGGTTGCCGCCGTTCGCGGTTGATACCTTGGTGCGCGAAGAGGGTTGGCAGGCTTATCTCGAAGCTTTGCTGCAGCGTTATGAACCTGATGAACAGCCCGCCGTCATTGAGGCGCTGACAACGTTGCGGGTCGCCAGTCCCGGTCAGTTACGTGCATGGGCCGTGGCGTTGGTCAGCGGTCAATATTCGATGGTGCCGGCGCAATTGGTGCCGTTTCTTGGCGCGGCACTGCAAGTGGCGTGGAGTCACTGGCTGCTCAGCGCGGCGAATCTGCAACTGAAACCCGGCGACAGCCTCAGCCAATGCCCGGCCTGCGGTTCGCCGGCCATGGCCGGGGTGATCCGCCATCGCGGCAAGCACAACGGTTTGCGTTATCTGGTGTGTTCGCTGTGTGCCTGCGAATGGCATGTGGTGCGGGTCAAGTGCGTGTATTGCGAGTCAAGTAAGGGTCTGGATTATTTCAGCCTTGAGGACGATCGCCATGCGGCCAATCAGGCGCCGATAAGGGCGGAGTTCTGTCCGGGTTGTAACAGTTATCTGAAAATGGTGTATCTGGAAAACGATGCTGATGCGGAGGCGTTGTCGGCTGATTTGAGCAGCTTGCTGCTGGATATGCGTCTGGCGCAGGACGGTTATCAGCGGCTGGCACCGAATCTGTTACTGGCCCCGGGAGACGAATGACGAGAGCAAAACTGTGGGAGGGAGCCTGCTCCCGAAGGGGCCACATCAGCTTTGACTGACTTACCGCCTTCGCGAGCAGGGATTGGCTGCGTGCACTCATTTTGCAGGCCGCCCCAAAGCAATGTGGGAGCGAGCCTGCTCGCGAAGGCGTGAGGTCAGTCACATCCACACTAACTGGCACACCGCTTTCGCGAGCAGGCTCGCTCCCACAGTGCGTCTACACTTCTGAAACCCTTGTGGGAGGGAGCTTGTTCCCGAAGGGGCTGTTTCAGTTGAATCAGGAGTGGCTGATGTCTTCCAGCGTTGCCCTGCGGTTGCCGTCTATTGACGGCTTGTTGCGTCACCCGGCGTACGCGCCGTTGGCCGAGCGTTACGGCCGGGATTCGTTACTGACGGGGCTGCGTCAACTGCTCGATGAGCTGCGGCCCGGCGCGTTGAGCGGGCAGTTGTCCGCCGTTGAAATCGGCGCCGAAGTCCTTGCCGGCCGAGTCGGTGAGCGCTTAGCCCAGCAACAACGCAGCAACGTGCGCCGGGTGTTCAACCTCACCGGCACCGTCCTGCACACCAACCTCGGCCGCGCCTTGTTGCCCGACGAAGCCATCGACGCGGTGCAAATGGCCGCGCGTTATCCTCTCAATCTGGAATTCGATCTGGCCAGCGGCAAACGCGGCGATCGCGATGACCTGATCGAAGGCCTGATCCGCGAACTGACCGGCGCCGAAGCCGTCACCGTGGTCAACAACAATGCCGCCGCCGTGCTGCTGACGCTCAACAGTCTGGGCGCGCGCAAGGAAGGCATCATTTCCCGTGGCGAGCTGATCGAAATCGGCGGCGCCTTCCGCATCCCCGACATCATGGCCCGCGCTGGCGTGCGTCTGCACGAAGTCGGCACGACCAATCGCACTCATGCTCGTGACTACGAAGCGGCGATCAGCCCACGCAGCGGTTTGATCATGCGTGTGCATGCGAGCAACTACAGCATCGAAGGTTTTACCGCGCGGGTGCCGACCGCTGAACTGGCCGAGTTGGCCCATCGGCATGGCTTGCCGTTGCTGGAGGATCTGGGCAGCGGCAGTCTGTTGGATCTGACCCGTTGGGGTTTGCCGGCCGAACCGACGGTGCGGCAGGCACTGCTGGATGGCGCGGACATCGTCACCTTCAGCGGCGACAAATTGCTCGGCGGCCCGCAGGCCGGGTTGATCGTGGGGCGCAAAGAGCTGATCGCGAGGATCAAGAAGAACCCGCTGAAACGCGCGCTGCGGGTGGACAAGTTGACCTTGGCGGCACTGGAGGCGGTGCTGGGTTTGTATCGCGATCCGGATCGCCTCGCTGAACGTCTGCCGAGTCTGCGCCTGTTGACTCGTCCGCAGGCAGACATCTTCGCCCAGGCTTCACGGTTGCAGCCCTTGATGGCTGAAGTCTTGGGTTCGCTGTGGCAAGTCAGCGCAGTCGAGGCCTTGGGCATGATCGGCAGCGGCAGCCAACCGGTGGCTCGCTTGCCGAGTGCGGCGCTGTGCATGCGCCCGCAAGTGTCGAAGCGTTTGCGCGGGCGTTGCCTGTTGAATCTGGAAGCGGCGTTGCGCGCCTTGCCGATCCCGGTGCTCGGGCGCATGGGCGACGACGCGTTGTGGCTGGATCTGCGCCAGCTCGACGATGAGCCGGCGTGGCTTGCGCAATTGCCGCAGCTGCAGGTCGACCCGTGATTGTCGGCACGGCGGGGCACATCGACCACGGCAAGACGTCGCTGCTGCAAGCCCTGACCGGACAGAACGGTGACCGCCGCCCGCAGGAACGCGAACGCGGGATGACCATCGACCTTGGCTATCTCTATGCCGAACTTGAACCCGGCGCCGGCCTGACCGGGTTTATCGACGTCCCCGGCCACGAGAAATTCACCCACAACATGCTCGCCGGCGCCCAAGGCATCGATCTGGTGTTGCTGGTTGTTGCCGCAGATGACGGCGTGATGCCGCAGACCCGCGAGCATCTGGCGATTGTCGAATTGCTCGGCATCCCGCGCGCCCTGGTGGCGATCAGCAAATGCGATCGGGCTGAGGCGGGCAGGGTGGAAGAAGTGCAACGTCAGGTGCTGGATCTGCTTGCCTCGGGGCCGTTTGCCGAGGCGCCGATCCTGACCGTGTCGAGCCTGAGCGGGCAGGGTATTGATGGGTTACGCCAGTTGTTGGTACAGACGCAAAGTGAAGTGCACGAGCGTAGCAGTGAAGGTGGTTTCCGCTTGGCCATCGACCGCGCGTTCAGCGTTGCCGGTGCGGGGATTGTGGTGACCGGCACAGCGTTGTCGGGCACTGTTTCAGTCGGCGACAAACTGTTGCTCGGACCTTCCGGCAAATCGGTCCGGGTTCGCGGCTTGCACGCGCAAAATCAACCCGTCGAACAGGCTTTCGCCGGACAGCGAGTGGCTTTGAATATCAGCGGCGAGCGTCTTGAACTGGCGCAGATCCATCGCGGCCAGTGGCTGCTGAGCGAATGGCTGTACGCGCCGACGCAACGGGTCGACATCGACTTTCATCTGTTGCCCGGTGAGCGCACCTTCGAACACTTTCACCCGGTGCACGTGCACCTCGGCACGCAAGATGTGATTGCACGGGTGGCCTTGCTCGAAGGCCCGCGCCTAAATCCCGGCGAGCGCATGTTCGCGCAACTGCTGATCAACGCGCCGGTGCACGCGGTGAAAGGTGATCGACTGATTCTGCGTGACCAGAGCGCGCAACGCACCTTGGGTGGCGGCCAGGTCCTCGACCCGTTCGCCCCGGCGCGACAACGCCGCAGCCCCGAACGGCTGGCGCAACTGCAAGCCTTGGCTAGCAGTGACAGCCTCGAACAAGCCTTGCCGGTGTTGCCCAATCACAGCGCCGGCGGACTTGATCCGCAGCGGCTTGAACGCCAATTCAATCGTCCACGCGCGTCCTGGTCGTTAGCGGAAAACGTGCGCCTGATCGACACCCGCCAAGGCCCGCTGCTGTTCAACGTGCAACGCTGGGCGCAACTGAAGTTCACCCTGCTGGAGCAACTCGAGCAGTTCCATGAACTGGAACCCGACCAGATGGGCCCGGACCGCGATCGCTTGCGCCGCTTCAGCGGTCTGGCACTGGAACGCTCGACGTTTGTCAGTTTGCTGGACGAATTGCTCACCGCCGGATCGATTCAGGCAAGTGGTCCGTGGCTACATCTGCCGGATCATCAGGTGCGCCTGAATGCCGAGGACGAAAGCCTCTGGCAGGTATTACAACCGCTGTTCGAAAACGCCGGATTTGACCCACCGTGGGTGCGCGACATCGCGAAAATGCTCGGGCAGGACGACGCCGTCGTACGCCTGCTGCTACGCAAACTGGCCCGGCTCGGTCTGATGCATCAAGTCGTGCGCGATCTGTTCTTGAGTGACGTGCAACTGCGCCGAATGGCCGATGTGCTCCTGAAGCTCGCCAAGGAAAATCCGCAGATCCAGGTGACAACCTTCCGCGATGCGCTAGGCTTGGGACGCAAACGCTGCATTCAGTACCTCGAATACTTCGACCGCGTCGGCCTGACCCGACGCCTCGGCGAGTCCCGCCAGATCCGCCCCGACAACGCGCTGGCCCACGCCGATGCGCAATGAGTTAAAGGAAGGCAATCGCGCCCGGTGGCGCGGCCGGGCTTCAAACCCGGTTGGGGACGGCATCCGTTCCCGGGCAGGTTCGACTCCGGCTGCCTTCCGCCAGTTTCCAAAAAGCCAAAGAACGGCTGCCGCAGATTGATCGTTCCCACGCTCTGCGTGGGAATGCAGCCCGGGACGCTCCGCGTCCCTTCCAAAGCCGAACGCGGAGCTTCCGTTGAGGCATTCCTTTGCGGCGCGTGGGAACGATCTGTATCCCTGCTACTGCGGCAACTCCAGATTATCCATCACCCGATTCACCGCCAGCTCCCCCAGCATAATCAGTTGCGCAATCCCCAACAGCTTTCTGCGCTGCGACGCGGGTATTAGGTGGGCAAAGTCATGGGCGATGGTTCTGGCGGAGGCAAGTGTTTCGCTGGCATCAGCCAGCAATTCTTCGTTTTTGAAGTCGGCGGTGACGGCGTACATCCGGCGGGTTTTGCGCGGTGGCGGGGTGGAGCCGGGTGGGCAGAGGTAGTGATCGAGGGCGCGCTCGGCGGCGTCGTTGAGCTTTTTTGAATCGAGGGATTCGTAGGGGGAGGCGAGGTCGGTTTCGGGTGGGTTGGGTGTTGGTTTTATCATGGTGAAGCTCCTTGAGATGTGGAGCCGTCATCCATCGCTGCTAAACGGATAGGGTGGCGGCTGTACGCGGGTTAGCAGACCAGGCTCAAGGATCCCGGCGCACCGAAGTGCCCCACGCAAAGCCGCCATAACGTAATGGCGATACTCGCGTGCCTTGAAATTTTCCGAGCTGCTAAACCCGATCGCTGATTCGTCAGCGACCGCACCACAATAGAACCCGCCCCCAAAGCACACAAGCCGGCGGATTCTGGCGTAGCTGTAGGCAATGGCGCAAGAATTTGTAGCCTTGAAGGCGTGTCTGGAGGTGTCTTTTAAACACTGAAGTTTAAAAGACTAAAAGTCGGGCAAAGGTCTGGGGGCAAACGGGGTTTGTCCCTGATACCTGATAACGCGTTCCGCCAGTTTGCCAAAAGCAAAAGATCGCAGCCTTCGGCAGATCCGACACCGATCTATGTAGGAGCTGCCGAAGTCTGCGATCTTTTGATCTTGCCGGTGTTGATCGTTCCCACGCTCTGCGTGGGAATGTAGCCCGGAACGCTCTGCGTCCCATCCAGAGCCGAACGCGAAGCGTCCGTTGAGGCATTCCCACCCAGAGCGTGGGAACGATCTGTACCCGAACTAATTCGGCAATTCCAGATTATCCATCACCCTATTCACCGCCAGCTCCCCCAGCATGATCAGCTGCGCGATCCCCAACAGCGTTCTGCGCTGCGACGCGG
The DNA here is from genome assembly GCF_018138145.1 of Pseudomonas sp. SCA2728.1_7. Lineage (NCBI taxonomy): Bacteria > Pseudomonadati > Pseudomonadota > Gammaproteobacteria > Pseudomonadales > Pseudomonadaceae > Pseudomonas > Pseudomonas sp. SCA2728.1_7. The sequence goes on along the minus strand of NZ_CP073104.1, from coordinate 886,189 downwards.
GGATGAGATGGGCGAAGTCATGAGCGATGGTTCTGGCGGAGGCGAGTGTTTCGCTGGCGTCGGCCAGCAACTCCTCGTTTTTGAAATCTGCGTTAACGGCGTACATCCGGCGGGTTTTACGTGGTGGTGGGGTGGAGCCGGGTGGGCAGAGATAGTGATCGAGCGCGCGTTCAGCGGCGTCGTTGAGCTTTTTTGAATCTAAGGACTCGTAGGGGGAGGCGAGGTCGATTTCGGGCGGGTTGGGTGTTGGTTTGATCATGGGTAAAGCTCCTTGATTACTGAAGCCGCCACATTTCGCTGCGAAACGAAGAGAGGTGGCAGCTGTACGCAGGTTCGCAGACCGGGAATCAAGGTACCCGGCATACCCGAAGGTATCCCGCGCACAGCCGCCATGAAGCACCGTTGCATAAATCTTGATAGCAACGATTGGGTGCGCTGTGCGCCTTGATTGATCCGGGCTGCGAAACCCGATCGCTGATTTGTCAGCGACCGCACCACAATAGAACCCGCCCCCAAAGCGCACAAGCCGGCGGATTCTGGCGTAGCTGTAGGTAATGGCGCAAGAATTTGTAGCCTGAAAGGCGTGTCTGAAGGTGTCTTTTAAACGCCTGAGTTTAAAAGGCGATTTGCGCTGACTTCACTGGCCCCTTCGCGAGCAGGCTCGCTCCCACAGGTTCGGCGGTGTAAACACAGCCTGGTGATCGACGCAGAAACCTGTAGGGGTGAGCCTGCTCGCGATAACGGTGTATCAGTCAGCATGAATGTTGCTGAAAAGACGCTATCGCGAGCAGGCTCACTCCTACAGGGGATAGCGTTTCAAATCGCGAGGGGTGGTGGGTTAGAAACCAAGTGGGTACTGGATCACCACGTAGATCCGGTCAATATCATCCCCTGCCTGCGCCTCATTGGCCCGGTGCGAAACATGCGACACCTGCACCGACAAATCCTTCGCCGCGCCCGATTGCACGACGTATTTCAAATCGATATCGCGCTCCCAGTGTTTGCCGCCATCGCCTTGCTGCGGCTGGTAACTGCCGCTGTCAGGATCGAACGGGTTGTAGGCGCCGCCCTTGGGCGCGTGGGTGCCGTCGATGTGGCTGCCGCTGACGTAGCGGGTCATGAAGCTCAGGCCGGGGATGCCCAAGGCGCCGAGGTCGAGGTCGTAGCGCGCTTGCCATGAGAGTTCGTTGGCGCCGTTGAAGTCGGCGTATTTGATCGAGTTGGCGAGGTAGATCGAGTCGCCGCCCACGAAGTCGAACGGCGTGTCACCGTTGATCCGTTGCCAGCCGAGCATCACTGCATGTGGGCCGAAGGCATATTTGCCGGACAGGCTGAACGCGGTGTTGTCGATGGCGCCGGCCAGCGCGCGGCCGGTGTCGCGGGTGTGGTAGAGGTTGGCATCGAGCAGCACGCCGGACTGCTTGAAATGCAGATTGCCGTAGTACTGGTGCCAGGTATCGCTGAGTTCAGACGCGTACAACGCGCCGCCAATCGGGGTGTCAGCGAACAGGTCGGCGCCGAGGAAACTGATCCCGCCGGCCTCGGTATTGGCGCCATAGCCGTAGAAATCGCCTTTGCCGGATGAGCTGTCCTGATTCTTGAACGCAGTGAAATGCCCGGCCACCAGATTGACGTGATCGAGCTCGGCACTGTTGAGCAGAAACCCGCTGGCGTACTCCGGTTGCAGGCGTTTGTCGGAGGTGTCGAACACCGGGGTTTCGACGGTCATTTCACCGAAGGCGAGGGTGGTGCGCGAGGCTTTCAGCTTGAGCGCGCCGCCGGCGCTGGAGTAATCGTTTTCGCTGCGACCGTCGCTGTCCACTGGCAACAAACCGGTGCCGGAATGGCCTCGACCTCCGTCCAGTTTCAGCCCGGTGAAGGCGTGGGCGTCAATGCCGAAACCGACTGTTCCTGCTGTGAAACCAGATGAGAAGGTGCCGATAAAGCCCTGAGCCCATTCCTGTTTGTAGTTTTTGCCCGACGGTGAGGGCGAGCGGTAGTCGTTGCTGAGGAAGAAGTTGCGGCTGAGGATTTCGCTTTTGGCGTCGTCGAAAAAACCGCTGGCGTGGGCGGTTGGGTTCAGACCGCAGAGCAGCGTGAGGAGGGTGAGACGCAAAGGGGCGCGGTCGATCATGGTCGGTGGCCAGCGGCAATGAAGGTGGCCTGAATGATCGAGGGATTTCAGCGCCGGGGATTGAGCGGATGTGCTCAATGAACGGCATCACACAACCCCCTGTAGGAGTGAGCCTGCTCGCGATAGCGGTGTGTCAGTCTCGATAAATTTAACTGACAGACCGCTATCGCGAGCAGGCTCGCTCCTACAGGGGATTTGGGTTGAATGGGGATTTTGTGGCGGAGCTGAAACCTGTGGGAGCTGGCTTGCCAGCGATGGCGGTGTGTCCGTCAAGTTTATTCTGGCTGACACACCGCATCGCGAGCAGGCTCACTCCTACAGTTTTGATCGCGTTACGACAGTGGCGGCGTACGCGGCGGGATCTGGCGTTTGCTGCCGGTCGATTCAAATGCGGCGGCCAGGCGCAGCAGGTTCGAGTCGTCGTAGGCGCGGCCGGCGAAGGTCAGGCCGACCGGCATGCCGATGTCGGCCATCACGCCCATCGGCACGGTGACGGTCGGCACGCCGAGGTGGCGGATCGCGAGGTTGCCGTTGGCCACCCAGATGCCGTTGCTCCAAGCGATGTCGGCTGACTCAGGATTGACATCGGCGTCCGCCGGGCCGACATCGGCGACGGTCGGGAACAGCACGGCGTCGAGGCCCAGCTTATCCATCCACTCCTCAAGATCGATACGTCGAGTCTGCTCGAGACCGCGCAGGCCGTCGGGTACGGTAGAGATTTCATTCCACGGCGTGATGCCGCGCTCGGCCATGCGCACGTATTCGTCCATGCCCGCCACCAGATCACCTTCACGGTTAGGCAGCGTGCCCGGTTCGTGCGGGAAGATTTTCGGCCCGTCGACGTCGACCAAACGATTGAGTTTCGGGTCGCCGTTGGCTTGCAGGAAGTCGTCGAACGCCCATGCGGTCAGGTCCCACAGCTCATGGTGAAGGAACTCTTTCGAGACCAGACCACGGGTGAATACGGTTGGCGCACCGGGACGATCGCCTTCGCAGTTGGAGACCAGCGGGAAATCGGTTTCGACGACTTCGGCACCGGCCGCTTCGAGGGCCTGGCGCGCCTGCTTCCACAAGTCGATTACCGAAGCGCGGGTATTGATGCGCTGGCCGGTCGGGCCACCGATGCCCGGTGCTTCGCTGGTGCCGGCTTCAGGGTCGGCGTTGATGAACATGCGTGGTACGGCGAATCGCTTGCCGGCCAGTGCTTTGGCGTCGGCGGCCAGATCGGCGTAAACGACGGGGCGCACTTCATTGACGCTCGGAATCGGCACCCACGGTTGCAGGCGCCAGAGGTCGCCACGGGTGTCCGGGTCTTCGGCAACGACGATGTCGAGGACTTCGAGCAAGTCAGCCATGGTCCGTGCGTAAGGCACGACGACGTCCATGGTCGGCGTCAACGGCCAGTTGCCGCGCACCGAGATCACCCCGCGCGACGGCGTGTAGGCGCACAAACCATTGTTCGACGCCGGGCCACGCCCGCTCGACCAGGTTTCTTCGGCCAGACCGAACGCAGCGAAACTCGCTGCCGTGGCGGTGCCAGCACCGTTCGACGAACCGGAGGCAAACGGCGCAGTCAGGTAATCGGCGTTGTAAGGGCTTTCAGCGCGACCGTAGACGCCGCGCTGCATGCCGCCATTGGCCATCGGCGGCATGTTGGTCTTGCCCAGGCAAATTGCCCCGGCCGCGCGCAGGCGTTCGATGGTGAAGGCATCGCGATAGGCAACCAGATCGGCGAAGGCCGGGCTGCCGGACGCGGCGGTGAGGCCCTTGACCAGATAGCTGTCTTTGGCGGTGTAGGGAATGCCATCGAGCGGGCCGAGGGTTTCGCCTTGGGCGCGGCGGGCATCCGATGCGCGGGCTTCGTTCAACGCTTCAGGGTTGCGCACGACCACGGCATTCAGCGCCGTTGGGGTGTCGGCGCCATCGTAGGCATCGATGCGTGCGAGATATGCCTGCACCAGTTCGACCGCGGTGGTCTGGCCGGACTCGAGCGCGGCGCGCAGTTGGGCAATGGAAACTTCGGTGACTTCGATCATGCGCTCACCGCTGTTTGAATTTGGGTGTTTTTCCTGGAGTGGGTGTTCATATCGGTTCTCGTTGCACAGCTATAAGCGACAAGGTTAAGACTGGCGCCTATTTAACACCAAGCGGCGTGCGGAGTAATCGACGGGATTGAATCTTGCCTGTTTTCAACCCGACTGACGCCATCGCGAGCAGGCTCACTCCTACAGGGGAACGCATTCCAAATGTAGGAGTGAGCCTGCTCGCGATAGCGGTAGTCCGGCCGCCATATTCCTTCAGCCGATCACAAAACGCCGTACTCCCGCGCCGTCCGATCCACCGCAATCCGCGTCTTGTCGATCAGCTCATCCAGCTCCGCACGCGTGGCCACCAGCGCCGGCGCCATGATCATCCGCCCCAATGTCGAGCGAATGATCAGCCCTTCCTCAAAGCCAATCGTGCGGCAACGCCAGGCAATGTCGTTTTCATTGGCAAAGCGCTTGCGGCTGGCCTTGTCTTCAGCAAACTGCAACGCCGCCACCAGACCAACGCCCTGAATCTCACCCACCAACGGGTGATTGCCAAACACCTCGCGCAAGCAATTCTGCAGATACGGTCCGGTATCGGATTTCACCTGCGCGACCACGCCTTCATCGCGCAAGGCCTTGAGGTTGGCAATCGCCACAGCGGCCGCCACCGGGTGGCCGGAATAGGTCAGGCCGTGGGCAAACACGCCGCCTTTTTCCACCAGCGCCTCGGCCATGCGCCGCGACAGAATCAAGCCACCCATGGGGATGTAACCGGAGGTCAGGCCTTTGGCGATCGACAACGTGTCCGGCTCAAACCCGAACGTCTGATGCGCAAACCATTCACCGGTGCGACCAAACCCGCCAATCACTTCGTCAGCACACAGCAACACATCGTACTTACGGCAGATACGCTGAATTTCCGGCCAGTACGTCGCCGGCGGAATGATCATGCCGCCCGCACCCTGAAACGGTTCGGCGACAAATGCGGCAACCTTGTCGGCGCCCAGTTCGAGAATCTTGTCTTCCAGTTGTCGCGCCGCGCGCAAGCCGAATTCTTCCGGGCTGAGGTTGCCTTCGTGGGCGAACCAGTACGGCTCATCGATGTGCGCCACATCGGGAATGGTGCCGCCCATCTCGTGCATGAACTTCATCCCGCCCAGCGCCGTCGCGGCGAGGGTCGAGCCGTGGTAGCCGTTCCAGCGGCCGATCATGATTTTCTTCTCGGGTTTGCCCATCACTTGCCAGAACTTGCGCACGGTGCGGATCAGCACTTCGTTGGCTTCGGAGCCGGAGTTGGTATAGATCGCATGGCTGTAGTGCTTGGGCAGCAGGCTGAAGAGCAGCTCGGACAGCTCGATCACCGCCGGGTGAGTGGTGTGGAAGAACATGTTGTAGTAGGGCAGTTGTTCCAGCTGTGCGGTCGCGGCGGCCGCGAGATCCTTGCGCCCGTAACCGAGGTTGGTGCACCACAGACCCGACATGCCATCCAGATAGCGATTGCCGTCGTTGTCCCACAACGCCAGCCGATCACCGCTGACCATCACTCGCGGACCTTCCTCGTTGAGGGCCTTCTGATCGACGAACGCGTGGATGTGGTGAGCAGCGTCAGAGGCTTGGTAATCGCGGGTACTGCGGGTCGAATCGAATTCGGCGGACATGGCGGATCTCCAGAGCAAAGGGCAAGTGAGTGAGTTCGTTGCAGCGCTGCACGGAGAAAGTTTTGTCATCTAAAAATATTTTTGTAAAGAAAATATTTGTCGGTGAAAAAAGATCTCCGTAGGCTGAGGGCCATTGGCAAGGATCATCAGAGGCAACATGAGCGGACTCAGAGAACGGCAGAAGGAACAGCGCCGGCAGGTGATTGCCGAGGCGGCGCTCGAGTTGTTCAAGCGCAACGGCTTTGCGGCCACCACGCTGGAACAGATCGCCGTGCAGGCGGGGGTTTCCGCGCCGACGGTGGTGAATTATTTCGGCGGCAAGCAGGAGATTCTGCTGGCCTTGCTCAAGCAACCCGACGAGCAAGCCATGCGCGAGGCGCGGGCGAATCTGGACGAGGACAGCGATCCGCTGGAGGCGCTGTGCGAGTTCGAAGGGCTGATGACCGATTACCAGCTGCAGGCGATGCCGGCTTCGCTGTGGCGGGAGTTGGCGCCGTTTCTACTGACCGGCGAACTGGCCGAAGCGATGAGCCCGTGGAATGCGGCGGTAATTGAAGAGACGAAAGCGCTGCTCCTGCATTTTCAGCAGGCCGGCAAAGTGCGCGAATCGATCGATCTCGACGTGGTGGCGACGCTGTTCAACCAGTACGCGAACATGGCGTTCATTCGTCTGGCGACGCAGGAAGTCCCGGATCGGGCCGCGCACGCCTTGCACATGCGCGGGGTTTTGAATCTGTTGTGTCACGGCATGCTTGCGCGCTGATCGTCTCGATCAAAATCGCCATGAGCCTGTGTCGGTAAAGTCGCTCCAGTCCTGCCAGTTCACCGAACTCAACAGCGTCCATTGTTCGTTCAACTGATGGGCGTTGCTGTTGAAGAGTATTCTTTCGAAGCGCAAGCAGTGAAATCGATGAAGGCCGTTGATACTCCCCTGTTTCGACCCATCACCAAGAACCTCTCGCAGGAAATGGACTGTTCAAGGTTCTCGGGTTGCAACGTTAGTGTGAATTCACGGGAGATTGCTTGGGTCTGTTTTTCATCAAAGTGAACTCTTCCATTTCCAGTTTCAAGCGACTGTCGATGATGTCGTGCTGATCAAATCCCAGTCGGTTGTTGGTGGCGCTTATGTAGTAGTCATGAAGTTTTTTATTGTTTTTATCTTTTCGTTCGCGAGCCGAGTAATCAATCGCGTAGTGCATTTCTGTTGAAAAGGCTTGAGGGTTAAAGTCTTCTGCGTGAGAAAAGATGCGGCCATGAGTCGCCTTCCAATACGCCTTCATCATGGCGTAATCAAAGAACTTGAAAATATGTTTTCGTATCGATGCGTCCAGTTCTGGAAAAAGCTCGCGAAACTGACCCTGATACAATAAATTTTGCAGTGATGCCTCAATTGCAGATGAGCTTTCGCTCATCATGTCTGCTGCTGGGTAAAGCATTCCGCTTTTAATGTTAAGGAGGTTGTCAGACAGGCTTGAAGAAAATAGCCAATAACGCGCTTCTTGATATTTCTTCACTTCCTCGATTACATAGAGGTCCACCAGTCGCTCGGCCAGAGTCATTAGTTCGATATCGGATTTACCCTTTACGTCGACTAAAGATATCTCTCGCAGCACAGCTTCAGACACATGCTGAGTGCTATGGATGTTATCTCCTGGATCTCGGAATCTCATCGGTCTTATCAAGAATTTGAAGGTATCCATGTTTTCCGTCACGCGTAGCGCAATCAACGCAGCACCTGTATCAGCAATCGATTCCGCAATGAGTTGACCCGTGTCCTCATCAATGTCCATGCCATATTTTTGTGTTGTATCCAAGTAGTTGCGGGTATGAACTGCCTGGTCGTGAGCATGGGTCATTTCATGAAAGAACGCCCACTGATTAAGTTCCTCCAGTGTGGTCGCGTAAGGCACAGCTCGCGGTGAGTCCTCTATAAAGTTGGTGGGCGACTCGGGCCGGAGAAAAGCTACCGATTGACCATCATCCAAACCGCTGCGATTAACGTTTGCTGTTGTGCTGTTTGAAAACATGTAACTTCGATCAATCAGAAAATTCCAGTCCTCCTTTGTGAAGTCAAAAAAGTATCTTCCGACAGGATTGTTGAGATATTTGAGCTTTCTGGTGGTCGTGCCCCCATCCCCGTGGTCTGGGTAGTTGAATTGAGCGTCAAGCTTGTTGGGGTAATTCACTAGGAAGAAATCTGACTTCGGGTCGCTTGGCAGAATAATAACCATGTCTTTTCCGCCGAACTCCTTGGTAATTTCGGCGCTTTGCGAACTCATTTGTTGGCGAATATCTGAAATGGTGAGCGGTTTATAATTATTCAAGGCTCGGTTTATGTCGATGAATGCAAGATTAGCCTTTAGCTTTTCGCCGTCTCTTTGAATTGCTTTTAGACAGGGATACATGATCCATGAAAGCAACCCTGCGGCAACAAGTATAATTATCGGCGGCAGTGCGCGAAAGAAAGGCGCCGCTATCCTTTTTTTATTATGTGGCTTGTTATGTAAGTTGGAGTCGGGATTTGGAGAAACGTCCTTGGCACTCATAAAGGCCCTCAAAAAATAGTTGTCAGGTATCGATGTCTACTGGATGTACAACATGAAGTGCGATTGCAGGTTTGCGAGTCTGTAATCGTGAAAAGCCCACGTTTCCATAAGTAGCCCCGCACAGTTGCTGCTGGCAGCGGTAGTAGCCCGTCTAAGTCGGCCGGTTAAAAAGTCACACAAAGATAAAAATATTGCGAGCGATGTTAACACGCCATCATCCGGGTCGGCAGGCCTTTGAACAGAGCATCAGTGGTCAGATATTCCACGGCGGCAGGCAATCTTATGCAGCATCCACATATGGCTGCTCGTGGTGCGGGATAAAAATTTGCTGAAAGGGTTGATGGGCCGGGTGTACGCCTGTTCCAGCTTGGCGGGAAAATTTACGGTGCCTGCCGGGATGTGAACTAGGCTCACAGCGGTTCAACGCTGGCCCAATCAGGAGAGCCGACATGGAAGACAAACCGCTGATAGCGTTTCAGAGTTCCAGAGCGCTGCTGGATGTGCTCATTCGAGCGGGGCTGATCACCATTCTGGTGCTGTTCTGTTACGACATTTTCCATCCGTTTCTCAATGTCATGCTCTGGGCGTTGATCCTGGCCGTCACGCTGTATCCGCTGAATCAGCTGCTGGGCGCGAAACTCGGCAATCGCTACGGCTGGGCGGCAATCATTCTGGTGCTGCTGGGCTTGGTGATTCTGATGTTGCCGTTAAGCCTGTTGGGCGCGTCGATCGCCGATTCGATCAAAGGCAGCATGCACACGTTCGAGGCCGGGCAGTTCGAAATTCCGCCGCCCCCGGCCAGTGTGGAAGGCTGGCCGCTGATTGGCGCGCCGCTGTACGGCATCTGGACGCATGCGTCACAGGATCTGAGCTGGGTGTTTCAGGAACTGGCGCCACACCTCAAGGACTGGAGCAAAGTGGTGTTGCATCAAGCCGCCGGTGTCGGAGCGGGCATTGTGGTGTTCGTGGTTGCCTTGATCGTCGCCGGGCTGATCATGCATCACGGCGAGCGCGGCCACCGCACAGCGGTGGCTGTCACCACACGCATTTCCGGGCCGGTGCGCGGCCCGCAGATTGCCGAACTGTGCACGGCAACCATCCGCGCCGTGGCGCAGGGCGTGGTTGGCATCGCGTTTATTCAGATGCTGCTGGTCGGCGTGGCGCTGGTGGTCATGGGCGTACCAGCGGCCGGTGTTCTCGCCTTGATGGTGTTGCTGCTGGGCATCACCCAATTGCCGGTGTTGCTGATCACGCTGCCCATCGTGATTTATGTCTTCGCCGTGGATGGGGTCAGCGCTGGCACGATTATCTTTGCAGTGTGGATGGCGATTGCCGGGCTTGCCGACAACGTGCTCAAGCCGATGTTGCTGGGGCGCGGCGTCGCGGTGCCGATGCCGGTGGTGCTGATTGGCGCACTGGGCGGCATGGTCACCAGCGGCATTATCGGTTTGTTTACCGGGCCGGTGATTCTGGCGGTTGGCTATGAATTGTTCATCGGTTGGGTGTATCAACCGGCCGATGTCACCGAGCTTCTGGAGAGCCAGCGCAAAGAACATCTGCCGTGACATTCACCCCCTCTCGCTGATGCATTGGCGTACCCCCGGACTGAGGTCTAGGCTGGTCAATCAGTCGCCCTTCGGGCGCAATGCCCACCCAGGGACAGGAGCGGAACCGATGAAAGCCCCAGCCAGTATTGTCTGCCTGATGTTCACACTGGTTCTCGCGCCGGGAGCCCGCGCCGAAGACCCGCCGGCTGCGCCCACTGCCGAGGCCACGGACGCCGCGCCGTTGATCAACCCGCAAGTGGTCGACAAGCTCATCGACATGGGCAATTACCTGCGCAGCCTGCCGAAATTCCAGGTCGATGCCCAAGTCTCGCGCGACACGGTTCTGGAGTCCGGGCAGAAGATCAAGACCGAGTCCGCCAATACCCTGAAAGTGCTCGGCCACGATCGCCTGTATGCGAAAAGCGAAGGCGATGTGCGCACCCGCGAGTTCTTCTACAACGGCAAAAAACTCACCCAGTATTCGCCGTACCTGAAGTACTACACCACCGTCGACGCCCCGGCCACCATCGCGGAAACCCTGCACAAGGTCGAGAACTTCTACGGTGTGCAGGTACCGATGGAGGACCTGTTTCTGTTCGGCAGTGATCAGGCGCAGATCGATGCTTTGAAAGCCGCGCTGTATGTCGGGCCGTCGGTCATCAAGGGCCAGCTCTGCGACCATTTGGCGTTTCGCCAGGAAGGCATCGACTGGCAGTTGTGGCTGACCCGTTCCGACAAACCTTTGCCGTGCAAACTGGTGATCACCACCACTGACGAGAAGAGCTTTCCCGAGTACAGCGCGGTGTATCAGTGGAACCTCAAGCCGACCATCCCGGACACGCAGTTCACCTTCAAACCGGGCAAGGGCGATGTGGCGATTGCGTTTAAAAAAGCCAGCGATCAGGGAGGGCAGTGACATGAACAAGTCGATGACGTGGAGTCTGTTGTTGTCGCTGGCCGCCGCCACGCTGCTCACCGCCGGTTATGTCGCTGAAGCCGATGCACGGGGGCAACGCGCTCAGGGACATGCCCGCGCCAACGTCAACCGCGCGCCGGCGCCGAACGCGCAACGGGCGCAGCGCATCAATGCGCCGCAGCGCAGCAACAATGTCAGTGCCGGCAATCGGGTCAATTCGGGCAATCGGGTCAATGCTGGCAACAACGTCGGCAACCGCACGAACGTCAATAACAGCAATCGCAACGTCAACCGTAATGTCAACATCGATAACAGTCGCGATGTCGATATTGATGTCGACGGCCATGGCCGCTATGGCTACGACGATCACTACCATCCGCTGGCGGCCGCAGCGGCGGTCACGGCAACCGTCGCGGTCACGGCGGCGGTGGTGGGCTCGATCTTTACCCCGGCGCAAATGCCCAGCAGTTGTGTGCAGGTGATTCAGTACAACGTCGCCTACATGCAGTGCGGTTCGACCTGGTACCAGCCGCAGTATCAGGGCAGTGATGTGACGTATGTGGTGGTCAACGCGCCGTGATCAGGCTTTCGGCACCCACGGTTGCATCTGCGCCAACAGGCCACGACCGCCGATTACGGTGGTCTTGATGAACTTGCACATGACGGCTCCTTTAATGACGGGCGATGCGGATTCAGGCTAGTCGATAAAAATGTTGAGCCGGAGGGTGAAAGGGGTTCGAATGGCGCCGTTACGAAGCCCTTCGATTAATCTACGAGCCCCAGACATGACAACAGCCCATCCGGTGGTGCCGGACCAAGAGCAATGGCAAGCCTGGACACCCGATGAGTTGGCGCGGCGACTGCGTTCGGTAGACCGCCCATGGTGTGTGGTCGGTGGCTGGGCGCTGGACCTTTGGCTCGGTCGGCAAACCCGCGCGCACAGTGACCTGGAATTCACGGTGCTTCGGGCCGATTTCGCCTGTTTTCGCCAGGCACTCGGTGATCTCGATTTCTATGCAGTAAAGGACGGTACGTTCCAGTTTCTGTCAGCGACTTGCCTGCCCGCCGAAGACGTTTTTCAGATATGGGCTTACGACCGCACCGCACCGGCCTGGCGCGTGGACGTGATGATCGAGCCGGGCACCCCGCAAACCTGGGCCTATAAACGCGATCCGTCGATTACCGGTCCACGCGCGGAAATGGTTCTGCAAAGCACGGGCGGCATCCCGTATCTGCGACCTGCCGCCGTTCTCTTGTTCAAAGCCAAGCACACGCGCCCCAAAGACCGCATCGACTTCACGACGGTCTGGCCTGATTTGTCTGCGCCGGAGCGCGCGTGGCTAATTCGGCATCTGACGCTGTTGCACCCAGAGCACGACTGGCTCAGCAGCGTTCTGGCGTTATCAGCGCCGCCAGCTGCCCAAGGGTAATTCGACCTCGCGCTCGGCAGCAGCCAAGGCGATCTCCAGCCCGGCCTTGTCCAGCGGCGCGCAGTAAGCCGGTTTCGCCCGCTCGAATCGCCAACTGTCATCGAGGCTTCCGGCGTCGACCGCATCGAAGCCAAGTTCGTCCAGCAAACCCACGACCAACGCCTTGGCGTCAGCGTCATCTGCGGCGACGGGCAGGGCGCGCCGCTCGCTGGAGCCGTGCGGCCGGGTATCGGTGAGCAGGTCTGCGGCGAGGATGGCATTGAATACCTTGACCACCGTGGCGCCGCGCAAATGCTCGGCAAGCAAACGGCTGGTGGTGGTCTGGAAGGTGTCGAGTGCGGCGATGTGGCCATCGCGATCGGGGTAATAGTTGTTGGCATCGAGCACGGTTTTGCCCTCGAACCACGCCGGCGGCAGGCTCGGGATGTGTTCGTAGGGGATGGCCAGCAACACCACGTCGGCAAACTGCGTGGCCTGTTCGGCCGTGCCGATCTGGCAGCCGGTGATGCCGGCGAGCACGCTGCTCATGGTCTGCGGGCCGCGGGAGTTACTGAGCATCACTTCGTGCCCGGCGGCGAGGGCGATTTGCGCGACGGCGCGCCCGATGAAGCCGGCTCCAACGATTCCAATGCGCATGGTGTGTTCCTCTGTCAGGTGGGGAGCCACTATGATGATTGCTGATCAGATGCAGATAAATTGCACTCTGTTACTTACTTTCGCTAACAGGAGTTTCGAATGGATCGGCTGACCAGCATGGCGGCTTTCGTGATGGCGGCCGAAGCGGGCTCGTATGCCGGCGCCGCGCAACGCCTCGACATGTCGGCGCAAATGGTCGCCAAACACGTGGCCGCCCTTGAGCAACGGCTCGGTGCACGGTTGCTCAATCGCACCACGCGCCGGCAAAGCCTGACCGAGCTGGGCCAGGCCTATTACGAGCGCTGCAAGCACATCGTCACTGAGGCAGAAGCCGCTGATTCGCTGGCGCAGATCATGAACGACACGCCGCGCGGCAAGCTCAGGATCAGCGCGCCGGTTAGCTTTGGCTCTTACAGTCTGATGCCGTTCGTGACTGCGTTTTTGCGTGACTACCCCGAAGTGGAAATCGACCTGCACCTGACCGACCGTGCGGTCGATCTGGTGGAGGAGGGGTTTGAGGTGGCTTTCCGGATCGGCCCGTTGGCCACGGCCAGTCTGACCGCGAGGCCCTTGGCCGCGTACCGCTTGATCGTTTGTGCGGCGCCACGTTATCTGGCCGAACACGGCACGCCGCAAGTGCCCGCCGATCTGCAACAGCATGAGTGCTTGGGGTATGCCTACTGGTCACGGCCCGCCGATCACGAGTGGTCGTTTTTTAACGGCGAGCAGGTCGAACGCGTGCCGGTGCGCAGTCGCTTGCACGTCAACGAAAGCAAGGCGTTGTTGTCAGCGGCGATTGATGGGTTCGGGATTGTGCTGGGGCCTGCCGATTTTCTTGAGCCGGCATTGCGCAGAGGGGAATTGGTCAGGTTGTTGGAGGGGTTTCAGGCACCGAGCAGGCCGATGCACCTGCTGTACACGGCCCATCGGCAGAAGACCGCGAAAGTTCGCCAGTTCATCGATGCCGCGGTCAGGCGCTTTGCCTGACCGGGCATACGGCTCAGTTAATTCGCGGATGCTGCTGCACCAGTTCCTTGCGCTTGGCTTCCAGCGCAGCGATTTCAGCGTCGATGTCTTCGATTTTCTGCTCGATGTTGTCGTGGTGTTCTTGCAGCAGTTCCTTGGCTTCCTCAAGGTCGGAGGCCGCCGGGGCTGCACCACGCAACGGCTTGTTGGCGGTTTCCTTCATGGTCACGCCGGTGGCCAGACCGATCACGGCGATAACCATCAGGTAATACGCCGGCATGTACAGATTATTGGTGCTCTCGACCAGCCAGGCGACCACGGTCGGGGTCAGGCCGGCAATCAATACCGAGACGTTGAAAGCCGCCGCCAGCGCGCTGTAGCGAATGTGCGTGGGGAACATCGCCGGCAGCGTCGAGGCCATGACGCCGATAAAGAAGTTCAGCAACACGGCCAGCATCAGCAGGCCGGCGAAGATCAAACCGATCTTGCCGCTGTTGATCAACATGAAGGCCGGGATCGCCAGAATGAACAAACCGATGCTGCCAACCACGATGAAAGGCTTGCGGCCGATCTTGTCGCTGATGAAACCGATTGCCGGCTGCACGAAGAGCATGCCGACCATGATCGCGATGATGATCAGCACGCCACGGTTTTCGCTGTAATGCAGGTTGTGCGACAGGTAGCTCGGCATGTAGGTGAGCAGCATGTAATACGTGACGTTGGTTACCGCGACCACGCCGATGCAGGTCATCAGGCTGCGCCAGTGTTTGGTCGCGACCTCCTTGAACGAGACTTTCGGGCCACCGGCGAGGCCTTCGCGATCGCCTTGCTCAAGCTTTTCAACGTGCTGCTGGAACGCCGGGGTTTCTTCCAGGGCGTGACGCAGATAAAGGCCGATCATGCCCAGTGGCAAGGCGAGGAAGAACGGCAGACGCCAGCCCCATTCCTCGAACTTCGCCTCGCCCAGCGTCGTCGAGATCAACACCACCACACCGGCACCGAGGACGAAACCGGCAATCGAGCCGAAATCCAGCCAACTGCCGAGGAAGCCGCGTTTGCGGTCTGGCGCATATTCAGCGACGAAGATCGACGCACCGGTGTATTCGCCACCGACCGAGAAACCCTGGGCCATTTTTGCCAACAGCAGCAGGATCGGCGCCCAGATGCCGATCGAGGCATAGGACGGAATCAGGCCAATGGCGAAGGTGCTCAGCGACATGATCACGATGGTCGCGGCGAGGACTTTCTGTCGTCCGTACTTGTCGCCCAATGCGCCGAAGAACAAGCCGCCCAGCGGCCGGATCAGGAAGGGCACCGAGAACGTCGCGAGCGCGGCAATCATCTGCGTGCCCGGGTCGGCGCCGGGGAAGAACACTTTGCCGAGCACATAGGCGACAAAGCCGTAGACACCAAAATCGAACCATTCCATGGCATTGCCCAGTGCGGCGGCGGTGATCGCCTTGCGCATCTTGGCGTCGTCGACAATGGTGATGTCTTTCAGGCCAATCGGCTTGACGGTTTTCTTGCGTGATTTCATCCGGGTCTTCTCTTTGCTGATCCATCGTGCCGCGTAGATGCCATCTATTTGATGGCGCGTACTCTTTGGCTCAGATACATGAGGACACGAAATAATTCACTGCCCGGCGCTTTTTTTCCCTGCGAACCCTGATTTTCCCTGTAGGAGCTGCCGCTACCGGCGCAAGGATGCGTAAGATTTGCCGAGGTCACTGGCCCAGCCATCCAGCACGACCTTGACGTCGTCGGCAGTCAGCACCTGCTGGTCGTTCTCCAGCGGCACACCGGTGCCTTTGCGCACCACTTCGGCAATCACTTCGCCGGTCGAACCGTCCTCGAAGGACACCTCGGTGGCAACCTGACTGTCCTGATCACGGATGCCTGTGGCCGTGCTCACACCGGCCGCGACGAGGGTGACGGGCAGCCACTCATAAAAGCGCAAACCCTGAGTACTGGTCGCCACTTGGGTGATGGCGGGGCGCACCACCAACGTGTTCGGCCCCGGTTGGTTGACCAGATGCATCACCTTGCCCAATTCCAGCCGTAGCGCCGCATCGTAGTAGTCAGTGACCCCGGACAGCGTGCTCAGCGGAATCCGCGGCGTCGGCTCGGCGCTCGGGTAAAACTGACTAGGCGCCAGATACACCTGAGTGTATCGACCCCGGGCGAGCGCCGGGCTGACCCACGCCAGGACAGGCTGGCCGGACGGCGACTGGCGTTCGGCCAACACGCTGTAGTCATGCAGGAACCCACTGTGTTCGACCTTGTTACTGGTACAGGCCGACAAGCTCAGGGTGGCAGCGAAGGCCAGCGACAGCGAACTCGTGCGGGTCATCAACGGGTTTCCTTGTGTTGTTGCGTGGCGATGCTGTCGGAACATTCGATGTGCAACTGGCCGTGGCTCATGATCCATTGGATGAGGTCGGCGGCGGCAATGCTGTGAACGTACTCGACCCAGTGCGCATTGGTCGGGCTGAATTGCTCGAAGTAACGGCGCAGGAAGATCCGGCTCTGATCGCTGGACACGCTCAGGCACGACTCCTGAAACACAATCGGCGTATCAGGGCCGAGCGCGGCGGTACGCTGGCTGAGGATCAACGGACGATTGCTGTTGTGCCCCTCGGCGCCATGGTTGTCGTTCAATAGCTTCATGCGAACCCCCTGGATTGGAATGGCCGCAGAATGCCCGCGCGGTTTTGCCAGAGAATGTCCGCTTGATGTCTGGCGCGTAGAAATGTTGCTCGATTGAAATAAATGACCCGGGCGGCGAAATGGCTTTAGATTGGCGTTTTTTCGCCGCATGGATCTGTAACTGTGAGCAGACTGCTGTTCGTCGACGACGACGTGGAAATCCTCGCGCTGCTGAAGAAGTTCTTCGTGCAGCACGCCTATGAAGTCGACGTGGCGCCGCATGGCGAAGCCATGTGGGCGGCAATCGCGCAGAACCGTCCGGACACGATCATTCTTGATCTGATGATGCCCGGCGAAAGCGGCCTGAGCCTGTGTCAGAAGGTGCGCGCGCAGCTGGGCATTCCGATCATCATGCTCACCGCCATGGCCGAGTTGAGCGATCGCATTGTCGGGCTGGAACTGGGTGCCGACGATTACCTGACCAAACCGTTCGCCCCGCAGGAATTGCTCGCCCGGGTGCGCGCCTTGCAGCGTCGCGCCGGCGAACAGCGCCAAACAGTTGAGCCTTCACGCCCGGTGATCGGCTTCGCCGGTTGGCATCTGGACATCACCTGCCGCGAATTGCGCTCGCCGGAAAACGTGATGATTCCGCTGTCCGGCGGCGAGTTCGATTTGCTCGTGGTGTTTCTCGATCACCCGCAGCGCATCCTCACTCGCGAGCAATTGATCGATCTGACCCACGGCCACGGGCATGACGCTTTCGATCGCAGCATCGATGTGCAAGTCAGTCGTCTGCGGCGCAAGATCGAACCCGACAGCAAGCGCCCGGACTTGATTCGTACGGTGCGCAACGGCGGCTATCTGTTCACCGCCAAGGTCACTCGCTCGTGATTCGTCGACTGTGGCGCGGCGACACCCTGCGCCGACACATCGCCCTGACCATCGTGGCGGCGATGCTCGCTTCGCTGGCGTTGAATGCGCTGTTCGTGCAAGTCGCCGGCATCTGGGCGCGACCACCGATTGAACGCACTGGCCTGCTGGAGCAGATTGCCGCGACCTCGCGGGTGATCGAAGCGGCCCCGGCCAACCTGCGCCCGCAACTGGCCGAGGCGGCGAGCAGCGCCATGCTGCAGGTGTCGTGGCAAGCGCAGCGTGCGGATTTCGATCTGCCCAATGACGGCCTTCGCCTGCCAGCGAGCAGGGTGCCGGTGCTCCAGCAACTGCTGGGCAATGATCGAAAAATCGAGGTGTTCAGCCCAGGCGATTGGCCGAACGGCAGTCCCCAGGCGCATTACGCCGCCGTCGTGCAATTGGTCGATGGCAGCTGGTTGTCATTTATTCCGCCGGAGCGCAGTTGGGGTCTGGAATTTGGCGTGCGTATCGCGATCGTCATCGCCTTGGGACTGATTGCCACATTGCTCGTCGCCTGGGTCGCCACCCGGCAACTGGCCAACCCCTTGCAGCGTTTCACGCGGGCCGCCAGACGTTTCGGCACCGATCTGCGCGCACCGCCGATCAAGCTTGAAGGCCCCGACGAAATCCGCCAGGCGATCATCGCCTTCAACACCATGCAAGCGCAGATTCAGCATTTCATCGCCGAGCGCACGCACATGCTCGCGTCAATTTCCCACGACCTGCGTGCACCGCTTACACGCATGCGTTTGCGCAGTGAGTTCATGGAAGACCTCGATCATCAGGGCAAACTGATTCGCGACGTTGAAGAGATGCAGTCAATGATCAACGCTGCATTGGCGTTCTTCCGCGAAGACACCCACCGCGAGCAAACCACAGCATTTGATCTGTCGGAGCTGCTGCAGACCATCGTCGACGATTACCGTGATCAGCAGATCAATGTCGACTTTGCCGGTCCTGCGCATCTGGTGTACGAGGGTCGGCCGCTGGGGATCAAGCGGGTGATCGTCAATCTGCTGGAAAATGCGCTGAAGTATGCGCAGCGTCCGGCCATTGCGTTGACGCGTGACGAGTATTCGATCTGCATCGAGGTCAGCGACGAAGGCCCCGGTATTCCCGAGGCAGCGCTGGAGCAAGTGTTCGATCCGTTCTTTCGTCTGGAGGCTTCGCGCAATCGTGACACCGGCGGTGTGGGCCTCGGGCTGTCGGCGGCACGGGCGATTGCGCGCGAGCAGGGTGGCGAGTTGACGTTGAGCAACCGCCACGGTGGAGGGTTGTTGGCGCGAGTCGAACTGCCACTCTAGGGCGGACAGCTTGTACGAAGTTCGCTGAACACTTGTAGGCGTCTATCTGGAACATTGCCGGCGCTATGCGCTGCAGCAATGATCCACGCAGCGAGTCATTGGGCCAGCCCGGCGAGTGCAATGCCCAACGGCTGCACCGCTCCCGTCGCAGCGGCTTTCATTTCACTGCGGTAGCCGTGGGGACTGATGCCCAAATGCTTCTGGAAGGCCCGGCGCATACGTTCCTCGCGGCCAAATCCCGCCGTTTCGGCAATGCGCTTGATCGGCTCGCGGGTGGTCTTGAGTAGTCGAGTCGCCGTCTCCAGACGCAGGTTCTCCACCGCTTGCGCCGGGGTTTCTCCGGTGGCGGCGACATAGGCACGGGCAAAATGGCGCGGGCTCATGCCGAATTGTTCGGCCAGCCGCTCGACGCGCAAGTCTCCGTTCAGGTTCGCCGCGATCCATGCGTGCAGCCGCGCCAGACGCGCGTCCGGGTCGGTGCGCAGGGCCTTGGATTGAGCATTGAGCGAGGCACTGAGCTGCGGCTGTTCGGCATCACGCCACATGAACACCGTGAAGTACCGCGCCAGGGCCAGCGCCGCATCGGCACCGAGGTCTTGTTCAACCAGACCAAGGGCCAGATCGATACCGGCAGTGGCGCCGCCGCAGGTCCAGAGGTTGCCATCGTGCAGATACAGCGCATCGGTCTGGCAGCGTACTGCCGGGTAGCGCGCCTGCAGTTCGGCAGCGAATTTCCAGTGTGTCACCACTTCGCGGCCATCGAGCAGGCCCGCTGCGGCCAAGGCAAACGAACCCGTACCGATCGAGCACAGCCGACGGATGTCAACCGAGCGGCGGCGTAGCCAAGCGCACGCGGCTTCGTCAGCTTCAAGCGCGGCCATGCCCGGCCCACCGGCGACGATCAGCGTGTCGATCACCGGGGCCATGGCATCGATCTGTTCCAGCGAACAGGTGGTCACGCTGATGCCGGAAATGGACATCACCTGACCGCCATGCGGCGATGCCACCAGCAAGCGGTACGGCGGACTTGCGCTGTAGGGCGCAGCCAACACGCGCGGTATGGCTGCAAACACCTCAAGCGGGCCGGCCGCATTGAGCAGCAGCAAGTCATCGAACGCCAACACCACGACAGTGCGAGCAGGCAGCGGCGCGGCGTCCGTGATGGCAGCAAAGGAGGGGTGTTTGGCATGGAGCGACACGGCGGGCCTCGACATACTGAAATCAATGCACAAATGAGCGCACGACAATGCCGGTAAAACTTCCTGCTGCCAAGCGTCTGCTGGCACACCCTGTAAAAGCGCTGCTGTGCGGCGTTGCGTTGCTGCTCAGCCAGCCGCTGTCGGCCACTGCCGAGCCGTTGAAACTGGGCGATCAGAGCGGTTTGACCCAGGCATTGCTGCATGCCGCCGGCGAAGATCAACACCTTGCCTATGCGCTGTCCTGGCACCCGTTTCTGGCCGGGACTACGATGCTCGAAGCGTTGAGCGCCGGAGCGATCGATGCCGGTGTCGTGGGCAATGCACCGCCGGTGTTCGCGCAGGCCG
Source organism: Pseudomonas sp. SCA2728.1_7 (assembly GCF_018138145.1). Taxonomy (NCBI): domain Bacteria; kingdom Pseudomonadati; phylum Pseudomonadota; class Gammaproteobacteria; order Pseudomonadales; family Pseudomonadaceae; genus Pseudomonas; species Pseudomonas sp. SCA2728.1_7. The sequence goes on along the minus strand of NZ_CP073104.1, from coordinate 865,920 downwards.
GTGGCTTCGACATCCGCATCATCGGCGTCGCGAGCGGTGCACAAAACAACAATGCGCTGCTGGTTCCCGCAGGCTCCGGCGTTCAGCAGGTCGCCGATCTGAAAGGTCAGCGGGTGGCCGTGGCCAAGGGCAGCAGCGGGCATTATTTGTTGTTGGCCGCGCTACATAAAGCAGGCCTCACGCCTCGGGATGTGAACATCGCCTACGTCAGTCCGGTGGACGCACAGAATGCGTTTGCCAGCGGCAAGCTTGATGCCTGGGCGGTGTGGTATCCCTTCGTCGGCCAGGCGACATCGCGCGGTGCACGGGTTCTGGTCGATGGCAGCGCCTGGCCGGAAACCGGGTTGAATTTCACCGTCGCCAGTCTGCAGGCACTGAATGATCCGCAGCGGACAGGGCCGTTGGGCGATTTGCTCGCCAGGCTGGCCCGCGCTCAAGCCTGGGCCACGGCACACCCTGAAGAATGGGCCGAAGTTTTCGCGCAAACCACACGACTCCCCGTGGCGCTGGTGCAAGAAATGCTCGCGCATCAAGCTCTTCGCTATGTGCCGATCGAATCCTCGGTCATCGCCTCGCAACAGCATCTGGCCGACCTGTTTGCCAGCGAACGTCTGATTCCGCGACCACTGCAGGTCGGTCAGATCTTCGACGATCGCTTCAACCCTTTACTGCCAAGCCACCCATAACCCTTCAGTTCACCTTGCCGCGTTGCTCGCGGCAGGTTTTCACACGCCCGGAGAAAAGCCATGCCCAACCTCGAAACCACCACACTCAAGCGCCGCAAAACCGGCCTGATCGCTGTCGATCATGCGCGCAGCGCTGGCGGCTACACGCTGTTCGCGCCACAAACGGCGGATGGCAACGTGTTCCTCGTCGACCTTGATGGCGAGGTCGTTCATCGCTGGAAACTGCCTCAGCGCCCCGGCCGCGACGCGGTGATCCTGCGCAACGGCAACCTTGGCTACAACGGCAACCATCCGGATTCACCGGATCTTTTTCCGGGCTGGTCGGTGTGGCATGGCGGCGCGTTCAGCGAAGTGACGCCGCAAGGCGAAGTGGTCTGGGAGCACACCGATCTGCTTCACCACCACGACGCGCAATGGCTGGACAACGGCAACCTGCTGTACACCACCGCCGAGCCGTTGAGTGCCGATTTGGCCCAGCGTGTGGTGGGCGGTATTCCCGGCAGCGAGGCGCCGGGCGGGGTGATTTATGCCGACGTGGTCAAGGAGGTCGATCGTCAGGGCAATGTGGTTTGGGAATGGCGCAGTTGGGAACATCTGCGACCTGAAGACTATCCGCTGCACGAATGCTTTGAACGCCACCACTGGCCGATGACCAACGCGGTCACCCCCGGCCGTGACGGCAAGGTGATCCTCAGCCTGCGCAGTGTTTCGTCAGTGATCGCCGTGCAGCGCGGCAGTGGTGAAGTGCTGTGGCGATTGGGCCACGATCTGGTCGCGCAGCAGCACTGCCCGAGTGAGCTGGAAAACGGCAACGTGCTGGTGTTCGACAACGGCATCTTCCGCCCGCACGTGAGCATGCCGCACTCGCGCATTCTCGAAATCAACCCGTCGACGCAACACATCGAATGGCAATACGCGGACACCCCGGGGTATGCGTTTTTCACCCCGTTCATGGGCGGCGCGCAGCGTTTGCACAACGGCAATACGCTGATCACCGAGGCCAACTTCGGCCGTTTGTTCGAAGTCACTGCGACTGGCGAAGTGGTCTGGGAGTACGTCAATCCGCACTTCGCCACGTACCCCGATGCGGCCTCACGACGTTATTTGCCGGGGGAAAACAACGCGATATTCCGTGCTCACCGTTATCAGCGCGCAGACCTGCCTTGGCTGCGTGACTGAGCACCTTGGCTTGCCGGCGTGAAATATATTCTGTAGATTTTCATGAAATTATAAAAAGATAATTTCATGGGGGCGCGAATGTTCCTGCAATCCAGCCAGCACGTCGACAGCTATTACGCCCACAGTTGCGCCGATATTCTGCGTGATCGGCCGGCGCTGGAAGGTGAAATTGACGCCGACGTGGTGATCATCGGCGCCGGTTTCAGTGGCCTGCACACGGCGCTGCGTCTGGCCTTGGCGGGCAAACGCGTGATCGTGCTGGAAGCCAGTCGCGTGGCGTGGGCCGCGTCGGGCCGCAATGGCGGGCAAGCCATTCTCGGTTGGTCGTGCGACATGCCACCGCTGGAAGCTGCGCTGGGTCAGGAGCGGGCGAAACGCTTGTGGGACGGTATGCGCTGGGCTGCTCGGGAATTGCGTGAATTACCGGATCGTCACGGCTTCGATATCGATTATCGCCCCGGGCACCTGTGGACCTCGGTGATGCCACGCCGGGTCAGCCTGCTAAGCGAATGGCAACACGAGGCCAGCCACAAGTGGGGCCACGATGTGTTGCAGTTCATTCCTCGGGAACAACTGCCGGAATGGGTCGCCACCGATCGCTATCAGGCCGGGCTCTACGACCCTGAGGGCGCGCACCTCAATCCACTGAAACTGGCGCTGGGCCTGGCGGATGCCATCGAGCGAGCCGGCGGGCGTATTCATGAACAAAGCAAGGCGCTGAGTTATCAGGAGCAGGGCGGTGGATTCCGGGTCAACACCGAGCGCGGTTCAGTGCGCGCCGATGTGCTGGTGCTGGCGTGCAACGCTTATCTCGATGAACTCGACCCGCAGTTGTCCAGCTGCATTCTGCCGGTGGGCACTTACCAGGTCGCCACCGCAGCGCTGACGTCCGAGCAGGCCACTGCGCTGTTGCCGCGCAATGTCTGCGTGACCGACAACCAGTTCGTCCTCGATTACTTCCGGCGCACGCCGGATAACCGTTTGTTGTTCGGCGGCGGTTGCACCTATCTGGGCGGCATGCCCAAGGACATCGCGGCGGCGACACGGCCGTTTCTTGAGCGGGTGTTCCCGCAGCTCAAAGGCGTCGGCATCGAGTTTGCCTGGGGCGGGCATATCGACCTGACGATCAACCGCACGCCGGACGTTGGCGGCGAGGGCAATCGTTATTGGCTGCAAGGCTATTCGGGCCACGGCGTTCTGCCGACATTGGCCGCCGCGCGTGCGGTGTCCGCTGCGATTCTCGGCGACGCGGATGAACTGGCGTTGTATCAGGGCTTGAGCAATGGCCGTTTCCCCGGCGGCAAACATTTCGCTGCACCGCTGGAGGCCATCGGCAAGGCCTGGTATCGACTGCGCGACAGCATTTGATGAGACTTTTTTCGGAATCGGCGACCATGAACAAGCAAGAAGAAATCGCCGCACTGGCGATCCTTATCCACGACCTGCGCAAGCACAAGAAGTGGACCCTGAAGGAACTGGCCGACAAGATCGGCCGTTCGGTGGGTTTTCTCTCGCAGGTCGAGCGCGGTTTGTCGCGGCCGACGGTGGCGGATCTGACCGCGATCAGCGAAACCTTCGGCGTGCCGACCACCTATTTCTACAGTTTGCCCAAGCCCAAGGAATTGCCTTGGGTGACCCGTCCGGACGAGCGCCGCACGTTGTATTTCGCCAACGGCATCACCGACATTCTGGTGTCGCCGCAGATCCGCGCCTCGTTCTCCATGCTCGAAAGTCATCTCGAGGCCGGTGCGAGCAGCGGCGACCGCCATCTGACCGACAGCTCGGAGCAGGGCGGTTACGTCCTCGAAGGCGAATTGACGCTTTGGCTGGGCGACGACGAAGAACCGACGACGTTGAAGGCCGGCGACAGCTTTCAATTCGACAGTCATACCCGCTGCCGCTACGGCAACCTCACCGAGCAGCTGACCCGCGTGCTCTGGGTCTACACCTGATCACAACAAAGGATGAACACGATGGACGCTGTCTGCGCTGACCTGCTCGCCGAAGTGCGTGCCTTTCGCCAACGCTACCCCGAGGTGCGTTATGTCGACCTGATTTGCCTGGACATCCCGGGGCACTTTTATGGCAAGCGTTATCCAATCGACATGCTCGAAAAAGTCGCCGGCGGCAGCGTACTGAAACTGCCGCAAAACTGCGTATTACTGGGCGTGCAGGGTGGTTTGTTTCCGATTGGCGATTACTGCTTCAACGACGGCGACCCGGATGCCGTGCGCCGTCTGGTGCCGGGCACACTGAAGCCGGTGACCTGGGAAGCGCAGCCGCTGGGGCAGATGCTGATCACTTCGGACGGCACCGAAAAACCGATCGAATTCGAACCCCGTGAAGTCCTCGCGCAGGTGCTAAAACGCCTGGCGCGCAAAGGCATTCACCCGGTGGTGGCGTTCGAGCTGGAGTTTTATCTGTTCGACAAAAAACTGCGCGACGGCCTGCCGCAATTTGCCCGCGACGATCTGACCGACGATGCTGATGATCAACCGAACTTGCACATCGAACGGCTCTCACGTTTCGCGCCGGTGCTGGATGACATGGTCGAAGCCACCCGGGCGCAAGGTATCGACGCCACGGTGATCACCGCAGAACTCGGCCCCGGCCAGTTTGAAATCAACTTCGGCCATCTCGACGACGGTTTACGTGCGGCGGATTGGGCGGCGTTGTTCTGCCGCAGCACGCGTGGTGTTGCGCTTAAACACGGCTATCGCGCCAGTTTCATGGCCAAGCCGTACTTGCAGCATCCCGGCAGTGGCATGCATGTGCATGTCAGCCTATATGACGCTGAGGGAAATAATCTGTTGGCCGCCAATGATCAGCAGTCGTTGCGCCATGCAGTCGCCGGATGCCTGGAATTGCTGCCGCGCAGCATGCCGATCTTCGCCCCGAACCAGAACTCGATGCGTCGCTTGGGCGGTACGGTGAACACCGCGACCAAAGCCAGTTGGGGCTTTGAGGATCGCGATGCGTGCCTGCGGATTCCAGAGTCGGACGTGAAGAACCTGCGGGTTGAATATCGCTTGGCGGGCGCGGACGCCAATCCGTATCTGGTGCTGGCGGCGATTCTGGTGGGGCTTGAACACGGGCTGGAGTCGGGCAAAGAGCCCATTGCGCCGCTGAATGAAGATCGCAGCAGCGGGATCGATTTCCCCAAGGAAATGTTCGAGGCCGTGCGCGCGATGCAGCATCAGCCGCCGTTGCGTGAGGGGCTGGGTGCTGAGTTTGTCGATGTGTATTGCGAGAACAAGCGCCAGGATCATTTGGCATTCATGCAGGAAATCACTGCGCGAGAATATCGCTGGTATTTGTGAGGGCGAGGGCAATTTCTTGAATGTAATGAATTCACGCGAGCTTGCAGAGTGCCTGTGAGAAGAAGGATGTAACCCGTGCAATTATTCCATCGGTTCTCTGCCGAAACTCGAAGTGCCGGTCTCCGGCAGTACGGCAAGGGCAGGCGGATCACTGAAAGGAATCACGTATGACCACCCCATCACCTGCTCACACCCTGAGTGCATTGCCCGATCTTGATTACTATCACAGCAGATCGTTGCTGCTGCCTGTTGAAATCACCACTCTTGATGCCTGGAACTTCATGCGGGCCAAGCCGGGACGGTGCATGCGGCTGGCGTTTCGAACGAGGGATGCGATTTCTTCGTTATTCGGTGTGGAGCGCATCGGCGGGTTCTCCGGTGCCCGGCGAGAAACCGTACAGGCTGGCGAAAAGCTGGATTTTTTTCTGGTGGAGCATAGCGCCCCCGACTTGCTCGTTCTGAGCGTGAGAGACCGGCACCTGGATGTCATGATTTGTCTTTCGATAACAGATCGGGTGTTCACGATCACATCGTCTGTCGTAACGCATAACGTCTTTGGGCGCCTCTACATGTTGCCGGTGGGCTTGGTCCATAAGTTACTGGTCAATAGGGACCTTGAGCGTCTGAAACGCGAGACAGGCGCCGCCGCAACGTGATTGTCGACGCCAGCGTCGAGAGGGGTCGCTATCGACCAATTTCCACCTAGCGATTGCAGCTTTTCTAGCTACGCTTGCCAGCAAGAGATTGGTGCAAGCACGCCGACTACTTAATTGTCTGGCAAGGGAGCCAACAACCATGGATAGCACTCACGGCGTTTACCCATCAGCTACCGTTCTGGTAGTCGACGATACCCCCGATAACCTGATGCTGATCGCCGAGTTGCTCAAGGACAAATATCGGGTCAAGGCCGCCAACAGCGGCGAAAAAGCCCTGCGCCTTCTACAGGCCGACCCGCTTCCCGACCTGATCCTGCTGGACATCATGATGCCCGGCCTGTCCGGTTATGAGGTTGCCGAACAGCTCAAGCTTGACGCTCGCATTCGCCATATTCCGATCATTTTCCTGACCTCGATGACCGCTACGGAGGACGAGATTCGCGGCTTGAGCCTGGGCGCTGCGGATTACATCACCAAGCCGATCATCCCGCCGGTGCTCATGGCCAGGGTCGAGACTCAGATCAAGCTCAAGGCCGTTGCCGATTTCCTGCGCAATCAGAACGACTTTCTGGAGCAGGAAGTGCAGCGGCGTACCCGCGAGGTGATCGCCATCCAGGATGTCACGATCCACGCCATGGCTTCGCTGGCCGAAACCCGTGACAACGAAACCGGCAACCACATTCGCCGCACCCAGCACTACATCAAGCGTCTGGCTGAACTGTTGTGCAATCACCCGCGCTTCCGCGACTTTCTCGACGAGGACACGATCAAGCTGCTCTTCAAATCGGCGCCGCTGCACGATATCGGCAAGATTGGCATTCCTGATCGCATCCTGCTCAAACCGGGACGGCTCACCGCCGAAGAGTTCGAGATCATGAAGACCCACACCACCTTGGGGCGCGACGCCATCCAGCACGCAGAGGATCAGTTGGGAATAAACGTCGACTTCCTTCATCTGGCCAAGGAAATTGCCTACGGCCATCAAGAAAAATGGGATGGCAGTGGCTACCCGCAAGGCGTGGCCACCGATGACATCCCGATCAGCGCCCGATTGATGGCCGTGGCGGATGTCTACGATGCGCTGATCAGTCGTCGCGTGTACAAGCCCGGCATGCCCCACGAACAGGCGGTGAAAATCATCCGCGAAGGCCGCGGCTCGCATTTTGATCCGGACATCTGTGACGCGTTTCTGGCCAATGCCGAGCAGTTCCGCGAAATTGCCGAGCGCTTCGCCGACAGTGACCAGGACATGGCCAGGCAGGTAGCTCTGCTTGAGCAGATTGCCGACCGTCCCTGAGCCCCGCGAATCCGTTTGCACATCCAGCTGAAAGAGGCCGTTTATGAACAGACTGTTCGAGATGCTCGAGCGCCTGTCCCTGCGCAGCAAATTGATTATCGGCTTCGCCGCGCTGCTGATATTGATCCTGATACTGGGCGTGCAAAGCCTGCGCACCCAGTATTCGCTCAGAAATGAAATGCAGCAGTTGTACCAACAGGATCTGGTGGGTATCCAGCATGTGCAGGAGGTTCGGGTGCAGTTGCCGCATCTGTTGCTCGCCATGCAACGTGCAATCGCTACCAACAACGCCGACATCCGTATCAGCGCCAGAGCCCAGATGGATGTCGCCCAGGCGCGACTCCATGAAGCGCTGGAGCAGGTCCGTCCAACACTGCGCCGACAGAGCAGCATCAGCAGCCTGCTGGAATTCGAACGGGTATTGCAGCGTCTGCAAAAAGATGGCGATGAAGCGTTGGAGTTCGCCGGCAAGGGTTCCTTGGGGCAGGCCTTGATGTTGCTCAACAGTAAGGACTTTCTTGCGTTGGAGCAGGGCGGCGACGGGCTGCTTACGCAGATCGAGAAAAACAAGGAAACCGACATCCACGATACAGCGAAGAACCTGGCTGAGTACGCAGAGCGTAGTACTGCGATCACGTACATCTTGCTGTTGGGTGGTTCGACGCTGGCCTTGCTGTTGACCTGGCTGGTCAGTTATTCCATTCGCGTGCCGCTGAACCGCGTACGCGTGGCCGTGGATGAGTTGGCGTCGGGCAAGCTGGACGGTCAGATCCCGCACACCGACCTGCGCAATGAAACCGGCGATCTGGCGCGCGCCATTGCCACGCTGCAGGTGGAGGCTTGTCAACTTGAACGGCAGCGCTGGGTGAAAGCTCACGCCTCGCTCCTGCAAGTCGATCTGCAACAGGCCGAGACACCGCAACAATTGGCCCAGGCTTTTTTCAGCCGTATCGCGCCACAGTTGGGCATGTGCCAGGGGGCGCTTTACGTGCTCTATGAAGGCGCATCACGCCTGCGACTGGTCGGCGGTTATGCGGTGGACAGTGAGCACCCGTTGCCCGCCGAGCTTGAACTCGGTGAGGGTTTGCTTGGCCAGTGCGCTCTGGATCGCCAACCCCGTCAGCTTGAGGATCTGCCCGAATCGTTCTGGCATGTGCGCGCGCAGTTGGGCGCAGCTGCCGCCAGCCACCTGATGGTGCAGCCGGTGCTGCGTGGCGAGCGCCTGCTCGGCGTTGTGGAAATGGCAGGCTTTCGCTCGCTGGAGGAGAACGAGGTGTTGCTCTTGCAAGAAGTCCTGCCCAGGCTGGCCGGTGCGATGGCCATTATGGAACGCAGCGAGGCAGCCCAGGCGCTGCTGCAGGAAACTCGACGCCAGGCTGACGAAATGGGCGCGCAAACCTTGCAGCTGGAACACCAGGCCAGAGAGCTGGAGGCCCAGCAGGCCGCACTGCGCGCCACCGAGGCCTGGTACCGCGGCATCATCGAGGCAGCACCGGACGGCATGCTGGTGCTGGGGGCCGACGGCCGTATTCTGATGACCAACCCGCAAATGGACACCTTGTTTGGCTACGCCCCCGGCGAGCTGATTGGCGCCAGCATCGAACGTCTGGTACCGCAGGCTGCCCGCGAGCGCCATGTCAAGTTACGCGATGGCTTCATTGCCAGCGGCGGAACCCGGCAGATGGGCGGCGACCTTGACGATCTGAGCGGGGTACGCAAAGACGGCAGTCTGTTCTCCGTGGAAATCGGCCTTTCTCATCTACCGCGTCTGGAGGGGCGTGGTGTCTGCGTGTGTGCCTCGGTGCGCGACGTGAGTGAACGCCGCGCGATGGAAGCCCGGCTGCGAACCGCCAGCGATCGCCTGAACCTGGCACAAGAGGCCGGTGACATCGGGCTGTTCGACGTCGATCTGGTCAGCGGCACAAATTATTGGACGCCTCAGCTCGAAACCCTGTTCGGACTTGAGCCTGGCGGATTCGGTGGCACGTTGGCGCACTGGCAGGCGCTGATGCATCCCGAGGACGTGGCACGCGTCAGCAGCGCCTTCGAGAGCGCCATCCAGAGTGGCAATGACCGCGTCGAGTTCGACTTCCGGATCGTCCGCAAAAACGATGGAAGGGTGCGCACGCTGCGGTCGCTGAACCGCTTCTCACGCACGCCTGACGGCAAACCATTGCGCGCAACCGGCATCAACATCGACGTCACCGCATTGGCAGAGGCAAGGGCTGCGGCCGAAGAAGCCACGCAGGCCAAGAGTGAGTTCCTCGCCAACATGAGCCATGAAATCCGTACGCCGATGAACGCCATCATCGGTATGAGCCACCTGGCGCTGCGTACCGAACTGGACAAACGCCAGCGCAACTACATTGAAAAGGTCCACCGCTCGGCGGAGAACCTGCTGGGGATCATCAACGACATCCTCGACTTCTCCAAGATCGAGGCCGGCCGGATGAGCCTCGAACAGGTGCCGTTCCGCCTCGAAGACGTACTCGACAGCTTCGCTGCCATGATTGGCCTGAAGACCGAGGACAAGGGCCTCGAGTTGTTGTTCCAGATCCCGCCCGACTTGCCCACGGCACTGCTGGGCGATCCCTTGCGGCTGGGGCAGGTGCTGATCAACCTCGGCAACAACGCGGCCAAGTTCACCGAACACGGCGAGATCGTGGTCGGTCTGGAACAAGTGGGCGCGTACACCGACAGCGTGGAGCTGCATTTCTGGGTGCGCGACACCGGCATCGGCATGACCGTCGAGCAGTGTTCACGCCTGTTCCAGTCGTTCAGTCAGGCGGACACTTCGATCACCCGCAAATATGGCGGCACCGGTTTGGGATTATCTATTTCCAAGAAACTGGTGGAGCTGATGGCCGGCCGAATCTGGGTCGAGAGCGAGCCGGGAGTCGGCTCCACGTTCCACTTCCAGGTACAACTCGGCGTACAGCAAAATGTTCTGCCGCGTCGCATGTTCAAGGCTGGCGAGCTGTTGGGCATGCGCGTACTTGTCGTGGATGACAACACCAGTGCCCGTGAAATTCTCTCGGGCATGGCACGCAGCTTTGGCCTGGAAGTGGACGTCGCGCAGAACGGTAGTCTGGCGCTGCGCATGTTGGCCGACGCCGAGCACAAGGTCCTGCCTTACGATCTGGTCTTGATGGACTGGCGAATGCCCGGCATGGATGGCATGGAAACCGTGAGCAGAATGCATTCCGCCAGTCTGCTGCGCACGCCATCGGTCATCATGGTGACGGCTTTTGGCCGCGAAGAAGCCCGCGAAGAAGCCGAACGCCAAGGCATCCAGCTGCCGGTGGTACTGACCAAACCCGTCACGCCGTCATCGTTGCTCGAAGCCATCGGTGTCGTGCTGGGCAGAGACACGCACAGCGACACTCGGGCTGGCGAACGCTCCCAACACAATGCCAGTACCGTCGCCAGTCTCAATGGCGCGCGGCTGCTTCTGGTCGAAGATAACGAGTTGAATCAGGAGCTGGCCAGCGAGCTGCTGGGGAGCGTCGGAATACGCTTGCGACTCGCCACGCACGGCCAGGAGGCCTTGGATATTCTCGGCGAGGATGGCGACTTCGATGGCGTGCTGATGGATTGCCAGATGCCGGTGATGGATGGCTACACGGCCACCCGGCAAATTCGCCAGCAACCGCGCTTCAGCACGCTTCCGGTGATCGCCATGACCGCCAATGCCATGGACGGTGACCGCGAGCGCGCGCTCGAATGCGGCATGAACGACCATATTTCCAAGCCACTGAATGTCGAAACCATGTTCGCGACAATGGCAAAGTGGATCAAACCAAGAGCCGCTCAAACACCGCTGAACGCAGGTTTCGCCGATGGCTTGCCAGAGCGTCTTGAGGGCATTGATTTGGCTGCGGGTCTCGCCACCTGCATGGGCCGGCGGGATCTCTACTTACGTCTGCTCTGCAAGTTTCGCGATACGCAGACGGACTTTGCCGAGCAATTCCAGTCCGCACGGATCGATCCGGATCCTGCTGCCGCCGGGCGGCTGGCGCACAGTTTGCGCGGTACCGCCGGCAACCTCGGCGCCAAAGCCGTGGCGCAGGCTTGCGCTTTGCTGGAACAGGCCTGCCAGAACGGCGAACCGGCGACGCTAGTGCAAGCGCTAGCGACGCAGGTCGAACAGTGCTTGCGCCCGACCCTGGCGGCTCTGGCCGACCTTAAAGCGGACACAACGGCCTCCACGGATGGTGACCGGCTGGACGACTCGGCCATCAGCGAGCAACTGAACAGGCTTATTGTTCTTTTGGACGAAGGTGATACGGCGGCTTTGGACGTGCTGGCGGCACTGCGCAACAGGCCACTCGATCGAGCGTTGGCAGACCGTCTGACACTCGTCGCGGCGCAGGTGGAACTGTTCGACTTTGATCGCGCCTTGCAGCTTGTGAAAGGCTGCGATGGGCAGTAGACCGCTATTGGCGAACGTCTAATGCGGGCCACAAGCGGACATAGCCCAAAGGAAGCCTTCGGACCGAAAAAAGACCTTGTCCTAAAAAACCGATAGGCTCATGTACTTGTTATCAGTAAGAATCCAGGCGAAAGGACATGGCACTTTGTAAAGGCGATCTCATAAAACTAATCAGCGCTGATCAAGCAAAAGTAGTTTTAACTGATTGGATTAACTCTCGGGAGGCGGCACCGGGAGATATCGCTTGGGTGGAAGAAGTCTGTATCGCAGAGGATGGGCAGATCGTTCGCCTTCTGTGCGAGGACCGTCCTGGTTTTCTAGAGTGGCGAGCTTGCTTTTATGAGGCCGGGTTGGCCTATGAACTCCTTCCGGGCCCCGCTGACGTCGCCAATTGAATCTTTGCCTCAGACAATTATTGCTCCCCACCAAGAACTGCTTATGGTCGATGGACACTCGTCACGAACGACTGCCTTCGTCCAGCAGCAGGCCCTCACCTTGAAATGAGTAGAAGCAAGAAGATTCGGAGTAGGAAAATGCAATGTAGCTGCAACGCCAAGGGCGACCTGGTAGAGATTGGTCAGAAGTACACGGCGTTTGTCGCAGGAATGCGCTGCCTTGCAACGGCGGACTGGGTCAAACTATTGCAATGCCCCGGGTGTGGGCAGCTTTGGCGAACCGATGAGTGGGATAAATATCAACCGCTGTACGCGCGCAAGCTGGACTCGCCCGAGGGCTGGGAATCAGCTGATATGGAATCCTTGATCAAGCTACGCATCGTCGAGAATCATGGCGGTCTGGATACATCTGCTTGTCTGGCGAAGGACTGCCAGCAACCTGTACTCAAGGGACGAGCCTATTGCGTTGACCATTTTTATGAAACCGGAGCGAGAGGTTGAACCGTTGAAACTGGCCAGTAGAGCGGGATTAAAAGACAGACCCTGAAGGCCCCCCCACAAATCTACTCCAGGCTCTGCGCCTGATGACGCAGCTCATCGCGCAGAGCTTTCTCTAATCTTTCCCAATCTCCGCTGCCTCCGAACGCTATGCATCTACGCCAAGACTCCAGGCCCTGTCGCCACAATGAGAGCACGCGTCTTTCTCTGAGACTGTTGCTTTGATAGCGCCGCTCAAGGTTACTTTTTCGAGCCTGAAGTCCTGTTAAAAAGAGCAGGTAATGGGCGAGAGCGGCAATCAACAGCAGTATCTCAATACGATGCAGGCAATGGCTTCGATGTTGATTCAGACCCAATCCCAAGTGCTTACTTTTCACATCCCTGAAGCCCTCCCGATTTGCATACGGCGTTTATAAACCGCCACGATCTTTGCCGGACTCCACTCGTCCTGAGCCAGGTTGCTGGCAAGCAACCAAGGTTCAGGCTCGCGTCTGGCGGACTGTCGACTCAGTTTGTTTTTTTGCAATTGAACCCGTAACGCGTTGGTGTTTGCGGCGCTTGGCGCAGTGCCGTACGCAGTACAAGTCGATGAAGTGTTGGGCGCTTCGAGTCATCTCGACACGGCCAAGTGCCTTGGGTGAGGCGGCGGTCAAAGCATACAAATTCTTCACCGGTTGCCAGTCAGTTTCATCGCGCTGATAAAGTCGCTATTCCTTATCCGCGCGACGTAATACCAGCCTTGCGCAGCCACTGCCTTCATCCACGGTCGTCGAAAACCCGCACCGGTGACCAGAATCGCGACGCAGTTATCAGGTAGCAATTCGACCAGAGATTTGAGTAGGCGGTTTTGGTACTTGGGGCAGCTCTCGCGCTCATGAACGCTTTCATAAACAGGAAATGAGCGCCCCGCCAGAGGAGTCGATGCTCTTAGCAAAAAGGCTGTGCCTTAAGTGTCAATTCGAGACCAGTGACCAGGATCAAAGGCTCAGTGATGTCAGGCGGCGAGAATGGATAGAGGGCAGTGCTTGAGCGAGCGTTCTGGATGGCCTGCATGGGTTCGGTTTCTTGTATTTGTGTGGTGCAAATCAAGTTGCCGACTCATGCAGATCTCTTCAATATTCCAACTTCTTGATATTCTGTAAGAAAAATCGGGGGCCCCTCAGGATCTATCCTCCTGTTGATCAGAAAGAGAGGGAGTTATTAAAGAAGTCGATTAAATAAATCCCCTCTTTCTTCCGTTTTTTGATGACCTATTCAATACTGATGCCAACCCCTTCATTAGGCAGTTTAATGCTCACTCTTAATGTCATCAATAAGCCCTCCATTAGGAAGAATACCGATATCAACGAGGTTATCACGAGGCAGTTTAAAGTTGTCATCGTCATTTATACAACTTCTACCAGCTGGTACAATAGGCAGTTCAATTCTATCAATGTCATCTTTGTTGAATATACAGGCTATATGGTCATATTTTACATAAACTGAGACTGGCTTCATGTTGACCACTTCCTTGATTGTCAATCCGTAACTATCGGTCCCTTCAAGAGTCCCCTTATAACTTGGTGCCTTCGTCGTCCTCATGCCTTCATTATTTAAAAATACGGTCAACTCATTACCAATACCAATCTTACTATCGGCAATTTTTTTTCCGTCATTATTTTCCATCACACTAATCTCCGAAGTATTTTACTGACAATAACAAATGGAATGCATATCCGTCTCACTGCCCTTCCTCGGATTACGCAATAAAACAGTAGGCTGTTATCAGCATTGAATCACCTGTAATAAATGACAGTTTTTAATACTTTTTTGCGATAAGGGGACAAGAGAAGAGAGAAAAGCGAGAAAAGGACAGAAGGAATAAGGGGCCAGATTCTGAGGGATCCCCACAAACTACTCCAACACCTGCGCCTGTTGATGTACCTCGGCTCGCAAGGCGCGCTCAAGTCTCTCCAAGGTTTTTCGAGAGTTTGAGCCGCGTCCACTGCGCCAGTATTCCAAGCCCAGTCGCCACAGCGACAACACCCGTCGGCGTTAAAGACTATTGCTTTGAAAACGATGTTCATGACCCGCTTCGCGGGCCTGCAACCCCGTGAAAAAAATGATGTGATTGGCCAAAGCCGAGATCAGTAAAAGCACTTCGATTCGGCGTGGACAGTGACTCCGATGGCGAGTCACGCCAACGCCAAAGTGCTCGCTTTTTACATCCCTGAAGCCTTCCTCTATCTGCATACGCTGCTTGTAAATGGCCACGATTCTCGATGGATTCCATTGATCCTCCGGTAAGTTGCTGGCCAATAACCAAGGCTCTCGCTCACGATTGGCCGATTGCCTGCTGAGTTTGTTTTTGGCGATTGAACCGGTGACACGCTGATGCTTGCGACCCTTTGCAGAATGCCTGATGCAGTACAAATGGATGAAGTGCGGAGCGCTTTGGGTCATCTCGATCCGACCCAGTGATTTTGGTGCGGACGACGCCAAGGCGTAGAGGTTTTTAACCGGCAGCCAAATTTGTGCGTCGTTGCGGTAGAGATCCCGGTTACGCACTCGACCCACGTAATACCAGCCTTGCGCCTCGACGGCTTTGATCCATGGCCGGCGAAAACCTGCATCAGCTCCAAAACAGCGAACGCTCGGTTTGCAGATGCCGATTACCCAGCAACAGATCGACTCGTTTGATGGTGTGTTTGGGGCAGGCCTTGCCTGACATGAATCGACCAAGCCCCGTCAGAATGAGCCGACGTCCTTGGAGTAATGCGCTGACACAACACATCAATGTTTTCAGACGACGAGAATGGACAGCGGGAAGTGCTTGGGCGAGCGCGCTGTGTAAGAATCGGATGGCCTGCATGGGATTGGGATCTTGTTTTTGTGTGGTGCAATACTAGCTGCCGACCCATGCAGGTCTCTTCAATTACTAACTTCTTGATTTATTGTAAGAAAAAGGCTGGCAACAAAGCCTGATTAGCGGGCCATTGTTAAACGGTGGCGCTGACAATAGCCGGCGCTGCCTTTATTTGGCTTTTTTCGAACGCCTGAAAATAATCTGAACGGCCTCGGAACCTGCTCGCCTAATGATTAGCTTGTGGTCAATCGCACAGGCGCTGTGTCAATCACGGCACACTCCGAGAGGTGGTCAACGTGGCTAAAGACGAAAAGAAAAGCAAAGACAAAGGTGACGCTTCGAAAGCCAGCAAGGATCTGAAAGACAAAAAGTCATCACCTGCGAAGAAATCAGCGGCAGCTTCGGCGCTTTCCAAGTCCTCCGACAAGGACAAGAAAGACAAGAAAAAAGATGCCGAGCCGAAGAAGTCTGCCAAAAAAGCGGACAGCAAGCCTGAGAAGGCCAAGGATTCGAAGAAGGCTGACAAGCCGGCTAAAAAGAAAAAGTGATCTTGAAGACAATAAAAAACCCGGCATTCAAACCGGGTTTTTTATTGCCTGCTATTCGGGGCCTCAGAGTGCAGCTTTCACCTGCAATCCAAACACCAGCGCATTGTCGATGTCCTGCCCGGAGAACGCGCCCGGCTCGATGATGTACTGCACATTCGGGCGCAGGGTCAGCCAAGGCGTGGCTTGATAGCCATAACCGAGTTCGATCAATTGCTCGGCGCTGTCCAGGTTCGGGAATGCCGTGCCGTTGTTCAATGTGGCGTCCTGCAGCACGTCGCGGCTGCGCGGGTTCGGCACGGCGCGACCGTAGCCCAGCGCGACGGTGTCTCGCGGGCGACCTTCGAACGGTTTGTACAAAACCACGCCGGTACCGTACCACTTGCTGAACGGCGAAGCCGCTTCACTGGCGGCCGAGTACTGACCGAACGCGTGCAGGCTGCGGCCTTCGGACGTTGGCGAGTTCCAGACGGCCTGATCGATCAGCAGGTAATGACCGCCGCGACCGGACACTTCTTTATCGCTGCCGATGCGTTTTACATCGGAGCTGTCGTAGTAATAGCCGAGTTTGTATTCGCCTGGCAGGGCGCCCGCGTGTTTGTAGACCAACTCGATCGGCACCACGGTGCCGGTGGTGTGTTTCGGGCCAAGGTGCCAGGCACGGCTGGAGTTGCCGTTGCTTTGCGGGTCGACGTTGAACGCGGCCACGCGCAGTTGCCAGGACGGCGACAGGTCGTATTTCACCCGCACACCGAGGTGGGCGTTGGGGTAGTTGGTCCAGCCACTGCCGCCGGACATGTTCAGCGGGTGACCGCAGAAACCGGCGTTCATGAAGTTGCACAGAATGCCGCTGTCGAGGCCGCCGAGGTCATTACCCATGGCCATGTAACCGAGCTTCACGTTGAGCGCCGGGGTAAACAGGCTGCGCTCGTAACTCAGTTCGGTCAGGCGCGTGTACAGGCCGCCGTAGTTTTCCTGAATCGGCAGACGGTTTCCGACCAGATCTTCCGAAGCGCTGTTGCCGCGACGGTCGTTGATGGTCAACTGAACCTTGCCGGCATTGTCGACGCCGTACAGTTTGCTCAGATCGAACTGCACACCGAGCTTGATGTTCTGCGAGTAGCGCGCCGAGCGATGCAGGCCGCCGTCGGCGTTGTAGGCCATTTCACCGCTGTAATCGCCGGTGAACTTGATGCCTTGTTCATCCATCTGGTGACGCAAGCCACCCCAGTCACCGGTGAGGGTGCTGCGGGTCAACAGATCGGAATCGTTGTCGGCCAGCGCGGGGAGGGTGGTGGTGCACGCGACGCCCAGCAACAGGCCTTTGAACAGGTCGGAACGGGAAAAACCAACAGCCGATAGCATGTAAATCTTCCTGCAGAAAACATGAGCAATAAGGGGGAAAGCAGCGCGGCACCCGAAGGTGCCGCGCTTTACGTGGACACCGTGATTTACGGCAGGGCGTAAGCCATCACGTAGTCGCCGCGATCGGTCGACTGACGCGCGCCGCCGGCGGTGATGACGATGTACTGCTTGCCGGTTTTCGGCGAAACATAGGTCATCGGGCCGCCCTGGCTGCCGACAGGCAGGCGTGCTTTCCAGACTTCTTCACCGTTGCCGCTGTTGAAGGCGCGCAGGTAGAAGTCCTGAGTGCCGGCGATGAAGATCAAACCACCTTGGGTCGACAGCGTGCCGCCGAGGGTTGGCAGGCCGATCTTGATCGGCAGGTGCATGCGGATGCCCAGTGGACCGGTGTCTTCAACAGTACCGACCGGAACCTGCCAGGCGATTTTCTGGGTCTTCATGTCGATCGCCGTCAGCGTGCCGAACGGTGGTGCCTGGCAAGGAATGCCGGCTACCGACAGGAAGCGGTTTTTGTTCACGGCGTACGGCGTGCCTTTCAGCGGCACGGCGCCCATGCCAGTGTTCAGCGCTTCGCCACCGCCAGCGGCCTGGCCTTTGTTCTGCGACGGGATCATCTGAATCCACAGACCCAGGCGCATGTCGTTAACGAAGATGAAGCCGTGCACTGGGTCAGTGGAAATGCTGCCCCAGTTCATGCCACCCAGCGAACCCGGGAAGCTCAGCGATTTGTCCATGCCCGGCGCGGTGTACAGGCCGTCGTAGCGCATGCCTTTGAAGTCGATGCGGCAGAGCAACTGATCGTATGGAGTAGCGCCCCACATGTCCGATTCAGTCAGGTGCTGAGCACCGATTTCTGGCATGCCCACCGATTTCGGCTGAGTCGGGGAGTACGGTTCGTTGGGGATGTTCGCCGCTTTCACCGGGACTTCTTTAACCTCGGTCAGCGGTTTGCCGGTGGCACGGTCGAGCACGTAGATCTGCCCGGCCTTGGTGCCGATGACCAGCGCCGGAATGCTTTTGCCGTCCTTGGTGAAGTCGATCAGGCTCGGCTGCATCGGCAGGTCGAAGTCCCAGAGATCGTTGTGCACGGTCTGGAATACCCAGCGCTCGTCACCGCTGGTGGCGTCCAGCGCGAGGATCGAAGCACCGTAGGTGTGATCGAGTTTGCTGCGCTCGACACCATAGATGTCGGTCGACGAGCTGCCCATCGGCAGGAACACGGTGTTGGTCGCCGGATCATAGGACATCGGTGCCCAGCTGTTCGGCGTGCTGCGCACATAAGTGCTGCCTTCGGCCGGCGCGTTTTTATCCTGCGGGTTGCCCGGGTCGAACGCCCAGCGCATGGCGCCGGTCATCACGTCGAAACCACGGATCACGCCGCCTGGCATGTCGGTCTGCACGTTGTCAGCCACGCGACCGCCAACCACCACGGTGGTGCCGGCCATCAGCGGAGCGGAGGACAGCTGATAGTAGCTGTCCGGGACATTACCCAAACCAGCCTTCAGATCAACCTGGCCGTTGTTGCCGAAACCCTGGCAGAACTCGCCGGTGTCCGCATCGACCGCGATCAGGCGCGCATCGATGGTGTTGGTCAGCAGACGACGCTGGCAATTGGCGGCCGGCGCAGGCTTGGCTTCGATGATCGACGAGTTGCTCGGCTGAGCAATCGCTTTGGTGGCGTCGAAATAGGCCATGCCACGGCAGCGCTGCCAGACTTTCGACTGAGCGTTGATCGCGTTCTTCCACAGCTCTTTACCGGTGTCGGCATCGAGGGCGATCAGGTTGTTGTGCGGGGTGCAGATGAACACCTTGTTGCCAACCTGCAGCGGGGTCAGCTGATCTTCAGCACCGTTGCCATCGCTCTCGGCGACGTCACCGGTGTGATAGGTCCACGCCACTTTCAGCTTGTCGACGTTGTTGCGGTTGATCTGGTCCAGCGCAGCGAAGCGGCTGCCACCTTCGGTATTCCCGTAGTGAGCCCAGTCCTTTTGCGCCTTGTCCGGCTCGACCGGGGTCAGGCCCGGGCCAGTGCCGGTTGCCGCCACGGTTGGATGGGCGACAAACATATTGCCGGCCGCCACAACCACGCCGACCGCGAGCACCGCAGCCACGGCGTAAGCGCCGCGACCAGCAACGCCACCGTTGGCACGCTTGAGCTGCGGATAAACCAGCGCCACGACCAAGCCGATCACACTGAACATGAACAGGCGCGAGAACACCGGCCAGAACACCAGCCCGGCATCGCTCACCGCCCAGATCGCGGTGCCCACCAGGAACGCGGCGAACAACCACGCGCCGGCCAGCTTGAAGCGCGCGATCAGCAGACCGGAAACGGCCATGACCAAGCCACCCACCAGGAAGTACCAAGAGCCTCCCAGGCTGACCAACTTCACGCCGCCAGCAGCGAGCGCCAAGCCGAGCAGGGCGATGACGATGCCCAGCCCGATCAGAATGAATTTTGATATGCCCGAGAGGCGTTGACTCTGCTTCACGTTGAGTGTCCCGTTGAAATGAGGAACGCATTATATAGTTAGGTAACTACCTAGTTAAATCACTAATTCAGTAATAAAGCGTTATTGGATTTTTGATAATCCGCTTGGGCCGCAAATGGCGCTCTGACAGGCTTCAACAGAGCTTTTGAAAACCTGCAAAAGACGCCGTTTTGTCAGAAAAAATCATGGTTATGACAGCATTTCTATTTTGCTGTTTTCACTCAGCCAACAACGTTCAACTGACGCACGGCCGTAACACCAGCTTAGCGGGTACGCGACAAATGGGGCGGCCCCCGCTCGTTACCAGTTGATGTGCGTGGTTCGACTCATACGGGCGTAGTGAGCGAAAAGGGAATGCGCAGCTCTTCGACAGGCCCTGTATCGCGCCCGCACATTTCGTCGTGCACGCATTGCTGCACCAGCACGCAGGGAAAGGCCGGCACGGTCTGCAGCAAGTCACGCAGGTGGGTGATCGAGCGCAGGTGCATCGGCTTGGCTGCGTCATCCAGCAGGGTGAACTGGCCGTGATCCAGACGGATCCGCGCCAGATAAAAACCACCTTCGAGTGACAGCAGCTCCAGTTCACGTATTTCACTGTTGGCCGCACGTTCGGTGAGGGCTTGCAGGTTCATGCTTCACTCCTTGCCTACCAGGGTAGGCGTTCTCCATCGTAGGCAAAGAAATGGCCGCTGTCGGCCGACGTCAACTGGTCTATCAAGGTCAGTAACTGTTCAGCGGCAACGTCTGCCGGACGGGCGCTGGAGGCGCCGCGAAAAGGTTGCGACAACCCCGACACCACCGTGCCCGGGTGCAGACTGAGCAAGCGACTCTGCGGGCGCGTGCGTGCCAGTTCGATGGCGGCGGTCTTGATCAGCATGTTCAACGCAGCCTTGGAGGCGCGGTAGGCGTACCAGCCGCCCAAACGGTTGTCGCCAATGCTCCCGACCTTGGCCGAAAGCATCGCCATCGCTCCCCGAGGATCGAGCAGTGGCAGGAAATGACGCAACACCAATGCCGGTCCCAGCGTGTTCACTTGAAACACGGTTTGCAGCGCCTCCGGCTCGATTGCGCTGAAGCTTTTTTCCGGTTTGATCCCTTCGCGATGGAGCAGACCGGCCGCGTGGATGATCAGTTGATACGGCGCTTCGCCTGCCAGTTCGGAGGCGGCACTGGCAATCGTTTCGGGCCGTTCAAGGTCGAGCGCGGGGAGGGTACGGCGCCCCAGCGCACGAACGTCGGCACAGCGCGGATCCTGTTTCAGCAGTTGGCAAAAGGCTGTGCCGAGGGCGCCACTGGCGCCGATCACCAGCGCGCGATAACCGTCGCCGAGCGAGGCCAGGGTCAATGCGCGGTTCATTCGCTGACTCCGGCACCCTGGCGACGGAAGAACAATGTCACCTGTCCGACCTCTACGCCGAATTTGGACATGCTGGTACGGTTGATCAAGGTGTCCTCGTCCATCAAGTACATCCAGTCGTCCATGCTCATTTCGTAAGTCGAGTCATCGACCGGCAGATTCAGGCGATAACGCCAGTGCAACGTGTTGCCCGCGACCTGGCCCTCGGCGACACCCACCACGTCAGCCGCGCGACCGCTCCAACGCCCCTGGCCTTCGGGCGTGAGAGTCCAGACGCGACGTTGGCGGGTGCCGTCGCTGTACAGGAAGCGCTCGTCGAGAATCAGGTTGTTGCCCTCACGCCGGCTGACGATGTTGACCTCAAAACGCTTGGCCACCTCACCGTTGCGCTTCTGAAACATCCCCCAGGCTTTGACGGGCTGGCTGAAAAAACGCTGCAGGTCCAGGGCCGGTTGTTGCTCGGCATAACGGGCAACATCTACGCTGCCGCAGCTTGCAACGCTGAGGACCAGTGCCAGTAACAGCAGAAATCGGGTCATCGCCTAACTCCCTGAAACACACAAGTGAAGAGGGTGAGATTCGAACTATCGGCTTGTACAGTGACTGTCCCCTGTATAGCTTTATCGACGTCCGATCAGTTGCAGGAACTCCTGCCGTGTCGTCGAACTATCCCGGAAAGCCCCCAGCATCACGGAGGAGGTCATGACCGAATTCTGCTTCTCAACGCCGCGCATCATCATGCACATGTGCCGCGCTTCAATGACCACCGCCACACCGGCGGCATCGGTGATCTGCTGGATGGCGTCGGCAATCTGCCGTGTAAGGTTTTCCTGGATCTGCAGGCGACGCGCGAACATGTCTACCACCCGCGCGACCTTCGACAGCCCCAGGACCCGGCCGGTGGGGATGTACGCGACATGTGCCTTGCCGATAAAGGGCAGCATGTGGTGCTCGCACAAGGAATACAGCTCGATGTCGCTGACGATCACCATTTCATCGCTCTGCGACTCGAACAAGGCACCGTTGGTGACGTCTTCCAGGCTCATGGTGTAGCCGTTGCACAGGTACTGCATCGCTTTGGCGGCGCGCTTGGGTGTGTCCAACAGTCCTTCGCGCTCGGGGTTTTCACCGACGCCGACGAGAATTTCACGGTAATGGCTGGCTAATAGTGGGTTCATTCAAGGTGCTCGCGGCAGTGCTGTGCGTGAGGCCAATCCATAGCGAAAGAGTTGTACGCAATGAAGTGCTTTGTATAGGTTTTATTGAAGATAGGCTGAAAAAAATCACCTGACAATGAATCGGCAATCTTTTTTATGCAGATGCGAAAACCTCACATCGCAAAATGTGAGACCGCGAGGAGCGGGAAGCAGAGGGGGATGACAGTGAGCGCTCCGGGAGATGTGTGAGCGCGGTGCGATCACAAGCGATGTTGTGCGGCGTTCTGATTGATTTGGAAACCGTCAGACGTCCTGACGGTTACCGATTGCTGCACCTCAAGCGTTCTCTTCAAGCCTGCGCACGTCACCCAAAGAATCACGCTGCATCGACTGCAGGTTTTTCTCGATGGTTTCGCACAGGGCTTCCATCTGAATCTGGTGCTCGCTGTGGCGAAACGGGCTTTGCAGATCGGTGCCGATACGTTCGATGGCCAGCAGCATAAAACCCACCACGGTCGAAGCCAGCGGCGTGAACCAGCCCAACGATTCCACCAGACCGACCGGGACGATCAGGCAAAACAGCGAAATAAACAGCCGTGGAAAATACACATAAGGGTAGGGCAGCGGCGTATTGGCAATCCGTTCCATACCGCCCTGACTGTTGGACAAATCCACCAATGTCGACTCAAGCCGCGCCAGGCGAATGCTGTCCAGACGCCCGGCCTTGTATTCCCGCGCGAGCAAAGTCGCTGATCCGGTGAGGATATCGTTGGCAAAGTTATTGGTCGTGCCACTGCGGGCGAATTCTTCGGCGGGAATGAAGGCGCGGACTTCCTCGGGACAAGGCTGGCCTTGCAGATGCGCCGCGAGGCAGTTCACATAGGCGACATGGCGGCGCAACAGGGTCGACTTGACCGGATTGACCTCGCCATCGGGATCATCCAGCAACGTCAGCACCTGGCGGGCGAAGCTGCGCGAATTGTTGATCATCGAACCCCACAACGTGCGTGCTTCCCACCAGCGGTTGTAAGCGCTGCTGTTGCGAAAACTGATCAGCACGATCAATGCCGAACCCAATAACGTCAGTGGCATCAATGGCAGATTCAGCTTGGCGTTGAGGAACAACATGAAATCGACGGTGACGGCGATGTCCCAGAGCAGCAGCCAGAACAACGCCCAGCCGACATAGCCCAGAGTCTTGATGATCAAACGGTATTTTCTGACGATGGCAGCTTTCAAACGGAAACCTCGTGGTGAGCGGTAAGCGATAACGCCTTAGCTCGGACGCTGTTTTCGCGGGAAAGGTTCGGTCAATAGTCTGGCAATCGGCGTCTGGACTTTTCCGGGGTGATCATCGCCAAGGGTTATACCCTACGTTCTCGCTACGCCCGGCACATCCATATTGATCTTGCGCCAGAAAGCTTCCGCCAGACTGTAGACCGAGAAGGCAATCAGCCCCAAGGCCATCACCATCAAAATCAGCCAGCCAGCGGGTAGATTCTGCAGCGCATCGAGCGCTTCCTTCATCCCCGGTGGATCCATGGCTTGATAGGTGGAACCGCTGACCGCCAGCAGCAATGCAATCTCGATAAAAACCACGCCGCGCGCTATCAGACCAAACCGCGAGACCGGGCGGACGTAGCGCATGACATCCTCGTCGGCCTCGAAATACTTCTCGAACGTCGCTTTCCAGCCCTTGAAGATGTGAGCAATGCCGACCCCAAGCGGAATGAGGGCGATCAGGTACACCAGCCAGTTCGAGTGTTCCCAGGACAGAAGATGCGCCAGCCAGTCTTTGGTCTGTCCTGCGGAATCGCCCGAGCTTTTAATCCCGCTGATGAGTAGACCCAATGCAAAGAACGCCAGAGCACCGTTGACCAAGCCGCCCACCAACAGCCCTGTGCGAATCACCAGCCCTTTGAATTTTGTGCCGTGATGGTCGACATCACGCGTTGCCTGCAGGACACGCCAGGCGGCAAATGCGAGCAGCCCCGCCACGACAAGTCCAACCAGAAAATAGCCGAATGGCTGGCCCAGCAACGCTTCCAGACTCTTGTGACTGTCCTTTGGCCTGGTTGAATCCTGGGCTGCCAGCAACGCAAAGATGCCGATGATCAAATACAGCATTCCCCGGGCGGCGTAGCCTCCCCGAGCGAGAATGACAAGGTTGCGTTGCGCGGACATGGGACGTATTCCTGAGAGGGCATACCAGAGCAGACCCTTCTTGCCGGGAGGGGTTCTATGACCTGTCGAAGAACACAGTGAGCTGGTTTGTGCAGACAACTCATCAATAGCCGGAATCGTCACCTGATAAACCACGTCGTTTCGTTGCCGGCCGACAACGCCGACACAGAGTAGCCGCGCGGCTCATTCTGCGAGCGCTTTGGCCCTGGCAATTGAAAACGCTTTCGGCAGGCTGGCGCCATTCTTCGCCGCAAGAATCTCGGCCATCACGCTAACGGCGATTTCCGCAGGCGTCTTGCTGCCAATGTAGAGGCCGATCGGCCCGTGCAGGCGCTCCAGCGACGCCTCGGTTTCAGCAAAATGCTCGATCAGGCGTTCGCGGCGCAGTTGGCTGTTGCGCCGCGAGCCGATCGCACCGATGTAGAACGCCGGGCTGTGGAGCGCTTCGAGCAATGCCAGATCGTCGAGTTTGGGGTCATGACTCAAGGCGACGATGCAGGTGCGCAGATCGACCGCGAAGTCGCGGACCACGTCGTCCGGCATGCCGACAATCCGCTCCACACCGTCTACTGCCCACGTCTCGATGTACTCGGGACGCGGATCGCACACCGCCACCTTGAAGCCGTTGAACAAGGCCATGGTCGCCAGATATTCGGCCAGCGCTCCGGCCCCGATCATCAGCATCCGATAGCCCGGCCCCAAGGTGTTGAGCATCTGCGCACCATCGAAACTGAATTGTTCCGGCGTTGCGGTGGATTCAAGTATGACCTGACCGGACTCCAGCGTCAGGCCACGGCGAACCAGTTGCCCGGCGTCCAGTTGCGCCAGCAGCTCATCAAGCGACTGCCACGCCGGGTTGAATTCAAGGATCAGTTCAAGCGTGCCACCGCACGGCAAGCCGAACCGATGCGCCTCATCGGCGCTGACGCCATAGCGCACCACTTGCGGTGCGCTGTCGCTAAAAGCGCTGCCGCCATGGGCCGTGGTGAAGCGATGGATCAGATCGTCTTCGATGCAGCCACCGGACACGCTGCCCACCACGCGGCCATCGTCACGCAAAGCCATCATCGAACCCGTCGGGCGTGGTGATGAACCCCAGGTGCGCGCCACCGTGGCGAGCAACACACGCTCGCCAGCGGCCAGCCAGTCCCGCGCTGTGCGCAGGACCAGCAAGTCGATGCTTTCCATTAAAACCTCCTCTTAGCGCATCTGCAGGATGATCGGGCTGCTGCTGGCCGGATCAGTGTGTTCACGCAGTTTGCCCACCGCCTGCGCATCGACCGCTGTGCTCTGATTGCCCCAGGTGCTGCGCATGAACGTCAGCACTTCGGCGATCTGCTGATCCGACAACTGCTCACGGAAGGCCGGCATGCGATAGGCATCCGGCACGCCAGCCGCGACGACACGCTGCGAACCATTGAGGGTGATGTTGATCGCCGAGGCGCTTTCCTTGGCCAGTGCCGCGGTGGCGCCGGCCAGCGGCGGCATCCATTCAGGTTGCCCCTTGCCGTCGAGGCCGTGGCACGAAGCACAGCGCGTCACGTAGGTATGCGCACCGGGCGAGTCCAGTCGTTGCGCTGCCGATACCGCTTGATACTGCCACGGCGCGCCATCCCGTTCGCGATCCCCGGGAAGCGATTTCAGGTAGTGGGCAATCGCGGTCAGATCATCATCGCTCATGAACTGCGTGGAGTTGTTGAACGCTTCGGTCATCGAGCCGTAGACCACCGCATGTTTATTGCGACCGGTCTTGAGGAACTGCACGATCTCCGGCTCGCTCCAGCGGCCCAGGCCAGTGTTGTGATCATCACGCAGGCTCGGCGCGTACCAGCCATCGAGCAAGGCGCCGGCGAGGTACGGTTTACCGGATTCATCCAGTGCCTTCTCGTTGAACGCCAGGCCACGCGGCGTGTGGCAACTGCCGCAGTGCCCGGCGCCCTGAACGAGGTAAGCGCCACGGTTCCACTGTTCATCCTGCGACGGTTTCGCCGCATACGGTTCGGCATCGACAAACACGCTGTTCCACAGTGCAATCGGCCAGCGCAGATTCAGCGGAAAAGGAATCGCGCTCGGGATGTTGGCCTGTTTCACCGGCGCCACGCCTTTCATGAAGAACGCATACAACGCACGTACATCATCGTCACTGAGCTTGGCGTAGGACGGGTAGGGCATCGCCGGGTACAGACGGCGACTGTTGGGGGCCACGCCGTGACGCACCGCCCGGTCGAAGTCCGCCAGGCTGTAATGGCCAATGCCGGTTTCCGTGTCCGGGGTGATATTGGTCGCATGGATTGAGCCCAGCGGCGTGGCCATTTCCAGGCCGCCGGCGAACGGTGCGCCGCCCGGCACGCTGTGGCAGGCCACGCAATCGCTGAGCCGGGCGACGTATTCGCCACGCGCGACCAGTGCCGGGTCGATGTCGGCCACGGCGATCTGATGGTTTTCCAGGCGCGAGACGGGCTCGCGGGTGACATACCAGGCCAGCAGGCCTGCCGCGACCAGGCACGGCACTGCCAGCCAGCCTGCGGTTCTTGCGAATCGGCTGTTATTCATGGACGCTCCGGCGCTGATCAAGTGAAGGTGTGTCGGCTCATGGGCAGGCTGCGCACCCGCTGACCGGTTAGCCTTGCCACCGCGTTAGCGACGGCGGGCGCGACCGCTGGCAACGGCGGTTCACCGATGCCACCCATTTTTTCTCCACTCTCGACCACACGCACGTCGACCCGGGCCATCCGCGCAGGCGGCAGGATCGGGTACAAGTCGTAGTTGCGCGCCCGAGGCTTGCCATCCACCCACACGGCTTCCTCCACCAGGGTTTGCGACAGTCCCAGCGCCACGGCGCCGTTGACCTGCGCTTCGACAATCGCCGGGTTGACGATGCTGCCGGGGTCAATCGCCTGCCAGATGTCGTGCACCTTGACCTGACCGTTCTCGATGGACACCTCGGCGATCACCGCCGTCTCTGTACCGAACGGCGAAGCCATCGCCACCCCGCGTGCACGTTTGCTGCCATCCTCGGCAGTAAACGGCCCGCGCTTCCAGCCGCCCGACAATTCACCCACCGCTTGCAGCAGGGTGGTCAGGCGTTGGTTGTCACGCAGCAAATGCAGGCGCAGGTCGAACGGGTCTTTGCCACCCTTGTCGGCCAGTTCATCGAGGAACGATTCATAGAAGAAGTCGTTGAGCGAATTGCCCACCGAACGCCAGTAACCGAGCATCGCCGGGCCTTTGACGTAGATCTGCGCGATGCGTTTGTTGGCGATCGCGTAGGACTTGCCCGACAAGCCTTCAAGCGCCGTCGGGTCGAGCTTTTCACCTTGTTTGCCGGCGAGGGCTTCGGTCGGACCTTCGGTGGCACTGATCGCTTCGATTGCCAGCGGCCAGCCGTCGTTGTCCAGCGCGGCACGGAAGTTCACTGCAGCAACCGGGCGGAGCACGTCGCGCAGGAACTCCTCTTCGCGACTCCAGATCAGTTTGACCGGACGGCCCACCGCTTTCGCCAGCGCGATTGCCTGAGGGTAGGGACTGGCCGAGTCGTAGAGGAAATGCCGGCCGAAGAACCCGCCTAGCAGCGGCGAATGCAAGGTGATGCGCGTCGGATCCAGCCCTGTGCGTTTGGCAATGTCGGCACGGAACATGTCCGGCGCCTGATTCGGCAACCAGACTTCCAGCGTACCGTCCGGGTTGAATCGGGCCAGTGCCGAAGGCGGCTCCAGTTGTCCATGGTTCAGGTATTGGTTGTGGTAAGTGGCGTCGATCCGGGTCTTGGTGTCCTTGAGAATCGACGCCACGTCGCCTTCGTTTTCATCATCTTTGGCCGGGCCTTTGTCTTCAGCGAGGCGCTTGAACCAGGCATCGCTGGAAAAGTCGGCGGGCATCGGCCGCACTTTGCTGTCGGCCGTTGGCTCTTGCCAGTCGACCTGGATCGCCTCGACGGCACGTTTGGCGTGCCACCAGCGCTCGGCGACTACCGCCACGGCGCCCGGCAGACGGTGCACGGAATGCACGCCTTTCATTGCTTTGACCTGATCTTCGTTGCGCAGGTTGCCCACGGTCATGCCTAGGCGCGGGGCGTGCTGCACGGCAGCGTGGAGCATGTTGTCGACCTTCAGGTCGATGCTGTACAGCGCTTTGCCGGTGGACTTGTCGTAGGCATCGAGGCGTTTCACCGGTTTGCCGATCCAGCGGAACTGGCTCGGATCACGCAGTTGCACGGAGGCCGGATCGGGAACCGGCAGATCCATCGCCCGCTCGGCCAGTTCACCGTAGGCCAGCGAGCGGCCCGACTTGGCATGCACGACTTTGCCGGGCTCGGTGCTCAACTCGCTTACCGGCACGCCAAGTTGCTGCGCGCCCGCCTGCAATAACATGGCGCGGGCGAGGGCGCCGAGGCGGCGCATGACCGGGTAGCTCATGCGCACCGACATGCTGCCGCCGGTGATGCGCATGCCGTTTTCCAACACTACATAGGCTTCGCCGGGCGGTGCCGCTTCGACCAGGAAGGTTGCCGGGTCAGCATCCAGTTCTTCACCGACGATCTGCGCCATCGCCGTGAACGTGCCTTGCCCGCCTTCCATGAACGGGCAGAGCAGACGCACGCGGTTGTCCGGACGGATCTCGAGAAACGCCGGCACCTGCGTGCCGCGCTCGGCCGTCGCCGCTGCAACGGCAGCTTGCACGCGCGTTGTACCGAGCGGCAGACCGAAACCGAGGACCAGCGCGCCGACGGCCGTACCGGTGAGAAAACGTCTGCGCGATACATTGATCGGTTCGTGCAGATCCAGCACCGAGGCTTGCTGTGAAGGGTCGATACGAACGTTCATCACGCGTCTCCCTTGCCGGCCAGCTCATGCATGGCGGCATGAATGGCGTTGTAAGTGCCGCAGCGGCACAGATTGACCATCGCCGCTTCGATCTGCGCATCACTCGGTTTAGGGTTTTGTTTGAGCAGCGCAGTGGCGGCCATCACCTGCCCGGACTGGCAGTAGCCGCACTGCGCAACCTGCAGATCGACCCAGGTCGCGACCACCCGTTTGCCGACTTCATCGCTTTCGATGGCCTCAATGGTGGTGACCTCGCGGCCGACCACACCGGCCACCGGCGTGACGCACGAGCGCACGACGTTGCCATCCACCAGCACCGAGCAGGCGCCGCATTGCGCCAATCCGCAGCCGTACTTGGTCCCGGTCATGCCCAGATCATCGCGGATCACCCACAGCAAGGGCGTATCGGCGTCGGCATCGACCTGATAGGTCTTCTGGTTGATTCGTAGTTCCATGATTCACCCGCTGATCATCGGTTGACGTGCATTGTTATGAGCGGTGACACGCGGCAAGGCGCATCAGCGTTTTTCGTTCAATTCGCTACTGTGCCCAGGGCTTCTGCTTCAAATGGCTGCCCGCGCAGGAGGGCGATGTCACGACTTGGCGCGGTGCCGAACAGCCGGCCATATTCGCGGCTGAACTGCGAGGGGCTTTCATAGCCAACCGCAAACGCCGCCCGCGAAACGTCGAGCCGCTCGACCAGCATCAGTCGCCGCGCTTCGTTGAGCCGCAGCCATTTCTGGTACTGCAGCGGGCTCATTCCAGTGAGCTGACGGAAATGATGGTGAAAGGTCGGCGCGCTCATCTGCACCCGCGCGGCCAGATCGTCGATGCGCAGGGCATCGGTGTAGTTGACCTTGAGCCAGTCGATGGCCTTGGCGATGCGATAACCCTGACCATCGACGGCAGTGATCTGCCGCAGCCGTGCACCTTGGTCGGTATGCAGCAACCGATAGTGGATCTCGCGCAAAATCAGCGGCGCCAGCACCGGGATCGCCTCGGGTTCGTCGAGCAATGCCAGCAGGCGATCAAGTGCGCCCTCCAGCGCGGACGACAGGCTGCCAATCGCGGCGCCGGTGCCCGTTGATGGCTGCCGCTTGGCCGGCAAGCCGCTCTTGGTGATGACTTCGGCGAGCATGCTCACATCCAGTTTCAGCACCAGACCGACACAGGGCTGTTCGGGACTGGCAAGCGTCACTTCGGAGTTGGCGGGCAGGTCCAGCGACGTCACCAGAAACCGCGAAGGGTCATAGCTGTAACCCTCACCACCAACCCACAAACGCTTTTCACCGCGACCGACGAGAATCAGGCTCGGTTCGATCATACACACCACGGGCGGCGCTGGCTGGTCGCGACGAAACAGCGACAAGCCGGGTATGGCCGTGGCGAAGTCACCCGGCGCGCTCACACGCGGGTCAATGTTCAACGCCAAAGGCGATTCCTGGGGCAGAGGGGTAGGGATCATGTCGGGTCACTCCTGTTGACCGAACTCTAATCCGCGCGCGAGACGTTTCCTATCCATCACCCTGCATCGCCAGAGGATCAGGCAAGCATTCAAGAGGAATGCGCTAGGGAAGGGCGGGATTGACCGGGAGAATGTGTCTATCTGTTACAGGGGCAGTGCCCGAATGGGTTTCAAGCTGCTTGCCCCTGCGCATCACATCCACAGGTTTTTCGCACCACAGGTAGTTGCCATGACGTTTCCTTCTACAGATCCTTCTAAAACAACAGGCGGCTGGAGCGCTGTGCTGGCCATGTCGCTGGCCGCATTCGCTTTGGTCGCTTCAGAGTTCATGCCCGTCAGTCTGCTGACGCCGATTGCGGCCGACCTGCACATCACCGAAGGCCAGGCCGGGCAGGGCATTTCCGTGTCGGGTGCCTTTGCCCTGATAACCAGCCTGCTGATTGCCTCGGTCGCCGCTCGCGTCGAACGCAAGAAGCTGCTGCTGGGCCTGACCTTGTTGATGATCGTCTCCGGTACGGTCGTCGCGGTCGCGCCGGGCTACCCGTCATTCATGTTCGGACGTGCGCTGATCGGTATAGCAATTGGTGGTTTCTGGTCATTGTCAGCGGCGACTGCGATGCGCCTGGTGAAGCCTGAACAGGTTTCGCGAGCGCTGGCCATCGTCAATGGCGGTAACGCGCTGGCGACGGTCATCGCCGCTCCGGCGGGGAGCTTTCTCGGCTCGCTGATCGGCTGGCGTGGTGCATTCTTCTGTGTGGTTCCGGTCGCGGTGCTTGCCGCCGTCTGGCTGCTGATCAGCCTTCCATCCTTCAAGGCCGAACGCCAGGCCGGAAGCGGCAACGTTCTGCGCCTGATGAAGCAATTGCCAGTGGCCTTGGGCATGGTCGCCGTCAGTGTGTTTTTCATGGGCCAATTCATGCTGTTCACCTACCTGCGGCCCTTTCTTGAAGGCGTGACGGGCGTCAGTGTTTCAACGTTGTCCTTGATGCTGCTGGGGCTGGGACTGGCCGGTTTTATCGGCACCTTTCTGATCGAACGGTTTATGGGGCGCGGCCTCTACCGCACGTTGACCGTCATCCCGCTGATCATGGCGGCCATCGCGCTGGCGTTGGTCAGCTTCGGCAAATCACCGGTACTGACCGCCTCGTTACTCGGACTCTGGGGACTGGTTGCCACCGCCGCGCCGGTCGGCTGGTGGACATGGCTGGCGCAGACGCTGCCGGATGATGCGGAGGCCGGAGGCGGCTTGCTCGTCGCGATTGTCCAACTGGCGATCGCCGGTGGCGCGATCATTGGTGGCCTGGCTTTTGATCTGAGTGGTTATAAAGCTACGTTCGAGCTTAGCGCCGCGGTGTTGGTTGTCGCGTCTGTGCTTGCCTGGCTGGCGGGGCGCAATGCCACGGAGGTTCATCTTGTCGAACCGGCAACTCATTCGAGTGCTGTTTCCGGCGAAGCTGCGTCCCGATTTGTCTGATCAAGCAGGAAGCTGCTCAGTGCGCCAATGACGGTTGGGTCGCGACCGAGACAGTGAAGACCACGACAAACAGCACGACCAATCCCCAGAAAATCACCATGACTGTCAGCAGAAAGACCTTAAGGCCTTGATAAAGCCTGCGCAGCCAATGGCCTTCGGGTTTTGCGTCTGCGCGGGTTCTGAGTACGCCTTTCAAATAAAAGCCGAGGAGCGCCAATAGCGCGCCATCGATCGCCAGCGCAGGCAGGCCGGCTACGGGAAAAATGCTTTCCCACCGATAGAAAGAAGACCGGCTGAGAAAGACCACATAACAAGTCAGACTGCCGTAGGGCAGTGCTCTCCACCATTTGCCGGCCAGCGCGCCGACCATCAGGCACATGATCACCATGAACGGGCTGAGGAGAATATGGAGTATCCACTCCAGTACGTTGGGCAAGTAGTCCGGGGAATGGATGCTGCGCCAGAGGTATTCCAACATTGTTCGGGTTCCTGCCGTCCATGAAGTAAGTGCTGCTGCGGTGCTTCCGTGCTGCTGGAGGATATCGGCGTGTTTTTGGGTTACATGAGGGGGTTATGGGAATTGGGCAGGAATGCACATTCGCGAAGGACCGGTTTCGCCCCGTGACCACCGTTTACAGCTCAATCGCTACAGTTCCAGCCAGTCGGAATGAAGCAGCGGAAAGCGCTCTTGCAGCCACTCGATAAAAGCTTGAACCTGGGGCGCCAGATGAGTCCGGCTCGGGTATAGCAACGACACCGGGCGAGGGGCTGGCCGATAAGGCTTTAGAATTTCCACCAAACCGCGACTTTCCAAATGCTCGGCCACGGCGATCCCGGGCGCCTGAATTATTCCGAAACCCGACACGCCACACTGAACGTACGCATTCGACTCGGTGACGGTGATGCCGGCGTTACTCACAAAGGATCGATCCTGATCTTTCACCGAAAAATGCCAGGGCAATGTCCTGTTGCTCTGACCGGA
This sequence comes from Pseudomonas sp. SCA2728.1_7, assembly GCF_018138145.1. Lineage (NCBI taxonomy): Bacteria > Pseudomonadati > Pseudomonadota > Gammaproteobacteria > Pseudomonadales > Pseudomonadaceae > Pseudomonas > Pseudomonas sp. SCA2728.1_7. The sequence goes on along the minus strand of NZ_CP073104.1, from coordinate 832,768 downwards.
CAAGAAGTTGACGCCTCGATGGGAGGCCAGATCGTCGAGTGTCTTGGGTTCGCCATGCTCGTTCAAATACCCGGGCGCGGCACACGTCACCATCGTCGCCATCGCGATAGGGCGAGCGATCAAGCTCGAATCCGGTAGATCGCCGATACGCAACGCACAGTCGACGCCTTCGCCGATCAAGTCGACAGCCCGATCAGTCACGCCCAGAACCATGTTGATACTGGGGTAGCAGACGGTGAATTCTTTAAGGCTATTGATGAATTTCATCTGCGCGAAGGCGCTTGGGATATCGACGCGCAGCCGGCCTGTGAGCGTTGCTCCTGATCGATCGAACATTGAGGTCGCAGCAGAAATACCCGCCAGAATTTCCTGTACCCGCTCATAGAACCTCTCGCCCTCGGCGGTGAGTGCGACCTTTCTCGTGGTGCGCTGGAACAAGCGCACGCCCAGTGACGTTTCCAGCTCCTGGATATACCGAGTGACCTGCGGTCGCCCGATGTCCAGCGATTCGGCAGCTTTGGTAAAGCTGCCAAGTTCGGCAAGCCTGGCGAACAGTCGCATCGATTGAAGCAATTCCATGACGCTTTCCTATGAACCCGGACATCAACGGTTGAACATGATTGTTATCCAAGAATAGAACAATCATGTCTTTTTCCACGCATTTATTGCGCACCTTCAACAGCGAAAAATGCACCCAAGGCGGAACCGGCTCTGGTTCGAGGCCATTGATGTGTATTTGGAGATTGGCAATGAAAGCTTGGTTATTGAACGATTTCGGACTCGACAACCTGCAATTGGGAGAGGTAGCGACCCCGCAACCCAAGGCTGGCGAGTTACTGGTGAAGGTCGGCGCTGTCTCGCTCAACTTTCGCGATAAGGCTATCGTCGACGGCATTTATGAACCGCACAGGGTGCCCAAACCTCTGATTCCCGTAAGTGATGCAGCCGGCACGGTGGTTGCGATTGGTGACAACGTCACGCGTTTTAAAGTCGGTGATCGTGTCAATTCCCACCTTTACTCACGTTGGCTGGATGGCGAACCAGGGCCGAACGAACCCGATTACTGCTTCGGTTCGCCGTTGCCCGGCGGTCTGGCCGAATACATGATCATCCATGAAGACAGCGCCGTCGGTGCCCCCGACAACATGAGCGACGAGGAGGCGGCAACACTGCCTATTGCTGCGCTCACAGCCTGGTATTCGCTGGTGGACTTTGGACAAATCCAGCCGGGTCAAACCGTATTGGTTCAAGGCACTGGGGGTGTATCGATATTTGCCGTGCAGATTGCTACTGCACTTGGCGCGAAGGTCATCGCTACGTCGAGCAGCGACCAGAATCTGCAAACCGTGAAGGGGCTGGGGGCTATGGCCGGGATCAACTACAGAACGACCCCGAAGTGGGCGGACGAAGTGCTGAAGCTGACCGAAGGCAAGGGCGTGGATCTGCTCCTCGATGTGGCCGGTGGCAGTGGCATCAACCAATCGGTCGCAGCAACCAAGGCATCGGGGCGTATTGCGCAGATCGGCTTTCTCACGGGACAAACCGTTGAGCTCAATCTGATGCCACTTATTTTCCGCCAGACGACCATTCGCGGAATCGCCGTGGCGCCGCGTTCATCATTTGACCGGATGAATACTTTCCTCAACGAGCACGAAATCCGTCCCGTGATCGATCAGGTCTATCCGTTCGAGAAAGCACGAGAAGCTTACGAACATCTCGCGGGGGGAGCATTTGGGAAGGTTGTGATCAAAGTCGCTTAATAACGTAAAGGCGCCAATTTGGCGCCTTTTTTCTCGCCCATCGCAGCAGATCTGCCCGCAAATTCTAATGTCAACGCGTGAGCAGGGAGAGTCGAACACTAAACCGCCGGACGGCACTAGTCATCAAGCTGCTGCATGCGTTTGAAAAATCTTGCTAATCACAGTCCACTTGCCATCAACTTTCAGCAGATGAAAAAAGTCGGTGAAAGAGATACCTGACATGTCGTTGGCGTCGATGCGAGCGCTCGCCGCCGTACCGACGACTTCGACGCGAACGATAGCCGCCGGTGCATCAGGAGAAGGGCGGAAACCCTTGTCGATCCCGTCGAACAGGATTGAAATTGCGCCGCCCGTCAGCTTACCGTCGCCATCGACGCTGAACATGGTCGCTTGCTCACTGAAGGCTGGCTTCATGATGCTGCTTTTGGCCTGCTTGCAGCCCTCAATGTACTGGTTAAGCACCTCGGTGATGGCTTGGTATTCTTCAACGTAAGTCGGCTTGCTCATGTGCTTGCTCCTGCTTCATAGGATTAGTGCAACAAAGGCATCAGGCTTTGGCATCAAGCCAGACAGATCCATAACGTGTGTAGGCGGTAGGAATCTCAATGATTTCTTCAAGATCATCTGCAGCGCTGCGAACCCAGAATGGATCTCGGAGCATTTGCCGCCCGACAAACACCAGATCAGCTCGGCCGTTCTGCAGGATTTCTTCAGCCTGACGTCCACTCTGAATCACACCCACAGCGCCTGTTGCTATATGCAACTCCTTACGCAGTAATTCAGCGGCCGGCACCTGGTAACCCGGGTAGGTCTCGACCTTGACCATCTTGATCCCGCCGGAGCTGCAGTCGATCAAGTCAACGCCCTGCGCTTTCATCCAGCGACCATATTCGAGGAACGACTCGGGCGTGTTTCCGCCTTCGGCGTAATCAGAACTGGAGATGCGCACGAACAGAGGGCGATCCCCCCAATGCGTTTTGACCTCTTCCAGCACCTCGCGCAGGAAGCGATAACGACGCTCGGCATCTCCGCCATATTCGTCGTCGCGGGTATTAGCCAACGGCGAGAGAAACTCACTTAACAAGTAGCCGTGCGCGGCATGGATCTCAAGCACATCGAAGCCAGCTTCGCTGGCTCGACGTGCGGCATCGCCGTACAGCTTTACCAGAGCCGGAATCTCATCAGCCGCGAGTTCGCGAGGAACAGGGCTGGTTTGCGTAAATGGAATCGCCGATGGCGCGATGTGAATCAGACCGGGCAGGTCAGCATTGCGCCCCGCATGGCCGATCTGAGCGCCGGCTTTTGCACCAAAGCCGTGAAGCAATTCCGTCAGCGCCTTCAAGCCGACAACGTGCTCATCGCTCCAGATGCCAAGGTCACCGGCGCCAATACGACCGTCAGCCTGAATGGCCAGCGTTTCGGGAAAAATCAGCGCCGCCTGACCCAGAGCACGAGCGCCGTAATGAACGCGGTGCCAGTCAGTGACGAAACCATCATCCGCCGCCATATGCATGCACATAGGGGACATGACGACCCGGTTTTTCAGGGTGAGGCCCTTAATTTCATAGGGTGATAACAACAAACTCATCTGTCCGATTCCATAGTGGTGAATATGGAATCCATGCTAACTTTTGCAGCACATCGACGTAAGTACGCACAATTTTGTGCGGTAGGCACACTTTTTATACCATGGTGATAACAGTGAAAAAATGTAACCCCCAGGATGAAATCGAGGCTTTCGCTTGTCCCGTCGCATTCACTGTCGATGTCATCGGTGGAAAATGGAAATCGCTCATACTTTTTCACCTGATGTCAGGCACGAAGCGCTTTAACGAGCTACGTCGGCTGATTCCAGATATCACGCAGAGGATGCTGACACTCCAGCTCAGAGAACTGGAGACGGACGGGGTGATTCATCGCGAAATCTATCGCGAGGTGCCACCCAAAGTGGAGTATTCGCTTACAGCGTTAGGTCATTCACTCGCGCCATTGGTGAGTGCGATGCGAGAGTGGGGCGCAGTGCATGAACGCACGATCCTGGAGCTCAGGCGCTCTGCCGTCTGTGACGACAAGTTGGAATCTCTGGCTTGAATCACGCCGATGTTGAGAGGTGGAGGGGGTGAACAATGCGAAGTTTGTTGCTCAAATCAGTAATGTCTCAAGCGCATTCCGAGATAAAGCCACATCGAACTGGTTGCGCCGGATCTGGACATGATGGCGCCCGTCATCATGAATGAAACCGAGCTTCCTGGCTGACTGATCACTAATGTGGATGCCCCCTCATGGTTCGTCGTCCCAATAATCAAGCGTAGTCCCGGGCCGCTGCACAGCGGTGAACGCGCGAGCTCCATTGATTGTGACCATCGCCTGATATTTGCCGGAGTCCGGGTATTGGCAGATTTCGGGGGTTTCTCGGGTGCTAATGGACAGGTACTTCAGCGGCGCATCCGAGGTGTTGATGATTTGATGCGGATACTCGGGGCCGGCCGGAATGAAGATGACGTCGCCGCTTCGGATCGGCAACATTTCACCCGCCACGCGCAGGGTGCCGAACCCTTCCAGGATGACAAACATCTCTTCCTGAGCATAATGAAAATGGTAGGGGCAAGAACGCTTGCCTGGCGCGACGATGTCCATCGACGCACCGAGTTTCTGCGCGACGGTGTCAGTGCCGAGGCGCGCGCCATGGCTCTCGTAAAGAGGGTCGCGGCGCTCGTATTGCAGCGGCACATCATTGAAGTTGCGAATCATGCGCGCAGCTAAAGCACAGGGGTCATTGCTCATTAATCACTCCCGAAAGTATTTGTACGGGCATCCCGCCTCGCGTAGCTAATCGAGTTGCCATTTATGCGGCAGCAGCTCTTCAATTTCACTTGCCCGATGCGTAAGCGTTCACCGAAGTCATGATGCATGACTCAGGCCGATGTCTGAAAGAAGGTCTGACGCGTCTGCCGACGCGCCGGGCGAGTGATATTTCCGACCTGTTGCCGCACAGGTGGATGCCCATCTCACTGTGCAACCCTATTTCAACCATTTGCCCGCGACCAGCACGTTCTGTCTCAGCCATACATGTACAAAAGGTTGTCGATCAGTTCTAGGTCCTGCTGCGTGTACTGGACCTTGTTGTACCGTCTAATGTCCTCAAGCACACCCCTGATCGGAACTTGCCGCGAAGGATCCTGAACAATTTCGATCAGACGGTCGTAATCGGGATCTCTTCCCTTGAGGTATTTTTCAATCAGTTCTTTGAGTGCTACGCGCGCCTCTGGATCGGATAGCACTGTCACATCTCCCGCAAAATCGTGAATTCATCGGCTTTGATAATGGATAACGCTGGATTATATCCAGACGTCGTTCAAAGCCGTTCTTTCGTCATCCTCATGCCCGGTGTTCAAAATGCCTCGAGGCTCGATCATCAGCAGTTTTGCTTCACCTTCTGCAGCCGTCCGATGTTCTACGCCGCGGGGTACTACATACAGTTCGTCGGGATTCACATAGACGCAGCCATCCGGCAGGTCGATGCGCAAGGTGCCTTCCAGGACAAGAAATGCTTCGTCGGTCTCAGGATGTGAGTGCCAGATGAATTCGCCTTCGATTCGCACAACCTTGAACTGGTAGTCATTCATTTCTGCAACAACCCTGGGGCTCCATTGCTGTTCGATGAGCGAAGCTTTATGTGCCAGGTTTACAGGAACTGATGATTGTTGATGACGGAGCTTTGACATGACGGATCCTCGGTGTTCGAAGTCGCCATCCTAAGAGCATGGAGCAGGGCGCTCTTGTACGATCCTGCAAGTCAGCGTGCGGCGCGCAATCGTTCCAGCCAGCGCATGGGTGGAACTCCGTAGCAGCGGGTGAAGTGTCGCGTCATATGACTTTGATCGTGGAAACCCGCGACGAGGGCCGCATCCACCAGGGTGAAGCCTTGAAGCACCAATGCGCGGAACCGATCCAGACGGCGCAGGGTGACAAATCGGTAAGGGCTCGTGCCGTAAAGTGTTCTGAAGTCGCGTGACAGGCTCCAGCGCTCGCGCCCACTGGCATGTTCCAGCATCTCCAGCGAAATGCATGTGTGCAGATGTTCGAGGATGAATGCTCTGACGCGCTCGGCTGCGCGGTAATCCACACGCTTGCGCCCGCGCGGTTTGCCGCCGACCGCACGCAACGCCATCGCCAAGTCATACAGCGCGTCCTGTTCCTCCAGTGTTTCCAGAGAATGATCCACTGCTTGCACGAATGCTTCACTGGCATGGAACAGACGCGGATCGCTCGAAAGTCCCCCTGCGATAAAAGGCAAAGGTTCTCCGCCCAAAACGGTCTGGATTAATGCCGGATCAACGTAGGCCATTCGATAACGAAAGCCTGCGTCCGTACCGGCCATGCCATCGTGGAGTTCGTCGGGGTGAAGCACCAGCGTGTTGCCGGGGATACCGTGGCGCAACGAGCCTGCGTAGTGAAAGCTCTGGACGCCCGCCAACGTACGGCCGATCGAGTAGGTGTCGTGTCGATGAGGATCGTAGCCGTGGCTGCCGAACCACGCTTCGATACGTTCGATACCTCCAGGTTGAACACTGCGGATGACCCAGTCGGCATTGGCACGTTGGCCATTTTTCTGATCCATGAATGTACCTCTCCGAATCCGCGCAGGGGGCGTGAAGATCTGCCTTTCGGGAATATACAAGCACGGTTATTCAGATGTCTGTTTTTGACTGCTTTGGACCCGAAGCCTTTGGTGTCTGTTTGTTGTCGTCATAGGTTGCGGGCATTCATGGCGGATCTGACTGATGGCACGCGTAGGTTTGATACTGACACCCGGTTTTGCGGACTGGGAATATGCTTTCATTGCGGGTACAGCGTCCCCGTTTTACGGGATCGGCGTCAGGTTTTTTGCTCCTGCTACGGGGCAGTTTCGTTCGCAGGGGATTGCTCGGTTCAGGTCAATGTTGGCAGCTAAACATGGATGATCGCGTCGTCCCGGCATGTCGGGCACATTCTCAGGAGACATTTCATGGACTCATGATCGCCGCCAGTTTCGGATGGTTTTTCGCGTAATACAGCTCTGACTCGGCGTCATCGTCCAGGAATTGCCATATCTTTTTTGATCGCATGGAATACATGACGATAATCAGAAATACCCCGAGATAAAGCCACATCAAACTGGTTGCGCCGGATCTGGACATGATGGCGCCCGTCATCATGAATGAAATCGAGCTACCTAGCTGACTGATCACTAATGTGGATGCCATCAGTCGTACGCGAACACCGGAGGGGATCGACATGAGCCTCTTGTCCATTCCGACCATCGTAATGCAAGCACTCGCCGCTCCGGCAAAAAACAGGCAAGTACCCAACAGCCAGATTTCGTCGGCTTGTGTCGCTGCACAGAGTGCAAACGTTAACAGTGTCCAGCATCCAAGATACTTGTTGCGCTGATTTTCCTTTTTGCTAATCAGCGGGCTTAAAAAGAACAACCCTGCAACGGCTCCACCCGCAAATACCGCATTGAACAAGCCAACGCTACCTTCGGCTAGGCCGCGCGCGTGTATGAGCGCTGGAACCAGCATCGGTACGGTCGCGGTGACGGCCAGACTCAGTAGTAATCCGGAAAAGGTCAAAAACTGTTCTGGCGGTAAAACGCATTTGAGTTTAAGCCCCAACAGCATGTCATTAACAAGATCAGTTGATGATTTTCGGGGTTGCAGGGCAGGAGCTGCGCTGACCGGTAACGCCATGCCTAAAACCACAATGACCAATCCCAAGATCGACACAAATAGCAGCGAGATTTCCAGTGAATAAACCGTAATCACAATACCCGCCAACAAAGGCCCCGCAACCCGGCCGACCGTAACAACGATGCGCCGGACGCGAAATGCAGCCTCCGCACGATGTTTATCAACGGTTTCCGCAGGATAGATGCCCAAAAGAGGCTGAATCATTCCAAATGCTGATGCAGCGATCACATCGACCAATATCAGCGCATCAAGCGAATACCAGCTTGCGGCAAAAAAGTATCGCAAAACACTTGCGATCAAGATCGCAAAACAGCCGACCTTAAGCGCTGTACTGCGGCGCATTGACTCAACACGCGGCGCCAGGCACAACATTGAAATGATCGCCGCGAGCGCGAGCGCTGTTTCGTATGCCGCCAGCTCCAGCAGACTTCCTCGCTGCACGATAATCAGCGGTAGCGTCGTATTCCAGCAGCCGAGGTAGATCCAAAGTAACAAGTCCAGACAAAGATACTTTCGAAATGTACTCAATGGGTACTTCCTTGTTCCGCACCTTGTGTATGGGATGTCATTCGCACGCGCCGAATTATCGGCAATGCAACTGCGCAAATATCAGCTTATACCTGCGCTGACATCCGGTGATGCTCCAGCAAGAAGTCCACGAACAACCGCACCCGCGCCGGCATCGCCGCGCCACCGACGAACACCGCATGAATCGGTTCCTGGTCCCCGGGGTTGCAGGTTTCCAGCAGCGCAATCAGGTCGCCGCGCTGCAGATCCTTGCTCACGCTGAACTCCCCGATACGGGCAATGCCGGCACCCATTCGCGCGAATTGTGCCAGCGCTTCACCACTGCTGCATTCGATGTTGCCGCTGACCTTCAGGGCAAACGATTTGCCATCGCGGATGAATGGCCAGTTGGGTTCGGCACGGCGGAAGTTGAAGCGCAGGCAGTTGTGCTGGAGCAGGTCTTCCGGTTCCTGCGGGACGCCGTGGCGCTGCAGATACTCGGGCGATGCCACCACGACCTGGCCGGTGGTGCCGATCCTGCGTGCGGTCAGCGGGCTGTCGGGCAGAAGGCCGAAGCGCACCGCGACGTCGGCTTGCCCGCCGAGAATATCGACCACTTCGTCGCCGAGGTTGAGGTCTACGACGATGTTCGGGTAACGGGCGCTGAAGGCCGCGACCAAGGGAACAATGGCCAGGCGTCCATGGCCAAGGGCGGCGCTGACGCGCAATCGCCCTCTGGGCACGCCTTGGTCGGCGATGGCTTCTTCGACCTCGTCCATGTCGGCGAGGATACGCCGGGCGCCGCGCAAGAACGCTTCGCCCTCGGCCGTGAAGGTGATCGCCCGGGTGGTGCGCAGCAGCAGGCGAGTGCCAAGCCGTTGCTCGGTGCGCGCAATGATCCTGCTGACTGCCGAAGGTGTCAGGCCCAGCGCACGCGCGGCGGCCGACAGGCTGCCTTCCTGGGCCACGGTGGTGAACACGCTCATTTCACCTGACCTGCCGTTGAAATCCACTTGTGCCTCCTACGCAAAGGTGATTGCAAAAAATGCTATCTACCGCCTGAAAAGACGGGATCGTAGCATTGGCGGCACAGATAAGGAGCTTTCCATGCGTATCAATCCACCACTTGTTGCACTCGCCATCGGTGCCTTCGGCATCGGCGTCACAGAATTCGCCCCCATGGGCATGTTGCCGGGTATCGCTGCGGATCTGGGTGTTTCCATTCCCGCTGCCGGTTTGCTGGTCAGTGCTTATGCGCTGGGCGTATTGCTCGGCGCACCACTGATGACCCTGACCACCGGCAAGATTCCCCGGCGCTATCTGCTGATCGGGCTCATGGCGATTTTCACCCTCGGTAATCTGATGTCAGCGTTGGCCACCGATTACTACAGCCTCATGGTTGCCAGGGTCGTGACCTCACTGAACCACGGTGCCTTCTTTGGCGTTGGCTCCGTCGTCGCCGCCACCCTGGTCGCCCCGGAGAAACGTGCCGGTGCGGTTGCGGCGATGTTCATGGGCCTGACCTTGGCGACCATTGGCGGTGTGCCGCTGGCCGCCTGGTTTGGCGAACTGTTCGGTTGGCGCACGGCTTTCTGGGGCATTACCGGCCTGGGCGTGCTGACCATGGCTGCGTTGTGGTTCGCCCTGCCTAACGTGCGGGCGCCGCAAAGCGTCGGTGTCATGGCGGAAATCCGCGTCTTGGGGCGCGGCCCGGTGCTGGCCGCGCTGGCCCTGACCGTGGTCGGCTCGAGTGCCATGTTCACCGTTTTCACCTACATCGCGCCGATCCTCAGCAGCGAGACCCATGCATCCACCGCCTTCATCACCGCCATGCTGATGCTTTACGGTGTCGGGTTGACGCTGGGCAACATGTGGGGCGGCAAGGCCGCTGACCGCTCGATAGATCGCACCTTGATCGTCTCGCTGAGCGTGCTGATTCTGGTTCTGCTGGCGTTCACCGTACTGATGCGCTGGCCGCTACCGGCCGCCGTGGCCATCCTGATCTGGGGTATCGCCAGTTTTGCCTTGGTGCCGCCGCTACAGATGCGTGTGATGGAAGCGGCCAAGGACGCGCCCAATCTGGCCTCGGCGGTGAACATCGGCGCCTTCAACTTCGGCAATGCGATTGGCGCAGCGCTTGGCGGCGCGGTGATCAGCAGCGGGCTGGGTTATCCGGCGATCTCCCTGGCCGGCGCGGCAATGGCGGGCCTGGGGTTGCTGATGGTGTTGGGGTTTGCGTGGCGTTCCAGAACGATTGAAGCCGCCGTGGTGTAACACGTTCAACAATGCTCGGCGAGTTGTCAGCCATTGATAGGGTGAGTAAGCTGCCCCCATGAATCAGCCATCCCTAACTGCCTCCTCGCCGAGCACTCGCGGCCCCGCCGAACACGACATTCGTGACCAGATTGTCGCCGCGGCCAACGAGCACTTCAGCCAATATGGCTACGGTAAAACCACGGTTTCCGACCTGGCCAAGGCCATCGGTTTTTCCAAGGCGTACATCTATAAATTCTTTGATTCCAAGCAGGCAATTGGCGAGGCCATTTGCGCCAACTGTCTGGGGCAAATCGCTGCAGCAGTCGAGCACGCGGTTAACGCAGAAGCGCTTTCAGCGACCGAGCGTTTGCGCAGGTTGGTCAAGACCGTGATCGCCACGGGTGTGGATCTGTTCTTCAACGATCGCAAGCTCTACGACATCGCGGCGTTTTCCGCATCGGAGCGCTGGAACAGTGCCCAGATGTATGAAGCGCAGATCAAGGGCTTTATCCTCGATATCGTGCGTCAAGGGCGAGAAGCGGGGGAGTTCGAGCGCAAGACGCCGCTGGACGAGACCGTCGAGGCGATCAATCTGGCGTTGCGACCTTTCGTCAACCCGCTGCTGCTGCAACACAATCTGGATCTGATCGAGCAAGCGCCCACGCTGACCACCAACCTCATCCTGCGCAGCCTCATGCCTTGACCCATCGCTGAGCAAGGTTTTCAGGCGATTCGAGTCAAACGACATCCCTCATTACGCTTCCTGCCCACCGGCACATCAGTGCCGGGAGGGCATTGAATTTAGTCTTTAAGTGACTATTGACTGGATCGGTCACATGGATAATATGGTTTCGCTGTAGTGCTCGATGTTCTATTCCAGTGATCTCCATAGAGTCCAATAATGAAAAAAACAATGCTCAAGAGCCCCGTGGGCCTGGCCGTCGTGCTTGCGTCTTCCAATGTGTTTGCCGGTGGCTTTGCACTCAACGAACAAAGCATCAGCGGGATGGGCTCCGGTTTTGCCGGGCGCTCTTCTTCAGCCGAAGACGCCAGTACGATCTACGGCAACCCGGCGGGCATGGCGCGGCTTAAACGAGAGCAGGTCAGCGTGGGCGCAGCGACGCTGTTCGCCAAGTCAGATATCAGCCGGACGCGCAGTACGTTCGGCGGCAATGAAGATGGCGACATGGTGCCGACGACCACCGTACCGATGGGGTATTACGTCAAACCGATTGATGATCACTGGGCATTCGGCGTCGGATTTTATGTGCCGTTCGGGCTGATCACCGACTACGGCAGTGGTTTTGCCGGGCGCTATTACGCCAACAAGAGCGAAGTCACCACGCTGACTTTCCAGCCGACCATCAGCTACGCCTTTAACGAAAAAGTCTCGATCGGCTTCGGTCCGACCATTAACCGTATCAGCGGCGAGATATCGGGCATGGTCCCCAATCCACTCAGCCCGGGGCGTAATGACGGCAAGCTGAAAAGCACCGGCGATGACACCGCACTCGGTTTCAACGCCGGCGTGCTGGTGCAGGCGACAGACCAGACCCGCCTGGGACTGACCTACCACTCCAAAGTCAGTTACCACCTGGATGCGAAAACCAAGGTCACCGATGGCATCTTCAGCGTGCTAGGCGTCAGCGGTCGCAGCTATGACGCCTCGCTGGACGTGGACACGCCGGAGTCGGTGGACGTTTCGGTCACGCATCAATTCAATAACGACTGGACGCTTTATGTCGGCAGTACCTGGACGCGCTGGAGCCGCTTCAAGGAGCTGACGATCGAGAACAGTGGCTTGCCGCCGTTGCTGAATGGCCAGTTGGGGACGATCAGCGAAGAGCAGAACTGGCACGACACCTGGGCTCACGCGATCGGTGCGGCCTATCAATTGAGTAACCAATGGGTGCTTCGTGCCGGTTTCTCGGTTGATCAGTCACCGGCCAACAACACCAATCGGGGGCCGCGCATTCCGACGGGCGACCGCAAGGTGCTCAGCTTCGGGGCAGGCTGGACGCCCGTGGAAAATGTCACGATCGACCTGGCTTATTCCTACCTGTGGGAGGAGAGCGTCGAGGTCAACGACACCTCGGCATCGAGAGGTGCCTACAGTGCCCGATACAAGAACAGTGCTAGCGGGCTGGGGACTTCGGTGAGCTACCGTTTTTAGTCGGGCCTGTCAGTCGATTTGCAGGCCGATATTGCTGATGGTCAGGATGCAGTTATTTCTCATGTAGTGACTATTGACGATAATGGTCACAAGACTGAGAATATGATGATCATCCTATTCTCAGTAAGGGAATCTATGCGCCGGCTCCGACCTTTCCCCATTGCCGCATGCTTGTTGCCTCTCGCCCTGAGCGCCTGTGGCGAATCTTCCAGCGTTGCAGATCCCCGCACACAGGCGCCACTGGTCAGATCCGCTGCCGTTCAAGCATCAGCCGATGTCGCTCGCTCTTTCACCGGAGTGGTCGCGGCGCGCGTTCAGGGCGACCTGGGGTTTCGCGTTTCGGGCAAGGTGCTCGAACGTCTGGTTGATACGGGGGAGGTCGTCAAGCGCGGGCAGCCGCTGATGCGTCTCGACCCGATCGATCTCGGACTGCAAGCGCGGGCGCAGCAGGCGGCGGTCATCGCTGCTCGCGCCAGCGCCAAACAGACAGCCGACGATGAGGCTCGCTATCGCAAACTGGTCGGCGTTGGCGCCATTTCGGCATCAGCTTACGATCAGTTCAGAGCCGCCGCAGAGACTGCAAAAGCGCAGCTCAACGCCGCGCAAGCGCAAGCCGACGTGGCCCGCAATGCTTCGGGTTATGCGCTGCTGGTCGCTGATGCGGACGGCGTGGTGGTGGAAACCCTCGCTGAACCGGGACAAGTAGTCAGCCCGGGACAACCGGTGGTGCGGCTGGCGCGTGCAGGTCAGCGTGAAGCCATCGTGCATCTGCCCGAAACGCTACGCCCGGCAGTCGGCTCCACCGCGCAAGCCAGCCTTTACGGAGTGAACTCAGCGCCTGTCACGGTAAGTCTCAGGCTGCTTTCGGACTCCGCAGACCGCACGACGCGCACATTCGAAGCGCGGTATGTGCTCGAGGGACCGTTGGCCAACGCGCCAATCGGTGCGACCGTCACCCTCAGCATTGCCGAGGGCGCCACCCGGACACAGGCGTTACAAGTCCCCATTGCCGCGATTTACGACCCGGGCAAAGGTCCGGGTGTGTGGGTGATCGCTGGAACACCGGCAACAGTGACCTGGCGAGCGGTGCAGGTGCTGGGGTTGAGCGACGATTCTGCCCGTATCGCCGGCGACCTCACTGCCGGTGAGCAGGTGGTGGCGTTGGGCGCCCACCTGCTGCGCGATGGCGAAGAAGTACGATTGCCGCAGCAGAGCGAAGCCAGCGTTGCCGGGAGTCGTCCATGAGCCAGGGACGATTCAACCTTTCGGCCATCGCCGTGCGCGAGCGGGCGATCACGGTGTTCCTGATTTTTCTAATCGCTGTTGCAGGAACGTTGTCGTTCTTTAAGTTGGGACGTGCGGAAGATCCACCGTTTACGGTCAAGCAGTTGACCGTGATTACCGCGTGGCCCGGCGCGACGGCGCAAGAGATGCAGGATCAAGTCGCCGAACCCCTTGAAAAGCGCCTGCAAGAACTCAAGTGGTACGACCGCTCGGAAACCTACACTCGCCCTGGACTGGCGTTCACGATGGTGTCGTTGCTCGATAGCACGCCACCCTCGCAAGTGCAGGAAGAGTTCTACCAAGCGCGCAAGAAACTCGACGATGAAGCCATCAGGCTACCGGCCGGTGTCATCGGGCCGATGATCAACGATGAATTTTCCGACGTGACCTTCGCGCTGTTCGCCTTGAAAGCCAAAGGCGAACCACAGCGCTTGCTGGTGCGTGATGCGGAAGCCATGCGCCAGCGTCTGCTGCATGTGCCGGGGGTGAAGAAGGTCAATATCATCGGTGAGCAAGCCGAGCGCATCTACGTTTCGTTCTCCCATGACCGGTTGGCGACCCTCGGCTTGTCACCGCAGGACATCTTCGCCGCGCTGAACAGTCAGAACGTGCTTACGCCCGCCGGCTCCATCGAAACCAACGGGCCGCAGGTGTTTCTGCGTCTCGACGGTGCCTTCGACAAGGTGCAGAAAATTCGCGACACACCGGTCTTCGTGCAGGGGCGCACACTCAAGCTCTCTGATGTGGCGACGGTCGAACGCGGTTATGAAGATCCGGCCACTTTTGTCGTGCGCAATAACGGTGAAGACGCGCTGCTGCTGGGCGTGGTGATGCGCGAGGGCTGGAACGGTCTGGATCTGGGCAAGGCGCTGGATGCGGAGACTGCGCGGATCAATGCGGAAATGCCATTGGGCATGACCCTCGCCAAAGTCACCGACCAAGCGGTGAATATCGACTCCGCTGTCGGCGAGTTCATGGTCAAGTTTTTTGTCGCGCTGCTCGTGGTCATGCTCGTGTGTTTTCTCAGCATGGGCTGGCGAGTAGGGGTGGTGGTCGCGGCGGCTGTGCCGTTGACCCTGGCGATCGTGTTCGTGGTGATGGCCGCCACCGGCAAGAATTTCGATCGCATCACCCTCGGCTCATTGATCCTCGCGCTCGGGCTGTTGGTCGATGACGCGATCATCGCCATTGAAATGATGGTGGTGAAAATGGAGGAGGGCTACGACCGCATCAAAGCGTCCGCCTATGCCTGGAGCCATACGGCGGCGCCGATGCTGTCCGGTACGCTGGTGACCGCAATCGGTTTCTTGCCCAACGGTTTTGCCCAGTCCACTGCCGGCGAGTACACCAGCAACATGTTCTGGATCGTCGGCATTGCGCTGATCGCGTCCTGGGTCGTCGCGGTAGCGTTCACCCCGTATCTGGGCGTGAAATTGTTGCCGGACATCAAGAAGGTCGAAGGTGGCCACGCGGCGATCTACAACACGCCGAATTACAACCGCTTTCGCCGGCTGCTGACCGCGGTGATCGCTCGCAAATGGCTGGTGGCAGGCACGGTGGTCACGCTGTTTTTCGTCGCCGTGCCAGGCATGGGGCTGGTGAAGAAACAGTTCTTCCCGACCTCCGACCGTCCCGAGGTGATGATCGAGGTGCAAATGCCCTACGGCACCTCGATCGAGCAGACCAGCGCCACGGCCGCCAAGGTCGAGGCCTGGTTGCACAAGCAGAATGAGGCAAAAATCGTCACGGCCTATATCGGCCAAGGTGCGCCGCGTTTCTTTCTGGCGATGGCGCCGGAATTGCCCGACCCTTCGTTTGCCAAAATCGTGGTGCTGACGGACAGTCAGGAAGCACGCGAAACCCTCAAGTTCCGGCTGCGCGAAGCGGTTGCCGAAGGACTGGCCCCGGAGGCCCGCGTTAGAGCAACGCAAATTGTCTTTGGTCCTTATTCGCCGTTTCCGGTTGCCTACCGGGTGATGGGCCCTGATCCGGCGAAGCTGCGCGATATCGCCGAGCAGGTCCGCGGCGTGCTGCAAGACAGCCCGATGATGAGAACGGTCAACACTGACTGGGGACCGCTGACCCCGACATTGCATTTCAGTCTCGATCAGGACCGCCTGCAAGCAGTGGGACTGACCTCGAATGCGGTTGCCCAGCAACTGCAGTTCCTGCTGAGTGGTGTGCCGATCACGGCGGTTCGCGAGGATATTCGTTCTGTGCAGGTCGTTGGACGTGCCGCCGGTAATATCAGGCTCGACCCGGCGCAGATCAAAGGCTTCACCCTGGTCGGCGCGGCGGGGCAACGCATCCCGTTGTCGCAGATCGGCGAGGTCGACGTGCGCATGGAAGATCCGATCCTGCGGCGCCGTGACCGCACGCCAACCATCACCGTGCGTGGCGACATTGCCGAAGGCTTGCAGCCACCGGATGTTTCGGGTGTGATCCTCAAGCAGTTGCAGCCGATCATCGAAACACTGCCTTCCGGTTACCGGATCGAGCAGGCAGGCGCCATCGAGGAATCCGGCAAGGCGGGCAAGGCGATCTTGCCCTTGCTGCCGATCATGATCGCCATGACGTTGCTGATCATCATGGTGCAGGTGCGTTCGATCGCGGCGATGATCATGGTCTTCCTTACATCGCCGTTGGGCTTGATTGGTGTGGTGCCGACGCTGCTGATCTTCAATCAGCCATTCGGCATCAATGCGCTGGTCGGGCTGATTGCGCTGTCGGGAATCCTGATGCGCAACACGCTGATTCTGATCGGGCAGATCCATCACAACACGCTGGAAGGACTGGATCCGTTCCACGCTGTGGTCGAAGCCACGGTGCAACGCGCGCGGCCGGTCCTGCTGACGGCGCTGGCGGCCATCCTGGCGTTTATTCCCCTGACACACTCGGTGTTCTGGGGCACGCTGGCTTATACCCTGATCGGCGGCACGTTCGTCGGTACCATCATGACGTTGGTGTTCCTCCCGGCGATGTATTCCATCTGGTTCAAGATCCGCCCTGAGCACCAGGCTCAGACTGAAACAGTCAAACTGGCGTAGTGACAACGCCTGAAATCGAGGCCCGCTCTGGCGGGCCTCTTTGTCCCCGCGTCAAAGCGTGGTGATCTGCCCATTGCGATCCAGCTCATACACCTTGTTGCCCTGCAATTTCTCCTTCAACCACCGTTCCGCTTTACCCAGCGGCCGTTGCCGCGCCCAGAGCAGATCGACACCAATCTGCCAGTCCGTATGCGGATACGCCGAGAGCTGCAGTTCCACCAGTTCACCCTTGACCAGTTCACGCTGAACAAGCTGCCGGGGCAGGGTGGCCCAACCGAGCCCGGCGCGGACCATTTCCAGTAACGCCAGATAGCTTTCCGCTTGCCACAACTGGGTCGAGCGCAGGTATTCACTGCTCGGCAGTTTGCTCGCGTGGGCGCTGAAGGCCAGGCGGCGATGGACGTGCAGGTCGTCGAACGTGACGTTGTCGAGTTGCGCCAATGGATGATCGGGATGGCAGACGTGCAGCATGATCAGTTTGCCCAACTGCTGGAACGCCAGTTCCTTGGGATAGCCGGGCTGTGAGAACGCCACGCCGAGTACCGCTTCGCCGCTGCTGACCAGTTCGCTGACGTCGCCGTACACCGGATGACGGATGATCAGGTCAACGAAGGGGAACGCGGCTTCGAAGGCTTTGAGCACCGGCATGATCGGCCCGTACGGCGTTTCAATCGCCAGTGTCAGGCTGGTTTCGACGTTGTCCGAAAGGCACTCAGCGTGGGCTTCGAAGGTCATGCAGCGTTCGAGCACGGCTTCGGCCTGCACCAGCAATTTGTGGCCGCTGGCGGTGAGGGCAGGGCTGCGGTTGCTGCGGTCGAACAGGTCGACACCAAGGTCGGTTTCGAGGTTGGCAATCGCCGCGCTGATGGTCGATTGGGTCTTGCCCAGTTGGCGCCCGGCGGCGGAAAACGATCCGCTTTTGACCACTTGGACGAACATCAACAGTTGATCGAGTGAGAAGCGCAAGGGTGGACTCCCGGGTCGAAATGAATGTTTGGAGCGGCTAACGAATGCCTGATTGTGCCATCGAAAAAAGCGATGGTTGCTAATTTGTTTCATCGCAATAAACGTTCAAATATGCCCTCGCGTCAAACGATCTCCGGGGCGGATCTACCCTTCAAACGCCCTTGGGCATGCCCGCGATCTCAACAGATGCCGCACCTTCAGGAGCGTGTGAAATGACTACACAACGCATTCATCCGGTGGACGAGGTTTTGCCACTGCGACAGTTGTTCACGTTTGGCTTGCAGCATGTGCTGGTGATGTACGCGGGAGCGGTGGCGGTGCCGCTGATTCTCGGCAGTGCGATGGGGCTGACGTCGGCGCAGGTGGTGTTGCTGATCAACGCCAACCTGTTGACCTCTGGCGTGGCGACGCTGATTCAAACTCTCGGTTTCTGGAAATTCGGCGCGCGGCTGCCGCTGATTCAGGGCTGCTCGTTCATTGCTCTGGCGCCGATGATCATGATCGGCAAGGAGTTCGGCCTCAGTCAGATTTTCGGTGCGGTTATCGCCGCTGGCTTTATCACCATTGCGCTGGCGCCGGTGTTCAGCCGTTTGCTGCGTTTTTTTCCACCGGTAGTGATCGGCAGTCTGATCACCATTATCGGCATCTCGCTGATGCCGGCAGCGGCGATCTGGCTGGGCGGCGGCAATCCCGACTCGGCGGATTTTGGTAATCCCGCGAACTTGTTGCTGGGCCTGGCCACGGTCAGCGTAACGCTGGTAATTTACGCCAAGTTCAAGGGCTTCATCGGCAACCTCAGCGTGCTGATTGGCTTGTTCGTCGGCAGTCTGATCGCAGCGGCTTGCGGCATGACTCACTTCAATCGGGTCAGCGAAGCGGCGTGGTTTGAGCTGAGCGCGCCGATGGCATTCGGCGCGCCGGAATTCGCGCCGGTGCCGATTCTGATCATGACCCTGGCGATGCTGGTGATCATGGCCGAGACCACCGGCAACTGCCTGGCGATCGGCAAACTGACCGGCAAACCGACTACGTAACAAACCCTCGGCAATGCGTTTCGCGCCGATGGGTTGTCGACCATGCTCGGCGGCTTGTTCAACAGCTTTCCCTACAACGCCTTCACCCAGAACACCGGTTTGATTGCGCTCTCAAACGTGAAAAGCCGCTTCGTCGTGGCCGCCGCCGGGTCAATCATGGTGCTGATGGGTTTGTTCCCGAAACTCGGTGCTTTGATCGCCGCGGTACCGACTCCGGTGCTCGGCGGCTGTGCGATCGTCATGTTCGGCATGACCACGGTGGCGGGCATTCAAGAACTGTCGCGGGTGCAATTCGAGGGCACTCGCAACGGCATCATCGTCGCCGTATCGGTAAGTGTCGGAGTGCTGCCAATGTCCTTTCCGGCGCTGTTCGAACACGTTGGGCCAACGCTGAAACTGGTACTCGACAGCGGGATTTTCCTCGGCGCGATCACCGCCATTGTCCTCAACATCCTGCTCAACAACGATAAAAAATCGACCGAAACCATCGGCGCTGAACTGGCCGACTGACTTTTGTTTTCCACTG
Source organism: Pseudomonas sp. SCA2728.1_7 (assembly GCF_018138145.1). Lineage (NCBI taxonomy): Bacteria > Pseudomonadati > Pseudomonadota > Gammaproteobacteria > Pseudomonadales > Pseudomonadaceae > Pseudomonas > Pseudomonas sp. SCA2728.1_7. Next base: position 813,483 of record NZ_CP073104.1, on the reverse strand, counting down.
CCCAGGAGTTACCCATGAATCAATTCACTCAGCTCATTCCGGCCGGCGTCAGCGAGCTTGATCTGACCTTGCTGCGCCAGACCATCGCCTTGTCCGAGGCATCGAAACAACGCGGTCGCCATCCGTTCGCGGCATTGGTGGCGGATCGCAACGGCAAGGTGATTGTCGAAGCGGGGAACAACTCGATGCCGCCGCAAGGCGATCCGACTCAGCATGCCGAGTTGGTGGCGGCCGCCGCAGCGGCAAAACTGCTGTCGCCGCAAGAGCTGGAACTGTGCACGCTGTACACCAGCGCCGAACCTTGCTGCATGTGCGCCGGCGCGGTGTATTGGACCGGGATCGGGCGGGTGGTTTATGCCTTGTCGGAGCATGCGTTACTGGGATTGACCGGTGACCATCCGGAGAACCCGACGTTCTCGCTGCCATGCCGCGAGGTGTTCGCCAAGGGGCAGCGCAAGGTCAGTGTGTTGGGGCCGATGCTGGAGGGGGAGGCGGCTGAGCCGCACAAGGGTTTTTGGTCGTAACCAGCTTTGCAACGAAGCTCGAATGGGGTGAGGTTGCGCTATCCAGAGACTTAAGAGCACTTGCTCGCCGAGAGGGAGAAGGTGCGAAGTTTTGGAACTGCCAGCCCTCGGCCGATGCCGAATGAGTAACCAGAACGAGGGCAAAGCAATGACTGAAGAAACAGCACAATTTCCAGAGGAAGAAGTACCGGATCAATCGACGCCGGCGCATTCCACAGAGGAAGAGCAAAAGCGCCTTAAAGATTTTAACAAGGAAGGCATCCCGCCCGGCAGTTGCTGATCGGTAGGCTCGGGACACATACCTTCGGCGCGTCGCTTTGCGACGCGCCATGAGGCGTTGGCCCGTGCCTGTGCGGCCATCGGCGGGGATTTCAAGCGTGTGTGTCAACGCTGAGTGTCATTTGGATCAATGTTGCCTGCAGCGCGTGGAGGTTGCCAGCGCATACAGAAATCTGATTTTGAATCTCGATTGTTCTTTGAGCCTTCTCTTCTTCTGGCATATTCATTCTTTCGGTTTTAGCCAGCTCTGCTCTGCGAGTTGCAAGTTGTTGCTGTATCTCGGCAATTTGTTTTTTTATGAGCTCGACTGCACTAATAGGCTGTTTGACCGTATTAACACCTTCTTCGCTGGACTCAATTCTAATCTTGTCGTCGCTTGTGGTTTTCTTCGTAAGTGCTAGATGATTTTGCGAATCTGATTTTATGTGTTGGTTGTTCTCTGGTTTTTTCTTATAGATGGTTACGCTCATTGCACTGATTTTTGGCATGGCTAATTCTCTTGGCTTTCTCGCCTATAGGGCGGTGGGGCTATTGATCTCACACGGTTGCGCGTGAGTGCTCACTACGCCTTTTATGGTAATGAGTCTTCTGCGTGTGGATATAGGAATTGTCTTGTTTTTATGCGCCATGGCTAGACGCGCAGAAACGACAAGGCTCTGAATAAATCAGAGCCTTGATGTTGAAGATTGAAGAATTGAACGTGTTATTTCGATGTGTCTACGCTGGTAGAGCAAGAAAGCCGGTAATGCTCATAGTTCAAATCCTTTAGCCTTTCTGGAAGCTTGTAGGGGGCGGGGCAACTCTTGCCCTGCCACTTGATTGTGATGATGCCTTGATCTTTGGTAACAAGCGCTAACGCCTTGCCGGTGGGGTCGGAAAGTGCCAGTTGTTTACCTTCGGCGTCCATCAATACGGCTCCGAATGGGAGGGGTTTGCCCTCGGCATCGTAGAGTTCGAACTGGATCCGTCTCCCTTTGCTGCCTTCGAAGCGCGCAAGCACTACTGAACCTCGTCTCGGTACGAGTTGTTGGGTGGCGTTGTCCAGCTCTATGTCACCGCCGAGATTTCGTGTGTCCAGCGTCACCCAATTCACCCGATAGGGCTGTGCGTTTGGAAGGACGGCATAGCCGTTGAGGCCGGTTTTCACGCCGGAGTAGCTGCTGACTTCTACCCCTGACATACCAGGCACTTCCACCATTGCGAATGTTTCGCCGACGGTCTGGCCCATGTTGATTCCCCCCGCGTGAGCCACGATCGATCCGGCCGCGCTCAGGTTCTGTGATTCATAACCGCTGCCTCGGCTGTAGCCCAATCCCAGATCGCCCATCGCTGTCCGGGTACTCAGGCTGAGTGAGCCGGAGCGATCACCTTGCACACTGCGCCCGGTCTGTACGGAATAGTAGGTATCACTGTCTTCAGTCAGATAACCATTGATCCCGGCTTGCGTACTGGTGCCGGTGTTCTGATGATTGCTGGAAATATAGGCGCGAGGTGCGCGAGGTGTCGATCCGAGCGGGAATGAGATCGAAACGCTCAGTTGGGTGTCGTGAGTGGTGTCACCGCGTGCGCCGAACTCTTCGGTTTTACTCAAACTGATGTTGTAGTTCAGGTCGCGCCAATTGTTGTTGTAACCGGCGGAGAAGCTGCGCGAGCCGCCGCGATCCCAATAGCGCTGATCACTGGCATTCAAGTACAGCGAGCCGTACTGGCGCGCTTCGCCCAGGGTCTGGTTGACCGTGAGGTCGGTACGGGTTTTGGCGTTACCTGCGCGCCGCGTAGCGCCGGTGCTGGTGTCCTGAACGTGGTCGGTCAGCGTGCGGTAACCCTCGGTCGAATAACGATAGGCGGCGAGGGTGAAGCTGGTATCGGTGCCGGTGAAGGTCTTTGCATAGAGCGCGCGTACGCTGCTGCCCTGGGTCGTTTTACCGAATGCCTTGCTGGACGATTGCGTCACGTCCAGCGACATCGCGCCAATCGAAGTGTTCTTCGCCGCACCGACGGAAAGCGCCTTGAAACCATTGCTGGCCTGAATGCCGGCAATGCCTGTCAGGTTGCTGGTCAGACCGTAGGCGAAAGTGCCGCCCAGGAAGGCCGGCTTGTCGTAGCCCTCGCTGTTGTTGTTGAATTTGCCGCTCGACAGGCTGTACTTCAACTGTCCCTCACGCACCATCGTCGGCAAGGCGGAGAACGCCTGCCGGGTGACCTTGCGCCGACCATCCGCCTCGACAATGGTGATCTCCAGATCGCCATTGGAACCCGATGGATAGATATCACTGATCTCGAACGGCCCCGGCGGCACGTTGGTGGTGTAAAGAATGTAGTTATCCTGGCGGACCTCGATCTTCGCATTGGTTTCAGCCACGCCACGAATGATCGGCGCATAGCCGCGCTCGCTGTCTGCGCGCATGCCCTCATCAGAGGCCACCTTGACGCCTTGATAGCGCACGCTGTCGAACAGATCCGAATCGGAAAATATTTCACCCGCACTCAGTTGCCCCTTGATCGCCGTGAGGTCGCGCTGGATGAACGTGCGATTGCTGACAAACCGATTGGGCCGGCCGGTGGCACTGCTCAGATTGGACTCGTTGCGCAAACGCCAGGCACCGAAGTTGATGCCGTTGCGCAGCCCCAGATTATTGGAGATTTGCGTCGAGTAATCGGTTTTGCTGCGGGTGCTGCTCAACTGATAGTTGATGAATCCGGCGGCCACGCCATCGTCCCAAAGCTCTGGGTCAACATAGCCGCGCATGCCGCGTGCCATAGCAACCTGCGGCACGCTGATATTGAGGCGCAGGCGGTTGGCGTCAAAACTGATACTGGCTTGCTCGATCATCGACGCAAGATCGTAGTGATCGGCAGGCCGTTGCTCATCAACCAGACCTTGCTCACGCAGTTTGCGCATGTCCACACCCAGCTGCTGTAACAATTCCAGGGTGATACGTGGCTCGACTTTGCCGTTGAGCGGGTTGGCCGCGAAATCAACGTCGCGACGCCCGACCAGCGTGCCGTTGCTGAAAACGTCAACGCGATATCGGCCTGGCAGAACGCTGTTGGCATTCAACAAAGGTTGCAGATCGACCGCCGATGAACCTTCAAGAAACAAGGTATTGAACGCTTCACCCGCTACCGCGGCCGGGGCTTCGGCACCCATGGCGAAGCCACAAATGGCCATGTTGATGGCAAAGCACAATGGATGCAGGCAGCCCAACGCCGTTTTGCTTTTATGGCGCACAACGTGATGCTTTACACAACTTGAAGATGTGTGGTGTTGGGAGGAGAACATGCAATTTGCCTTATCAGTCCGTGTTGCTTCAACCGGAGTCCGGAACTCGTAAATAGCTTGTGAATTGGCGGGGTGGGGCGAGGAAGTTACTGGGCGGATGCATCTTTCACGCGCTCGGCATGACTTTCGGTAGCGCTGAGTGGTGCATCGAATCGTTGTTGTGCGCCGTAATCATTAATGGCTGAAAAAGTCAGGCGTGGAGAACCGGGTGGCAACTCTTTCAAGTTGAACGAGCGAACTTCGCCCGGAGCGATCATTGTCGAATCAATCACCAGTTCCGCTTTATTTCCAGCAGCGACTTTCAGGTCGGCCAGCGATACGTGGTAATTGCTTTGATTTTTTACTTTCAGTACCGACTTGCCAGCTTGCGTGACCAGTTGCCATACAAGTTGCACCGGCGCTTGCGCGGCGGCTCCGGTGAGTCCGTCCGGACGGAAGAAAACCTTGATGCGCTGACGTACCGCCAGTTGCAGCGTATTGACATCGGCAGCACTGGCCTGAGGGATTTCCTGCACGTTCAGCCACACCACCGACTCTTTGTCCGCAGGCATGCCGCGGCCTTCATAAAGAATCCTCAACAGTTGCTGTTGATTGGGTTCGAGTCGGGCCAGCGGTGGAGTCACCGCGAACGGCGGCGCGCTGCCAGCCGCGTCGCCGGCATCCAGCCACGATTGCGCCAGGATGGTTTGCCCGCCGTTGCGCACGGTGACGTTTGCCTCTTTGTGCGCGCCATCGAAAATGATCCGGGTGGAACTCAAGGAGATGCTGGCGAATGCCGAGTGCGTCATCAACACCCCGGCAAGCCCCAGGCACAGCGGAAAATAGCGACTTAACATAGTTTTCACCGATTGATCTGGTGGGGAAGGACGAGGCACAGCGGCCCCGTCCAGGTATTGCGTGCTGCTTATTCGTATTCGAGAACGAACGGCAGAGTGGCGTTACCGGTACCTGCAGTAGCGGTGGTCTTGTCGCCGGTGGTGACGTAAGCGGCTGCGAACGACAGGGTGCCGTCGCCGCCAGTGGTGCCGTCGCCGGTCAGACTGGTCTGTACTTTGGCAGTGGCTTCAGAGCTCAGGTCGATCAACTGGCCGTTGCTGTCCAGCAGCGCGATACCTACGCCTTTGGCCGCATCAGTACCTTGCAGCTTGAGAACTTTCTTGCCATCAACCAGGCCCGAACCACCGTTTACGGTTGGTTTGAACAGCATCGACACCTTGGTGCCGGCGTTGCAGTTCACTTTCAGGTTGAAATCGTTGGCAGCCACGCGACCAGCACCCGGGGCAGAATCGGTGCCCATGTCTTTGATCGATACGCTGCCCATATCCACAGCGATCATCTTGTCGTTACCCGAAGCGCCATCTACCGAGCACGCGTCGTTGTTGATGACGCCGGTGAAACTGATTTGACCGCTGCCGCCCTTGACGGCTTTAGCGGCTTCTTCAGCCAGTGCGCCAGTGGAGGCAGCCAGTACGGAAAGAGTGAGTACTGCGAAAGCGAACTTTTTCATGTTTATATCCGAAGTTATTGTGAAGTGCTGCATTGAAATGCCAGGCCATGTTAGGTCGGTGATAGTGATGGGTCTTTGAGATTTGTCTTAAAGCGTGGCAAGTGCGAACAAAGCGGCAATATCGGAAGTGCGTATTTATATTCTCAGTAAAGTACAGTGGACTAAATGAGACAATTCTCAAAGTCGCGCGAGCTCTACCTGATTAGTATTCGCGGACGCAGAAATTCTCAGTCAATGCAAAGTTTGTGAGCAATCTTTCTGTTGGAAGATGATTCAAGCTTTTCGCTATTAATGGCTGATAGAAAGAGGTTCCCGGTTTGTGAACACGCTTCGTATATTGGTATTGGAAGATCACGCCTTCCAGCGCACGGCTGCGGTCAGCGCGCTTAACAGTCTGGGTTACAAAAATATCTTTCAGGCGGCTGACGGAAAGGATGCGCTGGCTTTGATCTCCCAGGCAGGGGGCGTGGACGTTGCGTTGTGTGACTTGAGCATGGCCGGGATGGATGGTTTGACCTTTTTGCGCCTGGCGAGAGAGGCCGGATTGATTCGCGCAGTGATCATCTGCAGTTCATTGCCTGAAGACTTGTTGCGCACGGTCGATCGAATTGTCACGTTGCAGGGCCTGGAATTGCTCGGCAGTGTCGGCAAGCCCTTGATGGTCGATGTACTGGCGCCATTGCTGGCTCGCTATCGGCCGCACAGCCAGGTCGATGCCAAACTGGCGGAAAGTCATCTCGATCAGCCTACGGAGAACGAAGTGCTCGAAGCGATACGCCGGCAGGAATTTCGCGCGTACTTCCAGCCCAAGTTTCACCTGCGCAGTGGTGAGGTGGATGGCGCCGAGGTGCTGGTGCGCTGGCAAAGCCCCAGTCGCGGGTTGCTTTCACCGGGTATGTTTCTGCCAACGATCGAGCGTTGCGGACTGCTCGACGAAATGTTTTTCAGCCTGCTCACGCAAGGACTGAGTCTGCAGCGTTTCGTGCAGTCCCACGGCAAGCCGTTCAAGCTCGCCTTCAATCTCGACGTCACGCAGATGGCCAACCCGAATCTCGTCGACCGGATCAAGGCGCTGTTGCGCATTCACGGCGCCTCGCCAGCCGGGCTCATATTCGAGCTGACGGAAACCGGTCTGCTGCAGATGCCCGAGATCAGCATGGAAAACATGGTGCGTCTGCGCATGCTCGGCTTCAGCCTGGCAATCGATGATTTCGGTGTCGGCTATTCTTCGCTGGAGCGACTGTGTCAGATGCCGTTCAACGAAATCAAACTCGACGCCGGTTTCGTGCAGAATTTCCAGCAGGCTCGCTACAGTGCGGTCATCCACGGTGCCCTGGCCCTGGCGCGCGAGCTGGACATGCGTGTGGTCGCAGAAGGCATTGAAACCGCAGACCAGGTTCATCACCTGGCTCGACTCGGTTGCCAGTGGGGGCAGGGTTTCTTCTATGCTCGGCCCATGAATTGGGCGCACCTGGTCGATTGGCGTTTCGAGGGTCAAAAATCGTCCTGGCGCCGGGCAATAGGCACGTCCGACCTTTGATCCGCACGCGCGGTCTGACTTTTGGGACAAAGCCCTATTTCGTCACGTCTTCAAAACAATCATCATGTGCCGAGAAATCAATCAGATGCACCTGAATGCTTCGGTGATGCCCGGGATCGGCTGCGGTTGCCAAGTGCTGATGATCCTTCAACCCTCCTCATCATGGAGCTGCTCATGCATTGGTCAGTCGTGAATCCGTTACGCGTTGCCATCCTTGATGATCACTCGCTCATACGTCTGGCGATGAAATCGCGGCTGACGCGCGAAGCCGAGTTCAGTGTCGTGGGCGTGTACGCGAGCAGTGCGCAGTTACTCGCTGGATTGCGCGAGACCGAAATCGACCTGCTGATACTCGACTACAAGCTGCACGATGGCGAGCTGGACGGGCTTAATCTGATTCGTCTGCTGCGCAAGCAATATCCAGGCATGCGCATCCTCGTCTCATCCTCCGAAGAGCGCCCGGCGGTGGTGAACATGGCGATCGGAGCGGGCGTCAGCGGATTCTTCGGCAAGTCCCAGCCAGTCGATGACCTGATCACCGGCATCCGCTGCGCAGCGTCCGGCCAGTTGTACCTGTCGCCGGCAATGGCCTTCGAACTTGATGTGCTGCCTGTGTCAGTCGATGAGCCTGCTGGTACCAATGATGACGGCGCGGCGCACAGCGACGATTTTCTGAGCAATCCTCTGCTGTCGCCGAAAGAGAAAGAAGTCTTGCGCTGCTGCCTCGAGGGTATGGGGGTGACGCAGATCGCTTTGAAGTTCTCGCGCAGTCGCAAAACCATCAGTGGGCAAAAACAGGCCGCTTTCAAAAAGCTTGGCATTCGTGGTGATGCAGAGCTGTTCAAGTTGCAGCACAGCCTGACAGCCGACAACCAGGGATAACTCGCTTATGTTTCATCTGTTGCGCGGTGTTTTGCTCGTCAGTGTGCTTTTCGTATTCGGTAGCGGGTCGTTGTGGGCAGCAGAGCCGCGCACTCTGCAGGTGTTCGGTCGATCGGACTGCAAGGAGGTGCAAGTCGATCTGGGCAACGAAGACTGGAGTTGGCTACGGCAGAAACGCAGCCTCGTATTGGGATCGGCGCTTCCGGATTTTCCGCCCTATGTGATGACCGCAAGCGGTACGCGTTATGAGGGGATTGCCGCCGACATTGCCTGCATTATCGGCCAGGCCTTGCATGTCGAAGTTACCGTCAAGGCTTATCCTGACCGTCGCGACGCCATGGCGGCGCTTGAACGCGGCGACATCGATATGTTGGGCAGCTCCAACAGTTTCGAGTTGATCGACGGCCTCGTCACGCTCAGTAAACCTTATGTCGAAGACGTGCCGGCAATGTTCATGCGCGGCGATGATCGTCGACCGATGCCGGCCAATCTGGCCGGTTTGCGTATTGCGGTTGCCGACGATTACCTGCCATCCAGTCAGTTGCATGGGTTGTATCCCAACGCCGAGTTCGTACTTTTCCCATCGAACGAGTTGGCACTGGCTGCGCTGGCCTTTGGCAAAGTCGATCTGTTTCTGGGCGACACGGTGTCCAGCAACTATCTGATCAACCTCAACTACTTCAACTATGTGCGCCTGCACTCTTTCGTCAAAACGCAAACCAACGGTTTCAGCTTTGCCCTGCGCCGAGGGAATGATCAATTGTTGCGTCTAATCGACTCGGTCATTGAGTCGATGGGTGAGGGCAAGATAGCCGAAATCACCAAGCGCTGGTCCGGTGGCGGCGGGGCACTGACACCCAAACGTATCGATCTGACACCCGGCGAAGCACGCTGGCTTGAGCTGCACCCGGTCGCGCGGTTCGTGATCAATGACGACCAAGCGCCATTTGCGTTCTTTGATGGCGATGGCAACTTTGGCGGAATCGGCGCCGATCTGCTGGAACTGATTCAGCGGCGCACTGGTTTGCAGATCGATGTAGAGCGCACCGACAGTTTTTCCAGCTTGAGCACGCGCCTGCTTGATGGCAGCGCCGATATCTCGTTGCTGACGCCAACCGTCTCCCGTGAAGTCGGTATGCGTTTCACCCACCCGTTCCTCGCCAGTCCCTTTGTGATCGTCACCGCCAAGGAAGCTGGCGCGCCTTCAAGCCTGCAGGAGCTACGCGGCAAGCGCGTCGCCGTCCCCGAGAGCTCTGCAGAGCGTGAGCTGCTCAAGGATTATCCCGACATTGAAATTGTCGACAACGAGACAGTGCTCGGCGCTCTGGCTGACGTGAAGGATGGGCGAGCAGACGCGATGATTACCACGCTGCACAGTGCGCGCTATTACATCGCTCACATCTACAGTGACAGTTTGCGCATCTCCAACATCGTCGGCATGAACAAGGGTTTTCTCGCCTTCGCCGCCCGACGTGCCGATACCGAACTGGTCAGCATTCTGAACAAGGCTCTGCTGAGCATTCCACCCGATGAGCTGGACGTAATCCTCAACCGTTGGCGCCCCATTGCTGCGTTCTCGGGTTTGTCATGGCGCGATTACAAGACGTTGATCTACCAGATCAGCGCCGGCGCTTTCTTGATTATTCTCGGATCGCTGGCGTGGAATTTCTATATTCGCCGGCAGATCCGCGAGCGCAGTCGGGCAGAACGCTTGCTCGGCGATCAACTGAAGTTCATGGGGGCGCTGATCAACGGCACGCCGCATCCCATTTACGTTCGCGATCGGGAAGGTCGACTTGTCACCTGCAATAACAATTATCTGCAAACGTTTGGCCTGCTGGAAAAGGACGTGATCGGCAAGACCGTGCTCGAAAGCGGCAAGCGCAATCGCCAGGAAGCGTTGCAATTTCACGATGACTATCTGCGTGTCATCGAGCGGGACGAACCTTACGAGGTGGATCGCACGCTGCATGTCGGTGAAACGCGGCTGATCATTTATCACTGGATCCAGCCTTATCACGACACGACGGGCGAAGTCAGAGGCGTGATCTGCGGCTGGATCGACATCAGCGAGCGCCGCGAACTGATCGAAGAGTTGCGTTCGGCGAAAGAGCTGGCCGATGAGTCGAGCCGCGCCAAAACCACATTCCTGGCGACCATGAGCCACGAAATCCGTACGCCGATGAGCGCCGTGATCGGCATGCTTGAACTCACGCTCAAGCGCGCCGAGCAGGGCCACTTCGATCGACCGGCGATTGAGGTGGCCTACGACTCGGCGAAAGGCCTGCTGGAACTGATCGGCGATATCCTCGATGTGGTTCGCATCGAGTCTGGGCACGTCAGTCTTTCGCCGAAACGCGCCAACCTGCGCGAACTGGTGGAGTCCGTGGCGCGGGTGTTCGACGGCCTGGCCAGGCAGAAGAGCCTGGTATTGAAACTCGATATCGACGCCACTGTCGGCTGTGACGTACTGGTTGATCCGATGCGCTTCCAGCAGGTGCTCTCGAACCTGGTGGGCAATGCCATCAAGTTTACCGATACCGGGCATGTCAGCGTCTCGATTCGTGGCCAACGCCTTGCTGACGAACGTTTGCAAGTCGACCTGAAAGTCGAGGACACCGGCATCGGCATTTCCAGTGCCGATCTGCAGAACCTGTTCCAGCCGTTTTCTCAAGCCAATCACGGCCCGTCGAACAGGGGCGGCACCGGTCTGGGGTTGGCGATTTCACGCTCGTTGTGCGAGTTGATGGGCGGGCGACTGAATATAACCAGCACCTTGGGCAAGGGCACCTGCCTGGAAGTGTCGCTGTTCTTCAATATCCTCAGCCCGCTCGGCGGCAAGGTGCTGCCTGTCTCGGTTGTCCAGGACAAGCCAGTGCCGACGCTGCGGATTCTGGTAGTGGATGACCAGAGCGCCAACCGCCTGTTACTGACGCAGCAGCTCAGCTTTCTTGGTCAGGCGGTGCGTGATGCTGCCGATGGTGCGCAGGCATTGGCATTGTGGCGCTCTGAGCCGTTCGACATTGTGATCACGGACTGCAACATGCCGGTCATGAACGGCTATGAACTGGCCCGCACCATCCGCCAGGACGAACGCGACAGTGGTGGCGCGCCGTGTATCGTCTTGGGCTTCACAGCCAACGCGCAGCCGGAAGAAAAAGTGAAATGCCGAGAGGCGGGGATGGATGACTGTCTGTTCAAACCGATCAGCCTCAGCACCTTGTCGACCCTGCTTGCCGGCTGGGAAAAAGATGTCGAAACCGAGCCAGTTGAGAGCCCGCCTGCGACGGGTACCAAGGAGCTGGGATCGATTCGCGAGCGTCTGAACGAGCTCACCGGAGGCGACCTCGACATGATGAAAGAACTGCTGCGCGAGGCGCTGTCGAGTTGTGAGAAGGATCTGGAGGAGCTGCATTCGCTGATACCCGAAAGCGATCCCGGGTTGTTGGCTGACCTGGCACATCGGATCAAGGGCGCGGCGCGCATCGTCGCCGAGCATCAGGTCATCGAGGCGTGTAACGAGCTTGAGGCCGAGTGCGAAGCGCCGGTCATCGATCCACTGGATATCAATCGCAGCGCGTTGAAGCTTGAGCATGCACAGGCTGATCTGATCAAGAAAATCAAACGGGTCGAGCTGTAACCGTATTGGCGCAGGGCCCTGCTGACTGGCCTTGTAATGAAGGGGGACGTTAAAGATCATTTTGCAACGGGCGATACCTTGGTTAATAACCATGGAGTTTCGCGATGATCATTCGACGTCCTTTATTGATTGCCAGTCTCTGCCTGCTGGGTTTTGACACCGTCAGCGCGGCCCAGTCTGCGCCCGTCAGCGGAGTGATTCGCTTCAGCGGACAGATTGTCGAGGCAAGTTGCATGGCGAGTGGCGCCAGCCGTGCTTCTGCTTCTTTCGAGCTGCTTGATTGTCCGCAGGCGAGCACTGGTCAGATGTTCTCGGTGACCAACGTCAGTGCGGCTGGGCGGGGTGAGCCGCGCCAGCAAGTATTCGTGAAGATGATTGCCGATACCCACGAGCAGGAAAAATATTACGACCAGCGCCTGCTGCTCACGGACAACAACGGCCACCCGATAACGACTGGCAATTACGTCGTGACGCTGACGCTGCCTTGATGGACTGAGAAATAATGAGTTTGCGCCCCTTGTTTCAAGGTTACTGACAACAAGGGGCATTAATAATGAGAATTGTCTGGTTCGTACACAACCGTCTCGCGCTTCTGGCATTGCGCCGCTCTCCACTGTTGCAAAATCCCTCCCTCCAAAGACTTTGAACCATGCCGGGCCCCGCTAGCGCGGGCTTGTCAGCAAAGTGTGGTTTTCGTTCAGCGACCCCCGCGGTCATTTTGAGACAAGTCTCATATCGGACGGGCTGGCCCTTGGTTATTTTCTTGAAAGGAAGAATGGAGCTGCCAAAGGTGTCCGATGTTTCTTGAAAATAACCGAAGTCGATCCTTGCGGATCCTGATCGCCGATAGCGACGTGCGTAGAGGCCTGTCGATTGAACAGCAGTTCAACAAGCTGGGCTGTCTCAGCGTCGTGAACGTATGCACTTATCGTGACCTGAGAATACTGACGTATTACTGCCCCCAGCGGCTCAGCCTGGTCGTCGTCAATGCTGAGTTGCTCAACGAGATGGCGATGGATCCGCTCGATTTTTTTGGGGAAAACCCGCTGATTCGTCACCTGCTGATTTTCAACCCCAGTGATGATCATCAGTGGTCGAAGACCTTCTTCAACCCGCATCCGCAACGCTGGATGCGTCTGGTCTCGAAAATCAATCTGCCGCGATTGGCGGATTTTCTGATGCTGGCTGATCCCGCGCTCAATGAAAGTGCGGAGCCGGCCTCAACTGATCCCACGCTTTCTTCGTGTGCAAACCGCTAGCTGCACCCTTGCGCGGTGACGGCTGATTGTCTGCGCCAGCTTTCCTGCCAGCTCGTAAGACCCATTGTCTTGAATACACTCTAAGGTAAGGCATCATGCTGCTTCGTAAACTCAACCTCGCGCCGCGATCGGCGCTGTGTTTTGGCTTGTTCTGTCTCATGATTATCGCGATCGGATTGATCGCCTTGCAGCAAGTCGACTTGCTCAACAAGGCAGAAACCTATGTCGAGACGACCATCGTGCCAAGCATCAAGCTGCTCGGCCAACTGGATCGCGAGTTCATCGAAATCAAGGGCAATAACGCCCGTTTGCGTAACCCTATCGAAACCCCTGAGCGCAAGGCTCAGGCCCTGATGGACATTCAGCAATCGCGTCAGCTCATCAAAAATCATCAACGAGCGCTCATTGATCTGCTGACTACTGACGCTGGGCGTAAAGCGTTCGAGGAGTTCGCCAAAGCACAAGCGGTCAATGATCAGGCGCAGGACCAATACCTTGAAACCGTGGCGAAAGGGCAGCTTGAAGCGGCCATTGCGCTGTCAAAGAATCAGATGCGTGCCGCCTCGGACGGCGTGCAGGTCGCGCTCAAAAAGCTGATTGCTCTCAACGAGATCGAAGCATATGAAGCGGGCAAGCAGGCCGACAATGTCTACGAACACACGCTGTTGATCGTCAGTGTGTTCATTGTCATTGCCATCGGTGCTTCCTTGGCCCTGGCGGTGTTGTACACGCGCAGCCTGACGGTGCCGATTGCAGGCTCGCTAAGGGTTGCGGAATGCATCGCCGCCAACGATTTGAGCGAAACCATCGCGCTGGATGGTTCCGATGAGGCGGCGCAGATGCTGTCTTCGTTGGCCGCGATGCAGGCCAGTTTGCGTGATGCGCTGATCATGATCCGTGACTCGTCCACGCAGTTGGCCGAAACCTCGGAAGTCATGCACGGCGTCACCGAAGATATTTCGCGTATCACTCAGCGTCAGAGTCATGAAATCGAAATGGCCGCCACCGCCGTGACTGAAATGAGTGCGGCGGTGGAGCAGGTCGCGGACAACGCCGCATCGACCTCGCAACTGACGTCGGAATCAAGCGCAGCAGCTGTTGCCGGTAAAGCCCAGGTCAGCGAAACGGTCGCGGCAATCAATCTGATGGTTTCCAGCGTGCATAGCACCTCGGCTGAAGTGCAGGCGCTTTCTACGATGGCGAGCGATATCAGCAGCGTGCTGGACGTGATCCGAGAAGTCGCCGAACAAACCAATCTGCTCGCTTTGAACGCGGCCATCGAAGCGGCGCGGGCGGGGGAGGCGGGCCGTGGCTTTGCCGTGGTTGCAGATGAGGTGAGAGGGCTGGCGCAGCGTACTCAGAAATCTACCGAGGACATCGAGTCCATGGTCAGCTCCATTCAGTCGGGCACCAGCAGGGCGGTTTCTTCCATGAGCCACACCCGCTCTCAGGCGGAAAGAACACTTGAGATGGCCAATATCGCCGGCGAAGTGCTGACCGACATCACTGGCTCTCTGAATCTTATCAATGAACGAAACCTGCTGATGGCGACCGCTGCCGAAGAGCAGGCTCAGGTTGCACGCGAGGTGGATCGAAGCCTTATCAGCATTCGCGACCTGTCTTGCGAAACCGCAGAAGGTTCGAAACAGACGGCAGTTGCATCGGCGGAGCTTTCGCAATTGGCGGCCTCGCTGAATAAGTTGACCAAGGAATTCAAGCTATAAAAAGTTAACGGGAAGCCCTGATTGCCAGGGCTTTTTCGGTCCGCGATCAATCGTATTGCGCAACGAGTGCAGGCTCATTTCTGTGTTGGCAATGCGGTTTGTGCCGTCAGCTGTTCAATGCAGTGGGCGAGTTGTTTTTCATAGCTTTCCAGCACGGCTTCAGCATCAGCTTCGCGCTCATCACGCAAGCGAAAGAAGTCGTCGCGACTGAGCTGATCCGCTACGAGGCGGATATTTTGCTCGATGATCGCGCACAGTGAGTCTTCGTCCTCTAACGCGGTGCTGGTTTGCGCCGCGCGTTGATTGTTTTCCAGTTCGGTCTTTGCCGCCTCGGCGGCCTTCGCTTGTTCCTTCGCAGTCACAAGGTCGGTTTCCAGGGCCTGCTTTTGTTCTGCCAGACGCTTGAGTTCTGCGCTCATTGACTGGATAGCATCGGCGCGGTGGGTGAGTTGGACCTCCTGTTGTTGCACCACATCCTTCAGTGGAAACAGTTCATTGAGCTGGTAACCGGCGACCACGGTCATGGCGATCAGCGCCAGTGCCAGAATCGTCAGGCAGTAGATGGCGGCGTTGCTCTGGGGTTTTGGACTATTGAGGGTATCGAGGGCTCTCACGGAATCGTTTCTCCTATCAAGAGAAGTCAGTGTAATGGCAGAGTTTCGTTGTGCCTTTAAGACGAGTCTTAAATTGGTTGTTGGTTATTTGCGCTGGTAAAGGTGTTCAACTTGGCCTTTTATAGATATTCCGAATTTAGCTAGTGGCTATAAGTCCATGAGAATTGTCTGGTTGTTGAATAAATAAAACTTTTGCTCAAGTGTTATTTATTCATTATCTTTTCGCTCCGTTTATGGTGATTTTGCTGCCGGTTAAATATTCGCACCATCGTCAATCATTCAGTTTTTTGCATGCAGCGCAGAGTCAGAGGGAGTGTTATGAAGTTATGCCATATATCAATTGTCGGGCTCTTGTACATGCTGTCGTCAAACGCAACGGCGGCGGTATGCGAATTTTATCCCGACAATTCCATGGGCAACCTCCGAGTTGTCCTTCCGGCCACGATCTCGGTACCGCGGGACACGCCGACCGGCACGGTTATCTATGAAAGCCCAATCGTGACCCTGGGAGCCATTCCCAGTTCGTTCAGGTGCTCTGCGGTACACAATGAAGGTGTGCGCAATTCTGTGGGCACCACCCAGGCGGGCGCGCAGACTTTTCCCATTGGAAATACCGGCATCGGCTGGCAATGGGTTCGACCGCCATCGGGCAAAGTATGGAAAGGCTTTCCGGGTGACTCCGACGTCGCTGGCGGTTGGGGGTGGAATGGCACTGAGCACATCTTGCGGCTTGTAAAGACGGGGGAGATTTCCGGTAGTGCGACGATACCCTCAGGCCAATTAGGGAAATTTGTCGCTGCTGAAATCGAGCCTCTTGCATTGAATACAAGTGGCACGCGGGTGGTCTCACAGTCTTGCGAAACACCCGATGTAAAAGTTGATATGGGTAGCTATAACTTGAGCGATTTCCCGAAGAACGGTGCCTATGCCAAGGAGCAATACTTTTTTCTCAGTATGAAAAACTGTCCTGCCGGAATAAACAACTTCCGCTACTCCTTTTCGCCCACTGCGGGCAGCCCTGCGTGGGACGCTAATACTGGCATGGTAAATCTGAACAGTAGCTCCACTGCCAAAGGTTTGGCATTGCAGATGCGCTTCAGAGACGGGAAGCCACTCAAGCTGAATCAGAACTACATAACAAAAGCGCCTACATCGGAAGGCGGGAATGCATCTGTAGACTTGCAAGCGCGCTTCGTGCGCATCGAGCCTTCCAATGCGCAAATGCGAGCGGGCAATGCCAATGCCGAAATTGCCTTTGTCGTTGAGTATCTATGAGGAGGCCAACAGCTTCTTCACCTCAGCCACAATCATCGCAATGTCGAAAGGCATGGCCAGCCCCACGTCGAACTTTCAAAGAAAGGCATGAGAAGCGGGTTGTCGACATACGGAACAGGTCGACTAAGCCCGAACACTTATGCATGTCAATGCATAAGCAGAAAACGGTGCCCATCAAGGGCACCGTTGTTAATCGACCATTCGACCCGTTTTAAATCAAGTCTTCTGGCTGCATCGTCAAAATGATTTTCCCGACGTTCCCGGAAGACTCCATCCGGCGATGCGCATCGGCAGCCCGCGCTAGAGCAAACGTGCTATCGACGACCGGCTCAAGGCTTCCGGCACCCTCGAAGCGATCAAGCCAGTGATCGCGGAATCGCTTGATCATGGCGTGCTTCTCCGGTTGCGTGCGTGACTTCATCACCGTGCCGATGATTTGCAAGTGGCGGTAAAGAATGTCCTCCAGCGCCACCGTGACGTTGCCGCCACCGCCAAGGATGCCGACCTGAATCAGGCGACCGCCCTTGGCAAGGGACGCGATGTTGCGGGCGAAGTAGGGCTCACCGATAAAGTCGATGATCACATCGACGCCACGCCCCTGGGTTTTGTCGGCGATCACTTGAGCGAAGTCCTGCGTCTTGTAATCGATCGCCACGTCTGCGCCCAAATGCTCGACACGCGCCAGCTTGCTGCCTTCGGTGGTCGCATACACCGTGGCGCCGGTGGCGTAAGCCAACTGCACCGCAGCAGACCCGACGCCGCCAGCGGCCGCGTGTATCAGCACCGAATCGCCAGCCTTGAGCCGAGCCAGGTGCATCATCGCTTCATGGGCCGTGACGAAGACCTCGGGAATGGCCGCCGCATGTACATAGTCAACCTGCGCAGGGATGTGCATGGCCATGCGGTAATCGATGCGTGCCTGCTCGGCGTAGGCGCCGCCGCCGACCACACCCATGACGCGATCTCCGACCTCGAACCCCGTCACCGCTTTACCTTTGCCGATCACTTCGCCAGCGATTTCCAGGCCGATGATCAGCGAGTCACCGAAATTCGGATGGCCGTACCCACCGGTCCGGTGAGTCAGATCCGCACGGTTCACCCCGGCGGCATAGACACGCACCAGCAGGTCGTCGGGACGGACTTCAGGATTGGCGACCTCGACGAGTTCGAGGACGTCTGGCGCACCGAATTCTATGATGTTGATGGCTTTCATTCAGTTGTTCTCCGTTTCGCTGAACGTGGCGTTGGCGATAGCCGATGCGGTGATGGCGCCAGGGAAGCCCACATAGAAAGCCAGGTGTGTGATCGCTGCCGCCAGTTCGTCTTGGGTTACACCGTTGCCAGCCGCGCGGCGTAAGTGGGCAGGCAACTCTTCCGAGTGACCAGCGGCAATCAATGCCGCCACGGTGATCAGACTACGGTCGCGCAGGGACAGCGCGGGATCGCTCCAGATTTGCGGATAAAGCGTCGAGTCGACGAATTGCGCCAGCTTTGGCGTGAACGCGCGCGCGGCTTCCCGAGGACTGCTGAAATTGAGCTTGGACATGGGCGAGTTCCTTAAACCTGGCTGATGAATTTGTGGGTCAGATAGTGCTCGATGCCTTCAATGCCACCTTCGGAGCCGTGACCGCTTTCTTTCATGCCGCCGAACGGGAGCTCGGTTGCGACGATGCGGTATTGGTTGATCCCGATCATCCCGGCCTCTAACCCGTCGGCGACGTCAATGGCCGTGCGCGCGCTGGAGGTGAACGCGTAGGCCGAAAGTCCGTAGGGCAGGCGGTTGGCTTCTTGCAGCCCATCGGCCAGCTCATCGAACCGCATCAGTACGGCGATGGGGCCGAAGGGTTCTTCGTGCATGATGCGGGCGTTCATCGGCACATCCGCCAGAACGGTGGGCTGGAAGAAGTAGCCCTCGCCTGACAAGGCTTCGCCACCGACCAATACCCGTGCACCTTTTTCGACGGCATCGGCGACCAGTTCTTCCATTTTTGCCAATTGCCTTGGGTTGGCTAACGGTCCGACCTGAGTGTCCGGATGCAGGCCGTCACCGATTCTCAGGGCTTGGGTCGCCGCGACAAAGTGATCGACAAAAGCTTGATAGGCGCCACGCTGGATCAGAAACCGAGTGGATGAAATGCACACCTGCCCAGTGCCGCGAAAGCGGTTGGCGACACCTTCGATAGCGGCTTTTTCGATGTCGGCATCCTCGAACACCAGCACCGGTCCGTGCCCACCGAGTTCAAGGGTGATGGGCTTGACGCCTTCGGCAGCGCGTGCAGACAGCAGGCGACCGATAGGCACTGAGCCGGTAAAGGTCACTTTGCGAATGATCGGCGAGGCGATCAGATGGCTGGACACTTGATCCGGTACGCCGAAGACCACTTGCAGCACACCCTTGGGCAATCCTGCATCGTCGAGTGCACGCGCCAGGGCCAGTGCTGTGGAGGGACTTTCCTCACCCGGTTTGAGGATGACGCTGCAACCGGCGGCCAGTGCTGCCGAGAGCTTGCGTGCCGGGGTGATGGCCGGGAAATTCCACGGTGTAAATGCGGCCACCGGGCCGATGGCCTGGCGTTTGACCAGTTGCAACACGCCTGGTCGGTTAGCCGGGACCACACGGCCATCGATACGCCGGGCGCTTTCGGCGAACCATTCGAAATACTCCGCCGCACGGGTCACTTCATCGAGGCTTTCACTCAGCGGTTTGCCTTCCTCCAAGGTCATCTGCGCGGCAATCTGCGGTGCACGTTCCAGGATCAGGTCGGCGGCACGCTTGAGGATTTTTGCGCGTTGGTCAGGTACGGTCTGGCGCCACTGCTCGAAGCTCAGGCGAGTCACTTCCAGGGTGTGATCAAGATCGCCTGCGGTGGCGAGCGGGACGCGGCCGATTTCCCGGCCGGTCGCCGGGTTGACGACGGCGGCGGTATCGCGCCCTTCGGCACTGATCCATTCACCACCGATGAAAAGATAAAGCGGGTCGTAGGAAGTCTTCATGATGTGCCCTTCAGTTGGTTGTCAGAGATTCGTAAGAAACCCGGCGCCGGCTCAGGCAGCCTGTGCAACCAAGTTTATGGAAGGAGGGGGCATTGATTTAGACGGGCCAGAGGGAATCATTGTTGTTGCCAGAGGTAATATCGAGTCGCGGGCCGAACGTGTAGCATCCGGAAAAAATGCGCGTTATCACGGGTGAGCGTCAGATCTACAGGAAGGTCGCGATGGATAAACTTTCGAACATGTCGGTGTACATAAAGGTTGTCGAGATGGGCAGTTTCACGGCCGTGGCCAATCATCTGGACTCCACCGTCGGTAACGTATCGCGTGCTGTATCGGCGCTGGAAAACGTGCTCGACGCACGTCTGTTGCAACGCTCGACCCGACGCCTGTCGGTCACCGATGCCGGGCGACGGTTCTATGAGCGCTGCACGAAGATTCTGGCTGATCTGGAGAGTGCCGAAGCCGAAGCCAGCAATGCCGCGCTGGAGCCTCGGGGAACACTGCGGGTGCATTGCGTACCCGGGCTGGCTCGGCATCTGGTTACGGGGGCGGTGCTGGAGTACCGCCAGCAATTCCCGGAGGTGACGGTGGATTTATTGCTCTCGCAACGCATGCCTAACCTGTTGGAAGACCAACTGGATGTCTCGATCCTGATCGCCCGCGCGCTCCCCGATTCGGCGTATGTCAGCCAGAAGATCGGTGTCAGCCATTGTGTGTTGGTGGCGTCGCCAGACTACTTGGCCCGGCATGCGGCTCCCGAGACGCCAGAAGACCTGCGTGATCACCAGTGTCTGCTGTTGGGCACCGTCGACTATGTGCGGGATGAGTGGCAACTCAAGAGCAAGGCCGGGGACGCGACGTTTGTCCCGACAGGGCCAAGTTTCAGCGTCAACGATATGGATGCGATGGCGCTGGCCATTCGAGAGGGCGCGGGGATTGGCTTGCTGGCCGGATTTACGGCCATCGATGATTTGCGTTCCGGCAAGCTCGTGCGGGTTTTGCCTGACTACCATACCTATGAGCGTAACGTGTACGCCGTCTATACCTCTCGGCAGTTTGTCGATGCAAAAATCACCCGGTTTATTGAAACGCTGAAAGATCGGGTTGGCAGTCAGCTGGCAGCCACGGCCAAAGAACTGATCGATTGAAATACTGCGGAGCAAAAAGGTATTTGCGCCTCGATGAGACCACTCTCCGAGGCGCAATGATGGGTAAACAGCTGACTTAGCCCTGGCTGCAACGGCCCATGACGTTATAGGCCAGTACATGGCGTTTGCCTTGCGAGTCCTGGTAAGTCATGTGCGTCGGTACCACTGCGCAAACATCCGGCACCGGTTCTTCAGAGATGACCTTGGCGACATCCAGGTGGGTACCGTAGCGATATTGCTCGACCTGTTTAGTCGTTGCAGGACCGTCCTGCGCTGCTACCACAGAGCTGAAGCCCAAGAGTGCGACGATGATCATTGCCGTTTTCATGATGAGATTTCCTAAAGTAAGTGTGATGTTGCTGGCAGGACGAACTTTAGGCTTGAGGGTGTTGCGCAAACAGGCACGGATCAGGGAAAGACTTTTATCAATTTCGAACACAATCGGGAGGTGTCTGACGTTACGGGCGCTCTACAAGGTCGGCGTGGCGGTGACAGTAACCGGGCTTGAGTGCCGCGCACCTTCGGATGCGCGGCAAGCTGTGTTTCGACGCTCACGAAACTGTCGTGAGACGAACCGCGCTTTTACAACGCAAATGTAGTCCCACGGGTATTCACAAACAGCGAATAGATCGAGTGACTGCTGGCCATGAACAATCGATTTCCTTCGCGCCCCCCAAAGCACAAATTCGGGCAGCGCTCTGGCAGGGAAATGTGCCCGATGGCCTTGCCCTGTGGATTGAAAACGCGCACGCCGTCGAGTTTTTCCAGGTCGGCCTTGGGATCACCGTTGCCGCCCCAGCCGCACCACAGGTTGCCCGCTTCGTCGCATTTGATGCCGTCGATCGCGGCATATTCCAGCCCTTCGATGTGCTTGCGGCGTTCGCCGAGTGTGCCGTCATCCTTCACGGTAATCGCCCAGATCAGCCGATTGGGCTTGGCGCGTCCTTCGACGACGTACAGGGTCTTCTCATCGGGCGAAAAGCACAGGCCGTTGGGGCCGTTGAGATCATCGATGACCCGAGTGACTTTTTTGCTCTCGCCGTCGATGCGGTACACGGCGTGGGGTTGGCTCGGGGTGATTTTGTGACCCTCGTAGTTGTTGCTGGTCTGGAATGGCGGATCGGTAAACCAGATCGATCCGTCACTTTTGCAGACGATGTCGTTGGGCGAGTTGAAGGGGTTGCCGTCGAAGCTGTCGGCCAGCACAGTGATCGTGCCATTGGCTTCGGTGCGCGTGATGCGCCGACCTTCGCTGGTGGTGGTGGAGCCTTCGCAAACAATCAAACGCCCTTGGCGATCCCGGCACATGCCGTTGGAGAAGTTGGAGTGTTCGCGGTAAACGGAGAAGGTATCGGTGATTTCGTCCCAGCGCATGATGCGATTATTGGGAATGTCGCTGACCAACAAATAGCGGCCATCACCGACCCAAACCGGCCCTTCGGCCCAGCGCATGCCGGTGGCAAGGTTTTCGACACTGGCATTGAAAATACGTAGATCGAGGAAGCTGTCGTCGAGGATGTGAATCAGCGGATCTGGGTAGCGCTGACTCAAGGGTTCGGCGGCCTCGGCGATCCGCGTCAATGCGGTGCTGCCGACGGTGGCGAGCGTGGCGGAAACGGCAAGAGACTTTTTCAGGAAGCTACGGCGGGTGTTGCCTTGCGCTCGGTCAAGGTTTTCAGGTCGAGCGGACAGGGATGAGTCCATGTAGAGATCTCCGTGGTTTTATTTTTTTTGTGGGAGACGTAGTAATACCTTGTGATAGGACATCGTACAAGCTGTTCGTTGTCTGCGAGTTGTAGGGCGCTTGTCCATAAGCGCCCTGATCGGTCAGCGGTCCAGCCAGAGCTTGATCTGCGCGCAGACGGCCTGGGTAGAAATGCCGTAACGATCATGCAGTGTCGGCAAAGCACCCGCGTCCAGAAACGCGTCCGGCAAAGCGATCTGCCTGAACGCTGGCGTGACCCCGTTACGCAGCAGCACACCAGCGACGGCCTCGCCGAGTCCGCCAATAATCGAGCTGTTTTCTGCGGTAACCACCAGACGACCGGATTTGCGTGCCTCGGCAAGAATGGCTTGCTCGTCCAGCGGCTTTATCGTCGGTACGTGCAACACGGCGACATCCACGCCATCGGCTTGCAGTTCCTTGGCGGCTTCCAGTGCACGCATTGTCATCAGGCCGGTGGAGATGATCAGCACATCGTTACCGGTGCGCAGGGTTTTGGCTTTGCCGATCTCGAACTGATAGCCGTATTCGTCGAGCACCAACGGTACATTGCCGCGCAGCAAACGCATGTACACAGGCCCCTGATGCGCGGCGATCGCGGGTACGGCCTGTTCGATTTCCAGGGCATCGCAGGGGTCGACAATCATCAGGTTGGGCATGGCACGGAAGATGGCCAGGTCATCGGTGGCCTGGTGGCTGGGGCCGTATCCGGTGGTGAGACCGGGCAGGCCGCAGACGATTTTGACGTTGAGGTTTTCCTCGGCGATGGCCATGCAGATGAAGTCATAGGCACGCCGCGAAGCAAACACCGCGTAGGTCGTGGCAAAGGGTACGAAACCTTCACGGGCCATGCCTGCGGCTGCACTCATCAGCAGTTGTTCGGCCATGCCCATTTGATAGAACCGGTCCGGGTGGGCCTTGGCAAAGATGTGCAGGTCGGTGTATTTGGACAGGTCGGCGGACAGACCGACGATGTCCTGGCGTTGATCAGCCAGCGCCGCCAGCGCATGACCGAAAGGCGCGGCTTTGGTGGCTTGGCCCTCCGAAGCGATGGACGCGATCATCGCCGACGTGGTCAGGCGTTTCTTGCTCGGCTCGGCAGTCGGCATGGGTGTTTTGACGGCGTTGTTCATTGGTTTTTTCCTTCTTCAAGATTGCGCAGCGCCAGTTCCCATTCGTGCTCTTCCACACGGATGAAGTGGGTTTTCTCGCGGGTTTCCAGGAAGGGCACGCCTTTGCCCATTTTGGTGTCGCAGATGATCACCCGTGGCTGACGGCCGGAATGATTACGCGCAGCATCGAACGCACTGACCAACGCCTCCAGATCATTGCCGTCGACGCGCTGGGTGAACCAGCCAAACGCCTGCCAGCGATCGACGATGGGTTCGAACGAGAGGATTTCGCTGGAGTGGCCGTCGGCTTGCTGGTTGTTGACGTCGACGATGGCGATCAGGTTGTCGAGCTTCCAGTGCGAAGCCGACATGACCGCTTCCCAGGTCGAGCCTTCGTTCAACTCGCCATCGGACAGCAGGTTGTAGACGAAGGATGGCGAATCTTTGCGCTTGAGTCCCAGACAGGCGCCGACCGCGATGCCCAAGCCTTGGCCCAGCGAGCCGCCGGTGATTTCCATGCCCGGGGTGTAGGCGGCCATGCCCGACATCGGCAGGCGACTGTCGTCCGAGCCGTAGGTTTCCAGCTCTTCGAGCGGGATGATCTCGGCCTCGATCAGCGCTGCGTACAGCGCAATGGCGTAGTGACCGATGGAAAGGTAGAAGCGATCGCGCTGCTCCCATTCGGGATCAGTTGGGCGATGATTCATCGCATGAAAGTAAGACACCGCCAGCAAATCGGCAGCGCCGAGTGCCTGGCCGACGTAGCCCTGACCCTGGACCTGGCCCATGCGCAGCGCGTGGCGGCGAATGTTGTGCGCGCGCTCCGTCAGGCTCAGGGATGCAGCGTGTGAAAGATTAGTCGTCATGATGAAACTCCGTTAACTCAACGATTGACCAAGGCGGCGGGGATGCGCAGGACCAGACTGGCACCGAGGAACAGCACGCCCGTGATCAGGTACATGCCGATGGCACTGGAGCCGGTCAGGGTGGTGATCCAGCCGATCAGATAAGGCGAGCAGAACCCGGCAAGATTGGCGAAGCTGTTGACCGCGGCGATGCCAGCGGCAGCAGACACCCCGCCCAGCAGCGTGGTGGGCAGCATCCAGAACAGCGACGTTGCGGACAAAATGCCGGAAGCGGCCAGGCACAGACTGAGGATCGACAGCGTTGAGTTGCCACCCATCATCGCCGCCAGGCTCAAGCCAATCGCACCGGCAATCATCGGCACGATGAGGTGCCAGCGGCGTTCGCGATGCTTGTCACCACTGCGGCCCACCAACAACATCGCGACGATGGCGCACAGGTAGGGCAGGCTGGTCATAAAACCGATGTGCAGCGGGTCGGAAACCCCTGCATTGCGCACCAGCGTGGGCAGCCAGAAGGTGATTGCGTACTGGCCCATCACCACGCAGAAGTAGATGGCTGCCAGCAGCCACAACCGGCGATCGCGAATGAACTCGCCAACCGAGGCGTGGGTGACTTTTTGCTGGTCGTCGTCGGCCAATTCGCGAGTGATCAGGGCTTTTTCTTCGTCATTCAGCCAGGTGGCCTGATGCACGCCGTCTTTCAGATAGCTCAGCACCAGCAGCCCGACGATGACGGTCGGTACCGCCTCCAGAACGAACATCCACTGCCAGCCGGCCCAACCGTGCACGCCGGCAAAGTGGTTCATGATCCAGCCGGACAGCGGACCACCGACCATGCCTGACAACGGAATGGCGATGAACCACAACACCGTCATGCGTGCCCGACGGTAGGACGGAAACCAGTAGGTAAGGTAGAGCAACAGGCCCGGCGCCAGACCCGCTTCGGCGATCCCCAGCAGAAAGCGCAGCGCATAGAACTGCCACGCGGTTTCGACGAAGGCGAACAACGCCGAGACGATGCCCCAAGTGATCATGATCCGCGCGATCCACACGCGCGCACCGACCTTGTGCAGGATGATGTTGCTCGGTACTTCGCAGAGGAAGTAGCCGATGAAGAACACGCCAGCGCCCAGCCCGTAGACCGTTTCGCTGAGGGCCAGATCGTTCATCATTTGCAGCTTGGCGAAGCCGACGTTGACCCGATCCAGATAAGCGCACAAATAGCACAGCATCAGGAAAGGCATCAGGCGCCAGGCCGTTTTGCGATAGGCAGAGGAGCGCACGGTCGAAACCGCTTCGAGCGACAGGGTAGTCATGATGGTCTGATCTCTTGTTTTTATTGACCGCCAGGCCATCAGGCCCGGCTGCATCATCGATCCAGAACCGCACGGGCCATACAGGCCCGCCCAGAAATACTCAGTGAATCAGCATGCCGCCGTTCACATCCAAAGTGATGCCAGTCAGATAAGAGGATAAGTCGCTGGCGAGAAACAGCGCAGCGTTGGCGACATCCTGCGCCTCACCCAGGCGACCCAGCGGAATGCCGTCGATGATGGCGTGACGGCGTTCGTCTTGTATCAGGCCGCCGGTGATATCGGTGTGGATCAGGCCCGGCGCGATGGAGTTGACGCGAATGTTGTCGGGGCCCAGTTCCCGCGCCATGGCTTTGCCCAGACCCAGCACACCGGCTTTGGCCGCGCTGTAATGCGGGCCGCCGAAAATGCCGCCACCGCGTTGGGCAGACACGGACGACATGCAGACGATGCTGCCGCAGGCCTGTTGACGCATGAGCGGAATCACCGCTTGGGACATGAGCAAAGTGCCGCGCAGGCTGACGTCCAGCACCTTGTCATAGTCCGAAGGACGAATGTCGAGGGTTTTGAGTGGCTGGGTGATGCCGGCGTTGTTGACGAGGATATCAATGCGCCCGAAGTGCTCGATGATGGTGGCAACGGCTTGCTGAACCTGCGCCTCGTCCGCGACGTTAGCCGCCAGTCCCAGGTGACCTTCGCCCAGCGACGCAGCGGCGTCGCGTGCTGCGGAGGCATCCAGATCGAGAATGACGACACGTGCGCCTTGTTGTGCGAACGTCGTCGCAGTAGCGCGGCCGATGCCACGGGCAGATGCGGCACCGGTGATGATTGCGACTTTGCCTTGGAGAAGCATGGAGGAATACCTCGAATTGTTTTTATTGGCCCGGTTCGCAATGAACCGATGACTCAGCTTGTCCTCCAGACCGGCCCTGAGCAATAACGCAAACTTCACTGGGTGCTGAAAAAAATTCAGCACTCGCCAGCGTTGTCTGCCGATGTTTGAATAGCCACAAGCCCGGCCCAAGCCACTTGCAGCGGAAAAACAATCATCATGAGTTCATCTGGCGAAGCACCTGCGACCCTGCCACCCCTGAAAGCCATTCAGGCCTTTGAGCAAACGGCCCGCTTCGGCAACGTTGCCCGCGCGGCCGAACTGCTGGATTTGACCCCGTCGGCGGTCAGTCACCAATTGGCCAAACTGGAAGCGATGATCGGGCGTCAGCTGTTTCTCAGAACAGCCAGGGGCGTGACCTTGACGCCGGTGGGCGAGCAATACCTGACCGAAGTGTCCGGCATTCTGCACAGCCTGGCGGTGGCGACAGAACGCGCCGCCAGCGATGTCAGTCTCGATTGCCTGCGGTTGCACTCGTCGCCCAGCTTCGGGCTGCTGTGGCTGATGCCGCGGCTGGAACAGTTTCGCCAGAGTCATCCCGACATCCAGCTCAATCTCTCGTGTTCTTACGAATCACTGCATTTCAGTCGCGACAAGATCGATGTCGACATCCGTCACGGCATGCCCAATTGGCCAAGTTTCGAAGTCCGTACGGTGCGCAATGAAAAGATCGCGGTTCTGGCGTCACCGAAACTGCTGCAGCAGCGCCCGATCCGCACAGTCGCGGATCTGCTCGACTGCAATCTGATCCTGTCGGAAGCGACGCTGATCAAGTGGCCCCAGCTGTTTGCTCAACATGGCCTGTCGCGTCCTGAAAAACCCTATTCACTCAGCTTTGACCGCTCCTACATGACATTGGAGGCGGCCAGTCACGGGCTTGGGTTCGCGTTGGAAAGCACGCTGCTTGCGCAGGATTATCTGGCGCGCGGCGCGTTAGTCGAAGTGACGCCAGGGTTGAGTGCCCCGATCACCGCACACCACCTGGTGTTCCCGAGGGCGCACGCCGGTTTTCCGCGGGTCAGGCGATTTCTGGAGTGGATGCAGAATGAGCTGGGGCACGACTTCAACTACTGACGGTTATGTCATGAAGCCTGTGCCCGAATGCCGGGTATCTATTGATGTATCTCGGTCACGGACATGGTGAACACCAATCTGGATCTGCCCGCGTTGGAATAGGAGTGAGGCACATCGGTTTTCGCCACTGCCGAACTCCCGGCAGGAATGACAAGCTCTGTTTCCCCAACCGTGCATTTCAACGTGCCTTTCTCCACATGGAACAGTTCAAGCGTGCCTTGAGGGTGCCCCGGTGAAGCGAACGATTCGCCTGGATGCATTTCCCAGCGCCATAACTCGATCATGTTCGGGCCGGACGTTCCTGCAAGAAGTCGCGCGGTGCCTCCAAGGTCACCGGTCCAGAGCGTAGGGATATCCTGGCTTTCGATGATATGGGCAGAGGGTGCCTCGGTCACATTGACGATGTCGGCAACCGACAGGCCCAGCGCGGCGGCGATTTTGCAAAGAATGCCGATACTGGGATTCGCGGTGCATTTTTCTATTTCGACGACCATTCCTTTGCTCACGCCTGAGCGCCGAGAAAGTTCGTCCAGCGTGATTTTCTGTGCCTTGCGGGCTTGTTTGAGTGTGCGTGCGACGGCCAGGCTGACGGCTTGAGCATCAGCACCCGGAGTAGTCGACAAGCTGGTATTCATGGTCATTGATCAGGTTCATGAAAAAAGTGCTGGAATTTTCGGCCCTTAACGATCGTGGCGTCAATCGACTCACCCACTGAGGCGGATCATTGCGGTCATTATATTGACTAAATCAGTCATCGATAGATAGCATGAAACACCATTTGAATCCTGGAGGTTTTTGATGCTGTCCGTACTGCCGTTGATCGATCCAGCCGTTGCAGAACTGGCTCCGGGGTTCCGGGCCCTGAGCATTGTGGTGGAAGCTGCACCACTCACCCGTCCTGAAGTTGCCCGGGCCGCCCTGGATCACGCTTGCAAGGCTGTGCAGGCGGGTGGTCCAAGCTGGGGAGACGCTCACCTTGCCGCCTGGGCCGACGCCTTCAGAAAGTTCGGGGCCAAGCCACAGCGCACGCCTTGTTCAGCCGAAGCGTTGCGTAAAAGGGTTTTACGTGACGGGACCTTGCCGAGCCTCGATCCCATCGTCGATCTCTACAACGCCATCAGCATCGAGTACGCCATTCCGGTAGGCGGGGAAAACATAGAGGCTTATGCAGGCGCTCCGCATCTTGTCGTCGCCAATGGCAGCGAGCCCTTTGACACGATGAAAGAGGGCGTTCCCGCTGTCGAGTATCCAGATGCCGGCGAAGTGGTCTGGCGCGATGACAAAGGCGTGACCTGCCGCCGCTGGAATTGGCGGCAAGGGGTCAGAACCCGCCTTGGGGCCGATGCGCAGAACATGTGGTTCATTCTCGAGAGTTTGCCAGCGATGCCGCTTGAAGCTTTGACTGAAGCAGGGGACAAGCTGATCGCAGGTTTGCAGCAAATGATGCCCGGCGTGCAGATTGAAAGCTCGCTGATTGGTCCCGGGGCCAAATAGTCGATAGACCACTGAACAGAATGATGAACCGCCTTGCTGGAAGAAGGGCACACGTCGGGAATGCCCTTCTGGAGTTCAAGCGTTAGGAACGATATGGGATCTTAGTCAACCATCACCTCATCCAGTGCCTGCTCCAGCAGGCTGACCGTGCGCTCGATATTCTGCAGCTTCTCCAGTCCGAACAGCCCGAGGCGAAAGGTCTGGAAGTCGGCCGGTTCGTCGCATTGCAGTGGCACGCCGGCAGCGATCTGCAGACCGTGCTGGGCAAACTTCTTGCCGTTCTTGATGTCGGCATCATCGGTGTAACTCACGACGACGCCGGGCGCCTGAAAGCCTTCTGCGGCGACGCTTTTGATGCCTTTGCCGGTCAACAGCGCACGCACCCGATCGCCCAGCGCCTGTTGTTCATCGCGAACCTTGTCGAACCCGTACGCTTGTGTCTCTTTCATCACGTCGTTGAACCGCGCGAGTGAATCGCTGGGCATCGTCGCGTGATAGGCATGTCCACCCTGTTCGTAGGCCTGCATGATCTGCAGCCACTTTTTCAGGTCGCAGGCGAAGCTGCTGCTTTGCGTCTGTTCGATGCGCTCAAGCGCTGCAGAACTGAACATCACCAGGGCGCAGCAGGGGGAAGCGCTCCAGCCTTTCTGTGGTGCGCTGATCAGCAGGTCGACGGCGCATTTGTGCATATCCACCCAAATGGTGCCGGAGGCAATGCAGTCCAGCACGAACAGACCACCCACCGCATGCACGGCGTCGCCAACGGCACGCAGGTAGTCGTCGGGCAGGAGGATCCCGGATGAAGTTTCAACGTGGGGTGCGAAGACCATCCGCGGTTTCTGTGCGGCGATGGCGGCCAGCACTTCGTCCAGTGGCGGCGGGGCGTAGGCTGCCTGGCGACCCGTCTCGACCGGCCGGGCTTTGAGCACTGTGGTAGCTGCAGGGATGTTGCCCATCTCCAGAATCTGGCTCCAGCGATAACTGAACCAACCGTTGCGTATCACCAGACATTGCTGGTCGGTAGCGAACTGCCGCGCCACCGCTTCCATGCCGAATGTGCCGCTGCCCGGAACCACCGCCACCGCTTCGGCGTTGTAGACCTGTTTCAGGGTCGTGGAAATGTTCTTCATCACGCCTTGAAAGGACTGCGACATGTGGTTCAGCGAGCGGTCGGTGTAGACCACTGAGTACTCGACCAATCCCTCGGGATCGATGCTCGGATAGAGCTTGGACATGGTGACTCCTTTGGCAGAGGGGTAAACATCTTTGGCAAGCAAGTGTAGGCAAAGGGCAGGGATCAGCTCATTGAATTGCGCAAATGAGGTTAGAGTGCTCAGCAATGTCTCTGTCGTTGCGTGAACCATGAAGCTGCCGCTGTTTATTTCTCTGGATGGGCCCAAGGGCACCGGCAAAACCACACTGCTGGAGGCCGTTACCGCTGCGCTGCGGGCAGACAAGCACAAAGTCATCCGCCTGTGCGAGAGAAAAAGCGATCCGTACCGCGGCGAAACCATGGCCCTGGTCAACCAGCTCGCCAGACATCCCTCGCGGGAGTTGGAGTGGGCAGTGTGTCAGCGCCTCGCGGATAGCCGTCGCTGGATTTCTGAGCGGGTGCTGCCCAAACAGCCATTGAACAGCATCATCCTGATCGACCGCTGGTATCCGTCTGACGCCGCATTTCGCCATAGCGTGCCGTTTGCCGAGATTCTGCAGTTGAACAGGGAGCGAGGCGTACGCGTGCCGGATCTGCATGTCGGCGTTGTCACCGCGCCGGATATTTCATGGGCGAGGGCAACTGCACGATCACGAGGACTGGGCGGCACGGTGATCCAGAAACACGCAGAGCACGTCACCTGTAGCGAGATGTTCGAACAGGCGGTTGCCGATAACGGCTGGGTGTTGTGCCGCAACGAAGGAACCATCGAAGCCGCAACGACTCAGCTAGTTGCAGATATCTATAAAGTGCTTGGCTGATTGTCGATGTGCAGGCGCTGGTTTAATTTGAATTTCAGGTTTCTCTGATCTGAGCTAACTGTACTGACGGATCACACGCCCCCCATGCTCACAAACCTCTGGTATGTCGTTGTCCCATCGTCACAACTGACTGATGGACTGATGCCGGTTCAATTGCTCGGACAGCCTTTCGTAGCGTTCCGCGATGATGCGGGCGTCGCGCACGTGCTTTCGGATATCTGCGTGCATCGCGGCGGCTCGCTGTCCGCCGGCAGCAAAGTGGGCAACAGCGTGCAGTGTCCCTATCACGGCTGGCGGTTTGGTGGTGATGGCGTCTGCACGCAGATACCGGCGCAGCCCGACCTGCGGATTCCCGCCAAGGCTCGCGTCGATGCGTACCCGACGTTGGAGCGATACGGCTGGATCTGGGCGTTTTTAGGTGATCTGCCTGAGTCTGAGCGTCCACCCTTGCCGACGCTCGACTGGGTCGACGATCCCGCGATCCGTGTGGTCTCGGGTCACTTTGACTGGCAGGCCAGTTGGGACCGGATTATCGAAAACGGTCTGGACTTCGCGCACGCACCGTTTGTCCACGGTTCAACCTTCGGTGATCCGGATCATCCGGAGATTGAATCATTCGAGGTCGACAGCGAGGCGTGGAGTGGCAGCGCGCAAATGCTTATGCGCAGGCCGGCACGCAAAGGGCTGCTCAGGCGCAAATCCTCCACCGAGTTTGTCAGTGTGACCACCGTTCCGGGTTTCCACTTGTCCGGCCCTTGTACAACGCTTGAGCTTGAGTTGCCCAACGGCTGGCGGATCTACATCGTCTCGGCGCATGTCCCGATTGACGCCAATCGCACCCGCACCTGGTGGATGATGGGCAGAACGTTTCTGCGCTCACGGCTGCTGGATCGCAGATTCATTGCGAGCAATATCCGCATCTTCGAACAAGATCATGCCGTGCTGAAAAACGTCCGGCCGGAGCGTGTGCCGGATTCTTTCCAGCAGGAGGTTTCGTTGAAATCCGATGCGCTGCAGATTGCCTTTCGCAAAAACGTGCAGGCACTGGAGTTGCGCGGCTGGCGCATTGATGAAGAGCGTCTTGCGCGTACTTTCACCGGACGCAAGGCCTGCGCAGTGCCTAGCCCCGAACGTCGTCAGATTCGCGCTTGGGCGATCGAGCCGATTCCGCTCGTGGATATCACCCACGAATCCGAATAGTGCTGCGAGCCAGCCTGCGTTTGGCGCAGACTGGCGAAACCCTCAGCGCGTCTCACATTGCGGCGAAGGCTCGCCGCTCAATGCATCCACCATCGGCGGATGCTCCTGCACCGCTTGACGCAAATCTTCGGTCACCCGCAGCTCCGCACCTGTCGGTGAGAACGTGGCTGCCGCTGCAAACGGCGCGGGATTGGCCGGAACCGGGCGTTTGCCACGGCGCCACAGGAAGAAGGTGACCATGCACAGATTGACCAGCGCAAATACCCAGAACAAACCATTGGCGCCGAACGAATTCATCACCGGAGAGATCATCATTGGGCTGATCGCCGAGCCGAGCGAATTGATCAGCAGCAGGCCCTGAATCATCGGCACCAAGGCTTCGGCCGGGGCGCGGTCGGCGGCGTGGCTGACGGCAACCGGGTACAACGCAAACACACCGCCACCGAGCAGAAACAACATCACCGCGAGCATTGTCGCGGACAACGGCAGCAGGACGATCAGCAGCGACAATACCGTGCACGCCACCGTCAGAATGGTCAGCACTTGCAAGCGATCCTTGCGATCAGACCAGCGTCCGACCGGGTATTGCAGGAGCATCGCGCCAAGAATCGTCCAGGCCATCATGCTGCCGACTTCACCGACATTCAGCCCGCTGCGTTGCAGATACAACGGCAGCAAGGTGTAGATCGCCGCGATGGTCACACCCGAGCCGAAACAGCCGACCAGTCCGGTCGGCGTCACGCCCAGCAGTTGTCGAGGCTTGAGCGGTTCCACCTGATCGAGCAGCGGCGACACGCGCGGCAGGATCACGATCGGCAGCACCGAAAACGAAGCGAGCATGCCGGCGACCATGAACGGTGCGCTGTCGCTCAACCCGGTGATTTTGCCCAACGTTGCCTGACCCAGCACACCGGCGCCGTACAAGACGATCATGTACAACGCGAGCAAGCGCCCGCGAATCTTCGCGTCGCCCGCCAGCAGCAGCCAGCTTTCGATCACCAGAAACACGCCGACTGTGGCCCAACCGTTGATCAAGCGCAGGGCGAACCAGCCCCAAGTGTCATAAAACAATCCCTGCAGCAGAATGGTCACGGCGATCAGCGAAGCAAAACTGCCGTAGGCACGGATGTGGCCGATACGCAGAATCAAACGGTCATTGAATACCGCACCCAGGGTCAGGCCGATGAAGTAGGCCGAGGAAACGACACCGATCATCGTCGCCGAAGCGCCGGCGGCGTCGAGTCGAAGGGTGGTCAGGGAAGACAAGAAGCCGTTGCCCAGCGCAACAATGAACAGCCCGAGCAGGGGCGCCAGCGCCATGGCCAGCAAACGCGGAGACATAAAAACCTCTAGAGATCGAACAGCGCAACGTGCGCCTCTGCGCATGCGATTGCCAAGCCGAAAAAATGTGTGGTGCGAATGCCTGCCGAACGGGCAGGGCGGTTGAGTCGGCCACTCGTCAACGAGGTGTGGCCAGCCATTCAGGTACGCGTTTTTGTGACAGTGATGCAGGCAGCCACCGATGGGGGCCGCAAGAGAGCGCGGGATTCTAAGGCTTGTGCAGGATTTGCCAAGAGCTGTTTGCTGCGACGTTAGGACGCAGGTGTTGCCATTTATGCTTGTCCTGAGCGGACGGAGAAAAAACAGCTTTTTGCCATCACCCAAGTGCTAAATTGCCTCGTGTACGGTAAGTGTTGCGCAATAACGCACGTTTCTGGAGATCAACAGCATGGAAGCCACCCCGATAGGCCGAACAACCGCAACACGTTACCTCGCAGCATTTGGTCTATCGCTGCTGTTCAACCCTTCAACCCCGGCCTTCGGCTTCAACCCCGACCTGCATTCGGCCTATGCACTGAGAGCAGCGCAGGCGTATCAACGCTGCCCGGGGGTGAAGTTGCCCGAGCAGTTGGCCGAGGCTTCGGCGGCAGGCACTGACGCTGAGGATTCAAACCTGCTGACGCTCCCTCTGCGCGCTACCAATTGGCACTTCTACAACCGCAACAAAAAGCTTGAGCCATTCTGGTTCGCCAATCGCAGCCTGGATGTGATTTTTTCCAAACGCATTGAGAAGCTGAACGAGCTGCTGGCGGAACCTGATGCCGATCCCGTTGCGGTATACGAGCAAGCGGGAAGGGTCTTGCATTACATACAGGACATGAGTGTACCCGGCCATGTAGTCCCGGCTTACCACGCCAAGTTGCCGGGCAATGATCCCGATCCGTTTGATGAGTTCGAGAGTATTGAAGCGCTGCCAGTGTTCGGTTTGTCTGAAGCGCAGTGTCAGGCGCTTCGTGATGAGGCAGGTAAAGCCGATGCCACACCTCAACGTTTTCTGGACGCCGCCGCGACAGCCACCTTGCAGGCGATAGAGCAGATAGACGCGGCTGGTAAACCTGTCGTCGACGGTG
The DNA here is from genome assembly GCF_018138145.1 of Pseudomonas sp. SCA2728.1_7. Lineage (NCBI taxonomy): Bacteria > Pseudomonadati > Pseudomonadota > Gammaproteobacteria > Pseudomonadales > Pseudomonadaceae > Pseudomonas > Pseudomonas sp. SCA2728.1_7. Next base: position 778,755 of record NZ_CP073104.1, on the reverse strand, counting down.
CATGGAACGCGTATTGGGTTTACCCCGCGCGAGACACCGATGAAGCCCGCAAAGGCTGGGGCCAATACGGTACCTGCGAATTTGCAAAGGGCAATGTCAATGCTGGGTGCAAGCGTGAAGAAGAGCTTGTGGCGTTGTTCGAACAACAGTCTCGCCAGGCTCAGAGCAATTCGGTGTTGATGCTCTTTTATGTGCAAAAGAAGCTGGCCGAAGCAGGCCAGAAAAACGCCAGTGCAATGGCTGATCAATAATGGGGACTGAAATTTAGAATGCGCCGCTTAATAGCCCATGGATGTGTTGTTGTCAGTGTCGCGATGCTGTGTTCCGGCTGTACCTCCTATGCGACCGTGCCGACAATCAACGAACACGTCGGAACTGGAACACAGGAAATCATCTCCAGCTTCAGTTACGAAATAGACTCTCCCTGGAAAAACAGTCGCCTTGGCAAAGACGCCTACGCGCTGACAAAAAGCATGTTTCCAAATGCACAGGATCACAGATCCGGGCCTGTAGCTTCGAAACTGCCTGCATTGGAAATAAAAGTCTCGGAATTTTCATTGGGTGGCGCTTGCACACAAGAGTATTTGACGGGTTTGAGTTTTGGCTTGATTCCGAGCTGGTGCACAAGGCCAGACCTGTACAAGTTTGATTTCACCCTGAATAAAGATAACGGCTTTTGCAGGCAGAGAACTTACTCAGTCAGCGCCACAACGGTTTCACATCTCGTGATGATTCCGTTTGCGCTGTTTGAGCCCGAGAAACGACCACTGGCCATTTATCAGGCTTCGCTAAAAGATTTCCTTCAAGCCGATCAATGTTCCAAAGGCTTGTGACCCGCGCATCAGGCTTTCAAAAATCTCGCGGCGTAACTGACAAACAACAACAGAAAAACCAAGCCACCCAAAGCGACCACCAGCGTACTGAGATGCGCAACCATGCCGATAAACGCCGGGCCCATGAGAATGCCGGCGTAGCCCATGGAAATGATCGCCGGAATCGCGGTGCGCTGCGGCATGCGCTGTTGTCGACCCGCAGCGGTAAACAGCACTGGAACAATGTTCGAGCAGCCGATGCCGACCAAGGCATAGCCCAGCAATGCAGCCTGCCAGCTCTCGAACACAAGCGAAACCAGCATGCCCGCCGCCGCGCAAATCCCGCCCAGCGCCACCACGCGAACGCCACCCAGCCGGCTGACGATGGCATCTCCAGTCAGACGCCCGAGCGTCATCGCCGCCGCAAAACTCGCATAGCCCAAACCGGCGTAGCTGGGTTCCATTGCGCGTTGCGAGGCGAGGAAAACCGCGCTCCAGTCGAGCATGGCGCCTTCCGTCAGGAAAACAATGAAACACAGACAGCCCAACAGCAGCACGATCCCCCTTGGCAGCGCCAACAACGGGCCGTCTCTCTCCGTGCCATAGGGCAACAAACCTGGCGCAGCCTTGTACAGCGCGGCGAGGATAATCGCCACCAGACACAGCACCGACAACAGCGGATCCAGCCCCAGGCTGAGCATCGCCGTCATGGCCCCGGCGCCGGCGATACCGCCGACACTGTAGAGCCCGTGGAAGCCGGATTGCAGGGTTTCTCCGCTGTTCTTTTCAACAATGATCGACTGGATATTGATCGCGCAATCGAGCATGCCCATGCTGGCGCCGAACCCCAGCACCGCAAGCGCCAGCCCCGGCAGCCATGTCAGATGGCTCAGCATCGGCAGCACTGAACACAACGCGACAGTCGAGCAGATGATCACCGGTTTGCAGCCAAAACGTGCGGTCAGGTAGCCGGCAAACGGCATGGCGACGATCGAGCCGATACCAAATCCCAGCAACAACAGGCCCAGTCCGCCGTCGTCCAGTCCGGTACGCGCTTTCACCAACGGAACGAGTGGTGCCCAGGCCGACATCACGATGCCGGTGATCAAAAATACGATGCGCGTGGACACGCGTTCGCCGTGGTTTGCATAAGCTGCCAAAGATGACGTCGAGGTGTTCATTGAGGCGGACATCCTTATCGGTGTCTCACGGCTTTTTTGGCGACGAGCCGGAATAACAGCTTTTCGAGACGAAAGATTCCCTTCCAGCAACCGTCGGGATGCTGGCAGGGAGCAGGGTTAACGCAGATCAGCCAACAGACTTCAACGGGATAGGGCCTTTGAGCCGATCCATCATGGTCGCGCAGTACCAGTCATCGAACTGGCAAACGCCGGTCTCGGCGGTTTCCGAATAAGGACCCGGCTCATACGAAGGGGAGGTCACGCCACGCTGAGTGCCCTCGACCAGCGTGCGGTCCTGATCGTTGGTGGCAATCCAGACTTTGGTCAGGCGCTCGATATCGTAATCAACGCCTTCCACTGCGCTTTCGGGTACCAGCCATTTGGTGGTGACCAATGTTTCCGTGGCGCTGATCGGCAGCACGCGGAAGCTCAGCGCGTGGTCACCGAGGAAGTGATTCCAGGTGGACGGATAGTGGAAGTACAGCAGCGCGCCGATGTCCGCTTCAGCTGTCTTGTCCAGGCGACCGGCAACGGCCGGTTTGCCATCCATGGTGTAGCTGACGGCACCGGATGACAGCGGAATACGGGTCATGCGGAACTGGCCGTTGATGTCCATCACCAAACGGCTTGGCAGTCCGGCGCTCTCGCACTTGGACCAGTAAGCCGACAGCTCTGGATCATCTTCGCCACTGACGCCGCCCACCGACAGGTTATCGACGAACGAATGCAGCAACTCCGGGTGCGACCCGTCGCAGTGATAGCACTCGCGATTGTTTTCGAAGACCAGTTTCCAGTTGCCTTTCTCGACGATGTTCGACTCGAACGCCACTTTGCAGTTTTCAAGGTAATGCGGCGCTACGAAAGGGCTGACGGCTTTGCGGAAACCCTCGAAGTCCGGGGCCTTGGCGGCGACGCAGACATAAATGTAGGTATCGACGATCTCGCAGTGAACGTTTTTCAGACTGTATTGGGACTTGTCGAAATCCTGGCCCATGTTGCCGGCGAACAGCAGGTTGCCATCCAGCTCGTACGTCCACTTGTGATACGGGCAAACCATCTTCGCCACTTTGCCGTGATCGGCCTCACAGATTTTCGCGCCTCGGTGACGGCAGGCGTTATGGAATGCCCGGACCTCACCGTCTTTGCCGCGTACCACTGCGACGGGATAGTCACCGATCTGCAGGGTGAAATACTGCCCCGGCTTGGTGATTTCAAAGGTGTGGCCGGCGAAGATCCAGTCCTTGTGCCAGATCTGCTCAAGATCCTGGCGGTAAACGCTTTCACTGCTGTAAAGAGCGCCGGGCAACGAGTGCCAAGCTTTACGCTGTGCAATCAGGTCAAAAACGCTTTCTTTATTGTTCATTTTTATCCTCCCATAGGCGACATGGTTCTCAGCCTATATGGCCCAGGACTGACGTCACAAACGACATTTGCTGTGGGCAATTCATGCGTTGGCGTTATCGATGGGGTTTGACTGGTGTGCCGCAACGGCGTGAAAAATCGGCGCAAGAGCAGTAATGGCGCAACTGGATTGAGCGATGTGTTTGATCGCCGCTTTCACCGCGGCACTGCGCTCTACACCGAGACCGCTGGCGAACAGATCAAATTTCTGGCTCAGCTCTTCACCACTCAGAGCCGTTTCGGGATCGCCCCGCGCGGCGGTGACCGGACTCACCAGCACCGCACCGTTCTTCAGGGTAATGGTCAATCGGGAGAGGATTTCGTCGGGGAATCGGGCCGAGATATCGGCGGCTTCGACGACTTCGATACGGCGGCTCAGTGCCAGAATGTCTTCGGCAAAAATCGCCGCCCCGGTGACCTCTTCCGGACCGACCTTGCCCCTGACAATCAGTGCTGCCAGCGGAAAGGCGAGGGCGTACTGCGCCTCATCGGCGTCACTCGGCGTATGCCCCTGTAAACACATCGACTCGTAGAACGTTTCCACACGAACGGTTTCTATCGAGTCGGCATCGAGTTGAGGGTTTTCCCGCTGCAATTGGAGCATGGCGGTCAGCGCCGGTTGTGCCCAGCGGCAAACTGGCCAGGGTTTGAAGTACTGACTGTCGATCTCCCAACGTGCACCGATGTCGTTCCAGTATTCGGCGACGGTGACGTCTTCAACCGTTTCTGCCGGCGCACCGGTGATGCCTTCCCGGGCCATGAGCAAGGCGTTCAATCCCGCATATGCGCCTGCACCGTGGGCATCGCGCAGCATGGTCGGCGCTTGCACCACGCGCATCATCGGACAGCGTGCACTGAAGTATTCGGCGATGCCCAAGGCGTGGCGAAAGGTCGGCTCATCAAAGCCCAGCATGCGCGCGCCGGCGCAGACAACGCCCAGCGCGGAAAAACCACCCGATGCGTGATAAGTCGGCGAGGTCGCCATCAAGGCCGAACCTGCCCGCAGTGCCGTTTCATAACCGATGCAAAGGGCAGTGAGCAGTTCATGGCCGCTGATCGACTGGCCTTGATGATGCAGCGCATCGGCGAGGGCAAGCACGGCGGGAACAACGGTCGCTCCGGCGTGCCCCTTGGATTTGAAGTGGCCTTCGTGGGCATCGAGGCTGTCAGCGCTGAAACCTCCGGCCCAAGCCGCACCGAGCACGTTGACACGCTGCCCGCCGAAGATCAGGCGACTGCTATAGGCACCCGCTGGGTAATGCAGTTCGGCAAAACGCCGCATCGCGCTGGTGGTGTCATTGCTGGCCGCGCCGGCCATGACGCCGACGATATCCAGCAGACTGTCCTGCACAATTGCGCGGGTCTTGAGCGGGGCATCGAGGAAATCAAAGTTGCGACAGAATTCGAAGAGTGACATTCAACAATCCCTTCCTGTGAGTTGAGCCGGGCCGATCATGGCCGGCGCTGCTCAACAATGAGCCAGGGGGAGGGTGCCGCTCTAGCAACATTTTCGGCGGGCTATTGATAACCAAATCAGCCGACGTCTGTGCCGACTGAATTAACGGCGGGGAAACTTCGCCAGAATCCATTCGCGAAAACGCCGCAGTTCGTCTTCGTTTTCGGAGCTTTCGCGACAGCTCAGGTAGTGCCAGCTATTGCGCAATTGCACCTGTTGCTCGATCGGTCGCACCAGCAGACCTTGCTGCACCAATCCCGTGACCAAGTGATTCCAGCCCAATGCAATGCCCTGATGGGTCAGGACCATACTGATGAGCAGGTTGTAGTCGTTGGCGTTGAAGATTTGCGGGCTGTTGGTCGGACGGTCATCGATATCGATGGCCTGAAATGCCAGCCACACGCCCCAGTCGACATGTTCGGCGACTTGCGAGCGGCCATAGGGACTCAGGTTGAGCAGGGCCGAATCGCGCACGCCTTCGATCGTCGAAATCTCTGGGTGCTTCTCCAGATACTGCGGGGTGCACACCGGGTAAATCACGTCGTGGCACAACGGGTAGCTTCTATAACCATCACGGATGCGCGAAATCTTGGTGATGAAGATGTCCGGCTGCACACCGGGTTCCATGGTCAGAAAGTTCTGCGTGGTGATCAGGTTGAGTTCGATGTCCGGGCACTGCGCGAAGAACTCCTGCAGATGATTCGACAGCCACAGTGCGGAAAAGGCCGGCGAGCAACAAACGGTGAGCACCTTCTTGGTCGACTGGCTGCTGCGAATGCGTTCGGCAGCCTGGGCGATATTGACGAACGACAGTTGCGCGGCATCAAAGAACACCGCGCCGGCGGCCGTCAGTTCCACCGCACGGCCGACCCGGGTAAACAGTTGCGCGCCCAGATAGCTTTCCAGCTCACGGATCTGCCGGCTGATGGCGGCTTGCGAAACGCACAACGCCTCCGCCGCACGGGTGAAGCTTTCGTATTTGGCCGCGGCGACAAATGCCTTCACAGCCCTCAAGGACGGCATTTTCAGCAGGATGGTGTCAGGGTCGACATGCTTGCTCATTCGTACACTCTCCTAACGATACAGCTCCCCATCGAAGCGCGAGGAGGGTAACGGAACCGTGCGGGGAGGGCTACGCGAGCGTCGCTGCGGGGATAGACCCGGTCGCTCATGGTGCTGACGCGGCACTCGGCAGTGGCTGTCGTCGCAACCGATAACCCGACGTTATCGAATTGCCCCTGTAAATGTAGTTGGATTAAGCGGGGTGATGCTAATAGATTTGAAACATCCCTTTTTCCTGGGACCTCAAAAATAATAAAAGGAAGCCCGTCGTGAAGACATCTATTCATTACCGCTGCCGCTTACAATTATTTTTGCTCGTTTGCCTGTCGCTTAATGCGAAAGATGCACGATGCGAAGGAGGCAAGGTATGACAAGTTCCGACGAGATCATTTGCGTAAAGAATGTTTTCAAAGTCTTCGGTACGCAGCCAGCACTTGCCATGAAAATGGTTAAAGAAGGCGCATCAAAAGCTGAAGTGTTCAAAAAGACCGGTCAGGCGATTGGTGTTTTTGATGCCAACTTCTCGGTTCGCCGTGGTGAGATTTTCGTCATCATGGGTTTGTCCGGTTCGGGCAAATCGACCATGGTCAGATTGTTCAACCGGTTGATCGAACCGACCTCCGGGCAGATCTTTCTCAATGGCAAGGAAATCACTGGCCTGGGCGACAAGGACTTGTTGCAGGTTCGCCGCAAAGACATGGGCATGGTCTTCCAGTCGTTTGCTTTGATGCCGCACATGAGCGTCATCGACAACGTCAGCTTCGGCCTGGAAATCAGCGGTGTCAGCGAGAAAGAACGCTATTGCCGCGCGATGGGCGCACTGGAGCAGGTCGGACTTTCGGGGCAGGAGTTGAGCTTTCCTCACCAACTCTCCGGCGGCATGCAGCAACGCGTCGGCCTGGCCCGCGCGCTGGCCAACGATCCCGCCATTCTGCTGATGGACGAAGCCTTCTCGGCACTCGATCCGATGATTCGCAGCGAAATGCAGGGCGAACTGATCAAGCTGCAGGCCGAGCAGGACCGCACGATCATTTTCATCTCCCACGATATAGAAGAAGCGGTTCGCATCGGTCACCGCATTGCGATCATGGAAGGCGGGCGCGTGGTGCAAATCGGCACGCCGCGTGAACTTCTGTGCAACCCGGTGAATAAATATGTTCGCGATTTCTTTAATGGCTTCGACACCAGTCGCATTCTGAAAGCGGGTGATATCGCGCAACAGGATTGCAATGTCGCTTATATACCGGGCGGGCAAACGCCGATTAAAGCGGAAGCGTCTCTTCGCGACATCTTTCATCTGGTTGCGGCCTCGTCAACTCCCATGCCGGTGGTGGATGAAGTTGGGCTTTATAAGGGTTCGATTTCGCAAGGCCATCTTCTGAGCTGTCTGTGTAATAGCTGAACTGCGAATAATCAGAATTGATTTACCGCTTCTGAGGGCGAGGTAGCACCATGTCAGACTTCAACTTTCTAGATCCTTTCCAAAGTTTAAATATCCCCTTGGGATCCTGGGTGGAAACCGCCCTTAAATATCTGGTGCATAACTTCAGGGAAGTATTTCGTTCGATCCGCTGGCCGGTCGATCAAGTGCTCGACGGTGTGCAGTGGGGACTGCTGTCGGTTCCGCCGACGGTGTTCATCATCATCGCCGGACTGATCAGTTGGCAGATTGGCGGCAAGCGCATCGCCATTTTCAGCGTCGCCACCCTCACCGGGCTTGGACTGATCGGTGTGTGGAGCGATGCGATGGTCACGCTGGCCTTGGTACTGACATCGCTGTTGTTCTGCGCCGTGATCGGCATACCGCTGGGCATCCTGTGTGCACGCAGTGATCGCACGGAAATGATCATCCGCCCGGTGCTGGATGCCATGCAAACGCTCCCTGCATTCGTCTATCTGGTGCCGGTGGTCATGCTCTTCGGCATCGGCAACGTGCCGGGTGTGATCGTCACCATCATCTTTTCCGTCGCGCCGCTGGTGCGGCTGACCAACCTTGGTATTCGCCAAGTCCCCGCGGACAAGGTCGAAGCCGCTCGAGCGTTCGGCTGCACGGCTACGCAAATGCTGATGAAGGTGCAGTTGCCGTTGGCGGCGCCGACGATGATGGCCGGTCTCAACCAGACATTGATGCTGTCGCTGTCGATGGTGGTGGTCGCCTCGATGATCTCGGTGGGCGGTCTGGGCTTGATGGTGTTGAGCGGCATCGGTCGCCTCGACATGGGCCTAGCCAGCGTCGGCGGTGCCGGCCTGGTGTTGCTCGCGGTATTCCTTGATCGACTGACCCAGGCAATGGGTGAGCGCAGCAGCGATCTGGCCAGCGGTCAGCGCTGGTATGAAAGCGGCCCCGTGGGGCTGGTCATGAAACTGAAGAAAAAGAAGAACGTTGCACGTCCAGTGACGAATTGAGTTGGCCTGCTCACCCCATTAAAAATTCCAAGCGTGGTGAAACATGAAACTGACAAATCTCAAGAAAAGCGTGGTTTCGAGCCTGGTAGCTGCAGTGTTTGGCACCTTGTTGTGCTCGGCGGCCTACGCGGCCGATGCCAACAAACCCGGTGCCGGCGTTTCGATTACGCCGATTTTCCCGACCATTGCTGAAGAACGCTTTCGTGGTGAGGTGGTGATCGCCGGCCTTAAGGAGTTGGGCTACGACGTCAAACAGCCGAAAGAGGTCGACTACCCGGCGATGTTTCTCGCGCTGTCTTATGGTGATGCGGATTTCACCGTGCATGAATGGGAACACCTGCACCAAGCGTTTTATGAAAAGGCCGGCGGCGATGACGTGATGGTCAAGGTCGGGCAAGTCATGAAAGGCGTGCTGCAGGGCTACATGATCGACAAGAAGACTGCCGACGCTTATCAGATCAAGGATCTGTCGGACCTGAAGAAACCCGAAATCGCCAAACTCTTCGACAGCAACGGTGACGGCAAGGCCGACCTGACGGGCTGCAACCCGGGTTGGGGCTGCGAGATCATGATCGAACACCACATGAAAGCCTATGGCTTGGGTCCAACCGTCGTCGACAACCGCGGCTCGTACTTCGCGTTGATGGCTGACACCATTGCGCGGCTTCAGCAAGGCAAGCCCGTGCTGTTCTTCACCTGGGTTCCGCAGTGGATTGCCAGTGTATTGGTAGAAGGGCGTGACGTGGTCTGGTTGCCGGTGCCGTTCACTTCGCTGCCGGATGGCAAGGAAAGCAAGGACACCTTCCATGACGGCAAGAACCTCGGTTTCCCGGTGGACACGATCAATGCCGTCATGAACAAAGAGTTCGCCGAGAAAAACCCGGTGGCACGCAAGTTCCTCTCTGAAGTCAGCATCCCTACAGCCGCTGAAAGTGCGCAAAACCTGCGCATGCAGAACGGTGAAAAGTCGCTGGCCGACATCAAGCGTCATGCCGCGGAATGGATCAAGGCCAACCAGCAAGCCTATGACGGCTGGTTGAGTGACGCCCGGGCGGCAGCGAAGTAATCGGTTCGACCACGGTTTGGCGGCGGGCGGTGCCAGTCGCCAAGCCACAAGGTTGTCGTTTCAAGTGAAGGTGAGCGGGTGACGCAAGATGGAAACTTTCCAGAGTCCGTTGAAGCAACAGAACATCGGCTTTCGCCCATCCACCGTGATGTCGGGTCATGAACGTGTGGTGCGGGTGGCGTTTATCCTGCTCGATCATTTTTCGTTGACGTCCCTTTCAACGGCGATGGATGCCTTGGCCACTGGAAACATGATCAATGGCGAAACGATTTACCAGGTGTCGACCTACTCACTGCAGGGCGGGCTGGTTGAAAGTGATATCGGCGTGTCGCTAGCCTCGCAAAGACTGGTGGCGGAAGGCTTCAGTCATGATGCAGTGATTGTGGTCGGAGGCCAGCGTGTGAGGCTTGCCACACAGCCAGTGCTGCGCCGAGTGCTCAAGAAGTCCTCGGGCAAAGGGATCGTTGCCGGTTGCTGGAATGCCGCGTTTTATCTCGCCGATGCCGGTTTGCTCGATGCTCAGGAGTTCGCCTGCCACAGCGACAGCTGCGGACTGATGAATGAATATTTCCCGCAGTTGAACGTTTCGACTCGCGAGTTTATTTGCGCAGAGCGCCGAGCCACTTGCGCCAACGCTCATTCGGCGCTGGATATGACCCTGGCAATCATGCAGGAACTGGGCGCGCGCAACGATGCGGCACTGGTCGATGAAATAAAACGGGTTCACCAGTCTGGACATCTTCAACCGAAGACTGCCGACAGTCTCCGCTGTTCAGCGATTCCCAAGCCTTTGAACATCGCGCTCGACCTGATGGAAAAAAACATTGAGGAACCGTTGGAAATCGATGCAATCGCCAGCCAGGTCGGCGTGTCACGCCGGCAACTGGAAAGAAGGTTTGCCCGCTATCTCAATGCCGCACCGAATCGCTACTACCTGGAATTGCGTTTGACCCGGGCCCGGCAACTGATTGTGCAAAGTGATCGTTCGTTGACCGATGTGGCTCTGGCCACCGGGTTTGTCAGCTATCCGCACTTCTATAAACGCTTCAAGGACCTGTTCGGCTTACCGCCCATGACCTTCAGGGATTATTACTACGCCAACGACTATGCCAGTAGCGGCCGTTATGCCGTGGCGGCGAATTTTTAAAACAAACAGTCAATCGTCACTGTTTGTGTAAGTGCCAGTTTTGCAAGTTTCCGGATCAACGCCATTGCGTGCGTTTGCTTTGTGCCGCGTGCGTTTTGCAACTTCAACGATTAACGGTTCAACACTATGAAAGTCAGTTCATTACCCGCCGATGATGATAGTTGTGGCTGGTTTCATTTGAGCAAGCCACGCAGTCCCGAGCCGGCTCACCGCGGGCACCGTTCAGCCCGCTGGGTGATCATCGGTGCCGGCTTCACGGGACTGGCGTGCGCGCGGCAACTGGCGTTGAATTTTCCCGACGACGAAGTGGTGCTGATCGAAGCGCAGGAAGTCGGACTGGGGCCCTCGGGGCGTAATGCCGGGTTCGCCATTGATCTGCCCCATGACATTGGCGCTGAGGATTACATCGGTGACATCGCGCTGGCCCGCACCAGTTTGAAACTCAATCTGGCCGGCCAATCGATACTTCGCGAGCTGGTCGATCAATACCGCATCGACTGCCAGATGAAAGCCTGCGGCAAATATCAGGCGGCGGTGGAGAACCGTGGTATCGCCGTACTCGATGCCTATCGCCGGGGCCTGGAAAAACTCGATCAGCCTTTTCAAATGATTAATGCCGATGAGTTGCCCGAACATCTGGGCACACGGTTTTATCGCCAGGCATTGTTCACCCCGGGGGCGGTGCTACTGCAACCGTCCGGGCTGGTGAAAGGCCTCGCCGACCATCTGCCATCGAACGTCACGCTGTATGAGCGCACCCCGATTCTGGAAGTGGAATACGGCGCCAAGACGATCCTCAAACACGCTCACGGCAGCATCACCGCCGACAAGCTGATTCTGGCGAACAACTCGTTCGGCATGCGTTTCGGTTTCCTGCAGGGGCGCATGTTGCCGATCTACACCTACGCGAGCATCACCCGGCCGCTGACCGAAGAGGAGCAGGCGCGCCTGGGCGGCAAACCGTTCTGGGGCGCCATTCCAGCGGATCCGTTCGGCACCACGGTGCGCCGCACCCCGGATAACCGCCTGCTGATCCGCAACAGTTTTACCTTCAACCCGGATGGTCGTAGCAACACCAAATACAACGAGCGTTTCGTGCGCCGGCACAAGGCTTCATTCGATCAGCGTTTTCCGATGTTGCCGGAGGTGACGTTCGACTACACCTGGGGCGGCGCATTGGCCATGTCGCGCAACCACAACGGCTTCTTCGGTGAACTGGCGCCCAACGTTTATGGCGCGCTGGGCTGCAACGGTCTGGGCGTCACGCGCGGAACCGTCACCGGCAAGTTGCTCGCTGACTGGCTGGCGGGACAGCGTGACCCGCTGATTGATTTCTTGTTGCAGGCGCCAGGTCCCAACAGCAACCCGCCAGAACCGTTCCTTTCGCTTGGGGTGAACATGAACCTCAAGTGGGGGCAGTACCGCGCCGGGAGAGAAAGCTGAGTTTCCTTTGACTAGTCGCTGAAGCCTCGTCGCTCTACTGCCGTCCTGAAGGCTTGCGCCGCCAATAACCACGGTCTGCCCGGCATGCCGTCGGGCGCACGGATTGAACATTGAACCACTGGAGAAAACGCTATGAACTTTGACGGAATTTTTACCCCTGCCATTACCCCGTTGTCCGCTGATGGCCAGATCGACTATTCGGCGTTCGCCGACGTGCTCGAATATCTGATCGAGTCCAAGGTTCACGGCATCGTTATTGGCGGCTCCACCGGCGAGTATTACGCACACACCGCCGAGGAGCGCGTGGCCGTGGCCGAGCGAGCCAAAGAGGTGATCCGCGGACGCTTGCCTCTGGTCATCGGCACCGGCGGCATTCGTACCGAAGACTCGGTGTACTTCGCCGAAAAGGCCAAATCCCTGAAAGCGGACGCGATTCTGGTCGGTTCGCCACCGTATGCGTTGCCGACGCAAAAGGAAATTGCCGCCCATGTGCTCGCCGTGGACAAGGCCGCCGGGCTGCCGATCATGCTTTACAACTATCCGTCGCGAATGGGCGTGACGATGGGCGACGAATTTTTTGAAGCGATTGCTGGCTGCAAGAACATCGCCGCGATCAAGGAAAGTTCGGGCGAGATGAGTCGCCTGCACCGTCTGGCTCACGCTCATCCGTCGATCCAGTTGTCCTGTGGCTGGGATGATCAGGCCCTGGAGTATTTCGCCTGGGGCGCGCGCAGCTGGGTTTGCGCCGGCTCGAACTTCATCCCGCGCGAACACATCGCGCTTTACCAAGCCTGCGTGCTGGAAAAGAACTTCGATAAAGGCCGGCGGATCATGTCGGCGATGCTGCCGTTGATGGATTTCCTCGAGAGCGGCAAGTTCGTGCAGTCGATCAAACATGGCAGCGAACTCAGCGGCCTGCGTGCCGGCGGTGTGCGGGCGCCACTGCAAGCGCTGGAGCCTTCAGAGAAGCAAGCGCTGGAAGGCGTGATCAAAACCCTTCAGCAAAACGTCGCGCGTATCGTCGAGGAGGCTTGAAATGGCAGACCTGCTGAGTCAAGAGCAATACCGTGAACTGGCTGCGAAGCTCGAGTTTCGCAATCAAGCCTTTATCAACGGCCAGTTTTGCGCCTCCAGATCGGGCAAGACATTCACCACGACCAACCCGGCCACCGAACAGGTATTGACCGAGATTGCCGCGTGCAATGCCGAGGACGTCGATGCCGCCGTTGCAGCGGCCAAGGAAGCCTTCGCCGACGCACGCTGGCATTCACTGGCGCCGTCCGCACGAAAATCGGTATTGCTGCGCTTTGCCCAGTTGCTGGAAGACAACGCCCACGAACTGGCGGTGCTCGAAAGTCTGGACAGTGGCAAGCCGATTCGTGAATGTCAGAACATCGACGTACCCGAAACGATTCATACGTTGCGTTGGCACGCTGAGCTGATCGACAAGATTTACGACGCCACGGCCCCCGTCGGCTCGGGTGCGGTGACCATGGTGGTGCGCGAACCGATCGGGGTTGTCGGCCTGGTGTTGCCGTGGAATTTCCCGCTGCTGATGCTCGCCTGGAAAATCGGTCCGTCGCTGGCCGCCGGCTGTTCAATCGTGGTCAAACCGGCCAAGGAAACTACGCTGAGCACTTTACGCGTCGCCGAACTGGCGCATCAGGCGGGGATTCCCGCCGGCGTGTTCAACGTCGTGCCCGGGGGAGGCAAGGAGGCGGGCGAGCCACTGGGGCGTCACCCGGATGTGGCCATGGTCAGCTTCACTGGTTCAACCGATACCGGGCGGCTGTTTCTCAAATACTCCAGCGAATCGAACCTGAAACGCATCGTGCTGGAATGTGGCGGCAAGAACCCTGCTGTGGTGATGAATGATGTCGAAGACATCGACGTTGTCGCCCAGCATGTGGTGAATGGCGCGTTCTGGAACATGGGTGAAAACTGTTCGGCCTCATCAAGGCTGATCGTCCACGCCGACGTCAAGGAAGAACTGTTGCAGCGTGTGCAGGTTCATTTGGGTGACTGGAAAATGGGCGATCCATTGGACCCTGAAAATCGCTTGGGCTCGATGATCAGCAAGGCGCATTTCGACAAGGTGCGCTCCTACCTTGATGTGGCCCGCGACGAAAACCTCAGCGTGTTGGTGGGCGGAAACACCCGCGACGACATCTTCGTCGAACCCACCATCGTTGATGGCGTGAGCCGCGATAGCCGCCTGTTCCAGGAAGAAATCTTCGGCCCGGTGCTAAGCGTCACCACCTTCCAGAGCGTTGACGAAGCCATTGTGCTGGCCAACGACACGGCCTACGGCCTGGCGGCGTCGGCTTACACCGGCAACCTGCGCCATGCCCTGAAACTCTCACGCGGCATCCGTGCCGGGATTGTCACGGTGAACTGCTTCGGCGAGGGCGACGCCTCTACGCCATTCGGCGGCTACAAGGAATCAGGGTTCGGCGGGCGCGACAAGTCGATCTGGGCGCACGACCAGTACACTGAAATCAAAACCATCTGGATTGATGCTTCCTGATAGTGCTTTGACGCAACAAATCGCATCGCCCCGACCACTGGATTGAGTGGCGGGGCGATTGCCCCATACCGTTACTCCATCTATGAGCTGGATTGGTTGGTGGCCACGTCAGCAGAAAGCTTTCAGTCATCCGCTTTTCGTCAGCCATTTTGAACCTAACTCGAAATCGGTCGCTCAACCGGGAAATATTCGGGGTGGGCGAAATGAACGCGTTCAAGAATCAACTGACATTCGCACAAGAAACCAGATTACTCGCGTTGGCGGCCTGGCAACGTGCACTGGAAAACCTTGAACTGCGAAGGGACTGTCCAGACGCCTATCACGACGAACTGCTGCGCCAGTCGGATGAAATGGACCGCTTGGGCCTGCTCAGCTGGGACGAGTGGCGCGACCTGCGCAGAGAAGCAGACGTTGCGTACCTGCGCGCAGTCGCTGGAGACGATTACCACTGAGGTCATGTACGTTGGTTATCCGCATCCGCTGAAAATATCGAATCAACAAAACAGGAGATTTCCATGCCCGAGCCGTTGACCTCATCAGCCGCACCCGCTCGCTCCTGGTTCGCCCGATTCTCAGGCTCCGGGTGGGGCGGGCGCGTCTTCTGGTCAATTCTGATCGGGGTGACAATCTTCCTGCTGATAAGCGGGTATGGCGCCTTTGTCGGGGCCAACAAACAAAATCTGCACTTCGCTTTTATCGGCGGCATGACTGGCTTCGCTGCGACAGCAATCGGTGCTGTCGTAGCGATCGCGTTGCGAGACATCGCCGCCCGAACCCAAGACATCATGCTCGGCTTTGCCGCCGGGATGATGCTGGCCGCCAGTTCGTTTTCGCTGATTCTGCCGGGCATAGAAGCGGCTCAGGCGCTTTGCGATAACCAGTTGCTTGCGGCCTGCGTCGTTGTTGCAGGGTTGGGGTTGGGTGTCGCGCTGATGGTCGGTCTTGATCGTTTCGTCCCTCACGAACACGAGAAAAGCGGACGCCGTGGGCCGGCCGCGCAGCGCATCAATCGTGTCTGGTTGTTCGTGCTGGCAATCACATTGCATAACCTGCCGGAAGGCATGGCCATTGGCGTGAGCTTCGCCAACGGCGATATGAAGGTCGGACTGCCGCTGACCACTGCCATCGCCATTCAAGACATTCCCGAAGGTCTGGCAGTCGCCCTGGCATTACGCGTAACCGGCATCTCAGCGCTTCGCGCCGCGCTGATTGCGGTGGGTTCGGGGTTGATGGAACCGATTGGCGCCGTTGTCGGCTTGGGTATTTCCAGCAGCTTTGCGTTGGGATATCCCATTGCGCTCGGTCTGGCCGCCGGGGCGATGATTTTTGTGGTGTCCCATGAGGTCATTCCCGAGACTCATCGCAACGGTCATGAGACCCCGGCGACCTTGGGGCTGATGCTCGGTTTTGGGGTGATGATGTTTCTCGACACTGCTTTGGGTTAATCACTAACCTGACCACTGAAGAGAAACCCTCACGCACTGGCTTTAACCTCAGCCTTGACCACTGATTTGCGATAAGTCAGCAAAACGATGCCCATGACCACAATCACTCCGCCGAAGATCTGTCCTGTACTGAGCATCTGATCCAGCACAATCCAGCCCATCAACAGCGTTGCCAATGGCTCGATGTTCATGACCGGCGCATTGCGTGGCATGTCGAGTCGAGGCACCGAAATGAACAGGACGATAAAACCCGTGCCATACAGCACCACCAGAGTGGCGAGGGCCAGCCATCCGGTCGAGGTGGCGGGCAGGTTCAATCCGCCGGGAAGGGCACCCGTCAGCCCTGCCAGGTTGACGCTGCTGAACACGATGAAAATGGTCAGCAGACTGCGCACCGAGCCACGTACCTGAGACAGTTTGTGGTCGGTGATCCACAGCGCGCAGGCGAACACGCTGGCGGCGCAGAATGCGAGCGCAACGCCCGTCAGCCATTGCGCACTGACGTCTGTCGTGGTCGAGAGCCGCCCGGGGACATCCAGCACAAACACCAGGCCCAAGAGAATCAGACCCATCAATGTCGCGGTGCGGGCGCTCGGTCGCGGGCCACCCAGCGCCCAGGTGAGCAATGCCAGCAGAATTGGGAATACGTTCGCCACCAGCAGGGCCAGCGCCACCGGCACCCGCGCGACAGCGGAATACAGACACAGACTCTGCGCTGTGATCAGCAACCCCAGCAACAGTTGCCAGCGCCAGGCACCCGCCGGCAAGCGCGGGCTTTGTCTTTGCCACAGCACCAGGATGGCGAGCACCAGCAAGGTCCCGCCGGAACGCATCAAAATCGCCAGCAGCACACCCGCACCATCATCAAAGGCGACTCGCGCCGCCACATGATTGCCGGCAAACGCACAGCCCATGCACAACAGAATGATCACAGCCAGATAACGGGAGTAGGGCGGCGGTACGGTTTGCGTAGCGGTAGGGCGAGGCATGGCAGATCTCAGGATTTTTAGCCGTTCGAACGACTTGGTTTTTATTAGGTTGTCGTACAACCAGATCGTTTTATCGCATTCGGCGACGCCGGGCAATAGACCTGAAAACGCACAGCTACGCATAAGTTCAGCGTTATGGTGGATTTTTACTTATTTGATTAAGCGCAGAGATCGTATGACTTGCTAGGGCAGGGGCGCATCGGCCCCTGCTTCCATGGATTTACACATTCATGAGATGCGGGCGGTCTGCTTCTGCTCAGGCGTGAAATGGATAATCGATGTAGCCACGCTGATCCCCACCGAAAAAGCTGCCTGGGTCTGGCACGTTGAGTGTCAGACCATCGTGCAGCCTACGCGGCAAGTCAGGGTTGGCCAGGAACGGCCGGCCAAACGCGATGATGTCGGCACGATCGGCAATCAGCGCCTGTTCGGCAGATTGCGCATCGTAGCCGCCCGCCAGGATCAGCACGCCGTTCCACGTCTTGCGCAACTGGGCAATGATCGCGTCCCAGCGCGGGTCGAAGTTCTCGTCTTTGACTGTGCCGACCATCGCCGGCTCGACCAGGTGCAGATAGGCCAGGTTCCATTGGTTGAGCGCCTCGACCAAGTGGCCGAAGGTCGCCTCCGGGGTGTCATCGCCCATGCCCATGAAGCGCCCCATCGGCGTCAGGCGCACGCCGACGCGCTCGGCGCCGACTTCCTCGGCGACGGCTGCGACCACTTCCAGCAGAAACCGCGCGCGGTTCGCCACACTGCCGCCATAGGCGTCGTCACGCTGGTTGCTGTTGCTGTTAAGAAACTGGTCGAGCAGGTAACCGTTGCCAGCATGAATCTCTACACCGTCCATGCCCGCCTGCAATGCGTTGCGCGCGGCCACGCGGTAGTCCTCGACGATGCCGGCGATTTCCGCGGTTTCCAGCGCACGCGGCACCGGCACGTCTCCCCAGACGCCGTTACCGTTTTCATCGACGATAAACGTCTTGCCAGGCACGGGCAGTGCGCTGGGCGCAACGGGCAGGCCGGCATCGGGTTGAAAGCTGGGGTGGGACACCCGGCCGACGTGCCACAGTTGCATGAAGATCAACCCGCCGGCCTCATGCACCGCCGCGCTGACGTCACGCCACGCCCTGACCTGCTCGGGGCTGTAGATGCCCGGCGTCCAGGCGTAACCCTGAGCCTGCCGGGAGATTTGTGTGGCCTCGGTGATGATCAGCGCGGCACTGGCCCGTTGGCGGTAGTACTCGGCGTTCATCGGTGTTGGCACATCGCCCGGTTGGCCGGCGCGTGAGCGCGTTAACGGCGCCATCGCCACGCGATGGGCAAGGGTGTAAGGACCGAGTGCGAGGGGTTGGAACAGACGACGAGTCATGGGTAGCTCCAGATTTCAATTGAAGGAATTAAAGCGCGGCAGCGGCGCCGCGAACCAGTGCCGCTAACTTAACCGGGTGTTGTGGGGGTGATAATCGGTAACCGGCGCTACGCTGTTTTGCGCACAACGCAACGGCGCCCGTGCTCATCAGCGATGAACACGGGTGTGGCTCAGGCGGGTTGGTTTGAGCGCGTCAGCGGCAGGTTCAGCCAGCGACGGCCGGTGGCGTTGGCCACGGCGTTACCAAGGGCGGCGGCCATCGGCCCCTGGACGATTTCAGCAGCACCGAGGAACGGTTCTCCCGGTTGGTCGAGCAAGTGCACGTCGACTTTTTTCGGCAGTTGCGTGAAACGCAGAATCGGATAACCGCTCCAGTCGTAGCTGCGAATGCCCCCCGCGTCGTAGGCGACTTTTTCGTACAGGGTCCAGCTCGCGGACTGCACAATGCCGCCCTCGACCTGATTGCGCAGGCCGTCGGGGCTGACGATCTGGCCAACGTCAACCGCCGTCACCACGTGATCGATGCGAATCTCACCGGTCTGCGGATGCACGCGCAGCTTCACGGCGATGGCGCAGTAACCCATGATATTTTTATAGCGAGCAAAGGCGAAACCGATACCGGCGCCGGGCTCGCTGCTTTTTTGCGGCCAACCGATCTCATCACGCACACGTTCTACCACCGCGCGAGCACGCGGGTCGCTGAGGTGGGACAGACGCAAGGCGACTGCGTCGATGCCGGCCCTGATCGCCAGCTCATCGATACTCGCCTCGATGGCGAAGATGTTGATGTGCGCACCCAGTGAGCGCATGGCCGAGGTACGAAAGGGCATTTCGGTGACGAAGGTCATGTTGATGCGCGTCGAGTTCAACTCGTACAGCGGCACCGCGTTGCGATCACCATCGCCTTCGGGCTGGGCGATCGGCACGGAGGGCGCCGAGGCGAAGGGCCGCGCGAGCAAGCGTGCCGGCAACAGGCGCCCGGCGTTGACGATGCGTTCGTTGTGCGGCGTGGTCCAGAGTTCGTAGGCCCAATCCTGCAGGCGGCCGTGGCTAAGGCCAGCGTCGACTTCAGTGACCATCGCCGAGCTATACGGCTCCCAAAGATTTTCCTGTTCGCGCATCCATTGCACGCGCACCGGCGTACCGGGCACGCGCAGGGCAATCAATGCTGCATCGGCGGCAGCATCATCGGCGCCGTTGTGCCCGTAACACCCTGAGCCTTCGGTATGAATACAGCGTACCCGCTCAGGTGGCAGACCGAGCATTTCGGCAATGCCGACGCGCAGCGGGTAAACACCTTGGGTGTGGGTCCATACGGTGAGAACGCCGTCCTTGAACCAGGCCACTGCGCAGGACGGACCGATCGAGCCATGCATCAGATATTGCTTGGTGACCCGCGCCTGAAAACGCGTGTCCGCCGCGCCGCTCGGCGTGCCGCTATTACTGATCGGATAGCGCCGTGAGGGCAGGCGTTTGAGCAGACCATGAATCTCGGCCGCCTCGGGAATCGCCTCACCGCCGCTCCATTGCGTCACCTCGCTGGCCTTGCGCATGGCTTTGATCGCTTGCCACTCATCACCGGCGACCACCGCCAGATAGTTGCCGTCGCGGATCACCTTGACCACGCCAGCCAACGCCTCAATGGACGCCGCATCGAATGCTTGCAGCGTGCAGCCGGGACGAGGCGGGCGGATCACCCGCGCATGCAGCATGCCCGGCAGGCGCATGTCCTGGACGAATGCTGCGCCACCGCTGACCTTCGCCGGGATGTCGAGGCGCGGCAACGAATGGCCGATCAGTTTGAAATCAGCGGCGGCCATCGCCGGTGACTGAGCCTTGGCATATTGATGCACATCGACATGCTTGACCGCCTCGGCGTAACTCATCCGCTGAGCGGCCGGGCCTTCGATCACACCGTCGCGGGTGCTGAGGAGCGCCGCATCAAGCTGCCAACTGCGCGCGGCGGCTTCAACGAGCATTTCGCGCACCTGCGCGGCGGCGTTATACAACGCGGTACCGCTGTCGAAAATGCTGTGGCTGCCGGCGGTGTAGCCTTCGTTGGGTGTCAGCGCGGTGTCGGCGGTGAGCAGGTTGATGGAAGCAGTCGGCACCTGCAAACGCTCGGCGGCGATTTGCAGCAGCGCGGTTTTCACCCCGGTGCCCAATTCGACCTTGCCGGTGTAGACGGTAATGCCGTCGGCGCCTATGCGGATCCAAGCGTCGAGAAACGGATTGGTGCGCAGGCTTCCGGGCAGGTCGGGGGCAAGGACCACGGTGCCGAGCGTATCGACTTCCGTATCCGCTAACACACGCCGCGCGACCGGCAGCAGGGTGAACGCCATCAGCAACGCACCACCGCGCAGGAAGGCGCGTCGGCTCGGATTCAATTCATTCGACTCACTCATGTCAGGCTCCCGTTGTGCCCGGCCACCTGTTTGATCGCCTCGATGATTCGCAAGTGCGTTCCGCAGCGGCACAGGTTGCCGGCCATGTGCTCGCGAATGGTCGCCTCATCCGGGTGGCGATTGCGCTCAAGCAACGCCTGCGCGCGCATCAGCATGCCGGCAATGCAGTAGCCGCATTGCGCGGCCTGTTTCTCGATGAATGCGGCTTGCAGAGGGCCAGGTTTTTCCGCACTGCCGAGGCTTTCCACGGTGCGGATTTTTTTGCCTTCGAGACCGGCGCAGGGCGTCAGGCAGGCAAACACCGGTTGATCATCGACGATCACCGTGCAGGCGCCGCATTGACCGAGACCGCAGCCGTATTTGGCGCCGTTGAGGTTCAAGTGATTGCGCAGCGCATACAGCAGCGGCACGTCCGGCTCCAGCTCAAGCGGTTGCGCGGCTCCGTTGACGTTGAGGGTGATCTGGCTCATTTCGTCTCCTGACGTAACGCTTCAATAGTGGAGGAGAGGTCGGCCCACGGCTGATCGGGGCTGGCTTGCTGACGCAGATACGCGGCCAGTGCGCCGAGTTGCGCGTTGTCCAGGCTGGCGGCGAATGCCGGCATTACCGGGCCGGGCGATCCGGGTGTGGCGGGCAGCCCTTCAAGCACGGTTTTGAGGAAATTGCGCGAACTGGCCGCTTGCAGCGCCGAGGTGTTTTGCAGCGCCGGGCGACCATCGATGGTGCGCATCGGTGCCGCCGGGCCATGGCAGCCGGCGCAGGCGCTGCTGAAGAGCAGGGCGCCGGTCGCGTGGTCTGCCGGTTCACTGGCAGGCGTCTTCGCCGTCGTCTCTGTCACCGAAGGCGGGTTTTCCAGACTGAGCAGGTATTCGGCAATCGCCTCGGCTTCACTGGCCGGCAAGCGCGCCAGACTCAAGCTGACCGGCCGCATCGGCCCGGCGGGTGTGCCGTGGCCATCGACGATCTTGGCGCGCAGATAGCCCACCAGTTGCTCACGACGCCACGGGTTGCCGCGCTGGCCCATGCCGACCAGCGCGGGCGCTTGCCAGCCATCGACGCTGCCGCCCTGTAGATACTCCGAGGATTTTTCCGCGCCGATCAGGTTCAGCGGCGAATGGCAGCCGGCGCAGTGCCCCGGGCCGTCGACCAGATAACGCCCGCGATTCCACGCCTCGCTGCGCTGTGCCAGCGGCGTCAGCGGCTCACCGTGCAGGAACAGCAGGTTCCAGAACGACACCAGCGGGCGAATGTTCATCGGGAAATTCATCTGGTTCTGCTCAGCCGGCGCGTACACGGCGGGGCCGCTCATCAAGTAGGCGTAGGCGTCGGCTATGTCTGCTGCGCTCATGCGCCGGTAGTGCACGTAGGGGAACGCCGGATAAAGAAAGTGACCATCGCGAGCAATGCCTTGACGCATAGCCCGCTCGAAGGCCGGCAGCGACCATTGGCCGATACCGGTTTCTACGTCCGGGGTGATGTTGGTGCTGTACAGCGTGCCGAACGGCGTTACCAGCGGCAGTCCGCCGGCCAGATATTCGCTACCGGGGCGGGTATGGCAGACCGCGCAATCGCCGGCTTCGACCACCCGCGCCCCGCGTTGCAACTGCGCAGTATCGAACATCGTCGGGCGCTCGATCGGTGTAATTGCCGGGCGCCACATCAACCAAACGGCGCCGATCAGGCCGAGCACGGCGACGACGGCCACGCTGATCCATAGCGTTCTGGACTTCAGAAATGAGCTGTTCATGGGACGGAGAAAAACGCGGCAGGCAATGGCAGAACGGATCGGATACGGGTCATGACAACGCTCCTTGTAACAGCCGGGGAAGGGCGCCGATGGGGACGACGGCGCCAGGGGCCAAAGCGTAGAGAAACCGTCTGCGCGGGAGAATCAGCGGCGCACGCAATAGCGCGTTGCGCGAGAAGCAACGCCTGCGCCGTTGCGCCGGACGCATCAGTGCGTTGCCCGCCGCGTGGATTCTGTGGATCGCCACAGGGCCGTAGCCTTGGCAGCACTTTCCTGAACTCAATGAGGTGTCATCATGCTTACGGGCAATCCGGCCGTTGCGGCGAATGCCGAACAGCCAACTTCACTTTCCGGCCTGATGGTCGCGTTCCTGGCATTCTGCTGTGGCGCGGTCGTGGCCAATCTTTATTACGCACAACCGATCGTCGAACTGATTGCACCGCAGATCGGTCTGTCCAGCGCCAATGCCAGCCTGATTGTTTCGCTGACGCAGTTCGGTTACGCGCTGGGCCTGTTGCTGCTGGTGCCGCTGGCCGATCTGATGGAAAACCGCCGGCTGGTGGTCGGCTTCACTCTGGCGGCGAGCGTCACATTGCTGTGCGCCGGGCTGACCCATTCGCCGTCGATGTTCCTGCTGTTGTCTTTGCTCATCGGTTTGACGTCGGTGGCCGTGCAGATCCTCGTGCCGCTGGCGGCGCACCTGGCGCCCGAGGCCAGTCGTGGCCGCGTCGTCGGCAATATCATGAGCGGTCTGCTGTTGGGGATTCTGTTGTCGCGGCCACTGTCGAGCCTGCTGGTTGAAGTGTTCGGCTGGCGCGGGGTGTTTTACAGCGCAGCAGCCCTGATGGCCGTCATCGCTCTGATTACCGCTGTAGCACTGCCGCGTCGGCTGCCGACGCATAAAGCCACGTATGCCGCGCTGATCGGCTCGGTGTTTGCCTTGGCCCGGCGCTATCCGCTGTTGCGTCAGCGCTCGCTGTATCAGGGTTTGCTGTTTGCCAGTTTCAGCCTGTTCTGGACCCTCGCGCCGATTGAACTGATGCGTCACCACGGCTTTACTCAGACGCAAGTCGCGATCTTTGCACTGGTCGGTGCGGTGGGTGCCATTGCAGCGCCAATTGCCGGGCGTCTGGCCGATGCCGGGCATGGTCGTCGCGGCACGCTGGTCGCACTGTTGCTAGCGCCGGTTTCGCTGTTGATCGCCGCACTCCCGGGCAGTGGCTATGTCTGGCTGGTGGTGTGCGCGGTGCTGCTGGATTTCGCCGTGCAATTGAACATGGTGCTCGGCCAGCGTGAGGTGTACGCCCTCGATCCCCACAGCCGTGCGCGCCTGAATGCGGTGTACATGACCAGCATTTTCGTCGGCGGCGCCGTGGGTTCGCTGGTCGCCAGTCCGCTGTACGAGCACTTCGGCTGGAACCTGTCCGCCGTCGCGGTGGCGCTACTGCCAGCGCTGGCGCTCGGATTGTTCCTGAGCCGCAAGGCCGATGTCTGAACATCCAGCAGGTGCCGGCAAGCACGGCGGTACAAGACGTCGGGGGAACAGTGATGCACAATCATCCGCGTTCCCTTTCGACCGGACCCCGCTTATGGACAAGTTGCTGGCACTGAAGATGTTTGTAGAAACCGTGCGCTGCGGGGGCTATTCCTCGGCAGCGCGCAAACTCGGGATATCAACGTCGTCAGTGACACGGCAAGTGGCAGGGCTGGAACACGAGCTGGGCGCGAGCCTGCTCAATCGCACCACGCGCAACACCAGCGTGACCGTTGCCGGCCAGACCTATTTCGAAAAAGCCGTGGCGATTCTCGACGCGATCGACGAAGCCGATGCTGTCGTCGCCGATCGTGGCGCCGAGGCGCAGGGCCGTCTGCGCATCAGCGTGCCGGTGGAGTTCGGGCGACGCCTGATCGCGCCGCACCTGGGCCGCTTGCTTGAGCGGCATCCGGGTCTGGAGATCAGTCTGTCGCTGAGCGATCAGGTCAGCGACCTGCTCAGCGAGCAGATCGATGTTTCCGTGCGGCTCGGATCGTCGGTGGTCAGTGAAGACATCGTCAGCAAACGCGTAGGGCAGTTCGAACGCTGGGTGGTGGCCAGTCCGGCGTATCTGGCGCGTAGCGCGGCGCTCAGTCATCCACGGGATTTGCTTGAGCACCAATGCCTGCGTTTCGATTACGGCGGCACACACCAGCACTGGACCTTTCAGAATGAAGACGCGCCCATTCAGCTCAATGTCCACGGGCGCCTGCAAAGCAACAACGCCGACATCCTGCGCGAAGCCGCCATCGGCGGCGGCGGAGTAACGCTGCTGGCTGATTGGCTGGTGCGCGACGACGTCGCAGCCGGCCGGTTGACCCGCTTGCTTGAGCACTACGAGGTCAATCCCGGCAGTGCCAGCACCTGCATCAACGCGCTGTATTTACCCAATCACCGTGGGTCCAGCCGGATCAATGTGTTTATCGATTTTCTGGTGGAGATTCTCAGTCCGGCTGCCGTGACCACGCCCGCCGCGTGATCCCTTCTGCTCAACGGCGCCCGGTCCGCGTACTGACATCCACCCAAACCGCCAACACCAGAATGCTGCCCTTGACGATCATCTGCCAGTAACTGTCGACGTCGAGCATCGACATACCGTTGTCCAGGCTGGTGATGACCAGCGCGCCGAGGAGGGCGCCGTACACCGTGCCGGAACCGCCGCGCATGGAGGTGCCGCCGATAAAGCACGCGGCGATGGCGTCGAGTTCGCCCATGCTGCCGGCCGAAGGCGAACCGGCGGCCAAACGTGCAGTGTTGACCACGCCGGCGAGGGCGCACATCACGCCCATGATCCCGAAGATCCACAGCTTAACCGCCTGCACATTGATCCCGGACAGGCGCGTCGCTTCCATGTTGCTGCCCACGGCATACACGCGGCGACCGAACACGGTTTGACTGGTCACATAGCTGAATACACCCAGCAAGACCAGCAGCAACAAGACAGGCACGGGAATGCCGTCATAGCTGTTGAGCGTCTGTACAAAACCGGCGAGCACGGCGCCGATCACCAACACGCGGATGACATCACGCACCAACGAATGCGCCGCGAGGCCGTGCAGGGCGCGATTACGCCGTTGTTTCCAAGTCAGAAACACGGTCAGTGCAAACAGCAGAACGCCGAGGCCAGTGCCGATCGCGTGGGGCAAGTAACCCTGGCCAATGTAAACCAGCTCCGGCGATACCGGCGCGATGGTCGTGCCGCCGGTAATCCCCAGCAGAATCCCGCGAAAAGCCAGCATGCCGCCCAGCCCGACGATGAAGGAGGGTATGCGCAGATAAGCCGTCATGTAGCCGTTGGCGAGGCCGATCATCAGCCCGCAGAGGGCGACCAGACTCAGGTTGGCCAGCAGCGGAATGTGGTAGACCACATCGAGAATCGCCGCGAGACCACCGAGCAGGCCGAGCAATGAACCGACTGACAAATCGATCTCGCCGCTGATGATCACCAGCACCATGCCGCAGGCAAGAATCCCGGTAATGGACATTTGCCGCAGCAGATTGGACAGGTTGCGCGGGGTCAGGAATCCGCCCTCGGTCTGCCAGCTGAAGAACAGCCAGATCAGCACCACGGCAAACACCAGCGCGAGCATTTTGTAGCGGGTGAACAGTTGTTTGACCTGATTCATTTACGCGGATTTCCGATCATTATTGTTATGGCTGCCAGGCTGGCTGAGGGCGGCGGCGAGTACCTGTTCCTGTGTCAGATCATGGTTGATGAAGTCGCCGCGCAACTGGCCTTCGCCGATTACCAGCACCCGGTCGGAAACGCCGAGCACTTCGGCCAGCTCCGACGAGACCATGATGATCGACACGCCGGCGGCGGCCAGCGCGCCCATCAACTTGTAGATTTCGTATTTGGCGCCGACGTCCACGCCTCGGGTCGGCTCATCGAGAATCAGCACTCGGGGTTTGGCCAGCAGCATCTTCGCCAGCACGGCCTTTTGTTGATTGCCACCGGACAGACTGGTGATCGGCAGGAACGGGCTGGCGGTCTTGAGGTGCAGGCGCGAAATCTCCTTATCGATGCTGCCCAGTTCGGCTTCGGCATCGATGCGGGTCAGCTTCGAGTAGTTGTCCAGCACAGCGAGGGTGATGTTCTGGCCGACGCCCAGATCCGGAATGATGCCCTGGTGCTTGCGGTCTTCCGGCACCAGGCACAGGCCGGCGCGGATAGACTTGAGCGGCGTGCGCGTGTCGATGGGATGACCATCCAGCCAGACTTCACCCTCATAGCGGCCGGGGTAAGCGCCGAACAGTGCGGTCACCAGTTCGGTGCGCCCAGCACCAACCAGCCCGGCGATGCCGAGGATCTCGCCGCGCTTGAGGACGAAGGAAATATCGTCAACCCGTTTGCGCTTGGGATTGTCGACGTCGTAGCAGGTGATGTGACGGGCCTCGAAAATCACCTCGCCAATGTCGTGTGGTTCGCTGGGGTAGAGGTTGCTCATTTCCCGTCCGACCATCTGCGTGATGATCTGCGCAATGTCCATGTCGGCCATGGCGGTGGTGGCGATGTGTTTGCCGTCACGGATCACCGAAATGGTGTCGCACACGGCCGCCACTTCATCGAGTTTGTGCGAGATGTAGACGCAGGCAACGCCCTTGGCTTTGAGGTCGCGGATGATATTCAGCAACACCTCGATTTCTGAACGGCTCAAGGCCGATGAAGGCTCGTCGAGGATCAGCAGCCGGGCTTTCTTGTTCAGGGCTTTGGCGATTTCCACCAGTTGCTGATAGCCGCCGCCGTACTGCGAAACCGGCAGCGAAACGTTCATGTCGGGGACTTTCAGTTCGCGCATCAGCGCTTCGGCGCGGTGAATCATCGCCGGGTAATTCATCCGTCCGCCGGGCAGCGTCAGTTCATGGCCCATGAAGATGTTTTCGGCCACCGACAGGTCGGGCACCAGCGTCAATTCCTGATGAATGATGACGATGCCGGCAGCTTCCGTTTCGCTGATCGATTGCGCCCTGAGCGGTTGCCCGTCCCAGAGGATTTCACCGTCCCAGGTGCCGTGCGGGTAGACCGCCGAGAGGATCTTCATCAGCGTGGACTTGCCGGCGCCATTCTCGCCGCACAGGCCAACGCACTCGCCGGGCCTGACCTTGATGTCGATGCCGTTGAGCGCTTTGACACCGCCGAAGGTTTTGACGATGCCGTTCATTTGCAGCAGATAGTCGGACATGGGCAGGGCTCGTATATCAAAGACTCACACACCACTGAACCTGGGTGGGAGCGAGCCTGCTCGCGAAAGCGTCAGTTCAGACAATGCTTCGTTGACTGACAAGCCGCATTCGCGAGCAGGCTCGCTCCCACAAGGGTTTTCGCATTACCGGAGATCACTTCCCGGCGATTTGCGCCTTGGTGTAGAAGCCGTCCTGTTCGAGCAGGTCGATGTTGTCCTTGGTCAGCGGGGTGGGCGTGAGCAGGATGGTGTCGACTTTTTTGCTGCCGTTGTCGTACTGCGAGCTGAAGGCGGGTTTTTCGTTGCGCGCCAGTTGTACCGAGAGCTTGGCGGCTTCGCTGGCGATGAGTTTCAGCGGCTTGTAAACGGTCATGGTTTGCGTGCCGGCGATCACACGTTTAACAGCAGCAAGGTCAGCGTCCTGCCCGGAAATCGGCACCTTGCCGGCCAGTTGCTGCGCCGCCAGTGCCTGAATGGCGCCGCCCGCCGTGGCGTCGTTGGAAGCGACGATGCCGTCGATTTTGTTGTCGTTGCGGGTCAGGGCGTTTTCAACAATGCTCAGCGCTTCGGTCGGGTTCCATTCCTTCACCCACTGCTGGCCGACGATCTTGATATCACCCTTGTCGATGGCCGGTTGCAGCACTTTCATCTGGCCTTCGCGGAGGATCTTGGCGTTGTTATCGGTGGGCGCACCACCGAGCAAAAAGTAATTGCCCTTGGGCGCCGCTTTCAGGACGCCGCTGGCCTGCATCTCGCCGACTTTTTCGTTATCGAAGGAAATATAGGCGTCGACATCGGCGTTGAGGATCAGACGATCATAGGACACGACTTTGATCCCGGCTTTCTTCGCTTCGGCCACCGCGTTGGTCAGCACCGTGGCGTTGAACGGCACGATGACGATGACATCGACACCCCGGGAAATCAGGTTTTCGATCTGGGAAATTTGTTTTTGCTCGTTTGCATCGGCCGACTGCACGAAGACCTTGGCATCCATTTTTTCCGCTGCCGCGACGAAGTAATCCCTGTCACGCGACCAGCGTTCCAGGCGCAAATCATCGATGGAGAAACCGATTTTCGGGTGGGCAGCGTCAGCCATCACCGGCAGTGACAACAGCGCCAGGGCAGTGGCCAATAGCGTGCGTTTTACATTCTTCATAGTGGGGCGTCCTTTTATTGTTGTTGGAAAGACACGGCCTGACGATGAGTATCGGGCTGGTAAAACTGTAGAGAATCCGCAGACGCCGCAGGCACAGATTTGTCGTAGAAATGTCACCGCGTCGATGCGCCCGTAGACTCCCTATTTGATCAGCGATAAATAAAGCGGTTAACGATGTTCTCGAGCATTTCCTGGCGGCCGCTGACGGCTTGCGGGTTCAACTCGTTGGTGAACGCGTGCTCGGCCAACGACTCAAGGTTGAAGTCACCGGCCATCACCGCCTGCCCGAACGGCTGCTGCCAACCGGCGTAGCGTTGATCCTTGAGCCGTTGCAGTTCGTCGTTCTGCACCATGGCCGCTGCGCGCTCCAGCGACAGGGCGAGAACGTCCATGGCGCCGACGTGGCCATGGAACAGATCGATCTGATCAAGGCTTTGCCGGCGCACCTTGGAGTCGAAATTGAATCCGCCATTCTTGAACCCGCCGGCCTTGAGGATTTCGTAGGTGGCCAGGGTCATTTCTTCGACGCTGTTGGAGAATTGATCGGTGTCCCAGCCATTTTGCGGATCACCGCGGTTGGCGTCGATGCTGCCGAAAATCCCCAGCGAGACGGCCGTGGCAATCTCGTGATGGAAGCTGTGCCCAGCCAGTGTCGCGTGGTTGGCCTCGATGTTGACCTTGATTTCGTGCTCCAGTCCGAACTGCTGGAGAAAGCCGAACACGGTGGCGCTGTCGTAATCGTATTGATGCTTGGTCGGCTCCTGCGGTTTGGGCTCGATCAGCAAGTCGCCGGTAAAACCGATCTTGTGCTTGTGCTCGACCACCATGCGCATAAAGCGGCCGAGCTGTTCGCGTTCACGCTTCAAGTCCGTGTTGAGCAGGGTTTCGTAGCCTTCGCGGCCGCCCCACAACACGTAGTTGGCGCCTTTCAGGCGATGGGTCGCGTTCATCGCGCTGAACACCTGAGCAGCGGCGCAGGCGAACACTTCCGGATCCGGGTTGCTCGCGGCGCCGGCAGCGAAACGCGGGTTGCTGAAGCAATTGGCGGTGCCCCACAGCAGCTTGATGCCGCTGGCTTCCTGGTGTTGCTCGAGGTGATCAACCATCTGCGCGAAGTGGTTTCGGTATTCCTTCAGAGAGCTGCCTTCCGGGGCGACATCGGTGTCATGGAAGCAGTAATAGTCGATACCCAGTTTGGAGAAGAATTCGAAAGCGGCTGCGGCTTTGCCGATCGTCAGTTCCATCGGGTCGCCGGCGTGTTGCCATGGGCGCTTGAACGTCCCCGCACCGAACACATCGGAGCCCGGCCAAACGAACGTGTGCCAGTAACAGGCGGCCATGCGCAGGTGTTCGCGCATGGGTTTGCCGAGGATGAGTTTGTTGGCGTCGTAGTGACGAAAGGAGAGGGGAGAATCGCTGTCTGGACCTTCGTAGCGAATCGCATCGACATCGGGGAAATACTGCATGGACCTTGTCCTTGTTGTTCTTGGCGGTGTCTCGATACTAGCAACGGCCCCGACCCTGCTGATTATGAAAAACATCAACGCCGAGTGCGATTTTGCGTATTGAGCTTCTTCGGCCAGGCGCCTAGTCTGTGCCAATCGCCTCTGTGAAAAGGGGCCCGGGACAAGCACAAGAACAATGAAAACCGTACCGCCTGTTCACCGCATCGCCCTGCTGTTCAACGGCAGCAAGATCTATGACCGTGGGATCATCAGCGGCATCGGCAACTACCTGAGCAGCACCCGCGCCTCCTGGGACCTGTTTCTCGAAGAGGATTTTCTCTGTCGCTTGAAAGGTATCGAGCGCTGGCAGGGCGACGGCATCATCGCCGACTTCGACGATCCGCTGATTGGCGAGGCGCTGGCTGATATCCAGATGCCGGTGGTAGCAGTAGGGGGCTCGTACGAGGATAAGCGCGCCTATCCAAAAGCGATTCCCTACGTCGCCACCGATAACAACGCGCTGATGACACTGGCTTACACGCATTTGATAGAGGCAGGACTGCAACGTTTTGCCTGCTTCAGCCTGCCTGAAGCGCAAGCCAATCGTTGGGCGCAGGAGCGCGAGAAAGCCTTTCGCAAACTGATGAAACGCGATGGTTTGCACGGCGAAATCTATCGCGGCATGGGCACCAGCGCACCGCTCTGGGACAGCGCCGTCGAACAACTGATCGCCTGGCTGCAGAGCCTGCCCAAACCCATCGGCATCATCGCCGTCAGCGACGCCCGCGCGCGCCAGTTGCTGCAAGCCTGCCTGACCGCCGGCATCGCCGTACCGGAGCAAGTGGCATTGATCGGCATCGACAACGACCCGCTGACCCGCAGTTTGACTCGAGTGCCTCTGAGTTCGGTAATACAGGGCACGGAAACCATGGGCCGAACCGCCGCGCAATTGCTCCACCAGATGCTGCACGGCATGCCGTCGACCGGCACGCAGATCCTGATCCCGCCGGATGCGGTCAACGTGCAGGTGTCGAGTTTGCACCAGCCTTTGGGCAATCCGTACGTTATGCAAGCGCTGTTGTTCATCCGCCAATATGCTTGCCAAGGCATTAAAACAGCGCAGGTGGCGGCTTATGTCGGTGTGTCGCGTTCATCACTTGAAGCGCATTTTCGTGCTGAGCGAGGGTGTAGCGTGCATGACGAGATACTGCGTTTCAAATTGGCTGCGGCTACCAAGGGCCTGACAAGTACCGACTCGGTGATTGCCGACGTTGCGCGAAGTTGTGGGTTTAAATCTGCGCAGTATTTGCACACGGTGTTTCGACGGGAGTTTGGTTGTACGCCGCGTGAGTATCAGCAAGGGGCGGGAATGCGTTAAACGATGCAGGTGGTTGCTGAGATCTACAGGTGCTGATGGATTGTCGAAATGGAAACAGACGTTGCTGCAAGGGCGCATAGCGCAATACTTGATTTAACATAATATACATTACACGTAACAAGATGTTTCGAGATCAGCCCGGTTGCACAGTGGATTTCAACCTGCAGAATCGACCTTAATCCGATCCACAGCTTTTCCTTGAATTCGACGGCGCTCAACCCTCATCACGCGTCAGCTTTTCAATCAGCGTTCGATGCTGTGGAAATTGTTGCGTGAGTTTCTGCCGATCACCCAGTTCCATATCGGCAAAATCAAATCCTGGCGAAACGGCTTCGCTGATCAGCCCAAATCCGTTTTCGCCTTCGAGCAACCGCGAAGCTTTCCATAGTCCACCCGGTACGTGTAATTGCAAAAGCTGTCCTGCCAGAATGTCGGTGCCCATTACCAATGTCTGCAACGAGCCATCAGCATGAATCAGGCTGTACTCAATGGCGTCGCCCAGGTGGAAATAATGCAGGATGTCGGATCGATTGAAATGAAACTGGCCCACCGGTGATTGCTGATCCAGCAGATAGTAAATCGAGGTCATCAGATACCGTGGACCGCTGGGGGTTTCGAGTGGGTCGCGATGATCGGCTTGATAGGTTCTGCGGAAATAGCCACCTTCGAGGTGAGGCTGCAGATCCAACGTTTTGATAACGTCTCTAGCTTTGGCTTCACGCATGATTATGGTCTTTTCTCCGTAGAATATGATGCTATTTTACGTTAACTCGACTAAACGGCCATTTAGTGTAGTTAAACGTGAACCGCAAGGTCTGCGTCGAACTCATCCCTTTTCATCACTTTCCTCCATTTAAAAAGCCAGCCCGCCCAGTGCGAAACTCTTTTTCGAACTGGGCTGTTACGGTGCAGGCCGGGGGCTGAGCTCGATTGGCGTGGTTTCAATCAAGCGCTTCGACACAATCATCGACTGCGTGGTAACGGCGTACTTTTTGAAGTGCGGCGATTCGATATGGCTTCGGTATGCCGAATCGCTGGCGTAGATTTCGAAGAAATGAAACCAGTTCGGGCGGTCGACTTCGGCGACAGCATAGATTGATATAACGCCCGGCTCTGTTCGAGTCGATTCTGAGATCTCTTCTTTGACTGCGGCTTGATAGGCCGCAACCTGTGCAGGATCGATTTCGAGTTGCGCGATGCGCACCACCAAGCCTTTTTCCTCGTCGGCCACGGCTCCTCCTGCAAGTAATCCTGCCAATGCGACCATACCTAATAAACGTTTACCTATCATGTTTCCCCTCCTTCACTGCGGCAGCGCATACGCCCGCGCAAGGTCGATGGTGTTTTGAGTAATCGGCAATAACATCCATGGGGCAGCCTCTTGGTAAAGGGCGACGCTTTTTCCCTGTGAAGGTCTTTGTCCACCGACCGCTTCTGGCCGATTTCGTCTGTCGAGCGCTTCGAGACCGCAGACTGACAGATTAACAACGCAGGCTGAAAATCCGCTTCATATCGCTATTTCCCACCGAGACTCCCTCCCCCATCGACGCTGATCACTTGGCCAGTAACGAAGGAAGCCCCCTCGCTCAACAGGAAGTTAATCAGCGAGGCCACTTCTATTGCATCAACGATCACCTGCGCCGCTAGAAGCAGACGTTCCAGATAACTAACTCCAAGCAATATGACCGCCCTTCAGTGTCGGTGAATTTCAATCCATATCCCCTCATTCGTATCTGGAGCACGAAAGTAGCTCGTTATCAAATCGAACTCAGCGTCGCTTGCTCTAAACTCATGCTCGGCGCGGCCATTGCGCCGATGTAGCCTGCCCCGACAGGTCTCATCATCCACTTCGATGTAATGGAAACAGTGGGGAATTTCGGCAGCGTCAGCCAGACCGCGTAACCACTGCCGATCCTCTGGAGTGTTGGCCGGGAAATCCAGAACCACAGTCACGCCAGCCTTCAGCACATCGATGACAAGCGGGCCCACCAGTGCCCGAATCTGACGCGCAAGCCTCACGTAATCGGCCACTGACTGGATCTGATCAGGGTAAAGCCTTGAGAGCCAATAATCCTCACTCATCAAAATGGCCGACCGTTCAGACGCCAAGGACTTGGCCAACGTCGATTTACCGGATGCAATCTTGCCTGACATCAAATGAAGCATTGGCTTGGTCATGGGGGACGTCTCCTTGTCGAGTTCTGATGACGTTCATTGAAAAGCATCGAAGCAACCGCATGCCCTCCACTGTCAGCTTCGGGCCGGAAGCGGTGGTCGTGAGCGTCTGCCAATCATTAAACCAGCACGTTTTCCCGGCGCATCACGGTGACCTTCTCAGAGGAAGTGTGCGTTCAATCAGATTGAGCGCCTCCTTCCAAAATCTCAAACCCATCATCAATGGGAGCATATCCGACAATTTTTCTACTCTGATCAATAGAGAGGCGCTTATAGCGGTTATCTGAGACCCCATGAATAACGTGGAATCCCTTTAGCTCGGCTTCAACGCAATTATTGAGTAGCGCGACAACATCTCTAAAACTGATGAAGGCCGCGACGTCTCTGGGACTGTGGGTCTCCCCTTGTTGAAATTTGGCTACGTTGGCAATACGGACTGCGATGGTCGTCATCTGTCCGTCGTTTGCATACATCGAAGCCAAAGCTTCTCCAAACGCCTTGCTGACGCCGTAGAGATTGCCTGGTTTAGGTGCCATGCATTCCTGTATCTGAACATCCGTTGGATATCCTTCGATCACTTGGGCACTGCTCGCAAATATGAAGCGCTTGCAGCCTTGTGCCTTTGCGGCGAACAGCATGTTGTAAGTGCCCACAATGTTCACTGGAAGCAGTGAGGCCATGAAATCGGCGTCCGGATTTGGGTCAGCAGCTAGATGGATGACGGTATGGATACCTTCGCAAGCTCGAAGGCAACTGGCTTGATCCGTGACATCGAGAGTGAAACGCTGTGCCGAGCCCGGAAGTGCTGTTACGTCTAGATCGGCCAAACGCAAATCGGATTTATCGTCGCGCTCTTGCCAAAAAGCATTGCCGATCTTTCCTGCCGCACCTGTGACGAGGATTTTTCCTGAGCTCATTTCGGCATGTCCGTATGGTAAATGTCACGCTAGCCTCCCAGCCTTTTGGGCGGTCTACAACCTCTGATCCAATGACCAAATATCAGCCGCCCGCCAACTCGCGTCGGGCAGCAGCCCTCAACGCCGATTTCACGCTAGTCTGCCGCGACTCACTCCTCACTCGGGTCATAACTGTTCACATTGGGCACTTGCAGATGCAGGCGCCCAAGCAAGTCAACCAACGTGTCGACCTCGGCCGGGGTCAATCCGCTGAGCAGACGCGCTTCTCGCTCAAGTGCAACTTTGAGCACGCGGTCATGCAGTTCTTTGCCGCTGGCCGTCAATCGCACGGTGTAACGCCGCGCGTCCTCGGGATCCAGCTGACTGGTGATCCGCCCCGCTGCTTCCAATGTCTGCAATGAACGACTGACCGCGCTCTTGTCGAGACCGATCGCCTGGCAGATTCGATTGGCAGTGATGTCGGATTCAACCGCCAGCATTGAAAGCATTCGCCATTCAACCACGCCGATGCCGAAGTGTTTGCGGTAGCACTGCGAGGCTCCCGTGGCGAGTTTGTTCGCCAGGAAAGTCACCAGGCCAGGTACATAACGCGACAGGTTCAGTTGTGTATCGGTAGGCATCAAGAAACACCGTAGATCGAAGATCTTGCAATATGGTTGACACCGCAACTAATTTATCTGAGGATTCACTCAGCCTGGCATTGCGGACGATGCGCCGCATGATACGCCGTAGCACAACCTCAAAAAAATAATTACAGGTCTTGCTTATGAACCCTCGCCAACCGTGCCCTTCCCTGGCGCCCACGATTAGCCACTCCTCCTGCTTCTTCGCGCCCGGCTGATTCGTCACCCGCTCGCACCCTTTTTTGCCGTTCGTTTTTCAGCAGCCACTTCAATGTGGAGGGAGAAGTCATGCTTCAAGTCAACGTCACCCGCAAAGTCGTTGAGGCCGAGGGTATTTGCAGTTTCGAGCTGTGCGCAGCGGACGATCAGCCGTTGCCACCGTTCAATGCCGGTGCCCATATCGACATCCACATTGCCGGCGGCCTCACCCGGCAATACTCGCTGTGCAATGACTCAAAAGAACGTCATCGCTACGTAATCAGTGTGCTGAAGGATCCTGCCTCCCGCGGCGGTTCTGCTGCAATGCACGACACCATCAGCCAAGGACAGACACTCAGCATCAGCGAACCACGCAACCTCTTCCCACTCGCGGACTCAGCCAAGCGTCACCTGCTGTTTGGCGGCGGCATTGGCATTACGCCGATACTGGCGATGGCCCATGAACTTCATCATCAAAGCGCAGATTTCGAGCTGCATTACAGCTTTCGATCCAGCGAACGTGCCGCGTTTATCCGATGGCTCGGAGAGGCGCCCTTCGCCAGCCACGTGTATTTGCATGACGACAGCGGATCGCCCGAACAGAAACTCGATGCAACCGCCCTCCTCGCCGCGCCAGATACCACGACTCACCTTTACGTGTGCGGCCCCGCCGGCTTCATGAATTTCATCCTCGACACCGCGCAGGCCGCTGGCTGGCCGGAAGATCGCGTGCACAGAGAGTTTTTCGCCGCCGCACCTGTCGATGCAAGCGCGGATTCGCCCTTCGAAGTTCAACTGGCGAGTACAGGACAGATTTTTTACATCCCCGCCGATCGCACCGTTTTCGAGGTGCTCGATGAGGCCGGGATTGCCATCGAATCATCGTGCGAGCAAGGCGTCTGCGGCACCTGTGTCACGGTTTTGCTCGAAGGCATTGCTGATCATCGTGACCAGTTCATGACGGCTGCTGAACACGCTGCCAATGACCGTTTCACCCCGTGCTGCTCACGTGCCAAATCGCCCCGCCTGGTATTGGACCTTTGACCTGAACCGAGCCTTGACCGCTCGCCGGAGAACATCATGACAACTGCTGCCCAACCCCTTGCCCATGAAATCGCCCCGGCCACCGTGCCGAGTTTCCCGCTCGATCAATGGTACGTCGCAGCCTTGAGCCGGGAACTGAAACACCAGCCACTTGGCCGTACGTTACTGAATAAACCCGTGGTGCTTTTTCGCACGGCGGATAACCAGGTCGCCGCGCTGGAAGATCGCTGCTGCCATCGAGCACTGCCGCTGTCCGGCGGCGCGGTGGAGGAACGTGGTTTGCGCTGCGGTTACCACGGTCTGCTGTTCAATGAAGGCGGTAAATGCATTGAAATTCCGGGCCAGGACAAGATCCCGAGCAAAGCCAAAGTCCCTGCCTACCCTGTCCGGGAGCAGGATCAGATCATCTGGATCTGGTTCGGCAGCGCCGAGCATCCTGAGCCGACATTCGCGCCACCGACCTACGACGTGCACAGCAGCGGTAAATACCTGTTCGACGGTGATGTCTATCACTACGACGCGCCCTATCAACTCATCCACGACAATCTCATGGATCTCAGTCACTTGGGCTACGTCCATTTGCACACCATTGGCGGCAACGCCAGTATTCATATGAACGCGCAGATGAGTGTGGACGGCGACGACTCGATGGTTCGTGTGGTTCGCCACATGCCCGATTCCGTTCCGCCGCCGACCTACACCGCAGCCTACCCGTTCAAAGGCAACATCGACCGCTGGCAGGAGATCGAATTTCACTTCAATCACCTGCGCATCTGGACCGGCGCGATAGACGCGGGCACAGACGACCTGAACAACCCGGATCGAGGTGGTTTTCATATGCGTGGTTTTCACGGCGTGACGCCGGAAACAGACACCACAAGCCACTATTTCTGGACCATGGCCACCAACCCTGAACATGATCCCGAGGCCGTCACAGCCAAAGTTCTGCATCAGACGCGATTAACGTTCGACGAAGACAAAGTGGTGATCGAAGCGCAGTACCAGAACATGTGCCGGTTCGGTACGCGCCCGATGATTGATATTCATGTCGACGTCGGAGCCAATCGTGCTCGTAGAATCATCGAGCGACTGCGCAATCCGACGAATTAGAGGCCTCAAAACAGTGGCGGCGGCAAACGCCGTCCACTGTGTTCAAAGCCTGCCGTTCTCTTACTGTCGTTAAAGGAATGCCTCAAACAGCCCGATCACTCTTCGAAAATAGCCACCGCGCGCACAAAACCTGCAGACGCATGCCGGATCTTGTAAGGAAAGCACGACACCGTGAATCCGCTCGCTGGCAGGGATTCGAGGTTGGC
The DNA here is from genome assembly GCF_018138145.1 of Pseudomonas sp. SCA2728.1_7. NCBI lineage: Bacteria > Pseudomonadati > Pseudomonadota > Gammaproteobacteria > Pseudomonadales > Pseudomonadaceae > Pseudomonas > Pseudomonas sp. SCA2728.1_7. Next base: position 740,830 of record NZ_CP073104.1, on the reverse strand, counting down.
CAGTTTTTCCATTTGCCCGTAGCCGATATCGCGCCCGGCCTTATGCCCTTCCCAGATGATCGAGGCATCGCCGCTGGCAGCAAAACGTTCACGGGTGTATTTGAACGGCGCGTCCCAGCTCCAGGCGTCGGTGCCGACCACGCGCACGCCACGTTCCAGTAGATACATCGTCGCTTCGCGCCCCATGCCGATGCCGGCATCGAGGTAACCCGGCTGACCGAACAGTGCCCCGGCGCGGGTGTTGATCAGCACGATATCCAGCGGTTGCAACGTGTGCTCGATACGCGCCAGTTCCGCTTCGACCTCTTCTGCCGTGACCACGTGACCGTCGGGCAAATGGCGAAAATCCAGTTTGACCCCCGGCTGCAAACACCAGTCCAGCGGCAACTCATCAATGCCAAACGCCGGCTCGCCGCCATCGGTGGTCGAGGCGTAGTGCCAAGGCGCATCCATGTGGGTGCCGCTGTGGGTGGTGATCTGCAAACGCTCGGCGGCCCACGACTCATTGCCGGGCATCTGTTCAAGCTGCAACCCCGGGAACATAGCCGCCATCTCCGGCCAACCTTGCTGGTGATCCATGTAATCTATTTTCGGCAACAGCGGTGGCGGGTCTGTGTACGGGTTGTTATCGAGGGTCACCGAAAGGTCGACCAGACGACGTTTACGCGGGATGGGCTGTGACATGAGGCGTGTCTCCGTTCAACGGCAGAGGCCGGTATGGGGCTGGGTTGAGGGCGTTGCGAATAAGCGTGGCGACGTTGCCGTCATGGCAGAAACCGGCAGCGCGGGCCTGCGGGGTTTTCAAGGGCGGCATGCGCCCGAACAGGGTTTCGAGCTCAAGGTCAGCGGCGAAACTGATCAGCGCACGGCGTTGCTCGCCGTAAGTTGCCGCCAGAGCATCGACGACTTGGGCGATGGACAACTGCAGCACCGGTAGTTGCCAGACCCGCTGTTGCGCGGCGGCGTCATCCAGTTCAGCAGCGTGGATCAGGTTGTTTACGCAACAGCGCGCCGACATCCACCACGCTGTTGCTTGCGGTGATACCGGGCAGCAATACTCAGCGCCCTCGGCAAAGGCACGCATCAAGTCGCTCATGAAGGCCGAGCGCAAACCGTTGGGTTCACGCGGGCGCGCGACAATGCCCGGCAGGCGCACCGCGCGGCTGTCGACTTCACCGCGCCGACCCAGATCGATCAGCGCGCGCTCGACCATCATCTTGTGTGTGCCGTACGACAATTGCGGGTGCAGTTCAGCCTGCTCGTTCATCTTCGCCGGCAGATCAGCGCCGTACACCGCAACGCTGCTGGCATACACCAGCACTGGCGGTCGCGCCTTGTTGCGCAGTTGATCGAGCAGTTCGAGGCTGGCCAGCAGGTTGACCTGATAACCCAGTTCGTAATGCGCCTCCGCCGCTCCGCCGGGGACGCTGACCAAGTGAAACACCACGTCGATGCCATCGGCCAGGACCCGGCGCATCAACGCTGCGTCCGTCACGCTGCCGCTGTGCCGACGCAAACGCGGATCGTCTGGCAGGCCTTGGACGTCGGTGTCCAGCACCAGCAGCGAACGAATGACTTGCCCGCGCAAACTGCCGCGCGCGAGCAGACAACGCAGCAGTTCGCGACCGACAAAGCCATTGGCTCCGGTAATCAGTACACGCATGGGCGTTCCTTAGCCGTTGGCTTTGACGACGCGTTGATCGATCGCGCCAAACAGTGACTGGCCATCGCTGCCGGTGACGTCCATGCGCACGCGATCACCGAAACGCATGAAGCCTGTCACCGGCGCACACTGCTCGATCATCTCGATGGCCCGACGTTCGGCGATGCACGCCGAGCCGACGTTGCGCTCGGCGTTCGACACCGTGCCAGAACCGATCAGCGTGCCGGCGCGCAAGCGACGGGTCAGGGCCGCGTGAGCGATCAGTTGGCCAAAATGAAAGTTCATCTGCGCGCCGTGCGGTTGGCCGAACCACTCGCCGTTCCACTGCACTTGCAGGGGCAAATTGACGCGACCGTCTCGCCAGGCTTCGCCGAGTTCATCCGGGGTAATCGCCAGCGGGGCAAAACTGGAGGACGGCTTGGCTTGCAGAAATCCAAAACCGGTGCGCATTTCACGCGGTGCCAGCGCACGCAGGCTGACATCATTGATCTGCAGGATCAGCTTGATGTGTTGCAACGCGTTTTCCGCCGAACAGCCCATCGGCACATCATCGACCAACACGACAAATTCGCCTTCGAAATCGATGCCCTGGCTTTCGCTCGGCAGTTCGATGTCATCGTGTGCGCCGATGAAGTCATCACCGGCGCCCTGATACATCAACGGCGTACGGTCAGCGCCTTCAATCGGGTCGAGGTTGAACGCCTTCTGCATCAGCGCGCCGTGGCTGAGAAACGCTGAGCCATCGCACCATTGGTAAGCACGCGGCAACGGTGCCATCGCCTGCGTGGGGTCGAAGGCAAAGGCCTCGCGGCAATCGTGGTTTTCAAGTTCACGCGCCAGGGCTTGTAAACGCGGCTCAGCATCAGCCCAGTTTTCGATTGCTTGCTGCAAGGTCGGCGCTACCAAACGGGCGTCCAGCGCCCGGGCCATGTCGCGCGAAACCACCACCAATTGGCCGTCACGGCTGCTGTTTTTCAAGGTTGCGAGCTTCATGCCGTTTCTCCCGGGCAGTCTTGCAGTTCAGCGGCGAAACGCCCGTCCAGCAGAATAAACACCATGCGCGCCATGGCCTCGGTGCGATTGCTCCACGCGTGATGGGTGCCGCGCTGAACCACCACGTCGCCGCGTTTGAGGTGGATCTCTTCATCGTCGAGCACCAGCCAGACTTCGCCTTCGGTGACGATGCCGTAATCGAGGGTTTCGGTGCGGTGCATCAGTTTGTGCCGCGAGTTCGCTTGGCCGGTGCCGGCATGCGCCTGGCCAATCTCGGCGAATGCCGCCGCTGCATCGGCAGCGCTGACCTGGTTCTGCACGCTGTCTGGCGGAATGTCGACGACACGAATCACACTGCCCAGCGGGCCGGGGCTCAGCTGTAAGGGTTTGCTGGTTGGATCATCGGCATTGTCGAGCAGTGCCGGACTGCCGCTGCTGTTCCATATTTCATGAAACACCGTGCCCGGCACCGATTGCAGCGCGAAGACGTTGGCAGTTGCTGCGTGACTGACGACGACGGCGCGGCCGTGGGCATCATGCCCGGTGACCACGCGCTTGAATGGGGGAAGCGCTTGCATGGAATATCCTCGTTCAATGGCCGTTGCCGATGGAGTCGTGCCCGCCAACATTCGTGCGGATCAATAGACCACCGAGCCTCGGCACGGACAGACAAAACAGCGCCACGACCAGTTGCAGCCAACCGATCATGGCCAACGCTTGCGGCAACGCCGTGGAAGCCCCGGAAGTGATGGCGAGCACCACCAGCGGACTGATGAACTCGCCTGCGAAAATCGCGGCGGTGAAGCACCCCGCCGCTCGCCCACGCTGAGCAAACCCGACTTGCGCCATGATCCAGGTGATCAACGTCGGCAACATCAGGCCGATGCCCAGACCATTGACCAGAACCGCCACCACCACTTGCGCGTGACTGCCGGCGGCGGCCATCAACAAGCCGCCAATGCCGGCCAGGCCATAGGCAATCAGCAACACATGCTGGCTGCGCAGACCGCTCAATAAACGAAAACTCAAGGCCCCAGCGAGCACACCGAGTTGATTGGCGCCCATGGTCATGCCGATCTGCTGCGGCGCATCCACGTGCAACAGGTTGAGCAAGTAGCCGGCCTGCACCGGCACGATGAATAGGCTCAGGCCCGCGAGCAGCGACAACGCATACAGGGGTGTCAGTGCGCGCCACGGAAACAGGCGCGGGACTGGCGTCGGCACCGTTGCTGCCGGTTGCACGCGGGGTTGCGGTTCCCAGAGTTTCCACGCCATCAGCGGCAAGAAAATCAGCCCGACCGCGTACAGCGCAAACGGCGTGCGCCAGTCGTCCTGGCCGAGAAAACCACCCAGCGCGATAAACACCGCAGCAGAGAGCGACGTCGCGACCATTTGCAGTGCAAACAGGCGTTCACGGCGTGCGCCGCTGTAGTAGTCGCCCATCAGCGTCGTGCAGCAGGTCATGATCCCCGCCTCTGCAAGACCGATGCCGGCGCGGCTGGCGACAATCGCCGGCAGCGAATCCAGCCACAGCGGCAACACACCGCAGAGCGTGTACAGGGCCATGCTCGCCAACAACAAAGGTTTGCGTCCGAGCCGGTCGGCGATGACCCCGGCAAACGGCGCCAGTAGCGCAATCATCAATGCCGGCAGGGTCAGCACGATCGGCACCAGCACGGTGCTGCCTGCGACCTCGGCAAAATGTGCCTGCATGCGCGGCAATACCGGTGCGAGCAATACCGCGCCGAGCACTGGCAGACAGCTGCCGAGCAACAACAGCAGCGATTGCGTCAAACCGGCGCGGCGGCCGCTGTTTTCAAGTGAAGACTCAACGGCCATGACAGGTCTCCCGATGACGCGATTGAACAACATCTACCGCCACGGCTCGCGACGGCAGGGCCAGATTGATGGCCTCCTCCGGCGTTTCTGCGTCAGTGTTCGTGCGCCGTGCAGGCAGCAGGAAGTACGCCAGCGCTGGTAACAGCAGCAGTGCGCCGACCATGTTCCAGACGAACATGAACGCCAGCAGCACGCCCATGTCAGCCTGGAATTTGATCGGCGAGAAGATCCACGTGGCCACGCCAATGGCCAGCGTGATGCCGGTAAGCATCACCACTTTGCCGGTGGACACCAGTGCGCGGTAATAGGCTTCTGACAGGCTCGCGCCTTGGCGCAGATGACCGAGCAGGATGCTCATCACGTACAACGCATAGTCGACGCCAATGCCGACACCCAACGCGATCACCGGCAACGTCGCGACCTTCACACCGATGTTCAGCCAGACCATCAATGCTTCACAGAGGATCGAGGTGACCATCAGTGGAATCACCGCGCACAGCGTGGCGCGCCACGAGCGGAAGGTGATCAGGCACAGGACGATCACCGCTCCGTAAACCCAGAACAGCATCTCGCGATTGGCTTGCTTGACCACGATATTGGTCGCCGCCTCAATGCCGGCATTGCCCGCTGCCAGCAGGAACTGCACATCCTTGTCGTTATTGGCTGCGGCGAATTGCTCGACGTGTTCGACCAGCCGCGTCAGCGTTTCAGCCTTGTGGTCGGTGAGGTAGGCGTACAGCGTGAGCAGGCTGCAATCCTCGTTGTACAAGCCGCGTGGCGCACTGGCGGTGATCATGTTGAGCATCGCCTGATTGTTCTGCAGCTCGTACCACTTGGCGCTGCCTTCGCTGAGGCCAACCAGCATGCGCCGGTTGAGCAAGGCCAACGAGTTGGTCGAATCCACCCCCGGCAGCGCGCGCAGTTGCCAGTCCAGCGCATCGACCTTGGCGAGGATGTCGTAACGCGCACATTGCCCGGCCGGGGTCTTCACCATCACTGCGAACAAATCACTGCTGGCGCCGTAATGCCGGGTCAGAAACGCATCGTCCTGGTTGTAGCGTGAGTCGGCCCGCAGCTCCGGTGCGCCGGCATCCAGATCACCGATCTTCAATTGCAGGCTGACCACAAAACCCAATGCCGCCAACGCCAGGCTGATGGCAATGCACAGGCTGGCCCAGCGACGTCGGGTAAACAGATCGAGAAAACGCCAGAAGCCATGACGCCGCGCGCCGGTCTGGTCGTTCTGCTCGCTCTTCAGGCTAAGTTGCGCCGCACGCGGCGTTACGCCGACATAGGACAGCAACACCGGCAGCAGAATCAGGTTGGTGAAAATCAGCACCGCCACACCGATACTGGCGATCACCGCCAGATCCTGAATCACCTGGATCTTGATCAGCATCAGCACGGCAAAACCCACTGCGTCGCAGAGCAATGCCGTCAGCCCGGCCAGGAACAGTCGGCGGAAGGTAAATCGCGCCGCCACCACCCGGTGCATGCCGCGACCGATGTCCTGCATGATGCCGTTCATCTTCTGCGCACCGTGGCTCATGCCGATGGCGAACACCAGAAACGGCACCAGCACCGAATACGGATCCAGCTGATAGTCGAGCAACGGCAACAGACCCAGTTGCCAGACCACCGCCACCAGCGAGCAGAACACCACCAGCACCGTGCTGCGCAGGCAGCGCGTGTACCAGAACAGCACGGCGGTGGTGATCAGGATTGCGACGGCGAAAAACAACAGGATCTGCTTGAGTCCGGCAATCAGGTCACCGACTTTTTTCGCGAAACCGGTGATGTGAATGTCGATCTTTTCGTTCTGGTACTGGCTACGCAACGCCTCCAGTTGCTCGGACAGCACCGAGTAATTCAGCGCCTGGCCGTCAGCAGTCGTCGCCAGCAACGGCACGTAAATGATGCTCGAGGTTTGATCGAACGCTACCAGTTGGCCGAGTTCGTTGGAACGCTGCACGTTGCGGCGCAAGTCCTCGAGACTGGCCGGTGTGCCGGCATAATCGTCCGGGATCACCGGGCCGCCATCCAGTCCGTCTTCAGTCACTGCAACCCAGCGTGTTGCGGGCGTCCACAGCGACTTCATGTAGGCACGATCGACGCCGGGCAGCAGGTAAAGCTTGTCGCTCAAGGCCTGCAAGGTTTTCAGATAATCAGCGTCGTAGATATCGCCCTGGCGATTGGCGACGACAATGCGCAAGGAGTTGCCCAGACCGCTGAGCTGCTTTTGATGTTGCAGATAATTGGCGATGTAAGGCTGTTGCGTGGGAATCATCTTTTCGAAACTGGCGTTCAGCTCGACGCGCGTGGCCTGATAGCCCAGGAAGAGCGTGGTCACCAGGCACACCAGCAACACCCACAACCGGTGATTGAACAAAGAGCGTTCCACGACCGAGCCGGAGCGCGGGTCGAAACTCGCCAGGCTGGCCGTGGCGTTGTCGAATGGTTTCATAACCTCACTCCGAAGCTGTAGCAGTGGGCGACGCCAGGCGCGTCACCCCGGTGAAACCGGCCAGCACCAGGCTGCCATCGGCGGCCTGCACGACGCTGGCAATCGGTTTGCCCAGCGGTTTGCCGAAAGGCTGCAGGGTTGTTGCGTCGCCCGTGGTGCGAAACATTGCGCCCGCCTGATTGACCAACAACAACTGGCCGTCATCGCTGCGGATCGCATCACTGAAGGACACCGGCATCGGTACGGGCGCGGGCACGAAGCTGTTGCCGTCGTCGGTGGAAATGAACGCGTTGCCTTTCAACCCAGCCGCCAGCAGCGCGCCGTCATCGCGTACATGCAGGGCGAAAAAGCTGCCGCTGTACGGGCTGTCGAGCGCGACGAAGGATTGTCCACCGTCCTCGGAACGCGCCACATAGCCTTGCTCGCCGGCGATGAACCAACGCTCGCCTTGTTGCGCGATGGCATACAGGTGCGCGCCCATCGGATTGTCGATATGGCCCATCAGCGACTGCCAGCTCACCCCGCCGTCCTCGGTGGTAAACGCGAGGCCGTAGGCGCCGACGATCAGGCCGTGACGCTCATCGGTGAACTTGAGGCTGAGAAACGGTTTGTCCGCACCTTCGCTGACCATCCGTTCGGCGGTTTGCACGCGCGCCGCCGCTGCGTCCGGGTCAGTGGCTGTCGGCAGTTGCTCGCGTGCGGCGTGCAACTCCAGTTGCGCAGCGCGGTTGCCGTCCAGCTGCAACGCCCAGTTTTCCCCACCGTCGTGGGAGACCAGCACCGCACCGGCATGGCCGACCGCCCAACCCGTGTTGGCATCGACAAATTGCACCGCCGTAAGGCTGACGGACACCGGCACCTGCGCCTGCCGCCAATTGATGCCGTTGTCATCGGAGAGCAAGACGATGCCGCGTTCGCCGACCGCCACCAACCGCGCACCTGACCGGGCCAGATCAAGCAAGACCGCTTGGCGGGCCTGTGGCGCGCGCATCGCCGGGGTGTGCAATACATCGCCGACGGCAGCGGCCTGAGCCTGACTCACGGGTACTACGCAAGGCAGCGCCAGCAGCGCTAACAACCGCCCGAGCACCTGACAGATTCTGTTCATACCGACCTCGAAACCACCTGTGAAACCGGATCGCCACAGCGTGTGGCGATCCGGCCCGATTCAACGAACCCCGGCACCCGCCATCGCCGCCGGCGAGAATTCCGATGCCTTGTAGCGATCGACCACGCCGTATTGCTCAGGCAGACCGGTGTAGACGTTCTGGATAAACCAGGCGCCGGAGGTCAGGTCGTAGAAACCCGAAGACAGCTGCGCTTGCGCTGGCAGATCCGGCAGCACGGCTGGCAGCGACCACAAGGTTTTGGCGAGTTGGCCGTTGGCGTCCCAGCGATCGCCGAGCATGGCTTGCCAAGTATCTTCGTCGAGGTAGTAGCGGCCCTTCGGCAACTGGTGACGCTTGCCCGGCGCGAGTTCGGCGTCTACCACCCACACGCGATGCAACTCCCAGCGCACGTAATCGGGATTCATGTGATGGGCCAGGAACAAATCTTCCGGCTTGCCGGCGGTCAGGACTTTGTTGGTGTTGTAGGGGATGTACATTTCCTGCTTGCCGACCAGTTTCCAGTCGAAGCGATCAATGCGTCCCTGGAACACGCTCAACTCATCGAACGACATCACCCCGGCGGTGGCCGGCGTCGGTGTGTCGCAGCAGGCATTCGGCAACTTGCGCACGCGGCGCTGGCCGGTCAGATAGACGTGAGCCTGGGACTTGTCGCCGTTGATATTGGTGCGCCCCATGATCTGCTCACCGGCACGCAACGGTGGGCCGACGTTAAGCAGACGGAACAGCCAGTAATCACCGGCGAAGCTTTCCGGCGTGCCGTCCTGGTAGTAATACGGCATGTCCTGGATCGCCTGGCCGTCGGTGGTCATCACCTGTTTGCCGTCTGCGGTCATCAGGTAATGGCGAAAGTGCATGGCCAGTGACGTGCCGCGCCAGTTGAGGATGTGGTTCCACATGGCTTCGGCGCCGTTATGCGGGATCGGGAATGGAATACCGCCAAACGCGCCTTCGGGCACCGGTCCAGCGCTGCTCTCGACCAGCTTGGCGCGGGTGGCATTTTTCAGGGTGTTGTCGTACACCCATTGCGGCGCAGCGGCCGAGCGACGGGTCGGATAGACGTCGATGCGATAGGTGTCAGGAAATCGCTTGAACATCTCCTTGGTGCCATCGCTGAGCTTGGTGGCGTATTGCGCCAGATTCTTTGAGGTGATGCTGAACAGCGGCTTGTCGGCCGCAAACGGATCGCTGCGTTTGCCGCCCTCCTTGAAGGCCGGATCGACCTTGGTGTAGCCGCCATCCCAGGCTGGAATCGAACCGTCGGCATTGCCGGCGCGCTCGGCACCGAAAGGCGTCAGTGACTTGTTCAATTTCGCCGCTTCGTCAGCCGTGGCTGCTGCGGCACCGTGACTCAATACCGCCAGGCTTGCGAGCAACGCAAAGCACAAGGCTTTGAGTGTGAACGCGGCATTTTTGTTGTTATAGGTCATGCGCAAGTCCTCTTAAAACGTGGTCTTGACGGAGAAAGCCAGGTAATCCCGATCTTTCAGCGATTGCTGGAAATTGAATTGGCTGGCCGCGTTGAGGTTGGTGTTCTCGGGGCCGTAGTAATGCGTGTACGTCAGGCCGGCGGTCACACGGTCGAGGTAGGTCGCGGTAATACCGATATTCATGTCACCGCCGTTATCCGCGCCGAACGAACTGACAACCGCCGATTTGCCCAGCGGGAAATAGCTCATGCCAACCGGAATGCTGATATCCACGCCGGGGAAAAACTGCCGATAAGTCGGGGTGTAAACCATCTTGAAGCCGAGACCGTCATCGGTGGCGTTGGGGTCTAGTGCGGCACGGTTTTTCGTGACGCTGAGCAGACGGTTCCAGGCGACCTCACCGACGAATCCGGACTCCTTGGCGATGAAGTTCGGCCCGAACGAAGCGATCACGTTGAGGTTGATGTGCGCGGTGCGCCCGACGGCATAAAGCGCATCGTCATCGTTATCGGCAGCAACCCCAGGTAGCACCGTGACGCCGTTGGACACCAGCGGCATGTTCCAGCGCATCGAGGCTTCACCGGCAAAGCTGTAGGCATCGACTGTGGTGGAGAAACTGGCGCCCAGCGCGCGGATGTCTTCCGGGTAAACCCAGTAGTAATCGCCGATTTGGCCCGTGCTGAAGTTCGGTGCGCCAGTGGAAGGTCTGAGGTACAGCTTGGGCGTCTTGTCGTGGTACTGAATGGCGTAGAGGCCGTATTCGACGGTCTCAGCGCTGTATTTCAGTTGCAGACCGCCCTGCCCCGAACTGCGCGCTTCCTTGTCATTGCCGTGGAAAAACGCGGCAGGACTGGCCGGGTTGCCGCCAAGAAATGCTGGAAACGGCGCACCGACGATCAAGCGCTCATTGCCTTCGCCAATGGTGTCGCTGGTGGAGAAATAACTGCCAGCGGCGGGCAGTCGGGTTTCTTCCCATTCGAGTTGGTAGTAGGCACCGAGCGATACGTCGTCCGTCAGTTGGAAGGTGCCAGACAGTTGATTGACCGGACGGGTGATTTCCTTGAACTGCGTGTTAGGCACCGACTGCGCCTTGACCACGTCAACCGGGGCCATGCCACCGGCAATACCGTTGGCGCCGAAGAACAGGCTTTCGCCCCAGATCAGGCCATGACGGCCGGCGCGCACCGACGTTGCACGGTCGGCCAGTTCACCGTTCCAGTAGACGAACGCGTCGAGGATTTCGCCGTCGCCACCGTGCAAATGACGGGTGTCATCGGTGAACTCGTCGTAGCCCACCGAACGCGCGTTGGCGCGGCTTGGATCATTATTGTCGTTGTTGCCCTGGTACTCGCTGTCGTACCACGCTGCACCGCTCAAACGTGCGCCGAAATCCTGAAACGACAGATCCAGCTCCGAGAGGATATCGGTGCGATTGGAGATCAGGCCTTTTTTGAACGCACGATCGCCATCGTCCTGATTGAGCGCTACCTGCCCCTCGGTCAATTTGCTGCTCGGATTCTGCGTGCGCCAGGCAGCGCTGTACTTGATCGTGTTGTCCCAGCGCAGCTTGAAGTCCGGGTTGCCGGTATCGATGTCGAAAGCGTGAGCGGCCTGGCTGCACAGCACCAGCAGCGCAGCAACGCTCAAACCAAAGGGTGCAGACGAGCAGACCGGGCGACGCGTGAGCGCCGCAGTCGTAGAACTAACCATCGCGTTAACCTCTTGTTTTTATAGTGGTAACTGCTGTGGATGAGTCGCAGGTGGGGCTCAGATTGGCTCGGCAGTGCGCGCGAGCATTTGCTTGACCAGGCCAATGCGATCGAAGGCGCGGTCGTGTTGCATTTCCTTGTCGCCGGCCAGCACCGAGCTTTCGCTGATGTATTTGCAACGTTCGAAGCGCCGCGCCATGAAGCGCTGCAACTGCTGCTCGACGCTGCTGGCGGCGGACTGCTCGCGAGTCAGTTCTTCGCTGAGCACAATCGCGTCTTCGATGGCCATGCCGGCGCCTTGACCGAGGTGCGGCGTGGTGGCGTGGGCCGCATCGCCGATCAGCAGGACGCGTCCGCGATGCCACGGCTCATCGACGAACACCACTTCCATCGGCTTGTAGACGACCTGGCTGTTGTCGGTGATTTGCTCACGCAGCTCGCCGATCAGCCCGGTAAAGCCTTGCAGGCGCTGGCGCATCTGCGCAGCCAGATCGGCAGGATCCATCCACGGATTGGACGGTTCGTGAGACGTCAGAAACAGGTACATCAAATCGCCGGCCAGCGGCACCAGACCGGCGTTGCCGTCAGCGCTTTGATAGTTGGCCAGATGATCGATCTGTGGTGCGCGGGGAAAGTTGTAGCGCCACACCGATTGGCCCGTGAAACGCGGGGTGTAGGCATCGCCGAAGACCAGGCTGCGCACTTTCGAGAACAGTCCGTCGGCACCGACCACCAGGTCGTAGTGGCCGCGATTGCCGTCGGTAAACAACACGTCGACCTCTGCGCCGTTGTCGTCCAGCGTTTCCACACTCAAGCCCAAACGGACGTTGGCACCGAGCTGCAGCGCGGTTTCGCTGAGGACTTTGTGCAGTGCCAGGCGGGAAATACCGACGTTGGCAGGATACTGCGGGCCGGCCAGTCGCTGACCCGGAATGCGCGCCAGTTGCTGCCCGCCCGGGCCGTAGATAGCGACGTCTTCGAAGGCATAAGCGGCATCGAGATAACCGTCGAGAACGCCCAGCTTGGCCATCTCACGGACGACGTTGCTCTGCTGAATAATCCCGACGCCGTAGACTGTCCATTCGGACTTGAGCTCGATCAGGTCGACCTCGATACCTTTACGCCGCAAGGCGATGGCCGCACACAAGCCGCCGATACCACCGCCCACGATCAGAACGTTGTTCACTGCACTCATGGTGTTCTCTCTTTTTATTCTTGTGATCGATGCTGCGTCGGGCACGGCATCGTTGGATGAAGCTTCCCGGCAAAGCAGGGATTTGACTAATCGCGAGTAAGGATGCGATGTATCGCCGTACGCGATACCTCGATTTATCCCGGCTGCGGCAACCCTTCAGGCATTCGCACCAGCAGCCAGCCGTCCTTCTCGTAGGTCGGCAGCGCCTCCAGCGTCTGGCCCAGGCATGGGCCGTAGATGCACTCGCCGGTCGCCGGCAGAAATTGCGCACCGTGGGCGTAACAGACGATCAACTGGCCATCGGCGGACAGGAACCGATCCTTGCGATACTCCAGGCGCACGTCCAGATGCGGACAACGGTTGCGATAGACCCGCACCTGATTGCGATGACGCAGGGCAAATACGCTGTCGCGGCCCTGCGCCAACGGATCGAATCCGCGCGCCCGGCCCTCCTCCAGTTCGTCCAGCCGACACAGTGGCTGCGCAATAGCGCTCATGATCAGCGCGGCCTCAACCGAGTTTTGGCGGCGGACCGCCCGGGGCCCATTTTTCTTTCGCGGTAAACAGGAACAACTGCGAGTTATCCGCCGACAGCGGCGCGCGACGGGCCTCCCAGGCGTCATCGTGCTTGTCCATATCGGCGTCATATTCGATGTGGCAGCCCAATGGACTGTTGAAGTACCAGAACCAGTTGGAGCCAAACAGGTGACGGCCCGGCCCCCAGAAACTGGTCCAGCCTTTTTGCTCGAACCGCGTCCCGGCCAGCAGCACTTCGGTGCCACTGCCCATGTGGAAGGTGAAGTGTTCGCAGCCTTTCATGTGCGGCGGGGTCTGGATCATGAACAGGCAATGGTGATCGTCAGAGCCGGCCGGGCGCATGAACGGCCCGGCGCCAATGAAGGTGTCGGTGGTGCGAAAACCCAGACGCTCGGCGTAAAAGGCTTCCGCTTTCGCCGCATCGGGTACGAAATACACCACGTGCGACAAAGTGCGCGGCACAGCGCCCATATCAAGGGTAATGCCCGGCTGGTTAAGCGGCCGCTGTGGCGCATGGCCGGCGGCGTTGGTCAGGTCATCCGGTGCGCTGTAAGGCTTGCGTACAGTGACCTGAAAAGCGATAGCGAAACCCATGTCGTCAACGCTGTGCAGCACGCCGTGTTGATCACGACTGACACTACGATCACGGGCCAGCTCATCTTCGATGGCATCCAGATCGCTGATCGCAGCGACCCCGTAGACCGTCTCGCGAATCGACGGCGCCGGACCGATCGCCGCCGGCAAGTCAGGATCGTCGGCTCGGCGGATAATCACGGCAGTGCCGTCCAGCGCTTCGAAACGCCCGCCTTTGCTGTCTACGCCGACCGGCGCAAGGCCGTAGTCGCGCAGGCAATCGGTGCAGGCTTGAATGTCATCGACGCCAAAAATCAGGGCATCAAGGCCAATGATGTTCATGGCTTACCACTCCATTGAAATTATGATCCGGTGACTGTCGCCATGGACGCCTTGCAGCGCGCCAGGCCTGACTGGAAACCGGTGGTGGTGTCGGCAGCAGGGCCGACTGCGGCGAAGATTGGCGCAAGGGCTGACAGCTGACTAATCGCGAGTCGGGATGCGACCTATCGGCAAACGCGATACCTGCGACGAAGGTTGACGCGCCAATGGATTCGTTCGAATGTATTGCGAAAATAAATACAAAAACGGACCTGCCCATGCGTTTCAACCATCTGGATCTGAACCTGCTGGTCGCGCTCGATGTGTTGCTCGAAGAGCAGAACATCACCCGCGCTGCCGAACGCCTGCACATGACCCAATCCGCCACCAGCGGCGTGCTCGCGCGGTTGCGTACCTACTTCGAGGATGAGCTGCTGGTGCAGGTCGGACGCAAGATGCAGCCCACGCCCTATGCCACGGAACTGGCCAAACCGGTGCGTGAAGTCCTGCTGACGATCCAGTCCTCAATCACTGCCAAACCGGTGTTCGACCCGGCCACCAGCAAGCGTCATTTCCGCTTGGTGACCTCGGACTATCTGATCAGCGTGCTGTTCGCCCAAGTGATCCAGAACATTCATCAGCAAGCGCCCAACATCACTTTCGAAATGCTTGGCCCAAGCGACAATTCCGGCGAGTTGCTGGTACGTGGCGAGGTCGATCTGATGATTGTTCCCGAGCGCTACATCATTGAAGGCCACCCTTCGCACCTGCTGTTCGAGGAAGAACACGTGTGCGTGGTGTGGCAAGGCAATACGCAAGTCGGCGACACCCTGACCCTTGAGCAGTACATGCAGATGGGCCATGTCTCGGTGGGCTTCGGCCGTACCCGGCACATGAGCATCGAAGAATGGTTCATGAATCAATACGGCTTCAATCGGCGCATTGAAGTGATCACCAGCGACTTCAATACCCTGCCGCAACTGATTGTCGGCACGCAGCGCATCGCCACGATGCACCAGCGCCTGGCGAACCTCTACGCGCACTATCTGCCGCTGCGCATCCTGCCGCCACCGGTGAAGATCCCGGTCATGCGCGAGTACATGTTGTGGCACCGCAGCGTTGACGGCGACCCGATGCACCGCTGGCTGCGCGAACGCATCAGCGAATCCATCCAGCATCTGCAACACGTGCCCATCGTATCTCGCGATACCTCGTATCCGCCGTCACGATTGGCCAATTAGTCGGGTGATCCTTAACGTGCCTTGGGAATGCCAAGGCAACCATAAGGACAACAATAATCATGTTTCGCTATTTCCCGACCAACTACGTTTGGAATCTCTCTGTCGACCTGGCCATTGAAATGGGCGCCCGCATGGGCGAAATCGAAGAGATGTGCGCCCCGCTGCAAGAGGCGGCCAAGCAGCCGGACGCAGCCGGAACCCGCGCCTTTCGCGAAACCTGGGCGAAAATGGCCGACAAGCTTTGCGGTCTGGCCGAGGAAGACGAAGGCAATGGCCGGATGCTCTCGGCTGGCGAAAAATACAACCGCGCCGCCACCTATTATCTGACCTGCGAGCGCCTGCAAGCCCACGGTGCGCCGGGCCGCACTGAGCTCTATCAACGTTTCCTGCAGACCTTCAAGCGCGGCGTCGAACTGTCGCGTGAAAACTGCGAACGGGTGGAAATCCCTTACGAGGGCAAACATCTTTCCGGCTTGCTGGTGCGTGCCGAAGGCGTCGAGGGGCCGGCGCCGATTCTGGTGCAGGTCAACGGCCTGGACTCGACCAAGGAAATGAAATACCGCGT
Organism: Pseudomonas sp. SCA2728.1_7; assembly: GCF_018138145.1. NCBI lineage: Bacteria > Pseudomonadati > Pseudomonadota > Gammaproteobacteria > Pseudomonadales > Pseudomonadaceae > Pseudomonas > Pseudomonas sp. SCA2728.1_7. Next base: position 725,173 of record NZ_CP073104.1, on the reverse strand, counting down.
GGGCCTGCCAGCCTGGCTGGCGAAACGCGGCATCTCTTCGCTGATCATCGACCAGCCCGGCACCGGCGAAGCGCTGCGCCTGCATGGCCTGACTGCACGATTCGACAGTGAACACTGGGCCAGTCGTGTGGTGGATTGGCTGGAAACCCGAAGCGACGTTGACGCTGCACGCATTGGACTCGAAGGTGTCTCGTTGGGCGGTTATTACTGCCCGCGTGCAGTTGCATTCGAACCGCGCTTCGCTTGCGGCGTCGTGTGGGGCGCCAACCACGACTGGCGTGATGTACAAAAGCGTCGACTGGAAAAGGAAGGCAGCTTCCCGGTACCGCATTACTGGGCGCATGTCTGCTGGGTCTGGGGTGCCAAGGACGTCGAAGAGTTCATGAGCATCGCCGAAAACGTCCACCTCGACGGCGTGCTCGACCGCATCAAGGTGCCGTTCCTGGTGACCCATGGTGAACAGGATTCGCAGATTCCGTTGAAATGGGCGCATCGCACCTACGAACAACTGGTCAACAGTCCAAAATGTGAACTGAAAATCTTCACCGAACGTGAAGGTGGTGTGCAGCATTCGAGCTTCGACAACAGCATCAATGCCGGGCAATACATTGCTGACTGGGTTGCTGAAACCCTCGGCGGTCGCACCGCTTGATCCACTGAAAAACACGCCATAAAAAACGCCGGATAATCTTTCGATTGTCCGGCGTTTTGCATTAACGGATTCAAGCGCTGGCGCAGCTATTGATGCCGTCAATACTCAGCCATCGATGCAATCTGCTGGTCGTCCCCTCGCCTGCTCTCTAGCCTCTCTTTGCATAACAATCACATAGCGAAGACGCCATGACTGCCCTGCACCTGAAATGCCAGACCCTGTTTGACGGCACCGGACTGCAAACCCGCCAACAACAGACATTGATCGTCGAAAACGGCCTGCTCAGTTACGTCGGCGCTACCGCGCTGGCCCCCTCTCCCCAGCCAGGCGATACACAGGTGGATGCGGGGGATAATTTCGTGATGCCGGGGCTGGTAGATGTGCACACCCATCTGGCCTTCGGCAACGCTCAAAGCGAAGAAGACATTGATCTATGGACCAGTGACGAATTTCGCGCGTTGCGCGGGATGTTCTTCGCGCAACACGTGCTGGCCGCCGGCGTCACCAGCATGGTCTGCCCCGGCGACAGCGGCCAGCTCAGCATCGCCGTGCGCAATGCGGTGACCGCTGGTTTATTTGAAGGCCCGCGCATCGCAGCCAGCAGCCGCGTCATCACCAACCGCCAGAGTCTCAATGACTGGTTCCCGAGTCGGGTCGGCGCTCCGGAATACTTCACCGCGCAGTTGGTCACCAGCCGCAGCGATGCACTCGCCGAAATTCGCAAACAGGCCAAGGACGGCGTCGACCTGATCAAGATCGCCATGGACGGCACGCACCGCCGCCCCAACGGCGAAATCATTGCGGCCTTCACTGCCGACGAAACCTTCGAAATGGTTGAGGAAGCGCATCGTCTGGGCTGCAAGGTCGCCACCCATGCTTATGGGCGCGAAGCTGTGATGTACGCGGCGCGTGCAGGCGTTGACCTGGTTTTCCATGCCTTTTACATGGACGACGCGTGCATCGAAGCGTTGCTCGAGGCCGGTAGCATCCTTGCCCCGACCATGACGTTCCCGCAGAACACCGTGGACTTCTGCCAGCCCCATGATCCGGCGATCAGCACGGGTTATGCCGGTTATTGTGCTCGCACATTGGAGGTCGGTTCGGCGGTACTCAAACGCGCCAAAGCGGCCGGCGTACCGTTCGCCTGCGGCAGTGACAGCGGGTTCGCGGTGACGCCTTACGGCGAGTGGCACGCTCGTGAACTGGAGTTATTTGTCACTCGGCTTGGATTCACCCCGGCCGAAGCCTTATATGCCGCGACCGCTGTCGGCGCGCGCTGCATGCCGCGCGGTGAAACCCTCGGCACCCTGCAAGTGGGCAAGCAGGCAGACTTCCTCGTGCTCGACGGTTCACCACTGGACGACATCCGCATCCTTCAGGATCGTTCGCGCCTGAAGGCCGTTTACAAGGCCGGCCAACCGGTACGCATGGATCGCAGCCCCTACAACCCCAAGCAGGTGTCCGACTTCAACTCACTGAAATGGACGGATCTTTACACCCGCGACCGCGTGGCCCAACTGGGCAAGTGGGCCGTATGAGGACAGAGGCCATGCAACGACTTGATTTACTGACTGCGACGACCATAGCCAGCGATGCCATCCGCATCGCTCGGGAAACCGGGATCAAACCGCTGGGCGTTGCCGTACTGGATGCCGCCGGCCATCCCTTGGCGGTTTTGCGCGACGAACACGCCACCTTCCTGCGCCCGCAAATCGCCATCGGCAAGGCACGCGGTTGCCTGGGCATGGGTTTTGGTGGGCGTGAACTGGCGCGGCGCGCGCAGGCAATGCCAGCGTTTTTCGATGCGATCAACAGTTTGACTGGCGGCGAGGTGATTCCCGTGGCGGGTGGTGTGCTGATCCGTAATGCCGAGGGCGTGGTGATCGGGGCTATCGGCATCAGTGGCGATACCTCGGACAACGACGAGCGCTGCGCATTGCTGGCCATAGCCAAGGCTGGATTGGTCGCCGACAGCGGCGATCAACCAGACGGCTGATCGAGCAACGCGGCCTGTTCCAGAAGCAGGCCGCGAAACCACTGCATAACCGGGTCATGTTCTTGATAGGGATGCCATTGCAAGACTTGAACGGCCTCGGGAAAAGCCAACGGCGCCGGGTGGACGCGTAATGGATAACACTGGGCGAAGCGTTGCGCCTGTCGTTGAAACACCGTGGCAATGCGCGCGGTACCGACAATGAATTGCGGCATCAGCACAAAGCTTTCAACGGTTACCGCCACTTGCCGCTCTATTCCGAGTTCATGCAGGTGCATGGCGTCCATCGCCAGATTGTGTCCGTCGGCAAACTCGCGCACCACATGCGCCGCGGCGCGATAGTCAGCCATGCTCAGTTGCTCGGCAAACTGTGGCTGTTGCGCGCAGACAATACAACAGAGCTGGTCCGTCATCAGCGGCACATGGGGATAGGCCGGGTTCAACCGTCGTTGCGGCACAATCACGCAATCACTGCGCCGATAATCCAGGGCTTCGCTGACGACATCACCGTCGCGCGGCACCGGCATGTCGCGCAGGCTCAAGCGAATACCCGGAGCGATACGCGCCAATACACGGCTGACCGCCGGAACCAGCACGTCGGCGACGTAATCGGAGGCTACGAGGGTGATGTGCCGGTCACAGTTCGCCGGATCAAAACTTAGTGGCGCGTCGACGACTTCCCGTGTCAGTGCCAACGCTGCACGTACCTTTGGCAGCAACTCCAGGCCCAGCGCCGTGGGTTCCAGGCGGCGCCCCACTTGCACCAGTAACGGGTCGTTGAAATGTTCACGCAAGCGGCCCAATGCCGAACTGGCAGCTGACTGCCCCAGGCACAGACGCTCGGCCGCCCGGCTGACACTGCATTCGCTCAACAAGGCGTCCAGCGCAACCAACAGATTAAGGTCGAGGCGTCGATATCGCATGTGGGTTCCGCTGAAGGTGATGGTGACGTCTTTGCGCCCGGTTTGCAGGCAGGATCAAAAACGAATCATGACCTTAGCGAGCTGTGTACCCATGCGCCAATCGCATGCGTCGTTGGGAGGTATCGCTAACGAAGATACCAAGCGCCAGTGCGCGTGAATCAGTTACACAAGGGAAGCCACCAAACGTAGTTGCGATAGGTACTGATTCGCCCTTTAGAAGAAGCTCGAACTGACCGAACGCTACATCGAACACTGCTTGGGATGAGCGATTGTAGAGCCCGATGCCTTGCTCCGTTATGTAAGCGGAATGAGGACGACCAGATCCGTATCACCTATATCGACACCCGCTTGTGAAAGCAACGTTGTCACTTGTCCGCGGTGGTGCGTCTGATGGTTGAAAAAATGCATGACCAAGCCATAAAAGCTCCTGTCAGCGGATATTCCTTTGATGCTTGTGTAATTGAGGGTGTGATCCAGGTCCGGCTCTGCAATGGAGCGAGACCACTCTACAATTTTCTGATCAAGCCACACTCGATGTGCCCAAAGATCTCGGATACTCGAGAAAAGCAACTGGTCGAGGCTTTTGGGGGCAGGAAGCTGTTGAATCGATGCCAGAGCCAAGTAATTAGCAGGGTGCCCGGCGAATCGCTTTAGCCAGACAGTGTCGCCGGCCACCAAGTGGTTCAACGTCCCGAGAATTGAACCAAAGAATGCTTTCCTGTCCACTGAGAGTTCTTCATCTGACAGGCTTCTGGCTGCCTCATAAATTTTTGCGTTCATCCATTCGTTATAGTTGGCCATCAGGCAAATATGACTGGTTCGGTTCATCGTGCTCGTCCTTTCAATGGATCGCTTTGTAATCGATCCACGCTCATCCTGCATACCAGTCCAGTGTCGCGCTTTGTTGTGAGGAACCGTCTGATCATCTATGAAAGAAGCGCTCGCAACGGAGCTGGAATGGGTGCAACTTCCTTACTTTCCGGTGAGACACAAACGTGTGTGACATTCGCGGTAAATGCCAGTACGCCTTCGCCTATAAAACCCTCCACCAAAAAAGTAAAAGAGTGCTCGCCCAACCTGGCCACGCCAACTTTAATAATCATTTCGTCATCCCACGTCAGCGGAGCCAGCAACTCGATCGACATCGCACGCACCGGCGGCAATATATTAAAACTCATCACCGCTCTAAGCCCCGGCCCCCCTACCCATCTGTCGAGTGCTACTCCAATGGCCTCTACAGCAAAATATGAGAATCGCGGGGTGTAAACCACCCCTGCCGGATCACAATCTCCGAACAAAATAGTTCGACTTACAAAAACCGCATCAGGCATTAACTCCCCCCTACTCGTCGGCGTCAGGCCGATATCGATGAGTTCTTCTCGCTCGGCCATCAAGGGCTTCTGCCTTTGATGGCGGCGATTGTCCCCACATCAGCGACTCAAAGATTTTCGCCTGGAACCTAAGCACTTAGCTGCTTGATCCAGTCAAGACTCTCAACGGTAGACCCAGAAGGACGATATTCACACCCGATCCATCCGACGTATCCGCGTTGCTCCAGCGCCGCGAACAACGCAGCAAAGTCGAGACTCCCCGTTCCCGGTTCGTGACGCCCCGGGCAATCGGCAATTTGCACGTGCACGGTTCTGTCATAAAACCGCGCCAACACATCGGCTGCATCTCCGGTCAAAAGCTGGGCATGGTAAAGATCAAGAATCAACCCGACACTCGGGAAGGTCTCCAGTACCTGTTGCGCCTTGCTGAAGTCGGACATGTAATAGCCCGGCATCGCCTGCGCGCTGATCACTTCGATAAGCGGCCGCAGCCCCTGGTCTTCCATGTACTTGATCGCATATTCCAGGTTGCCCGCGTAGGTTCGCTCAGCGTCATTCTGCGTGGTAACGCCCGACATGATGTGGACATCCGCACACGCCAAGGTCTTTGCGTAGCGGGCGGCCTGGAGCAACCCGTCACGAAATTCCTCTCCCCTGCCCTGTAACGCGGCGATGCCTTTGGTCACGCCAGCCGGGGCGGCGAACTGAATCAACGGCAAACTGTATTGGGCTAGATGGTCGGCAAGCAGACTGGCGTCGAATTCATACGGTGAAGGGAATTCAACTGCCCGGAAACCGGCGGCTGCGGCGGCTTCGATGCGTTGTAGAAAAGGCAATTCATTGAATTGGAAACCGAGATGAGCATTGAACTTGAGCATTGGGTAATCATCCATCCTGGGAAGAAACGACATCATCAGCCTGGAGCATCCTTCGCCGCTCCAGCACTGCACTATCGCAAGTACGTTCAACGATTAAAACCAGGTTTCCATCTGTATGCCGTATTGCCACACCCCTCCCGCCTGGAAGTCGGACATGCCAAAGGCGTCTGTAGTACTGAACCTGTCCAGATCCGAAGACCAGTTCATGTAGCTGGCGAACACTCGCAACTCCGGACGCGTGAGTAGATCAGCAACGTCAAGCTTGAATGTCGGGGCGACCGTGAACTTCCAGAAGTTACCGTCGACCGCATTGCGTTGTAGATAGCCTTTGGGGTCGAGGTTCATGGTTTGCCAGCTCATTTCGTAGGCCATTTCGAAGTTGCTGTTGATTTTGTTGGCCAGTCGCACGTTCAGGGTCAGCCAGCGGTAGTCGTCACCTTTTACGTATCTGTCCTTGCTCTGTTCGGCCAGCAAACTAGGCCCGATGCGCCAGTCAGAGGTCAGCGGGGTCTCACCGTAAAGCGCCAGACGCAGCGCGCGGGCGTCGTCGATCAACTCACCGTCCGAGCCAACGTTCTTGACCTCTGCCCCCAGACCTTGCCCATAGAGCAGCGCCGTTTTGAAGAAGCCTTCCCTGCCGAAAAAGGTTTTCTGGTGATTGGCCAGCATGCTGTGCAAACCGCTATCCGCAGGCGTCAAACCGGCTTTATTGGTGCGGGTGCCGAAATCGTTTTTCTTTGCGCCGATGGCGTTGTACATCCACTGCCACTGGCCATCGTCGAAGAACTGGTTGGAGGTCAGGATGTAGCTTTCCACATCGGCATTAATTCCGCCCTGACTGAAATCCCCGTAGCTACGCCCAATCAACGAGTAGTTCGAGCGCCAATGCGGGTTCATCTGCACATCGTAAATTCCACCGCCGGTGCCGGCCAGGTAAACGACGTCGGAGTCCAGCCAGTGGATATCGAAATTATCTCTATCGAAGCGCTTGCCCGCCCACAACGTAGCGTTCTCGAAGACTGAATTGCCTTTGAACGCAGCGACATGGTCGAGCGTGGCGAACACCTGGCGTACGTTGAGGTTGCTTTCGTCGGCCGTCCAGTCATTGGAGCTTTCCACACCGTCGGCAATGGAGACCGTGAATTTGGAGCGGGTGCCGTTTTGCGCATAGAGCTCTTTCGACAGGTCGATGCGCATGTAGGTGTCGTCCTCGTTGCCGAGTCGCCCGACTGCCCCGCCCACCGAACCGGCCGGCGTTGTGTAAGGGCCGCCACGGCCACCACCCAGCCCCTCGTCGACCAGCAACCCTGAGCGCGCATAGCCGTTGAAGCTGAATCCATCGGTGAGGTTCCCGGTACTGCCCTCCTTCTCCAGGCTTTGCTGACGGGCTTCGAGTTTTGCCAGTCGGGTATCCAGAGCCGGCGCCGAAATGGCTGTTGCGCTAGCCGCGACGGACTGCGAGGGCGGCGTCGCGAATTTGATCTGCTGCAATTCCCGGGCAAGTGCCTGAGTCTGCTGTTCGGCCGTGGCCGCACGCTTTTCCGCTGCGTTGGCACGGGCTTCAAGTGCGGCCATGCGCTCTTCCAGCGTCGCGGCCTGAGAAGCCGCTGCCGATGTGCCGAGCACGCCGACCAGTAGCCAGCTTGATCCTTTCTGCATGTTGATTCCCTGTTTTGTTTTTATTTTTTTGGTTGCCACAGTTGCCTTTTTTGCGTGAGTCGCGAGTTGTCACAAACGACAAAAAAAGGATGCCTCCTCGCAAATACGCTGCTACATTTGGCGATGTTAACGTTATCTTTTCTAAAAACAAAAATAAAGGACGCTCGATGAAACACCTGAAATCGCTCCTGCCCGTTGTATTGATCACCCTGTCTGCCGCACTGCCATCCGTGTCGAACGCAACCGATCTGACGATCTCCTGCGGTGCGGTAGGTGCGGAGTTGCAGCTGTGCAAGGAGGCCGTCGAGGAATGGTCGAAACAGACCGGCAACAACGTCGAGGTGGTCTCCACGCCTAACTCGGCGACCGAGAGGTTGTCGTTCTATCAGCAGATCCTCAGTGCGCAGTCCACCGACATCGACATCATTCAAATCGATATGGTCTGGCCGGGGATGCTCGCCAAACACTTGATGGATCTGCGTGAGGCGCTGCCCGCCAACACGACTCAAGGCTACTTCCAGGCCCAGGTCGATAACGCCACGGTCAACGGACGGCTGGTGACGATGCCGTGGTTCACCGACTCGGGGCTGCTGTACTACCGCAAAGACCTGCTTGAGAAATACAACAAGCAGGTTCCTCAGACGTGGGAGGAAATGACCGCTACCGCCAGGGATGTACAACAGGCTGAGCGCAACGCCGGCAACGCCAATGCCTGGGGTTACATCTTTCAGGGGCGTGCCTACGAGGGGCTGACGTGTAATGCGCTGGAGTGGATCAGCAGTCAGCCGCAAGGCGGACTGATCAATCAACGCGGCGACATCGTGGTCAACAGTCAGGCCTCAAGAGCGGCGTTGACCCTGGCGAAAAGCTGGGTCGGCGACATCTCCCCGCGGGGCGTGCTCAATTACACCGAGGAAGAAGGACGTGGCGTATTCCAGTCGGGCAATGCGCTGTTCATGCGTAACTGGCCTTATGTCTGGGCCTTGGTGCAAAGCCAGGACAGCGCCGTAAAAGACAAGGTCGGCGTCGCTCCCCTGCCCCGCGGCGGCGAGACTGGCGAGCATGCCTCCACCCTCGGTGGCTGGGGCCTGGCCGTATCGCGTTACAGCGCGCATTCCAAACTTGCCGCTGAGCTGGTGAGCTACCTGAGCAGTGCCCAAGAGCAAAAACGTCGAGCGCTGAAAGGCGGCTATAACCCGGTGATCGAGTCGCTGTATCAAGATCCCGAATTGCTCGCGGCCATGCCTTATTACGCTCAGCTGCACAGCATTCTCAACGCTGGGGTCATGCGCCCCGCCGCCATCACCGCCGATCGCTATCCACGGGTCTCCAATGCGTTCTTCGATCGGGTGCATGGCGTGCTGGCGGGCGAGTTGCCCGTCGATCAGGCATTGGCCGAACTGGAAAGCGAACTCACGCGCATCAAACGCCGGAACTGGTAAGCCACAAGGAAGGAAATCACCATGTCTGTCTCTACGACCCATGCCCCGTTTGACGAGCTTCTGCTCACGAAGGAAACGCCTGTACAACGGCGCCGGGGGCGCGCTGCCTGGCTGTTTCTGACGCCAATGCTGATCTGCCTGGCCCTGGTGGCTGCGTGGCCGCTGCTGCGCACATTCTGGTTCAGCCTGACCGACGCCAGCCTGGCCGACACCGGTAGCGCAACCTTCATAGGTTTGAGCAATTATCTGCTGTTCAGCGAGTCCGGCTGGTCGGGCATCCTCGTCGATCCACAGTGGTGGAATGCGGTGCGCAACACGTTGTATTTCACGGTGGTCTCGGTGGGGCTGGAAGTCGTCCTGGGGCTGTTGGTGGCGTTGCTGCTGAACATCAAGTTCACCGGCCGTTCGCTGGTGCGGGCGTTGATTCTGATTCCGTGGGCGATTCCGACGATTGTCTCGGCGAAGATCTGGTCATGGATGCTTAACGACCAGTTCGGCATCATCAATCACCTGATGCTCAGCCTCGGCCTGATTGACGCCCCCCTGGCCTGGACGGCAGATGCCGATCTGTCGATGTGGGCGGTGATCATTGTTGACGTCTGGAAGACCGTGCCCTTCGTCACGCTGCTGATGCTCGCGGCCTTGCAGATGTTGCCGAGCGATTGCTACGAAGCGGCCAGGGTCGATGGCATTCATCCGCTGAAGGTGTTCTGGCGCGTCACCCTGCCACTGTTGATGCCTGCACTGCTGGTGGCGGCGATCTTCCGCATCCTTGATTCCTTGCGGGTATTCGACGTCATCTATGTGCTGACTTCGAACTCGTCGAGCACCATGAGCATGTCGGTGTATGCCCGCCAGCACCTGGTGGAGTTCCAGGACGTCGGTTACGGCAGCGCGGCGTCGACGCTGTTGTTTCTGGTGGTCGCGGTGATCGCCATGCTTTATCTCTACCTCGGACGCCGTCAACTGGAGGTCCGCGCATGAGCCCGCGCCTGCTGAAAAAAGCGCTGTTGCGCCTCGGATTCTGGTGTCTGATCGGGGTTTTGCTGCTGTATGCGGTGTTCCCTTTCTACTACGCCATTGTGACGTCGCTGAAGCCCTCCAGCGCGTTGTTCGAGGTGAGTTACTGGATCGAAAATCCCGACTTTTCCAATTACGCGGCGGTCCTCCACCAGGCCTCATTCCTGCGAGCGATCGGTAATTCGCTGGTGGTTGCGCTGTGCGTGGTGACATTGGCGCTGTTCCTCAGCCTGACCGCTGCCTATGCCTTGGGCCGAGTGAAATTCCGTGGGCGTGGCACGGTGTTGATGATGGTCCTTGGCGTGTCGATGTTTCCCCAGGTCGCGGTGCTGTCGGGACTGTTCGAAGTGATCCGCGCCTTGGGTCTGTACAACACCTCGTGGGCGTTGATCCTCAGCTACACGATTTTCACTCTGCCCTTCACCGTCTGGGTGCTGACCACGTTCATGGGGCAACTCCCCCATGAGCTGGAGGAAGCGGCAATCATGGATGGTGCGTCGCCCTGGGTGACGCTGACCCGCGTGTTGTTGCCGCTACTCTGGCCCGCCCTGGTCACCACTGGCTTGCTGGCCTTCATCGCCGCGTGGAACGAGTTTCTGTTTGCCCTGACCTTCACCCTCACCGACAGCCAACGCACGGTGCCGGTTGCCATCGCCTTGATTTCCGGCGGCAGCCCCCATGAATTGCCTTGGGGCTTGTTGATGGCCGCCTCGGTGCTGGTCACCGTCCCACTGGTGATTCTGGTGCTGATCTTCCAGCGCCGAATCGTTTCCGGTCTCACTGCCGGCGCGTTAAAGGGTTGATGCCCAACAAAGACAAGGAACCGCATCGTGATCAAATTGAAACTGGACAACGTCAACAAACAATTGGGCGGCGCGCGGATTCTTCGCGACATCAACCTGGAGATTGCGGCGGGTGAATTCGTGGTCTTCGTCGGCCCTTCGGGCTGCGGAAAGTCGACACTGCTGCGACTGATCGCCGGACTGGATTCGATCTGCGCCGGTGATCTGTTGATCGACGGGCGCCGGGTCAACGATCTGGAACCGCGTGAGCGTGGCGTCGGCATGGTATTTCAGTCCTATGCGCTGTACCCGCACATGAGCGTCTACGACAACATCAGTTTTGGTCTCAAACTGGCCAAGACTGAAAAGAGCAGCCTGCGCGAGCGCGTACTGAAAACCGCGCAAATCCTGCAATTGGACAAACTGCTGCAACGCAAACCAAAAGAACTGTCTGGAGGGCAGCGTCAGCGTGTGGCCATGGGCCGGGCCATGGCGCGGGAACCGGACATTCTGTTGTTCGATGAGCCGCTGTCCAACCTGGATGCCTCCTTGCGGGTGCAGATGCGCAACGAAATCGCCCGACTGCATGACCGATTGGGCTCGACCATGATCTACGTCACTCACGATCAGGTCGAAGCGATGACCCTGGCCGACAAAATTGTCGTGCTCAATGGCGGCCATATCGAGCAGGTCGGCTCACCGCGCGAACTCTATGAGCGCCCGGCCAGCCGCTTTGTCGCCGGTTTTCTCGGTTCGCCGAAAATGAATTTCCTGGCGGCCCGCCTACAGGCGCCGGGCGAAACCAGCCTGGTCGATGCTGCCGTTTTGGGGATGACCACCCTGCCCTTCGACAGCTCGAACCTGGCGGCAGACACCGCGCTGAGCCTGGGCGTTCGCCCGGAACACCTGTCGCTCAAAGCGGCGCCGGGAACGGCTGGTGTCGTCGTGACCGGTGTCGAATACCTAGGCAGTGAAACCTATGTGCACCTCGATACAGGTCAGGACGAGCCGCTGATCTGTCGTTGTGAAGTCAACGCCGGTTGGCAGGCAGGCGATCGGGTCGAACTGCAACTGGACATCGCCAAGATCCACCTGTTCGACAGCGACGGCACGGCATTGAAGCACCAGCCGCACGCCATTGAATCCGTGGCGGATGACCTCTCTCCACGCTCAATCCGAGCACACGCCCTATGACCTTGTCTGTGAATACCCAGAGCGATCCCATGTCTTCGACCCATGACCTTGCGCAGCGCGCACTCGCTGACAGCCAGTCTCGCGTCATCGAGGATTATCGACCCGGTTATCATATTGCCCCGCCGGCAGGCTGGATGAACGATCCGAACGGGGTCGTGTACTTTCGTGGCGAATATCACGTGTTCTATCAGCATCACCCCTTCGACGCGAAATGGGGGCCGATGTATTGGGGCCACGCCAAGAGTGCCGATCTGGTGCATTGGCAGCACCTGCCCATTGCGCTGGCACCCGGCGATGACTGCGACCACGACGGCTGTTTTTCCGGTAGCGCCGTGGTCTGTGGCGATACCCTGGCCTTGATCTACACCGGGCATACCTGGCTGGGCGAAGTGGGGGATGAACGCTTGATCCGTCAAGTGCAGTGCCTGGCAACCAGTACCGATGGCATCCGCTTCGTCAAACACGGGGCCGTCATCGACAGCGCGCCGCAAGACGCCATCATGCACTTTCGTGACCCCAAGGTCTGGCAGGCGGATGGCTATTGGTACCTGATTGCCGGCGCACGTTTGGGCGACAGGCCGCTGCTGCCGTTGTACCGGTCCACGGATCTGCACGTCTGGGAATTCCTCGACTATGTGTCCGCCGGCAGCGAGGGCGATGGCTATATGTGGGAATGCCCGGACCTGTTTCGACTGAATGGACGCGATGTGCTGCTGTACTCACCACAAGGCATGCAAGCCGACGGTTATGACCGGCTCAACAAGTACCAGACCGGTTATCGAGTGGGCCAGCTCGACAACCAGTGGCACTTCACCGGCGGGCCTTTTATCGAGCTGGATAACGGCCATGATTTCTATGCGGCGCAAACGCTGTTGGCCGCCGATGGTCGGCGCCTCGTCTGGGCATGGCTGGACATGTGGGAAAGCCCGATGCCGAGCCAGGCCCATCACTGGTGCGGCATGCTCGGATTGCCCCGCGAATTGGAGCTGTGCGCCGATCGCCTTTGCGTGTATCCGGCACGGGAGCTCAGCGCGCTGCGAATGACGCAATTGCCGGGGACGCCGTGGTGGGAAGCGTCGGGAAGCCGCTGGGTACCGGATATGAAGGGCGATATGCTCGAACTCCATGTGCATCTGGATCTGCTCGGCTGCACTGACGGCCACGTGGGAGTCGCCTTGCGCTGCAGCGACGACGGCCGTGAAGAAACCCTGCTCTATTACGATGCATCACTGCAGCGCCTGGTGCTTGACCGTAGCCGCTCGGGTGCGCAAGTCACCGGCCAGCGCAGCGTCTCGATAGACCCGGCGCAAGAGCGACTCGAGCTGCGCGTTTTTCTTGATCGCTCGTCCATCGAGGTGTTCGACGAAAACGGCCGCTTCAGCCTCAGCAGTCGCCTCTATCCGAGCTCCGACAGTCTGGGTGTGAAGCTGATGGCCAGCGGGAGTGGCGGCCGCGTCTCTATTGCCAAGGCATGGCCGCTCGGTTCTGGATGGTCATGAGCGGCGTCATACGGGTCGCGAGAAGCCCGGGCCCTGTGTCATGATTCTGCGTCAACCTGACCGGCCGCACTTCGCATGACTTCAGTGAAAGACGTTGCACAACTGGCCGGCGTGTCCCTGATGACGGTGTCTCGAGCGCTCAATACTCCGGAAAAACTGAGCCCCGAAACCCTCCTACGGGTGCGTCGTGCCATTGATGAACTGCAATTCGTACCCAGCCTGTCAGCGCGCAAGATGCGCGGTGACAACCTGCAGTCGCGCACCATCGGCGTGTTCGCGCTGGACACTGCGACCACGCCCTTCGCGGTCGAGCTGCTGCTGTCCATTGAACAGACCGCGCAGCAGGCCGGCTGGAATGTCTTTATCCTCAACCTGCTAAGCAACCCACCCACCGACCAGAACATCGATCTGATGCTGTCGCACCGTCCAGACGGCTTGATCTTCAGCGCCATGGGGTTTCGCCAGGTCAGCATTCCCGAGCGCTTGAAGAGCAAGCCTCTGGTGCTCGCCAATTGTCTGGCAGATGACAGCGACCTCGTCAGCTATGTACCCGACGACGAAATGGGCCAGTACCGCGCCGTACACCACGCATTGAGCCTCGGCTACAAACGTCCTCTGTGTATCAATCTGCCGAAACAGAGTCTGGCATGGGGGCTGCGACAAAAAGGCCTGCAGCGTGCCTGTCAGGCATTCGGACTGGCGCCTGACACAGTCCTGCAATACGACCTTTCCGATCATGATGCCTATGGTGAAACAGCCGCTATCCTCGACCGGCATGTCATTGATGGTCGTCCCCAATTCGATATTCTGATCTGTGGCAACGACCGCATTGCCTTTTGTGCCTATCAGCTGTTGTTGGGGCGCGGCCTGAAAATTCCCGACGATGTCGCCGTGCTCGGCTACGACAACATGATCGGCATTGCCGAGTTGTTCATCCCGCCGCTGACCACCGTGCAACTGCCGTACTACGAAATTGGGTGCCAGGCTGCACGTCATCTGATCGAGACCCTGGAGCTATCGGGAACTCAGCGAGTTGACTGTCCATTGGTGGTCAGGACATCACTCTGAGAGTGGGTCAGCTCGCTGATAGCACTCCCGATTGCTTTGGATTTGCCGAGTGGAATCAGAAGTCCACCGTCGCTGAAAGCAGATAGGTTCTCGGTGTCGACAACGTCAATCCCGGCTCACTGTCATCCGAAGCGCCTGCCGAACTCCAATAACGCTTATCCAGCACGTTCTCGATATTCCCGCGCAAGGTGATGGTTTTGTCGTCAACCTTGAAGGCATAGCGCGTCCCTACGTCGAAGCGCTCCCAGGAATCGATTTCCTTGTCGTTAGACTGATCCAGATACTGCGAACTGGAATAGATGCCACGGGTTGTCAGCGTCAGCCCCTGCACAGTCGGCACGTCCCACTCTGCGCCCAGATTGACGTTGTATTTGGGCGTCGCCGGCGCGCGATTGCCGTCGAAGGTGCCATTGGTGGTCTTGGTCAATTCGCTGTCGATGTACATCACGCCACCGAGCAAGCGGACGCCTTTGAGCGGTTCGCCGAACACGCTCAACTCCACGCCATTGTTCTCGCGCTTGCCATTGGGCCCGAAGACTCGCGTGGTGGCGTTGGTTTCGTACGCCGGTTGCTTGATGCGAAATACCGCAGCGGTCAACGCGTAGGCGCCGGCATCGTACTTGGCACCGACTTCAACCTGGCGGCTAATAAATGGCGGGAAGATTTCGTCTTCGTTGATGGAAGTCGACGGCGCGATCTTGCCTTGGCTCAGGCCTTCCATGTAGTTGGCGTACAGCGACAATCGGTCCGTGGCCTTGAACAGAATCCCGCCCGATGGCGAGACCTTTTCTTCGTCGTAAGCCGTGTCGCCTTTAACGTCATCGCTCCAGTCATCAACTTTCACCCGCTGCCAGCGCGCACCGAGGGTCAGCAACAGTCGATCATCGAAAAAGTCCAGCGTGTCGGACAAGGCCACGCCGCTGAAGCGGTTTTCCGTGTAGACCTTGGCGTCATTGCGTGTCGGCGTGCCGGGTTTAGCCGTTTCCACCGGTTCATACAGGTTGCTGCGCCCTGCCGCGTAACGTGCGCCGCCGTTCTCGAAATCCATGTAGAAGTAGCTGGCCGCGAGGTTGACCTCATGGCTCACCGGCCCGGTATGGAACCAGTTGCGCACGCCGGCCGTGGCCGTGCGCACGTTTTCGTCGCGGGTGAAGTCGCGCGGCAGTACGCTGAAATCACCGGCATCGTTGGTGACGGAAACGGCGTGGCGCAAGAAGTCATGATTACTTTTGCGCGCGCCGACGCCGCCGTACAGCATCACCGAATCATTGACGTCGAACTCGGCGTTGACTGTGCCGAATGTGTCCTCGGTTTTCGCCTGGCTCCACGGTTGCGCGTAGTTGCGATGCACCTTGTTCGCGCTCGGAACCTTGGCATTGGCGGCGACTTGCACGCGCTCTTGCGGCGCGTCGGTATCGCGCTCGGTGTGGCCGATGTCGGTCGAAAGTCGCAAGCGCTCACCGCGAAAATCCAGACCGAGCACGGCCATGTCACGGTCGACACTTTGATGATCCCACTCGGTATCACCGGATTGTTTGACGCCGTTGAAGCGCAGGCCGAACTGATTGTCCTCACCGAACCGCCGGCCGACATCCACCGCGCCGCCCACCTGATTGTTCGACGCATAATTGGCCGTCAGCGAGGTGATCGGTTTGTCGGTGGCACGCTTGGGCACCACGTTGATCCCCCCGCCGACACTGCCCCGCGGCGAGATCCCGTTAATGAGTTGGCTCGGGCCTTTCAGAATATCGACGCGATCGGCCATTTCCATATCGATCGTGTAAGTCGGCAGCACCCCATAGAGGCCGTTATAGGCGACGTCGCTGTTGAACAGACTGAAACCACGGATGGTGAACTGCTCGTAGCGGCCACCGGCCGGGTTGGTCGCGCGCACCGAAGGGTCGCTGGCGATCAGATCGCCCAGCGTGCGTGCCTGCTGGTTTTTCACGGCTTCGCTGGTGTAAGTGGTCATGCTGAACGGGGTTTCCATGAAGTCTTTCGACCCCAGCAAACCCTGAGAGCCGCGCCGCGCAACCTGGCCGCCGGCAAACACATCGGCATCACTTGAACCGGTGGCACCAAGAATCGACGTCGGCGCCAGTTGCAGGCTGCTGCCCTCGGCGGCTGGAATCAATGTGTAGGCCTGCTCGCCCAGCGGTTGCAGTTGCAGACCGGAACCCAGCAACAACCGGGTGAATCCCTCCTCCACGCCAAACTCGCCCGACAAACCGTTGCTGTTGCGGCCACTCACCAGTGCCGGATCGACCGACAGATTGACCCCGGCCAAACCGGCAAATCTTGTCAACACTGCACTCAGGCTGCCAGCCGGCACCTGATAGCTGCGCCGGGCGTCTTCGGCCCAACTGGATTGAATCAACACAGGGCTGGCACTCAGGCTCAGCAGGAGGCTCAACTGCAACAACGGACGCAAACGACTTGGGAATACTGCGGGCATTGGAAGAAGCTCTCGATTTTGTTCACTTACCTGCAATGACCGGTGAGGCGAAAAAAAGGGACAGGCTTCAGACGATATTTTTTCGCGGCGCCAGCGTTACCCAGAAACGCGTGCGCGAATGCACCTCCAACGGCAGGCTCGCCGCCAGCAGGGCCAGCACTTTATCGGTGTCGTCGAGGCGGAAACTGCCGGTGACCCGCAAACTTTCAAGTGCCGGCTCCCAGCGCAGCAGCCCCGAGCGATAACGGCTCAACTCGCGCAGGAAATCCCCCAACGGCTGGTTTTGCGCCATTAACACACCGTCACGCCAGCCCGGCATTTTGGCGTCGAACAGCGCGACGGGGCCGGCGCCAGAAGCTTGCAGGCTGACCTGTTGCCCGGCGTTCAACTGCAGCGCCGGCCCGTGCAACGGCTGCAATTGCACCGAGCCGCTGACGACCGACACGTTGCAGTCACGCTCGTTGAGGCGCACGCAGATTTCGCTGCGGCTGACAATGATCCGACCGTACGGCGCGTTGACCGTCAATGTCGTGCTACCCGGAACGTTGAGCGCCATTTCGCCGCGCACCAGCGTCAACTGACGGCTGGCCAGATCGACGTTCACCGCACTGGCGGTGTTCAGCTGCAAGGTGCTGCCGTCGGCCAGCCGTGTTCGCGTGTGCTCGCCGGTGGAAGTCTGCAAATCTGCGCGCCAGACGTCGAGTGGCAACTGGCGACTGATCAACCACGCCGTCGGCACCAAAGCCGCCAGACCCAGCGCCTTTTTCAATGCTGCACGCCGCGCCAGATCCGGGCGATCGAGTGTGGCCATGGCCAATTCTGCTGGCAGACTGGAAAAGCGCTGGCGCAGTAATTGAATCTTCTGCCAGGCGTTTTCATGGCGGCTATCGCTGTCGCGCCAGCTCTTAAGGCGCACGTGATCGGCTTCACTGGCTTCGCCGGACTCGAGCAATGCCAACCACTGTGCGGCGGCACGCGCGACTTCACGCGCTTCGGTGTTGGGCGCAACGCGCATCATAGATCCAACATCAAACAATGCTCGTAGGCCATTGCCATATAACGTTTTATTGTGCGCTCTGAGACCTGCAGGCGCTCGGCGATTTCGCGATAACCGAGGCCTTCAAGCTGACTCAAGAGAAAGGCCCGGCGCACGGCTCGGGGCAAACCATCGAGCAGTTCGTCCAGCGCTTGCAGGGTTTCCAGCAGCAGCCAGCGCTGTTCAGGCGAAGGCACGCACTCTTCAGGCAATTGCGCGAGGGCTTCGAGGTAGGCTTTTTCCAGGCTACGGCGGGTGTAGAAGTTGCTCAGCAGGCGTTTGCCGACGGTCAGCAAATACGCCCGCGGCTCGCGCATATCGGTAATCGGCTGAGCGCTGCACAGCACGCGCAGAAAGGTGTCCTGACTCAAATCCGCCGCATCCCAGGCATTGCCCATGCGCCGCCGCAGCCAGGTTTCCAGCCAGCCCCGGTGATCGCGATACAGTTCGTGCAGGTGCTGCGGCGATGGCGTCGCTGCTTCAGTCATCTCAAGAGTCCTGCGCGAAGTCAGCTTCAAATGAGAGTGATTCTATTTAACTTGCGCGCCGACACAAAGCCTTTTTATCCACGACGGCATTCATGAGCGCTTCAAGGTCTCGCTCGGCAACTCCTTGAACAACGCCCGGTAACTGCTGGAAAACCTTCCCAAATGCCAGAACGACCACTGCATCGCCACTTCGGCGACGGTGGTTTCGGTGGGCCGACGTTTGAGCAATTCGCGGTGTGCGCTGTTCAATCGGCGCAGGCGCAGCCAGTGACTCGGGGTCATCCCGGTGTAGGCCTTGAACGCCTGCTGCAATTGCCGCAACGGCACCCCGGCCACTTGCGAAAGCTCCAGCAGATTGACCGTGTCTTCCGGCGAATCCGCCGCCCACTCTCCCACCCGTTTCATGATCATCCGTTCCTCGGTACGACGCTGTAAGCCACCGCGATCGAGGCTGGTGTGAGCGTTGTCGAGAATGAACAGACAGTCTTCCAGCAGCTGCTGGGCAAGTGCATCTTTATCAAGAGGATCAACAGCTTGCGACAACTTCGTGAGAGTTGAGCTTAACCATTTACTGAACAAGGCGTTCTGCCCGCAATTGAGTTGCGTCATGAACAAGCCTTCGAGTTTCGCCACATCCAGACCGTGCTGACGGACAAACTCCGGACCGAACACCACGGCAATTTCCTGATAGTTCTCCGGGGTGATCCAGATGTTGCGGCTCTCTTCATTGAGCAGGTACAGCGCGTTGTCACTGCGATCAAAACAGAACGCCAGAGCACCCGATGGCGCACTGAAATTCTGCTCGACCCGGGTGTTCATCTGCTCTTCATAGACCTCGACACCCTGCAGATCCAGATAGCGGATCTGCCCGGCGAAATGGCCCGGCGACATCTGTTGGTAATGCTGAACCCAGCCTGGTGTCGCGCGGACTTGTTCGGCCACATCGGCGGTGTTGAACGCTTGGACTTGTAGTGGATTGCACGTTGTCATGGGGTGACCTTGCGCACTCTTTTGGTGCGCTTTGGTGCTGCTTAAAGTGGATAGATGGAACTGCAAGGCTCGCCCAAGATAGTCGTCAACGCGCCACAGGGGAAGGGGCGGAAGATGAAACCCGCCCTCCCCGGCGTCTATAAAACCAATAACGAGGTCTTTATGAATGCCCCTTTCGATCAGCTGTTCACGTGGCTGAAAGATCACAAGATTACCGAAGTCGAATGTGTGGTCAGCGACCTGACCGGCATTGCCCGCGGCAAGATCGCACCGACCAACAAGTTCCTGCATGAGCGAGGCATGCGCCTGCCGGAAAGTGTGCTGCTGCAAACGGTAACCGGGGATTTTGTCGACGACGACATCTACTACGACCTGCTCGATCCTGCCGATATCGACATGGTCTGCAAGCCCGTGGCTGACGCGGTCTACGTGATTCCGTGGGCGATCGAACCGACCGCCATCGTTATCCACGACACCTTCGACAAGTTCGGCAACCCGATCGAACTGTCGCCGCGCAACGTGCTGAAGAAAGTCTTGCAGCTGTACACCGACAAAGGCTGGAAGCCGATTGTTGCGCCGGAAATGGAGTTCTACCTGACCCAACGCTGCGAAGACCCGGACTTGCCGCTCAAGGCACCATTGGGCCGTTCGGGCCGTGCGGAAAGTGGCCGGCAGTCGTTCTCCATCGATGCCGCCAACGAATTCGATCCGCTGTTCGAAGACGTCTACGACTGGTGCGAACTGCAAGGTCTGGACCTCGATACGCTGATCCACGAAGACGGCCCGGCGCAGATGGAAATCAACTTCCGTCATGGCGACGCACTGGATCTGGCCGACCAGATCACCGTGTTCAAACGCACCATGCGTGAGGCTGCACTCAAGCACAACGTTGCGGCGACGTTCATGGCCAAGCCGATCGGCGATGAGCCGGGCAGCGCCATGCACATTCACCAAAGCGTGGTGGACATCGCCACTGGCAAACCGATTTTCGCCAATGCTGACGGGCAGATGAGCGAACTGTTCCTGCACTACATCGGTGGTTTGCAGAAATACATCCCGAAAGTGCTGCCGATGTTCGCGCCGAACGTCAACTCGTTCCGCCGCTTCCTGCCGGACACCTCGGCGCCGGTCAACGTTGAATGGGGCGAAGAAAACCGCACCGTCGGCCTGCGTGTGCCGACCTCAAGCCCTGAAGCGATGCGTGTGGAAAACCGTCTGCCAGGTGCCGATGCCAACCCGTATCTGGCGATCGCCGCGAGTCTGCTCTGCGGTTACATCGGCATGGTCGAAGGTATCGAGCCAAGTGCCGGGGTACAGGGCCGCGCCTATGAACGCCGCAACCTGCGCTTGCCGATCACCATCGAGGAAGCGCTGACGCAGATGGAAGAATGCGAAACCGTTGCGCAATACCTCGGCGACAAGTTTGTCCGTGGTTATGTCGCGGTGAAGCGTGCCGAGCATGAAAACTTCAAGCGCGTGATCAGCTCGTGGGAGCGTGAGTTCCTGATGCTGAGCGTTTAAGACCTTCGTTGTCAGTACCACCGCTATCGCGAGCAGGCTCACTCCTACAGGGAGTGCATTCCAAAATGTAGGAGTGAGCCTGCTCGCGATTGCGGCAGCTCAAACAGCAAAGAACCACCTGAAAAATCCAAAAAATTAGAGGTGTAGATATGCGTCTGTTGAAAACCATGGTTCCCGCCGCTCTGGCCCTGATGTGCAGCGTCGCAGCCCAAGCCCAGCCCCAGGTCAGCGTCTACAACTGGACCGACTACATCGGCGAAACCACCCTCGCCGACTTCCAGAGCCAAAGCGGGATCAAGGTGATCTACGACGTTTTCGACTCCAACGAAACCCTCGAAGGCAAACTGCTCGCTGGTCGCACCGGGTATGACGTGGTGGTGCCGTCCAACCACTTCCTCGCGCGTCAGGTGAAGGCCGGCGCGTTCCTCAAGCTCGACCGTGCGCAACTGCCGAACTTCAAAAACCTCGACCCGAAGCTGCTTGAGCTGCTGGAGAAAAACGACCCGGGCAACGAGCACTCGGTGCCGTACCTGTGGGGCACTAACGGCATCGGTTACAACGTCGACAAGGTCAAGCAGGTGCTGGGCATCGATCACATTGATTCGTGGGCCGTGCTGTTCGAGCCTGAGAACCTGAAAAAACTCACCCAGTGCGGCGTGTCGATGATGGACTCCGCCGACGAAGTCTTCCCTGCCGTGCTCAACTACATGGGCATGGACCCACGTAGCGAGAACCCGGAAGACTATAAAAAGGCGGAAGCGAAGCTGCTGAGCATCCGCCCGTACATCACCTATTTCCATTCCTCGAAGTACGTGTCGGACCTGGCCAACGGCGATATCTGCGTAGCCTTCGGTTATTCCGGCGACGTGTTCCAGGCCGCCAACCGCGCCAAGGAAGCCAAGAATGGCGTGAACATCGCCTACGCCATTCCAAAGGAAGGCGCCAACCTCTGGTTCGATCTATTGGCGATCCCGGCCGATGCGAGCAACACCAAAGAAGCCCACGCCTTCATCAATTACCTGCTCGATCCGCAAGTGATCGCCAAAGTCAGCGCCTCGGTGGGTTACGCCAACCCGAACCCGGCCGCCAAGCAATACATGGATCCGGAGCTGGTCAACAATCCTGAGGTCTATCCGCCTCAAGAAGTCCTCGACAAGCTCTACATCTCTACCACCCCGCCCCAGGCGATCATGCGTCTGATGACCCGGTCCTGGAGCAAAGTGAAGTCGAACAAATGAATCAGTACACCCAGGAACACGCCCGCTCCTACTACGCCGCTTCGGCCCGGGCGAGCACACCGTATCCGTTGCTGGACGGTGACCTGACCGCCGATGTCTGCGTGATCGGCGGCGGCTTCACCGGGGTCAACACCGCTATCGAACTGGCTCAGCGCGGATTGTCGGTGGTGTTGATCGAAGCCCGGCGCATCGGCTGGGGCGCCAGCGGGCGCAATGGCGGCCAGTTGATTCGCGGGATCGGTCATGACGTCACCGGGTTCGCCAAGTATGTCGGACAGGACGGCGTGCGTTATTTGCAGCGCGCCGGTATCGATTCGGTGGAGCTGGTGCGGCAGCGCATCGGCGACAACGCCATCGATTGCGACCTGCGCTGGGGCTTCTGCGATTTGGCCAATACCCCGGCGCAGTTCGCTGCCTTCAAGGATGAATTGGTCGACCTCGCTGAACTCGGTTACGCCCACGAAACCCGACTGATCGGCCCGGAGCAGGTTCGCCAGCAGGTGGTCAACTCCGACATCTATGCCGGTGGCCTGGTGGACATGGGTTCCGGTCATCTGCACCCGCTGGATCTGGTGCAAGGCGAAGCGCGATTGGCAGCGGCGCTCGGCGTGAAGGTTTTCGAGCAGAGCGAAGTGCTGGAAATCATCCACGGCCCGACCGTGCAGGTGCGTTGCGCAAACGGCACGGTGCGAGCTGGCAGTCTGGTGCTCGGCTGCAATGCGCATCTGGACGAGCTCGAACAGCAACTCAGTGGCAAGGTGCTGCCGGCCGGCAGTTACATCATCGCCACCGAACCGTTGTCCGAGGCACGCGCTGCGCAACTGATCCCGCACAATCTGGCGGTGTGCGACCAGAAAGTCGGCCTCGATTACTACCGGCTCTCGGCGGACCGACGCTTGCTGTTCGGCGGTGCCTGCCACTATTCCGGGCGCGACCCGGCGGACATCGCCGCTTATATGCGGCCGAAGATGCTCAAAGTCTTCCCGCAACTGGCGGACGTGCGCATCGATTACCAGTGGGGCGGCAAGATCGGCATCACCGCCAACCGCTTCCCGCAGGTCGGCCGGCTCAAGCAACACCCGAACGTGTTCTACGCGCAGGGCTATTCCGGTCACGGCCTGAACGTCACGCACTGGTGCGCGAAACTGCTCGGCGAGGCGATCCACGCCGGTCACAGTCAGGGCATGGACGTGTTCAGCGGCGTGCCGCACATGACCTTCCCCGGCGGCCCGGCCTTGCGCTCGCCACTGCTGGCACTGGGCATGTTCTGGTATCGCCTGCGGGAAATGCTCGGCTGACAGTACAAACCGCGCTGACACGATCTAATCGTTCCCGGCTTTGATCGTTCCCACGCTCTGCGTGGGAATGCCTCAAGGGACGCTCTGCGTCCAGTGACGCGGAGCGTCACGGGCTGCATTCCCACGCAGAGCGTGGGAACGATCAGGTCGCGGCACATGCGCTATTCACATTTGCTCTATCGCCAAGCACTTCTATATTGATGAGGTGCTTTTGCGTTCCTGACGCTCAGTGCCCATTCAATCGAGGAGACATGGATGAAGTCGTCAGCCACCGACGAGCCGCGAGCACCAGGCCAAGCCCCAGTCAAAACCCGCCGTTTCGGCATTTCACTCGTCTGGATTGTGCCGATTGTGGCAGTGCTGGTGGGCATTTCGCTGGTGGTGCACAACCTGATGCAGGAAGGTCCTACGATCATCGTCAACTTCAAGACCGGCAGCGGCTTGACGGCGAACAAGACCGAGGTCAAATACCGCAACGTGGTCATCGGTCAGGTGACGGACGTCGAGTTGAGTGGCGACCAGAAAAGCGTCGACGCCACCATCAAGCTGTCCAAACAGGCGGAAACCTTCACGCGCGAAGATTCACAGTTCTGGGTGGTGCGCCCGCGCATTGGCGCCGGCGGCGTTTCGGGCATCGACACCCTGCTTTCCGGTGACTACATCGGCGCCGACGTCGGTCAGTCCGATGGCCGCGCAAAGAACTTCAAGGGGCTGGAAAATCCGCCGCCGATCACCTATGGCGAACCCGGCAAGCGCTTCATGCTGCATGCGCCGGACCTCGGTTCACTGGACATCGGCTCACCGGTTTATTACCGCAAGATTCCGGTCGGCCAGGTCGTCACTTACGCCCTCAACCCGGAAGGCAAAGGGGTCGATATCGAGGTGTTCATTCACGCGCCGAACGACGCCTTCGTCACCGAAAACACCCGTTTCTGGAATGCCAGCGGCATCGATATCAATGTCGGTGCCAACGGCTTTGCCGTGAAGACCGAATCGCTGTCGACCCTGCTGGTGGGCGGTATTGCGTTCCGTGCTCCGGATTACAGTCCCAACGATGTGGCCGCCGCCGACGACAAGGATTACGAGCTGTTCGCTGACCAGCAGAGCGCCCTCGCCCCGCCGAATGGCAAGGCGCAATACATGGTGTTGCGTTTCGAGCAGTCACTGCGCGGACTCAAGGTCGATGCGCCGGTCGAGTTCCTCGGTATGGAAATCGGCCGGGTCGTAGGCATCAACCTGGATTTCGATGCGAAAAAACGCACCTTCCCGCTTAACGTCGGCATCGTCATTTACCCGCAGCGTCTCGGTCAGGCCTACAAAAAGATGCTCACCGAATTCAAGCACGACCCCAACGACGAAGCCGCCGGCATCCGCCTGCTGGGCACCTTCATCGATAATGGCCTGCGTGCCCAGGCGCGCAGTGGCAACCTGCTGACCGGCCAGTTGTACGTCGCATTGGACTTCTTCCCGAAAGCGGAGAAAGTCGCGTTCGATCCGAGCGTTCGCCCGGTCGTTCTACCCACCGTTCCCGGCAGTCTCGAACAACTGCAGGAAAAACTCGAAGCCGTGGTCGACAAGCTCAACAAGCTGCCGGTTGATCGCATCGCCAATAACCTCGACAGCAATCTGATCGAGCTGCGCAAAGGCCTCACGCAGTTCAACGCCAAGACCTTGCCGGGCGTGCAGAGCACCCTCGCCGATGTCAGCAAGACCTTGCAGTCCGCCAGTTCCACGTTGGCCGAGGATTCGCCGCAACGCGAGAAACTCACGGAAACCCTCGACGAACTCGGACGCATGTCGCGTTCGCTGCGTGAGCTGTCGGATTACCTGGGTCGGCATCCGGAATCGCTGATTCGTGGTCGCCCCGACAACGCCGCGCCTATCGATCTGAAAGGCCCGCCACGCAACTGAGCACAGGAGCTGAACCATGGCTGTACCGCTGAAAATCACCGTGCTCGCTGCGTTCATGCTGCTGGGCGCCTGCCGCAGCGACCCGATCAGCTTTCACACGCTGACGCCGGTGCAGATCGCCAACACCCGGACCGGCGCGCAGATTCCGATTGAAGCGCTGAGCGTGCCGCCGCAGGTCGACCGGGCGCAAATCGTTATCCGCCAAGGCAACAGCGGCCTGGCGATTCTGGAAACCGATTGGTGGGGGGCGACACTGGCGGATGAGTTGCGCGGTGCGTTGGCCGATCAACTGAGCAATACCAGTGGCCAAGGCAATGTTTCGGTGCGCATCGAAGTGCAACGCTTTGACTCGATCCCCGGTCAGTACGGCCTGATCGATGCGAAATGGCGCTTGCGTCCCGTCGGCGCCACTGACAATGGCTCGCTGACCTGCCGTTCGACCCTGCAATCACCGTCCGGTCCGACCATCGATGATCTGGTGGGCGCCCAGCAGAACAACGTCAAACGCCTGGCTGCGGCGATCAGTCAGGCCGCCGGCAATCCGCGCGGCTGTCCGCCCTCCTCCTGAATCAGCGTCACCGTGAAACGACAGCCATTGGGTTCACGGGTGGTGAGCTGCACTTGCCAGTGTTGCTGGCTGCAGATCCGCTGCACCAGCGAAAGCCCCAACCCGAGCCCTTCGCCGCGTTGTTCATCACCGCGCACGAAGGGCTGGAACATCGCATGGCGCTGTTCTTCCGGGATACCAATGCCGCTGTCTTCGACCACGAAGCTGTTTTCGAGCAGGGTCAGGCGCACGTAACCGTGGTCGGTGTAATGCCAGGCGTTGCGCAACAGGTTGCCCATCACTGATTGCAGAAAGGTCAGGTTGAAGCGTCCGGCGCCGGCATGCAGCGGATCGTAGACAAACTCCAGGCCTTTTTCGCGGATCAAGCGGCCCCACACCTCTGTCTGCGCATCGGCGATTTCTTTCAGCGTGCACGTAGACTGCACGCGAACCTCTTCAGGCTTGCGCGCCAGCATCAGAAAGGTTTCGACCAATTGACGCATCTCGTGGCTGGCCCGGGCGATCCGGCTGACCTGTGCGCCTGAACGGGCATCAAGCGACGGGTTGGCCAACAGCAACTCGCAGGATGTCGTTAGCACCATCAATGGTGTGCGCAGTTCATGGCTGACATCGCTGGTGAACAGTTTCTCCCGGCTCAAGGTCGCGCGCAGGCGTCCCAAAGTCTGATCGAACGACAGCGCCAGTTCGCCGACTTCATCGGCGGCGTAATCAGGGTGCAATGGCGGCGCGACCTCGATGAGCTGATCGCGATGGCGCACTTGTCGGGCCAGGCGAATCACCGGCGCCATGACCCGTCGTGCGAGCAAGCGGCCGAGGACCAGCGCCAGAACGATGCTGAGGATGAATCCGACGATCACCACAATAAACAGCAGATGCTCACGCTGTTCGAGGCTCTCTTGATCGCGCAGCAACACGTATTTGCGCCCGCCGACGGCTTCGACCATGGCGTAGAAGGCATCACCGTGGAAGGTGATTTCCTGAAAACCCAAGGGTAACTCGGCCAGTTGTCGAGTCAGCGCCAATGGCCCCTGCCCGCCCTCGAAGAAAAACAATTCGCTTTTTTCCGGTGTATGGCTCCAGAGACGGATGTCGTCCATTGCCAATAACCGGTGTAGCCCCCCGCTCAACGTGGTGGTGGTCAACTTGCGCTCCACCACGTGTACGGTCGCGACGATCCCCAATGCAAAGACACCGGCGACTAAAGCGCTCATCAGCGCGAACACAATCACGATCCGTTTCGTCAGGCTTTGCTTGAGATCCATGCGCTTGAGTGGCTCCGTTGTTTGGCAGCATTGAGCTTCACCGCAAGAGTGGCGTCCTGGTAAGCCCCTGGACAAACAAAAACAGTATTTGAGTTTACTTATCAAATAGCCGCTTTAGTTGCCCCGCTCAACTTCTGGCAATTTTTTCACATGTTCTTCACCGCGACCCGACGAGCTTGAACGTAGTGTTCAGTCAGCCTTCAAGCAAACAGTCGTAAAGTTGCTCGCTGCCCAAGCCTTACGTTGCACTGAATGAACTATCTGGCATTTAAAGAGGCAACATTGTGGCGCAATCATTTCAGTTGAAACATTTATTCCGCTACCGGCGCACGCCGCGCTTTCGGCTATGGATTGCACTGGTGTGTGTCGTGCTTGTGGCCATTCTGGTCAGCGGGTTTGTCTGGTGGCCACGCTCGCCGACCGACCTCGATCATGCCGGGCGCAGCACCACCGCTGAATGGATAAAAGCCTGGCGGGCCGGTGAAGTCGTTGCGCTGGTGCGGCACACCGAACGTTGTGACCGCTCAAGCAATACCTGCCTGGGCCCGGCGGATGGCATCACCGAAGTGGGCAGCACTGCGGCGCAAGCGGTCGGCCAAGGCTTTGTGAAACTGGGCATGCAACAAGCTGTGGTGTTGAGCAGCCCGCTGACCCGTACGGCGCAAACCGCGCATTACATGTTCGGCCACGATGCCCTTGCCGAAGACTGGCTGGCCACATGCGGGCCGACACTTCGCGATGAAATCGTCGCGCGCAAAGTGGCGCAGCAGAATCTTGTGCTGGTCACTCACAGCGGCTGCATCAGTGATTTTGAAAAACAGACCGGTTTTCCTCATGCGATTGCTGCCGAGTATGGAAGCACCTTACTTGTAAGAATTGATAACCGGAAACAACTTACAGTGTTGGGCATTATCAATACGCCGTTCTGGCAGATATTAGACGTTACACATAACCAATGAAAAAACCGCCACGGTTTCTAGTGTTTTAAGCCAGATACTTTTTATTCGTCACAAGGCTCAGTCATGACGTCCGATACCCTTCCGTTGCGCCACGCTGCCCGCCATTTGATACAACCTCCTTCGCTGATCGAACGCTGGGCGATTCCCGGGCTGATCCTGGCGTTTGTGCTGTTTTATCTGTTGCCGCTGATGACCCACGGTTTGTGGATCCCCGACGAAACCCGTTACGGCCAGATCAGCCAGGAAATGCTCCTGAGCGGCAACTGGATCGCACCGCACTTCATGGGCATTCGCTACTTCGAGAAACCGATTGCCGGGTACTGGATGATCGCCATCGGTCAGGCGATTTTCGGCGACAACCTGTTCGGTGTGCGCATCGCTTCGGCCGTCAGCACTGGGGTCAGCGTCTGGCTCGCCTACCTGTTGGCGCGCCGGCTCTGGAACAACCCGCGCATCAGCGCTGCCTGTGCCTTGCTGTACATGAGTTTTGGCCTGATCGCCGGTCAGGCAGGCTACGCCAACCTCGATCCGCAGTTCACCTTGTGGGTCAACCTCAGTCTGGTGGCGGTGTGGTTTGCCATCGACAGCAGCACCACAAAGGCCCGCCTCGGCAGTTGGGCATTGCTCGGCGTCGCTTGTGGCATGGGCCTGATGACCAAAGGCTTTCTCGCCCTGCTGCTGCCGGTGCTGATCGCCCTGCCCTACATGGTCTGGCAACGCCGTTTCGGCGAACTGCTGCGCTACGGCCCGGTGGCGGTGCTGGTCGCCGCATTGGTCAGCGTGCCATGGGCACTTGCGGTACACGTGCGCGAGCCGGACTTCTGGCGCTTTTTCTTCTGGCATGAACACATCCGCCGTTTCGCTGCGGGCGATGATGCCCAGCATGCACGCCCGTGGTGGTTCTATCTGCCGTTGCTGTTTGCTTCGACGTTGCCATGGGCGCTGTTATTGCCGTCGACGCTGATTCGTACCTGGCGTGAAAAACACGAGGCAAAAACCGCGTTTCTGGCGCTGTGGTTTGTGCTGCCGCTGATCTTTTTCAGCCTGAGCAGCGGCAAGCTGCCGACCTACATCATGCCGTGCCTGTTTCCTCTGGCCCTGCTGATGGGCTACACCGTGGTCAACTGGCTGGAACAGCACAACACGCAGGTTCTGCGCCTGAACGGGGTGATCAACACCGTGCTGGGCAGCGCTGCCCTGATCGCGCTGATCTATCTGCAAGCGAGCAAAGAAGTCTACGCAAACACCGAGATGTTCAGTCTGTCGCTGGTGTTTATCGTGCTGATCGGCTGGATCATCGCCAACGCCTTGCAGATCATGCGGCCGCTGACGATGTGGGCCATGCCCGCGCTCGGCATTGGTCTGTTGATTGCCCTGCTGCCGGCCGCCATGCCGGCGCAGATCGTCGACAGCAAAATGCCCGACCAGTTTATTGCCGAACATCAACAGACCTTGAGCGAGGCATCCTCGCTATTGAGCAATGACCTTGGCGCAGCGTCGGCCTTGGCGTGGCGTCTGAAGCGGCCGCAAGTGGATCTGTTCAATACCGTCGGTGAACTGAAATACGGCCTCGACGATCCGGCCATGGCTGCCCGCAAGGTCGGTCTGGACGACGTCGGCCAATGGATGACCGACGCGCGCAAAAAAGGCTCGGTGGCGGTGGTGATGCGCGTCAACAGCACTCAGGAAGCGCAGGAAATCGAGTTGTTGCCGGCAGATGGCAAACATTACCAGCGCGGCAATCTGCAGATCTACATCTTCGCCAAGCGCCAGCCATGACCTCAACGGCCATAGAACGCAGGGCGTTATGGATTCTGCTGGCAGCGACTGCGCCGACCAGAGCGTTGCCTGCCTGATCCCTCCTGAACGCCTGACGCGGAATGACGCACGGCAACCGCGCGTCACCGAGTCGCTGCTAATCTGAATGGCAATGACATGTATTAACGGTTTGTTTGACGTTTTTTTCTCATTTGCCTCTCTACATTGCCTGCGGCTGAATATCTGCAAATCATTCGCATTGAAGGCTGCCCGCGAATGCCTGCCCATAACGTCTAAAAAATCAGGAGCGTCACCGTTATGAATTCAAAGGTCCCGTCCTTTCTGAAACGCGCATTGCTGGTCAGCGCCCTGCTCAGCGCAGGCTCAGCCGTTGCGGCTGACGGTGTTGGCTTGCTGGTTTACAACGCCCAGCACGAAAGCCTGACCAAGGCCTGGGTGGCCGGCTTCACCGAGGAAACCGGGATTCCGGTGACGATTCGCAACGGCGACGACACTGAAATGGGCAACCAGATCGTGCAGGAAGGCGCGGCCTCGCCGGCAGACGTGTTCCTCACCGAGAACTCCCCGGCGATGGTGCTGGTCGACAACGCCAAGCTGTTCGCGCCGATCGCTCCGGCGACGCTGGAACAAGTGGACTCTGCCTACCGCCCGGCCCATGGCCAGTGGATCGGCATCGCCGCCCGTTCGACCGTGTTCGTCTACAACCCGGCGAAACTGGCGGAAAAAGACCTGCCGAAATCCCTGCTCGATCTGGCCAGACCTGAGTGGAAAGGCCGCTGGGCTGCCTCACCGGCCGGCGCTGACTTCCAGGCCATCGTCGCCGCCGTGCTCGAGCAGAAAGGCGAAGCCGCCACACTCGACTGGCTCAAAGGCATGAAAACCAACGCCAGCGTGTATCGCGGCAACAGCGCCGTGCTCAAAGCGGTCAACGCCGGGCAGATCGACAGCGGCGTGATCTATCACTATTACAGTTTCGTCGATCAGTCCAAGACCGGCGAAAACAGCAAGAACACCCAGCTCTATTACTTCAAGCATCAGGACCCGGGCGCGTTTGTCAGTACTTCCGGCGCCGGCGTACTGGCCTCCAGCAAACATCAGGAAGAGGCGCAGAAGTTCGTCAAATACATCACCGGCAAAGAAGGCCAGGAAATTCTCCACAGCGGCACCTCGTTTGAGTACGCGGTCGGCAAAGACGCTCCGTCGAACCCGAAACTGACGCCGCTGAAAGATCTCGACGCACCAAAAGTCGATGCGTCGAAACTCGACAGCAAAAAAGCCGTCGAGTTGATGACCCAGGCGGGAATCCTGTAAGTGCTCCCCGAAACCCTTCCTGCGCAGGTCGCTGCGGCCTCCTCCGCCAGCCTCAGGCTGAAACCCCGCGCCCTGACCGGGCGCGGTGGTTCTTGGGTGGTTGCACTGGCCGTCGGCGTTTCACTGTTGTCGTTGCTGCCGATCGCGTTTGTGCTCGGTGTGTCGTGGGCGACTGGCTGGGCGACTATCGAAGCCTTGGTGTTTCGCCCACGGGTGGCGGAGTTGCTGATCAACACCGTGCTGCTGGTGTTGATCACGCTGCCGCTGTGCATCTTGCTTGGCACCGCACTGGCCTGGCTGACCGAGCGCACCAACCTGCCCGGTCGACGCCTGTGGTCATTGCTGGCCGTAGCGCCATTGGCAGTGCCGGCGTTCGTTCACAGCTATGCGTGGGTCAGCCTGATTCCTTCGATTCACGGATTGCCGGCCGGCGTGCTGGTGTCGGTGATTGCGTACTTTCCATTTCTCTATCTGCCGGTTGCGGCGACGTTGCGTCGCCTCGACCCGGCGATTGAGGACGTTGCCGAATCCTTGGGTCTCAAGCCTTGGGCGGTGTTTTTCCGGGTGGTGTTGCCACAGTTGCGTCTGGCGATCTGCGGCGGTGCATTGCTGGTCGGCTTGCACTTGCTGGCCGAGTACGGCCTGTACGCAATGATCCGCTTCGACACCTTCACCACGGCGATTTTCGACCAGTTCAAATCGACCTTCAACGGCCCGGCAGCGAACATGCTGGCGGGTGTTCTGGCGTTGTGTTGTCTGGCCATGCTCACCGTCGAATCCGCCGCCCGGGGCAAGGCGCGCTATGCCCGCGTGGGTTCCGGCAGCGCGCGCGAACAACGCACGGTGCGGCTCGGTCGTGGCAGCGTGATCCTCGGGCTCGGTCTGCAAGGACTAACCTGTCTGCTCGCTCTCGGCGTGCCGTTGCTGACGTTGAGTCGCTGGTTGATTGCCGGTGGCTGGGACGTGTGGGGCGGTGATGAACTGGTGCCCGCGCTGTTGCAAACCCTGTCGTTCGGCGTCGCCGGTGCGCTGTTGACCAGTCTGGCGGCGATTCCGATTGCCTGGCTGTCGATCCGCGCGCCGGGCAAATTGCAGCGCTTGCTTGAAGGCTGCAACTACATCACCAGTTCGCTGCCGGGGATTGTTGTGGCACTCGCGTTGGTCACCGTGACCATCCATTTCGCCCGGCCGATCTACCAGACCACCATCACCGTGCTGCTCGCCTATCTGCTGATGTTCCTGCCCCGCGCATTGGTCAGCCTGCGTGCCGGTTTTGCCCAGGCGCCAGTGGAGCTGGAGAACATTGCGCAAAGCCTCGGTCGATCGCCGTTGCGTGCCTTATGGCTGATCACCCTGCGTCTTGCCGCGCCGGGTGCTGCCGCCGGCGCCGCGCTGGTGTTTTTGGCGATCACCAATGAACTGACCGCCACTTTGCTGCTCGCCCCCAACGGCACCCGCACCTTGGCTACCGGTTTCTGGGCCATGACCAGCGAAATCGATTACGCCGCCGCCGCGCCTTACGCACTGTTGATGGTGCTGCTTTCGTTGCCGCTGACGGCCATTCTCTATCACCAATCCAGGCGCACCGCTGGCCGATGAACGCACTCGAACTGATTTCTCTGAACAAGTCCTTTGGCGCGCAGAAAGCGCTGGATGACATCTGCCTGTCGGTACCGACCGGCAGCCGCACGGTGATTGTCGGCCCGTCCGGCTCAGGCAAAACCACGCTGCTGCGGATAATTGCCGGGTTTGAATTCCCTGATGCCGGTAGCCTCACGCTCAACGGTCAGGTGCTGGTCGACAGCACTCACGCCGTGCCCGCTTACCAACGGCAGATCGGCTATGTGCCGCAGGACGGCGCGCTGTTTCCGCACATGACCGTCGCCGCCAACATCGGTTTCGGCCTGACGCTGACCGGCACCGCCAGAGAGGAACGGATCAAGGCATTGATGGACAGCGTTTCGCTGGACGCCAACATGGCCAACCGTTGGCCCCATGAGCTGTCCGGCGGCCAGCAGCAACGGGTTTCCCTTGCTCGGGCATTGGCGCAACAACCGCGACTGATGCTGCTCGATGAGCCCTTCTCCGCCCTCGACACTGGCCTGCGCAGCGCCATGCGCAAAATGGTCGCGCGCTTGCTCGAGGACGCTGGCGTCACGACGATTCTGGTCACCCATGATCAGGGCGAAGCGCTGTCATTTGCCGATCAGTTGGCAGTGATGCGCGGCGGGCGGCTGGTGCAATCGGGGCATCCGATGGATCTTTACCGATACCCGCACGACGAGCAGACCGCGCATTTTCTCGGTGAAGCCGTGGTCATGCCGGCGCGGATCGAATCCGGTCTGGCCCACTGCGATCTCGGCCAGGTGCCGGTGAACAGCAACGGATTTATCGGCAACGCGCAGATCATGCTCAGGCCCGAACAGTTGCAGTTGTCCGGCGCCGTACTCGGCACACAAGGCTGCCCCGCCGTGGTCACCGAACGCGACTTCGCTGGCAACACCTGCACCCTCACCGTCGAACTGCGCTCGCCGGTCAGTCAGGATCTCGGCCGTTCGCTGCTGGTACGCAGCTCCGGCATGCACGCGCCACCCGCTGGCAGCGACGTGCAGTTATCGGTACTCGGTGCGGCTCACGTCTTCGCGATTCCCTGATCACAGATCGAAGCGATCCACCGCTCGCCGCCGCTCGTTGTCATCGCGCACATCGTAGTTGGCGGTGGTCTGGATGTTGCTGTGGTGCGCCAGCTTCTGGGCGATCGACAGATCATGTTCTTCGATCACCCGCGTGATGAACGAGCGGCGGAAGTCGTGGGGCATGATCTTCACCCCGACCTGCGTGCCGCGCTGACGGGCGATGTAGTAAATCGCGTGTTTGGTGATGCGCTCGCGAGTGATATGGCTGCCGCGACGGATACGATTGAACAGAAAGGCATCATCGCTCTCGCCTTCCTTGAGTTGCGAGCGGCGCAGCTCCAGCCACGCATCGAGTTTGGCGAACGCCCAGGCCGGCGCGTACTTGATCAGTTGTTTATTGCCTTTGCCGGTGACGGTCAGGCTGCGCTCAGTAAAGTCGACCTGATTCAAGTCCAGATCCACCGACTCCGATTTACGCATGCCGGTGCCGTACAACAACGCAATCACCGCCGCGTCGCGCAGCCCCTGCGGGCGCGGATCGGCAGCGCACACTTCCATCAATTCATGGATCAAAGTGCGCTTCAAGTTGCGCCCCTGCGACAAGCGCGTGCCGGCAATACCTTTTACCGAACGCATTTTCAGCAGATGATCCTGAGTGATCAAACTCATGCGCCACGCTTCATTCATCACCCCACGCACGGCATTTACATAAAGCGAAGAAGTATTCGGCGCATAGTTGTCTTCGCGCAATGCGGCAACCAGGGCGACCACATCTTCAGGTTGTAATGCGTGCCAGGGAATATCCTCGACATTCATGTCTTCAAAGCCGAGACGGTCGGCCGCATCCTGCAAAACGTAGCGCATGGTCAACTGGCTGGAGGGGGCCAGGCGCGCCAGATACAGGGTCATCGGATTGGTTTGGCGGGTTTGCAGCGGTACAACGGACAAGTCAGTCAAACGTAAAGGCCTTGAGTAAAAACAATTCAACACAGCAACTAACAACTGCAA
Source organism: Pseudomonas sp. SCA2728.1_7 (assembly GCF_018138145.1). NCBI lineage: Bacteria > Pseudomonadati > Pseudomonadota > Gammaproteobacteria > Pseudomonadales > Pseudomonadaceae > Pseudomonas > Pseudomonas sp. SCA2728.1_7. The sequence goes on along the minus strand of NZ_CP073104.1, from coordinate 690,272 downwards.
CATTTCCCCTATAAAGGGGACACTTCTGTAGGACTTTTCTACTAAAAACGACGATAAACGGTAGAAGTCTGAACAGCGGCTGTATGAGTTCTAGATAAACGATTCGCCGACCGGTTTTTCATGTTCCTTTCACAAAAACGGGCTTAACCTTAATTCCAACAGATCCCGTGCCGGCGCCGTCCAAACTGCCGCGCGAAGCCACAAAAGTCAACCGAACCCCGACGGTAAGTCGTATCAGCAACTTATTGATGCAAAGGTATTTTTTGCGTCTACGCTGAGATTGGATCCAGTTTGTCGACTTGGTTTTCTTCTGATTGTTTGTGATGAGGTGTTCATGAGTCAGGCGTTTCTCCCCTTTTCTCGTCCGAGTATCGGCGATGAAGAAATTGCAGCCGTAGAGCAAGTATTGCGTTCCGGCTGGATCACCACCGGACCAAAAAATCAGGCACTCGAAGAACAATTCGCGCAATACGTTGGCTGTCGGCATGCGGTGGCACTTTCGTCCGCCACCGGCGGCATGCACATCACCTTGCTGGCCCTGGGCATTGGCCCGGGTGACGAAGTCATCACTCCGTCGCAGACCTGGGTGTCGACCGCCAACATGATCTCGCTGCTCGGCGCCACACCGGTGTTCGTCGACGTTGATCGCGACACCTTGATGACCGACGCCGCACGCATCGAAGCCGCCATCACCCCACGCACCAAAGCGATCATCCCGGTGCATTACGCCGGCGCCGCATTTGATCTTGATCCGCTGTACGCGCTGGCCGACAAACACGGCATCGCCGTCATCGAAGACGCCGCCCACGCTGCTGGTACCCGCTACAAGGGACGTCACGTCGGCTCGCAGGGCACGGCGATTTTCTCCTTCCACGCGATCAAGAACATGACCTGTGCCGAAGGCGCGATGTTCGTCACCGATAACGAAGCCCTGGCCCGCCGCGTGCGCATGCTCAAGTTCCACGGTCTGGGCGTCGACGCCTACGATCGCCTGACCGGTGGCCGCAAGCCGCAGGCCCAAGTGATGGAGCCGGGGTTCAAATACAACCTCGCCGACATCAACGCCGCGATTGCGTTGGTGCAGCTTGAGCGTCTGGACGCGATCAACGCCCGTCGCACTGAATTGGCCGCCGCCTACCGGCAAAAACTCGAAGGCCTGCCGGTGCAACCGCTGGCCGTGCCCGCCTACGCACAAACCCACGCCTGGCACCTGTTCATCCTGCGCATCGACAGCGAGCGCTGCGGCATCGACCGCGAAGCCTTCATGCAAGGTTTGCAGGACCAAGGCATCGGCACCGGTATCCATTTCATCGCCACCCACCTGCACACCTGGTATCGCCAGCGTGACCCTGACCTCTACCTGCCCGACACCGAATGGAACTCGGCGCGGCTGTGTTCGATTCCGCTGTTCCCCGACATGAGCGATCAGGACCTTGATCGCGTGGTCGGCGCCATCGCCACCCTTATGGACAAACGCCCGTGAAACCTTATCCGATCCGCTGTGTTTCGATCGTTATCCCGGTCTACAACGAACAGGACAGCCTGCCGGAACTGCTGCGCCGCACCGAAGCGGCCTGCCGCATGCTGCGTCACGATTATGAAATCGTCCTCGTCGACGACGGCAGCCGTGACGAATCCGCGAATATTCTTGAAGAAGCCGCCACCCGTGAAGACAGCCCGTTTGTGGCCGTCATTCTCAACCGCAACTACGGCCAGCACGCGGCAATCATGGCCGGTTTCGAGCAATGCAAAGGCGATGTCGTCATCACCCTCGACGCCGACCTGCAGAACCCGCCGGAAGAAATCCCGCGCCTGGTCGCCGAAGCCGAAAAGGGTTACGACGTTGTCGGCACCGTGCGCGGTAATCGTCAGGATTCGGCCCTGCGTCGCTATCCGTCGAAGCTGATCAACCTCGCCGTGCAGCGCTCTACCGGCGTCGCCATGAGCGACTACGGCTGCATGCTCCGCGCTTACCGGCGGACGATCATCGACGCGATGCTCGCCTGCCGTGAACGCAGCACCTTCATCCCGATTCTGGCCAACAGCTTCGCCCGCCACACCACCGAAATCGTCGTCGCCCACGCCGAACGTGAGCACGGCGATTCGAAGTACAGCCCGATGCGTTTGATCAACCTGATGTTCGACCTGATCACCTGCATGACCACTACGCCGTTGCGCCTGCTGAGCATCGTCGGTTTCACCATGGCCGGGCTTGGATTGCTGTTTGCTTTTGCGTTGATCGTCATGCGTCTGGCCTTCGGTTCCGGATGGGCCGGTGACGGCATGTTTGTGCTGTTCGCCGTGCTGTTCGTGTTCACCGGTGGCCAGTTCATCGGCATGGGCCTGCTCGGCGAATACCTGGGGCGCATGTACAGCGACGTGCGCGCCCGCCCGCGTTTCTTCATTGAAAAAGTCTTGCGCAGCCACGCCGCCGAGCCGGCGCCTGCGGTCACTGTTGACGGTCTCTCTTCTACTTCTACTACCGGTCAGGTTCACTCATGAGTGCAAAAACTGTTGTCTTCGCTTACCACGACATTGGCTGCGCCGGCATTCAAGGCCTGCTCGACAGCGGCTATGACATCGCAGCGGTGTTCACTCACGCGGATGACCCGAAAGAAAACGCGTTTTACGGATCGGTTGCGCAACTGTGCGCCAGCAAAGGCATCGCGGTGCACGCGCCGGAAGACGTCAACCATCCATTGTGGATCGAGCGCATTGCCAAGCTCGCCCCTGAGTACATCTTCTCCTTCTACTACCGCAACCTGCTGAGCGAGTCGTTGCTGGCCGTGGCCAAAAAAGGCGCGTTCAACCTGCACGGCTCGTTGCTGCCAAGCTACCGTGGCCGCGCCCCAGCCAACTGGGTGCTGGTCAACGGCGAGACCGAAACCGGCGTCACCCTGCACCGCATGGTCAAACGTGCCGATGCCGGCGCCATCGTTGCCCAGCAGCGCGTGGCCATCGAACGCAGCGACACCGCGCTGAGCCTGCACGGCAAATTGCGCATCGCCGCGACGGATCTGCTGCGCGACACCTTGCCAGCCATGCTGCAAGGCAAGATCAGCGAAACCCCGCAAGACGAATCCAAAGCGACGGTATTCGGTCGTCGCAGCGCAGCGGACGGCAAACTGGTCTGGGCGCAACCGGCCGAGCAACTGTTCAACCTGGTGCGTGCGGTGACCCAACCGTATCCGGGCGCGTTCTGCGCGGTCGGCGAGCACAAACTCATCGTCTGGAGCGCCGAAGTCGTCAAAGGCAATGACGGCCAGGCACCGGGCCGGGTGATCAGCGTCGACCCGCTGCGCATTGCCTGCGGCGAAGATTCGCTGGTGATCCTCTCCGGCCAACGCAACGATAACGGTCTTTTTCTCAGTGGCCCGCAACTGGCCAATGAACTCGGTCTGGTCGACGGCTCGCTGCTGCGCGGCGCTGAATCCGGTCGTGCGCCACGTCGCACCCGCGTGCTGATCCTTGGCGTCAACGGCTTTATCGGCAATCACTTGTCCGAGCGTCTGCTGCGTGATGATCGCTATGAAGTCTATGGTCTGGACATCGGTTCCGACGCCATCGACCGTCTGCGCAGCCATCCGCACTTCCACTACGTCGAAGGCGACATCAGCATTCACTCCGAGTGGATCGAGTACCACATCAAGAAGTGCGACGTGGTCCTGCCGCTGGTGGCCATCGCTACACCGATCGAATACACCCGCAACCCGCTGCGTGTGTTCGAACTCGACTTCGAAGAAAACCTGAAACTGGTGCGCTACTGCGTCAAGTACAACAAGCGCGTGATCTTCCCGTCGACCTCGGAAGTCTATGGCATGTGCCAGGACAAACACTTCGATGAGGACACTTCCAACCTGGTGGTCGGCCCGATCAACAAGCAGCGCTGGATCTACTCGGTGTCCAAACAACTGCTCGACCGGGTGATCTGGGCCTACGGCGCCAAGGGTTTGAATTTCACCCTGTTCCGTCCTTTCAACTGGATGGGGCCGCGCCTTGATCGTCTGGATTCGGCACGCATCGGCAGTTCGCGCGCCATCACCCAATTGATCCTCAATCTGGTCGAAGGCACGCCGATTCGTCTGTTCGACGGCGGCGAGCAGAAACGCTGCTTCACCGACATCGCTGATGGCGTCGAGGCGCTGGCACGGATCATCGATAACGACAACGACGTCTGCAACGGCCAGATCATCAACATCGGCAACCCGGACAACGAAGCCAGCATCCGTCAGTTGGGCGAAGAGCTGCTGCGTCAGTTCGAAGCGCATCCGCTGCGCGATAACTTCCCGCCGTTCGCCGGTTTCCGCGACGTGGAAAGCAAGGCGTTCTACGGCGCCGGTTACCAGGACGTCGAGCACCGCAAACCCAGCATTGCCAACGCCAAGCGTCTGCTCGACTGGACGCCGACCGTGGAAATGCGCGAGACCATTGGCAACACGCTCGACTTCTTCTTGCGTGAAGCCATGCTCGAACAAGCGGACAAGCGCTAATGCAGGCAGGCCTTCGTATCGACGTCGATACCTATCGCGGCACCCGTGAAGGGGTGCCGCGTCTGCTGGAAATGCTCGACGAGGCGCAGATCAAGGCAACGTTCTTCTTCAGTGTCGGCCCGGACAACATGGGCCGGCATCTGTGGCGCCTGATCCGCCCGCAGTTCCTCTGGAAAATGCTCCGCTCCAACGCCGCCGGCCTGTACGGCTGGGACATTCTGCTAGCTGGCACCGCGTGGCCGGGCAAACCGATTGGCCGTGACCTCGGGCACCTGATGCGTCAGGCCCGCGATGCCGGTCATGAAGTGGGCCTGCATGCGTGGGATCACCACGGCTGGCAGGCCAATGCCGGGCGCTGGAGCAATGCGCAACTGATCGAGCAGATCCGTCAGGGCGTCGACACCTTGAGCGACATCCTCGGCGAGAAAGTCGAGTGTTCGGCCGCCGCCGGTTGGCGTGCCGACGAGCGCGTGATCGAGGCCAAACAAGCCTTCGGCTTTCGCTACAACAGCGATTGCCGTGGGCAACGCCTGTTTCGCCCGTTGCTGGCCGACGGCACGCCGGGTACACCGCAGATTCCGGTGGATTTGCCGACCTTCGACGAGGTCGTCGGCCCGATCGTAGCGGCGCGGGACTTCAACGATTTCATCCTCGACCACTTTCGCCCGCAACAGCTCAACGTCTACACCATTCACGCCGAAGTAGAAGGGATTCTGATGGCTGAAGATTTTCGTCAATTGCTGGCCGATGCGCGCCAGCGAGATATCGATTTCAAACCGCTGGGCGATTTGCTGCCCGAGTTCTTCAACACCTTGCCCGTGGGTCGCGTGCAACGCGGCGCCCTCGACGGCCGTGAAGGCTGGCTGGGAGTGCAAGGCGCATGACTAAACGCTGGACGCTGCCACTGCTGTTGCTGGTCATTTGCTTGCTGGCCTATCTGCTGCCGCTGGGCACGCACGGCTTGTGGATTCCCGACGAAACCCGTTACGCACAGATCAGCCAGGACATGCTGCTCAGTGGCAACTGGGTATCGCCGCACTTCATGAGCCTGCGTTATTTCGAGAAGCCGATTGCCGGTTACTGGATGATCGCGCTGGGTCAGGAGTTGTTTGGGCAAAACCTGTTCGGTGTGCGTTTCGCGTCGGCGCTGAGCACCGGGTTGAGTGTGCTGCTGTGCTATCTGGTCGCCCGACGTTTATGGAACGAACCGCGCAAAAGTTTCGTCTGCGCCCTGCTCTACATGAGTTTTACCGTGGTCGCCGGTCAGGCCGGTTACGCCAACCTCGATCCGCAATTCACCTTCTGGGTCAACCTCAGTCTGGTGGCGCTGTGGTTTGCCCTCGACAGCCACACCAGCGGCAAGCGCATGGCGGCCTGGGCGGTATTGGGGCTGGCGTGTGGCATGGGTTTCATGACCAAGGGATTCCTCGCCTGGCTGCTGCCGGTGTTGATCGCCCTGCCGTGGATGCTCTGGCAAAAACGCTGGCGTGAACTGCTGATGTTCGGCCCGGTGGCGATTGCCGTGGCGATCCTCGTCAGCCTGCCGTGGGTGCTCTCGGTGCATGCGCAGGAGCCGGACTACTGGCGGTTCTTCTTCTGGCACGAACATATTCGTCGCTTTGCCGGTGATGACGCGCAACACGATGCGCCGTGGTGGTTCTATCTGCCGCTGCTGGTGGCGTTCAGTCTGCCGTGGGTAGGCTTGCTGCCGACGGCATTCAAGCAGGCATGGCAAACCCGCGTTCAGCCAAAAGTCGTGTTTGTGTTGCTGTGGCTGCTGATGCCGCTGGGGTTTTTCAGCCTGGCCAACGGCAAACTGCCGACCTACATCCTGCCGTGCCTGCTGCCGATGGCGTTGCTGCTGGGCAATACGCTGGCCGACCGCTTGCGTCTTGAGCAAGGTCGCGCGCTGAGCATCAATGGTCTGCTCAATCTGTTGCTGGGCGTCGTCACGCTGATCGCGCTGGTGTACCTGCAACTGACCAAACCGGTCTACGACCACGAACTGCACAGCATGGTGCTGGTGTTTATCGCACTGATCGGCTGGATCATCGCCAACCTGCTGCTAGCCTTTCTGCCGCTGCAATGCTGGGCCGCGCCGGCGCTCGGCAGCCTGTTGCTGATCGCCGTGTTGCCGGCAGCGCTGCCGAAATCGGTGGTCGCCAACAAGATGCCGGATCAGTTCATCAAGCATCACGTCAGCGAACTGGCGCAGACCGAACACCTGTTGAGCAACGATCTGGGTGCCGCATCGGCACTGGCCTGGCGCCTGAAAACCCCGCAAGTGGCGTTGTACAACACGATAGGCGAATTGAAATATGGCCTTGCTTATCCTGACGGCATTCAACAGCGGGTCGATCCCGAACACGTACAACAGTGGATGCGTGAGGCGCGCCGCAGCGGTTCAGTCGGCGTGGTGATGCGCGTCAAGGGGCAGGACGAACTGGACGAAATCGACAAGTTGCCAAAGGACGGCGTCCGTTACGAGCAGGGCAACCTGGTGATCATGATCCTGCCCAAGGAGGCGTCATGAGCCTGTTGCTGCTGTTGGCCGCGTGCCTGCTGACCTGCCTCGGCCAGATCGCGCAGAAGTACGCCGTGGAGAGCTGGCGCGGGAGCGATTCTTCGCTGACCGGCAAACTGCGCTCGCCGTGGTTATGGCTGGCCCTGTTCGCACTTGGCTCGGGCCTGTTGGTCTGGCTGCTGGTGTTGCAGCGGCTGGAAGTCGGCATCGCTTATCCGATGCTCAGCCTCAACTTTGTCCTGATCACCCTGATCGCGCGCTTCGTCTTCCGCGAACCGATCGACCGCCAGCATTGGTTTGGCGTGGCGTTGGTGATCGGCGGCGTGGTTTTACTGGGGCAGCAGTCATGAATCAACGTCGCGGTATCACTTTCGCCCTCGGCAGCGTGTTCCTCGTCAGCGCTGCACAACTGGGCATGCGCTGGAGCATGACGCGTCTGCCCGCACCGGAAAAATGGCTGTACATCGACAGCCTCGATTTGCGCGCGCTGGCCGTGGTCATCGCGGCGATTTTTGCCTACGCGCTGTCGATGCTCTGCTGGCTCGCCGCCCTGCGCGATCTGCCGCTGGGCCGGGCTTACTCGCTGCTGAGCATCAGCTACGCGCTGGTGTACTTGCTGGCGGCCAGTCTGCCGCTGTTCAACGAATCCTTCAGTTTCACTAAATCACTGGGCGTGGCGCTGGTCATGCTCGGGGTCATCACTATCAACACTCGTCCGGCTCGTGCGCCCGAATTCAGGAGTGCTCCATGAAAATCACAGTATTTGGCAGCGGTTACGTCGGTCTGGTGCAAGCGGCGGTGTTGGCCGAGGTCGGCCATGATGTCGTGTGCATGGACGTCGACCAGAAGAAGGTCGAGCTGTTGCGCCAGGGCCATGTCAGCATTTTCGAACCGGGGCTGGCCAGTCTGGTGCGCGAAGGTCTGGATTCGAAACGCCTGCAATTCACCACCGATGAACAACTCGCCGTGCAGCACGCTCGCGTGGCGTTTATCGCCGTGGGTACGCCGTCGCGTGAGGACGGTTCGGCAGATCTGCGTTACGTGCTTTCGGTCGGCGATGCGATTGCCCGCCATCGTGAGCAGCCGTTGATCATCGTCGAGAAATCCACGGTGCCGGTGGGCACTGGCGATACCCTGCGCACGCACATCGAAAAAGCCTTGATCAAGGTCGGCCGCCTGCTGCAGTTCGATATCGTCTCCAACCCGGAATTTCTCAAGGAAGGCTCGGCGGTTGCCGACTGCCGCCGTCCGGACCGTATCGTTATCGGTTGCGAAGGCGATGAAGTGCGCGACGTGATGCGTGATCTGTACTCGCCGTTCAACCGCAACCACGACCGCATCATGTTCATGGATCTGCGCAGCGCCGAGCTGACCAAGTACGCCGCCAACTGCATGCTGGCGACCAAGATCAGCTTCATCAACCAGATTGCCGAACTCGCCGAACACCTGGGCGCCGACATCGAATCGGTGCGCCAGGGCATCGGTGCCGACACGCGCATCGGTTACCACTTCATCTATCCGGGCTGCGGTTATGGCGGGTCGTGCTTCCCGAAAGACATGCGCGCATTGATCCATAGCGCCGAAGAGGCGCACTGCTCCAGTGATTTGCTGCAAGCGGTCGAAGCGATCAACCAGCGGCAGAAACACAAGTTGTTCGAGCGCATCAACGCGTTCTACAAGGGTGACCTGCGCGGCAAGACCTTTGCCCTGTGGGGGCTGGCGTTCAAACCCAACACCGACGACATGCGCGATGCGCCGAGCCGTGTATTGCTCGAGGAACTGTGGGCGGCCGGTGCCAGCGTGCGCGCCTTCGACCCGGAGGCCATGCAGGAAACCCAGAACCTTTACCCGGACGAATCGAAGCTGATGCTGATGGGCACGCCGGAATCGGTGCTGCCCGGCGCCGATGCCTTGATCATCTGCACCGAGTGGCAGCAGTTCAAGGCACCGGATTTCGACCTGATCAAACAGCGCCTCAACACCCCGGTGATCTTCGACGGGCGCAATCTGTACGACGCCGAGCGTCTGGCGCGCAACGGCTTCCAGTACTTCCCGATGGGCCGTGGCGAATCGCGTAAGTTGCCGATCCCGCTGCAACAGTGGCCGCACGCGTCCGACGTCGCTTGATCACGTTATCGCCTGAAATCCGCCGGCAGTCCCTGATCGCAGGGTTGCTGGCGTTTTTATTGTTCATGGCCGGGGTCCACGGGCAGGCCCCGATCGGTTTCGATTCGCGGTTCGTGTTGTTCGCGCAGGAAATGCTGCGCCATGGGCCGACGGTGTTTCCGACCACCTATGGTCAGCCGTATGCGGATTACTCAGCGGTTTCGACGCTGTTCATCTGGCTGCTGTCGCTGCCGTTCGGCGCGGTGAATGCGTTTACTGCGTGGGCGCCAAGTGCCTTCGCCGGTGCGCTGATCGTGACGTTGATGTATCGCCTGCTGGCACCGTACTCACGGCGCTGGGCGTTGATCAGTATTGCCTTGCTGATGCTCACCAGTGGCTTTGTCACTGAAGTGCGCGCGGTGTCGCAGGACTTGATGCTCGCAGCGGTGGCCTTTGCGGTGTTCTATCTCGGTTATGCCCATGATCATTTTGCCGGCAAGCGTCACTGGCTGCTGATTTTCGCTTTGCTGTTGCTCGGCTTCGGTATTCGCGGGCCGATTGGTCTGGTGGTGCCGACCGGCATGCTGTGCAGCTATTACCTGCTCAACCGTGAGTGGACGCGGCTGCTGGTGTTCGGCGTACTGGCTTCGATATGGCTGGCCGCGTGTGTCGGGTTGTTGTTATGGCTGGCGCAGGTCAGCGGTGGCGCGGTGTTCCTGCAGGACGTGATCCGCATGCAGTTCATGGGGCGCATGGACGGCAGCGAAGGCGTCAGCGGTTCGCTGTATTACTTCACCAGCTCGCTCGGCAACTATGCGCTGGCCTATCCGCTGGCATTGCTGGTGCTGGCAGCGGCCTGGCTGAGCAGACCGCAGCAGCGTGGCCCGGCGCTGCGCCTGGTGCAGTATTGCGCGGCAGCCGGGCTGATTGTGATGGTCGGCCTGTCGATTCCGCAGGCGAAGAAGGCGCGGTATCTGCTGCCGATGCTACCCATGGCGGCGATCATTGCGGCGTATCCGTTTCAGGTGGCGCATGGGCGGGTGTTCCACTATTTGCGCGGCTTGATCATGGGCTTGTGGCTGGTCACACCGGGCTTGCTGCTGGTGGTTTTGCTGATCGCCCGACGGCGCTTTCCCGAGCAATTGGGTGAGGTTTCCATTGTTTTGATCGCGTTGGGCGTGCTGCAGCTTTTGGCGTTGTCGCGATTATTGATCCGGGGTTGGCGCACCGAGGTATTGGCGTTGTCAGCCGTATTGGCGTTGTGGACGGTGTACTCGGCAGTGTTTGAACCGGTGGAGCGGCGTTTGTACGACACCCGGACGTTCAGTCGCGCGGTGTTCGCCCAGGTGCAGCAAAACCCCGCGCCACTGGTACTGCATGGCATGGGCAAGGACGCGAAAGCGATCAAGTTCATGGTCAATATCGGGCAGGATCTGCAACCGCAGTTCAGCGACTCTATCCAGCAACTGGAGACGATCAAAGGCCCGGTTTGGCTGATGATGGATCGCAGTGATCTGCCCTCCCTCAAGGGCACGCCGCTGGAAAGCGCGCAGCCGGTGTTGAACGGGCGTTTCGACAAAAACGACTATGTATTGCTGTGGCTGAAACCGTAACCTGTCCAGCTCTTGACCGACAGGATGCGCCTCAACATGACCTTCGACGTACGCCGCGCCAGCCTTGCTGACGCGGTAGCCCTCCCCGCGATCGAGCGTTCGGCAGCGCAATTGTTTCGTCTTGATCCGCCGTTGGCGTGGCTGGCTGATGCCGAGGTGCCCGATGCTGCCCGACATCGGCAGTCCATCGAACAGGCATACGTGTGGGTTGCTGAAAACAGCGAAGGGCAACTGACTGGATTTGTTCGTGCTGTCGACATCGATCAGCACCTGCACATCGAGGAGCTATCCGTCAGTCAGGCTTTTCAAGGACAAGGCATGGGTCGCGCACTGGTTGCGGCAGTCATTGAACAAGCGCGCGTGATGCGGTTGAACTCAGTGACATTGACCACGTTTCGCGACTTGCCATGGAATGCGCCGTTTTATCAACGGATGGGATTTGTCGAGCTGACGCTTGCGCAAGCTGATCGCCATTTACGCGATGCGCTGCAAGCCGAAATCGCCTGCGGATTTCCCCCAGAGCGACGCTGCGCCATGTGCCTGCCCCTTTCCTGAAGACAACACAAATCCCCTGTAGGAGTGAGCCTGCTCGCGATAGCGTCTGCACATTCAACACTTCATTGGCAGATCTACCGCTATCGCGAGCAGGCTCACTCCTACAGGGGAATGGTGTTATGGCGGCTTGACCGGTGATGATTGCCCGGTAAGGATGGCGCACGCCCGCCAAGCATTTGAAATAAGGACATTGACCCTTCGTGGCCACCTACTCGCGCCTCATCCGCCGGTTGATGATCAGTTCACTGACCGTTGTCATCAGCCGCGCCCTGATCAGTCCGCTACTGACGCTGTTCCTCAGCAACAAACTCGGCCTCAACCCGCAAGACGTCGGTTTGCTGTTGGGCATCGCGGTGTTCAGCGCCACGTTGTTGTCGCTGTACGGTGGTTACATCATCGATCGGCTCGACAAACGCCAGTTGCTGATCCTGACCATGCTCTCCAGCGGTATCGGTCTGATCCTGCTGACCTTCGCGCAGAACCTGTATCTGGTCACCCTGGTGCTGATCATCAGCGAAACGGCGTCGGCGCTGTTCCTGATTTGCTCTAAAGCCATCCTCAGTGAAAACCTGCCGGTGGGCCAGCGGGTCAAGGCGTTTTCCCTGAACTACACGCTGACCAACATCGGTTACGCCGTCGGCCCGATGATCGGCGTGGTGATCGCCGGCGTTCAGCCGTCAGCGCCGTTTATCGTCGCGGGCGCGATTGCCATCGGCAGCATTTTTCTGCTGTTCGGTGCCGCGCGCGAAGTGAGCCCGGTCGCCGCGGTCGCTCAGCCACAAAGCTTTCTGAAAACCCTGATCATCCTGAAAAACGACCGCACGATGATCCTGTTTACCCTGGGCTGCCTGCTCAGCACGCTGGTGCACGGGCGTTTCACCCTGTACCTGTCGCAATACCTGCTGGTGACCCACACCCAACAACAGACGCTGGACACCATGGCCGCCCTGCTCGCCTGCAACGCGATCACGGTGATTGTGTTGCAGTACCAAGTCGGTCGATTACTCACCCGTGAGCACCTGCGCCACTGGATCGCCGGGGGCACCGCGTTGTTCATCATTGGTCTGATCGGCTTCAGTCTGGCCGACAGCCTGGTCGGTTGGTGCGTGGCGATGTTCATCTTCACCTTGGGCGAGATGATCATTTACCCGGCAGACTTTCTGTTCATCGACACATTGGCCCCGGAAGAACTGCGCGGCAGCTACTACGGCGCGCAGAACCTGGCAGCGCTGGGCGGTGCGGCCAGTCCAGTCATGTGCGGATTTCTGTTGATGCACACGCCAGCGCCGAGCATGTTCTATGCCCTGAGCGCACTGGCGGCTGTGGGCGGCTACTTGTGCTTCGTCAGTGGCCGTCGCGCCGCTTAAATTCAAAATTAATGCACTAAAGCTGCATTAATATGAATTTGTCAGCATCGAGATTGATCGGCAAACTGTGCACGTTCCTCCCCCAATGTTGGAACGCTTCGAGGGCTTTCCGGATATGCCGGACAGTCCTTTTTTTTGCCTCGAATTTGCTGCAAGGATCGGATTCACATGCTCGCTCGCTGGTTGCCCGCCGCCATCAATACCCGCCCGACCGAATGGAGCCGTGCCGCCATCGGCATGGCCTTGGGCACGTTGTTCAGTGTGTGGTTGTGTGCGCAAGTATTCGGCCATGAAGTCGCCTATCACCTGATCGGTCCATTGGGTGCTTCGGCGGTGTTGCTGTTTGCCGTGTCGTCCGGCGCTCTCGCCCAGCCTTGGTCGATTCTCGGCGGCTACTTGTGTGCCGGCGTTGTGGCGTTGCTGGTGGCCCATGTGCTCGGGCGCACGCTCGGCAGCGCCTGTCTGGCGGCGGGCATGGCGCTGATTCTGATGTGCTGGCTGCGTTGCCTGCATCCGCCCGCTGGCGCCTTGGCCCTGACGTTGGTGCTGGCCGATCCGGCGACTATTGCCCTGGACTGGAAAGCCATGGAACCGGTGATGCTCGGCGCGGCGTGCATGCTGCTCAGCGCCTTGGCCTACAACAACCTGACGCGGATTCGTTACCCGAAACGCGCGGCTGAACCGGCGCCGATCGTTGCGCCTGTCGACAGTCACGCGATCACCGCCGAAGACCTCAAACTGGCGCTGGCGGATATGGAGGCGTTCATCGACATCACCCCCGAGGATCTGGAACAGTTGATCCACGCCAGTGAACTGCACGCCAAGCGTCGCAGCATTATCCAAACCTTCCGCTGACTCCGTGTAGGAGCTGCCGCAGGCTGCGATCTTTTGATCTTTAAAATCAAAGTCAAAAGATCGCAGCCTGCGGCAGCTCCTACATGAGCGCGCACATTTCGACCAAGGCAAAAACGCAAACTCCCCCTGCGAATATCCCGGTTGTACACGGCAAATTTGCACTGTTACGATCCGGTAACGCTCGCGCGCGAGCTTCTCGAATAAAGACAATAAAAGCAGGGAGTTACTGATGACAGCTCAGGCTTCATCCCAGCGGACACCGTCCATGGATGCCACGCAACACGAAGTGCTGGCCGACGTTCGCAACCACATCGGTCACCTGACCCTCAACCGCCCCGCCGGCCTCAATGCCATCACCCTCGACATGGTGCGTTTGCTGCAACAGCAGCTCGATGCCTGGGCGACTGACGCCGATGTCCACGCCGTTGTGCTGCGCGGTGCCGGTGAAAAAGCCTTCTGCGCCGGTGGCGATATTCGTTCGCTGTACGACAGTTTCAAAAGCGGCGACACGCTGCATGAAGATTTCTTTGTCGAGGAATACGCCCTCGACCTGACGATTCATCACTACCGCAAACCGGTGCTGGCGCTGATGGACGGTTTTGTCCTCGGCGGCGGCATGGGCCTGGTGCAAGGCGCCGATCTGCGCGTGGTCACCGAGAGGAGCCGCCTGGCGATGCCGGAAGTGGCCATCGGTTATTTCCCGGATGTCGGTGGCAGTTATTTCCTGCCGCGCATTCCCGGTGAGCTGGGGATTTACCTGGGCGTCAGCGGCGTGCAGATCCGTGCCGCCGATGCGCTGTATTGCGGCCTCGCCGACTGGTATCTGGACAGCAGCAAACTGGCGCTGCTCGATGAAAAACTCGATGTGATGGAGTGGCAGGACACGCCGCTGAAAGCGCTGCAGAACCTGCTGGCCAAACACGCCGTGCAGACCTTGCCCGATGCGCCACTTGAGACCTTGCGCCCGGCCATCGATCACTTTTTCGCCCTGCCGGACGTGCCGAGCATGGTCGAGCAATTGCGCGCGGTGACCGTCGCCGACAGCCACGAATGGGCGACCACCACCGCTGACTTGCTGGAAACCCGCTCGCCGCTGGCCATGGCCGTTACGCTGGAGATGCTCCGTCGTGGGCGCCATCTGAGCCTGGAACATTGCTTCGCTCTGGAGCTGCATCTGGATCGTCAGTGGTTCACCCGTGGCGACCTGATCGAAGGCGTGCGCGCGCTGCTGATCGATAAAGACAAGACACCGCGCTGGAACCCGCCGACCCTCGCTGCGCTGGACGCTAGGCATGTCGCGAGTTTCTTCCAAGGCTTTGATGAGAGCGGGAGCTGAGCCATGCACGATCTCGAATTGACTGAAGAACAAGTAATGATCCGCGACATGGCCCGGGACTTTGCCCGTGGTGAAATCGCACCCCATGCGCAGGCGTGGGAAAAGGCTGGCTGGATCGATGACGCGCTGGTCGCGAAGATGGGCGAACTGGGTTTGCTCGGCATGGTCGTCCCTGAAGAATGGGGTGGCACCTACGTCGATTACGTCGCCTATGCCTTGGCCGTGGAAGAGATTTCCGCGGGTGATGGCGCGACCGGCGCCTTCATGAGCATCCACAACTCGGTCGGCTGCGGCCCGGTGCTCAATTACGGCAGCGAAGCACAGAAACAGACCTGGCTGGCGGATCTGGCCAGCGGGCAAACCATCGGCTGCTTCTGCCTGACCGAGCCGCAGGCCGGCTCCGAAGCGCACAACCTGCGCACCCGCGCCGAACTGCGTGACGGCCAGTGGGTGATCAATGGCGCCAAGCAATTTGTCAGCAACGGCAAACGGGCGAAGCTGGCGATCGTGTTTGCGGTGACGGATCCGGATCTGGGCAAGAAAGGCATTTCGGCGTTTCTGGTGCCGACCGATACAGCGGGTTTCATCGTTGATCGCACCGAACACAAGATGGGCATCCGCGCTTCTGATACCTGCGCGGTGACGCTGAACAACTGCAGCATTCCCGAGGCCAACCTGCTCGGTGAGCGTGGCAAAGGTCTGGCGATTGCCCTGTCCAACCTTGAAGGCGGACGCATCGGCATCGCCGCTCAGGCTTTGGGTATCGCTCGGGCGGCGTTTGAAGCGGCGCTGGTGTATTCGCGCGATCGCATCCAGTTCGGCAAACCGATCAATGAGCACCAGAGCATCGCCAACCTGCTGGCCGACATGCACATGCAGATCAATGCGGCGCGGCTGATGATTCTGCATGCGGCGCGACTGCGGACGGCGGGCAAGCCGTGTTTGTCCGAGGCCTCACAGGCCAAGTTGTTTGCGTCGGAAATGGCCGAGAAGGTGTGTTCGTCGGCGATCCAGATTCATGGCGGGTATGGGTATCTGGAAGATTATCCGGTCGAGAAGTACTACCGCGATGCGCGGATTACCCAGATCTATGAAGGCTCGAGCGAGATTCAGCGGATGGTGATTGCGCGGGAGTTGAAGAACTATCAGTTGTAATGGTGTTGGCCCCTCTCCCTCACCCCAGCCCTCTCCCAGAGGGAGAGGGAGCCGACCGAAGTGTCTGGCGTTATCCATCGACCTGAAAGACCGGGTCGATTATGGATTCAATAAAGCACCTTCAGGTCGGCGTACCTCCGCAGCCTTCGCTCTCCGGGAAAGGGGGCCGACCGAGGTATCTGGCGTTATCCATCGACCTGAAAGACCGCGTCGATTATCGATTGGATAAACCAGGTCGATCAGGGATTCAGTAAAGTTCTTTCAGGTCGGCGCAGATCATCAATATCCCCCAATCAGTCCCCTCTCCCTCCGGGAGAGGGTTAGGGTGAGGGGCTTTTCGCTTTAGACGCGTTACTTGCCTTTGAACGCAGCCTCACGCTTGGCAATAAACGCCGCCATCCCTTCCTTCTGATCCTGCGTGGCAAACGCCGCATGGAACACCCGACGCTCGAAACGCACGCCTTCCGTCAGGTTCACTTCAAAGGCACGATTCACGCTCTCCTTGATCATCATCGCAATCGGCAGCGACTTGCTGGCAATCACCGCTGCAACCTTCAGCGCTTCGTCCAGCAACTCATCGCTCGGCACAATCCGCGCAACGATGCCGCAACGCTCGGCTTCTACCGCATCGATCAAGCGCCCGCTCAGGCACATCTCCATAGCCTTGGCTTTACCGACCGCGCGGGTCAGGCGCTGGGTGCCGCCCATCCCCGGCAACACGCCGAGGTTGATTTCCGGTTGGCCGAATCTGGCGTTGTCGCCAGCCAGAATAAAGTCGCACATCAACGCCAGTTCACAACCACCGCCAAGGGCGAAACCGTTAACGGCGGCGATGATCGGCTTACGGCGATTGGCCACGCGATCGCTGTCACTGAACAAGTCGTCCATGTAGATCTGCGGATAGGTCAGTTCGGCCATTTCCTTGATGTCGGCACCGGCGGCAAAGGCCTTTTTCGAACCGGTGAGGACGATGCAACCGATGTTCGCATCGGCTTCCAGCGCATCAAGGGCCTGATTCACTTCATGGACCAGTTGCGCATTCAGCGCATTCAACGCCTGCGGGCGGTTGAGGGTGATCAGGCCAACGCGGCCGTGTGTTTCGAGCAGAATGGTTTCGTAAGTCATAAACAAATTCCTTCTTAAAGATTGCGCGAAATGACCATGCGCTGAATATCGCTGGTGCCTTCGTAGATTTGGCAGACGCGCACGTCGCGGTAGATGCGCTCCAGCGGGAAGTCGTTGAGGTAACCGTATCCACCGAGAGTTTGCAACGCCATCGAGCAGACCTTTTCGGCCATTTCCGAAGCGAACAGTTTCGCCATGGAGGCCTCGACCAGCGCCGGTTGGCCGCTGTCGCGCAGGGCGGCGGCGTAATGCACCATCTGCCGGGCGACGGCAATTTGCGTGGCCATGTCGGCTAGGCGGAATGCTACGGCTTGATGCTCGATGATCGGCTTGCCGAAGGTGTCGCGCTCACGGGCGTAATCGCGCGCCGCTTCAAATGCGGCGCGGGCCATGCCCACCGATTGCGAGGCGATGCCAACGCGCCCGCCTTCAAGGTTGGCCAGAGCAATCTTGTAGCCCTCGCCCTCTTCACCCAGGCGGTTAGCCACCGGCACCTTCACATCCTCGAAAAGAATCTGGCAGGTGTCGGACGCGTGTTGACCGAGCTTGTCTTCGACGCGAGCGACTTTGTAGCCCGGCGAATCGGTCGGCACGATAAACGCAGTGATGCCGCGTTTGCCGGCACTCGGATCGGTCACCGCAAACACAATCACGATCCCGGCGTTTTGCCCGGAGGTGATGAACTGTTTGCAGCCATTCAGCACATAGTGATCACCTTCCAGCCGTGCACGGGTTTTCAGGCTGCTGGCGTCGGAACCGGCCTGCGGTTCGGTCAATGCGAAGGCGCCGAGCATGGCGCCGCTGGCCAATGGTTTTAGAAAACGTTCACGTTGATCATCGTTGCCGAACTTGAGGATCGGCACACAACCCACCGAGTTGTGCACGCTCATGATCGTCGAGCAGGCGCCGTCGCCGGCGGCGATTTCTTCCAGGGCCATGGCGTAGGCCAGATAACCGGTGTCGCAACCGCCCCACTGCTCCGGCACGAGCATGCCGAAGAAGCCCAGCTCGGCCATCTCGCCGATGGCTTCCTTGGGGAAACGGTGCTCGCGATCCCACTCGGCGGCGAACGGCTTGAGGCGTTCCTCAGCGAACTGCCGGGCCATGTCGCGGATCTGGGTTTGGTCTTCGTTGGGAATCATGGTGAATCCTTAAATATCAGTCGCACCGCTTTCCCTGTAGGAGTGAGCCTGCTCGCGATAGCGGTGGATCAGACAGATCATTATTGACTGAAAAGACGCTATCGCGAGCAGGCTCACTCCTACAAGGGGATTGGTGTTGGGCTCAGTAAAGGCATTCCACAGCCATGGCCGTGGCTTCGCCGCCGCCAATGCAGATCGCCGCGATACCGCGTTTGAGCTTCTTCTGGCGCAGCGCCGACAGCAACGTCACCAGAATCCGCGCCCCCGACGCACCGATCGGATGACCCAAAGCACAAGCACCGCCATTCACATTCAACTTGTCATGGGGGATTTCCAGA